>CANRHD010000011.1 GCA_947630285.1 uncultured Clostridia bacterium | reverse complement strand
CCTCGCCTTAGAGCGCAGGAGGGGCGAAAAACAGTCCGGTGGACTGTTTTTCGGTGGGGAACCCTCGCCGGGGGTTCCCATAATCTTACTCCTTTTGCGCATATTGCCAAGTGAAACATACTTTTTCTACACTCTGAATCACCGGCTTGTAAATTCAGGTCGGTGATTTGGTTTGCCGATAACCGGCTTGTCCGAATATAAAAACACCGGCTTGCAAATCGGGCCGGCGTCCTTTAGTAATCTTTATTTTTTAGAAGCGTATTCTTAATATAGTCAAATGTTTTATCCTCGCCCTCGTCACGAAGCATTTTAAGCAGTTTTTCAAGCAACTCGGAGGTTTCGGGGTGAATTATCCTGTTGTCCCTGCCCCTCTCGAAATATTCAAGCGGATACGAGTCGTTGTATTTGCCTCCCATATAAATTTTGCTTGCCGCAACACGGTCGCAGAACATCTCAACAACATATTTCAACGGCATTTTAACGGGCATATTTTTCTTTTCAATCGGGTTGTAATCGTTCCAATATTCAAAGTGGTGCTTGTTTCTTCCCTTATGGTGCATCCACGCCTCGGAAAAGCCCTTGTCAATCCGCTCAAGCTCGTTGGGACTTCGTGAGCCGTCAAAATATTTTGCCCCGTTGATAAATTCCACAGGGCTGAATTTTGACAGGTCGTGGCGCAGACCCTGTAGGCCTATGCCCGCACGAAAGCAGTTTTTTATAACCTGCCGCCTATGTTTTGTAATGGTTTTAAAATGTCCAAAAGGGTTAGCCATCTGACTGCTTCAACCTTTCAATTTCAGTAATTTTAAGCGCATTGTTCTTGTATACGAATTTTACATTGTACCCCGAAAAAAGCATACCGTATTCCCTCGGGCTTTCGCCTATATACGAGGGCCTCGGGTCCTGCTTCAGTATCTCAAGCAGGGCTTCGGCTTTATCGCTTGGCATAATTTCAAGGATTTTTTTATCGTACAAAAGCTCTGTTGCGTAATCCTTTGTAAACTCCGTGTAACCCTCTTTTGCGCCGGGCTTTGCGTCGGCAACGGGCACATACGGTTTTATATCGAAAATCGGCGTGCCGCTTACCGTATCCGCCCCCGAAACAAAAATCACAGGGCCGTTGTTACATTCAAAGTCGATTTTTTTAAGCTCTACGCAGGAAAGCCCCAGTGAGTTTGGCCTGAACGGAGAACGGGAAGCAAAAACGCCGACCCTTTTGTTCCCTCCGAGCCTGGGCGGCCTGACGGTGGGCGACCAGCCGGAATTAACGCATTGGGAAAACTGCCAAATAAGCCATATGTGAGAAAAGCCCTCAAGCCCCCGAAAAGCCTCCCTTACACGGTATTCAGGCTCAAAAACTATTTTGCCCTGCGTGTCTGCAAGCCCCGACTGCCTGGGAACGCCGAATTTTTCGGGAAAATCGGTATATATGTGCGCTATAGGTTTAATTGTAATTTCGTTTTCCAAATAATCACCCGTTTTGTATTTTTAAGCCTGCGTTCGCCTTAACCGCTTTTACGGTGAAAGCGTGCATTACAAGCATAACAACACACGCTCCGAGCAGTACGAACGGCGTAATATCAAAGCTTGTCGAAACCGCAACATAGCCGAAAACAAGCTGATTAATAAAGCCGACGGCGTATGCTCCGCCCATGTGAAAGCCCGTAATATCGGAGGAAAACTCCTTGCCGAAGCGTTCGGGAACGGAGTGGAGAATACTCGGAAATACCGGACCGCATCCTATGCCTATCAGCAAAAATCCCACCGTGGAAACCGTACCTACGGGTATCAGCAGAACCGCTATTCCGATTAAAATAAAAATACCGCCGTATTTTATCAGGCTGTTGTCGTTAAGCTTTTCCGAAAGGAAGCCGGAAAGAAGCCTGCCCAGCATGATGCCGAAGTAAAAAACGGATACCCATTTTGCCGCAGTATCGGGGGACATCGAACGGGAATTGACGAGGAAAGAAGCTCCCCATGTTCCGAAAATAAATTCCATACTGCAATAAAATCCGAGCGACAGTATGCTTGTGACAAGACCCTTTTTAGAAAATATTTCTCTCAAAGCCGAATTGCCCTTTTCCTGCAAATCCTGCTTTGCCTGTGGCTTTACGGGGTCGAGCCTGTGCCATTTAGGCAGGGAAAGCGCAACCGTAACGGCTATTATAAGCTGTATTAACGCTATGACCCTGTATCCGCCGCGCCATTTATTCGGCTCGTCCGTGAGGAAAAACGACATTATTATGGGGCTTGCCGTTACGCCTATGCCCCAAAAGCAATGGAGCCAGCTCATATGCTTCGCCTTGTAGTGGAGCGAAACATAATTGTTAAGCCCCGTATCTATTGCGCCTGCGCCGTAGCCCAAAACGACGGCAAAGAACATCATCATCCATATGTTTACGGAAAAGCTCATTCCCAAAAGCCCCGTTACGGTAAGGCATATCGAGCAAAAGGTGACATTTGCCGTGCCGAATTTCCTTATGAGAGCTCCTGCCAAAAAGCTTGCGCCGCCCGAACAGACGCCAACTATTATGCTGTAGACGGAGGCAAAGCTTTCCGCTATACCGAACTGCGTATGTATAACGGGCCAGGCGACTCCGAAAACGGAATCGGGCAGACCCAAGGATATGAAAACAACATATATGACTGCCAGCAAAGCCATCATTTTATATCGCCCCAAACTTATCTGATTTCAAAAGTATAGCAAAATTCGGCTTTTAAATCAAGCGTGCGGAGAAATTATCCGTTTCACAATTTTGCGGTATTTATATAAAACATTAATTATTGTAATTTTTAATCTGCCGTGATAAAATAATATTAACATAATCAAGGAGATGATTTTCTATGGCATTAGGCGAAAAAGTTGAAATCACTACGGATAACCCACGGTTAAAGCTTGAAATCTATAAGGGACATTACGCAACCGCACACGGACACTCCAATTATTATATCGACATTGCAAACAACAAGGCAAACCTTGCACAGGCAAAGGCGGTGGCAAAGGCTCTCGCTTCAAAATACAAAAACAATACGATGATAGACACGATTTTGTGCCTTGACGGTATGGAGGTTATTGCAACCTGCCTTGCAAACGAGCTTACCGCACACGGATATACGAACATCAATGCCGGCAGAGATATTTTTATCCTTACGCCGGAGCACAATTCGGGCAGTCAGCTTTTCTTCAGGGACAATACCGCTCCCATGATTGAAAATAAATTCGTGCTTATAATTGCCGCCTCCGTGGCTACGGGTTTTACGGTCAAGTCCGCCGTTGAGTCAATCAATTATTACGCAGGCCACCCCGTCGGCATAGCCTCGATTTTTGCAACCACAAAGGAAATATGCTCGCTTGAGGTAAACTCCGTCTTTAATCCGCATGACCTGCCTGGCTACAAAACCACATTGGCGCACGACTGCCCAATGTGCAAAAACGGCGAGAAAATCAATGCACTTGTAAATTCGTTCGGCTGTTCCCAGCTTTGATTGATTTTGCAAAATTAATATGTAAAAAGAAAATTTCCTCACAAAATGTGGGGAGATTTCAGTTTATTATAAATCTTTAATGCTTTCGTCCGCCCTTTGGAAACGGCGGTGGGAAACCTATCAGGGTGTTCGTAACCTTATTACTGCTTCATAAGCCCTGCGCCGGCGTTCCACGCCTTGCCTGCCTTGTCGCCGGATACATAATATCCCGATTTGAACTGGTCAAAGATAAGTGCGTCAAGCTTTTCGGGATCTACCTTGCCCTTTTCGTCGATAACGGTCTCGTCGGCGGCGGTGTTGACGATTTTCCCGACTATTGCGTACATATTCGGCGTGTTTATTACCTCGGCAAGCTCGCACTCCATAACAACGGGAAATTCGTCGATTACGGGGGCGTTTACAAATTCGCTTTTAACCGAGTGACAGCCGGAACGCTCAAATTTATCGGGCATTTTGTTGCCCGTGGCTATGCCGAAGAAATCCGCCTGCGCCATATGCTCTTTGTCCGCAAGGCTTACCGTAAAAGCCTTGGTCTTCAGAATGTTCTGCGTTGTCTTATGCTCCTCGTCTATGAAAAGGGCAATTTTGTCCATAGCGCAGATCATTCCCCATGCGGCGTTCATTACATTGACGCTTCCATTTTCGTTATAGGCGGCAACCATAAGAACAGGCATAGGATATACTGCCGGAACAGCTCCCAAATTCTTTTTCATACAAAAACACTCCTTATAAATTTAATGCCGCATTGCTGTTAATGCGGAGATAAAAGACTTACTAAGCTCTGCGTAAAAACAGCGCAGAGAAAAAGTAAAAAACGGCAGGGCGCTTATTGGCCTTACCGTTTTTTGGTGCGAGAGACGGGACTTGAACCCGTACGGGATTACCACACGCCCCTCAAACGTGCGCGTCTGCCGATTCCGCCACTCTCGCATATATTTGCCGTATCGGTTTCCCTTTCGGCAAATGATATTATAGCAAAGACCCTTGATTATGTCAACATCTTTTTTGAGAAAATTGAAAATTTTTGCTTCGCTTATACAACTATAAGCCCTTCGATTTCAGGCACGCCTATTCCGAACGCCGAATAAGTTTTTGAAGAAAGGTAAAAATTACCCTCCGCCGAAAAATCCACGGGTATGTCCGAAACAGAGGTTCCCTTGATTATTTGGTCGGCTATGGCGGCGGAATTTTGCGAAAGCTTGTCAACGGACGAGCAGTACGAGGCGAGCGCACCCGAATTTACCGCCGAAACGCCCGAAGAATAGATGTATTTTTTTTGCTCCTGCGCCGTTTTAACCAAACTGCCCATAACGGAATCAAGCTGATTGTCGGCAGGGATAAATACCGTATCGTTTTCGGAGAGCATTTTTTTAAGCGTGTTTTGAATATCGTTTAAGCTTTCGACGGTGTAGATTTTTGCGGTCAAGCCCTCGGATTTTGACTCCTTTTCAAACAGGGAGGCGCTTTTTTGAGCCGTCTTGTTTCCTTTATATATAAGCACTCCCGTGTTTTTTACCTCCGGGGTGAAAATCCTTATAAGCGAGATTATTTTTGACGGCGAGGTATCCATTACGGTGCCTGTCAGATTTTTGTCTGGCTTATCGGGGTTTGTTACAAGTAAATCCCCCACGGGGTCGGTTGCCGCTATAAATACGCAGGGAATATCGAGCTTTGCGTTGCATACGGCCTGCGCCGCCTGATCGGCTATGGCAACTATCAGGTCGTAATCGGAGCCCTTTAGCGAGTTTACATATTCATTGAGCTTTTCCGAATTTTTCTGGGCGTTTTTTACATCGAATTTCATCTTTACCTCGTCGTAGCCCAAAAGGCGCATATCGGAAATAAACGATTCCCGTATCTCGTTCTCCTGATAGCCGTTGTCGTACTCAACAAACACAAGCTTAACCGAGGAGCCGTCTTTGCCGGAGCCGGAGGCGCCCGTACCGTCCGAAGAGACGCCTTTTTTTGAAGAGCAGGAGCAGAATATCAACGAAAATATAAGCACAGGCAATACAAGCAATTTAAAGCAATGTCTTTTCATCTGTAAAACACCTTCAAAATATTATCTTAGTAAATTAAAACACAGTTATATTTTTTTGTCAATCTGATGTTTTATATCTAAATTCTAAAAAAATATTGTAATTATATATATTTAATTGTATAATATATTTAATATTTATCAGTTCGTATATTTTCTGTTTACGGGTGGGGGAAATGAATTTAAGTTTTTATACCATGGCGTTTATTTCCGGCGCAATAGCTACCGTTGTTTTTCTCATAGTAAGGGTCAAAAAGGGAGGTATGCCGGGGCTATATACAAAATCCATAGCAAGCTTTTGTTTTATAGCCACCGCACTTGCCGCCGCAAACCACAACAGCACTTTTATTGGCTTTGCTTCGCTTATAATTTTGGGACTTGTAATGGGAATGCTCGGCGACATATGGCTTGACCTTAAATGGATTTACACCGAGAACAAAGATATTTATCTGTATTCCGGCTTTATTTCGTTTTTGATAGGCCATTTGTTTTACATAAGCGCAATTTATTTCTATGCCCCATGGACACGGTATTCGATACTTGCGGCGGTTGTCGGGGCAGTTGTATTGGCGTTGGCGGCGGCCCTTATGGAAAAGCCGATGAAAATGGATTACGGCAGCTTCAGGGCCATTCTTTTTATTTATTCCCTGGTGCTTTCGTTTACGGTTACCTCGTCTGTAGCGACCGCCGTTATAACCGGCGGCGAAAAGGTCTGGGTCGTAATGAGTATAGGCTCGGTGCTGTTTATACTTTCCGACCTTGTGCTTTCGGGCATCTATTTCGGCAAGGACAAAAATACGCCGGCAAACATTGTAATCAATCATTCGCTTTACTATATAGCGCAGTTTTTTATGGCGTCAACAATATTTTTTATAAAATAAGCTTTAATGAAAGGAAACGGTTTTATGGCTGAAAAAATTAAAAGTATTCTTGATTTTTCGATAGGTTCGTTTACCGTCGGAAAGATTGTATCCGCCCTCGTAACATTTATAGTTTGCTATGTTGTCATAAGAGTATTGAATAAGCTTATCGCAAAGCTTATAGAAAAAACTTCTATTGACAATACGCTTAAAAGGTACCTTAAAACCGCCGTGAAGGTGGTGCTCTATTTCATAACGGCCATGATAGTTGTCGATGCGCTGGGGATTTCCGCCACTTCGCTTGTTGCGGCGTTCTCCGTTGTGGGCTTGGCGGCTTCGCTTGCGGTTCAGGACTCTCTTTCAAACATTGCAAGCGGCATAATGCTTATAATAAACAAGCCCTTTGTAAACGGTGATTATATTGAGGTCGAGGACATAAGCGGTACAGTATCTGCGGTAAGCCTTGTGCATACAAAGGTGGTTACCATTGACAACAAGATGATTTTTGTGCCAAACAGCAAGGTTGTTTCCGCAAAGATAACAAATTTCACCTCCGAGGACAAACGCAGGGTTGATATTGAAATAAGCGCCTCCTATGATTCGCCCGTGAACGATGTAAGAAATGCGCTTTTAAACGCCGTAAAAAGAAGCGAGCTGTTTATCGACGAGCCGGAAGCCCCGTTTGCGGCGGTGCTTTCCTACGACGACAGCAGTATAAAATATGTTGTAAGGGCATGGACAAAAACGGCGGAATATTGGAACGCTTATTTTGCTTTGATGGAAAATATCAAGGCGTCGTTTGACGATTCGGGCATAAAGATGACCTATAATCATATTAATGTCCATATGGTTGACGATAATAACTAAATTGATGTTGATTTTAAAAAAATATAATGCTATAATTTTATAGATATTAAGATTTTTAATCGTATTTAACACATCTTTTAAGGGAGCGGAAAAAGTATGACAGTTAATTCAAAAATCAGAAAGGCGCTGAGTATTGCCGTTGCGGTGGTTATGCTTATCTCCTGTATTCCTGTTTCAAGCTTTGCCGAGGATTTCTCCGCAAACGACGGGGATTTTACATACCTTGTCAACATTGACATTAAAAACGGTACGGGCTCGGCGGTTGTATCGGGGTATTCGGGCGACAGCAGTTATGTAATAATTCCCGATGAGTGCTCGGTGGACTACGGCGGCGCAACATACATTTTAAAGGTTGTCGGAATAGGCGATAATGCCTTTGCCAACAACAGCACCATTGAAACCGTAAGGGGCAACGAAAACATTGTTTCTATAGGAAAAAGCGCTTTTTCGGGCTGTGCAAATCTTTCAACCTGTATTTTCACGGGCGATGTTATGCTTGACAGCGCCGCATTTGCTCAGTGTCCGTCCCTTGACATAGTGGCGTTTAATTCGGTTGTTCATGCTCCCATTACGCTTGAACAGGGCGAAGAAGAAAGCGAAGAGGATTTCAAGACAAGGGTTACAAAGGCTACCGATGAGCTTATAAAAAGTATTTTTGAGGGCAGCGCCAAGCCGAGATATTCTTTCTCCAACAACTCGAAGCTGTATGAGTACTCCGGCTCTTTGATTAACGGTACTTTGTCTAAAACCGCACCCTATGTTTACGGCAGGGCTTCGGGCGGAGCAACGGTTCTGCTCGGTCTTATCGAACCGGATAAGCTTGCCGACGAAAATAAATATCTCACCTTTAATTCTTCCGTAAACGAAATAGCAAACTGCGCCTTTTACGGACATACCGAGATAATTACGGTTGAATTGCCGTCCTCGGTCAGCAGAATAGGCAATATGACATTCCGGGGCTGTGTGGGCTTAACCGCCGTCAATTTCCCCTCAAATATAAAAACTATCGGAAACCGTGCTTTTGCCGACTGTATAGGTCTTACGGAGGTTACAATCCCCGACACCGTTACAGAGCTCGGCGTCAGCGCATTTGAAAACTGCACGGGTATAAAGAAGCTTTCTTTGGGAAGCGGACTTAAATCCGTAAGCTACATGGCTTTTTCCAACTGTACCGGTATTACGGATATAAGCTTTAAAGACGGCATTAAGAAAATTGAAACCGCCGCTTTTGAAAACTGCAAGGCCATAAAAAATCTTACGCTTCCCACAACAATCGAAACAATAGGCTCGGCGGCATTTTCGGATTGCACGGGTATTGATAAGCTGGTTATTCCGGCTGAAAACGAATATGCCATAAATTCCTCCGCCTTCCATGGCTGCACAGGCATTAAATCGGTGGATTTCAATTCAAAATTGGCCGCCCTTGATAGATGCGCCTTTGCAGTCTGCTCGGGAATTGAAGCGCTTATAAACTTTGACACCTGTTCGGCGCTTAAAGAAATAGGTGAGCAGGCGTTTTACGGCTGTACATCGTTAAACAGCGTAAAGCTTCCCGAAAATGTTTTGGAAATAAAGGACGAGGCTTTCGCATATTGCGAGGGGCTTTCCGAACTCGAATTAAATCAGAAGCTTTCAAAGATTGACGCAAGCGCTTTTGAGGGTTGTTCGTCGCTTGAGGAGCTTGAGGTGTTCGACGAGGTAACCGTTATAGAAAATTCGGCATTTAAGGGCTGTTCGGCTCTTACAACCGCAGTTGTAGGCGACTCCGTAACGGAAATATCGGACTCGCTTTTTGAGGACTGCACAATGCTTTCCGATGTTACATTCGGCGGTGCGATAACGGCTATCGGCACAGACGCTTTCAAAAACTGCGCTTCGCTTCCGCAGGCGTCAATACCCGACGGGGTAACGGTTATTAAGAACCACACCTTCGCAGGCTGCACAACGCTTGAAAGCATTGAATTCGGCGCAAATGTTGCCGTGATAGGCGCAGGGGCTTTTGAGGGCTGTACCGCCCTTACAGATGTTGAAATCCCCGTTAAGGTTACAACGATAGACGAGGAAGCTTTTGCAAACTGCACCGAGCTTGAAAAGATAACCATACCGGCAAGCGTAACCGCAATAGGCGAAAATGCTTTTGCCGGCTGTGAAAAGCTTACGATATACTGCTACACAAATTCTGAGGCGTTAAGGTATGCTCAGGAAAACGATGTTGACTATATAGTAATCGATTGCGAGCACCTCAATACGGATTGGGTTACAGATGAAGACGCAACCTGCACAGAGTCGGGTACAAAGCACGAGGCCTGCCTTGACTGCGGCAGTACGCTCCAAACCGCCGTTATCCCCGAAAAGGGACACAGCGAGAGCGACTGGATTACCGATAAAGAGCCGACCTGTACGGAAACAGGCTCAAAATATACAAAGTGCGAGACTTGTGAAATAGAGCTTAACAGGGAAGAAATACCGGCAAACGGCCACAGCTACGGCGAATGGGACACGGAAAACGAAAAGAAGCCCACCTGTACCGAAAGCGGTTCAAAGAGCAGAACCTGTGAGGTGTGCGGAGATGTTGAAACCGTTATAACAGACCCCACAGGTCATAAACAGAGCGAGCTTCAGAGGGTTGAGCCCACCTGCGAAACCGACGGAAAAACATATTATATCTGCCTTACCTGCGGCGCAGAGTTCGGCGTAACCGTTTTACAGGCAACGGGCCATACACAGAGCGATTGGATAATCGACGAGCCTGCAACCTGTACTCAAAACGGCTTACAGCACAGAGAATGTACCGTTTGCGGCTTTAAGTTTGACGCCGTTGAAATAGAGGCGACAGGCCACACGGAGAGCGACTGGATTCTTGATTACAACGCAACGGCCTCCACAGACGGCAGAATGCACAAGGAATGTACCGTATGCCATGAGGAGCTTGAGGTTAAAACGCTTCCTGCTCTCGGCGGCGACTATGAATACAGAATTACCTCGGAGGACGATAAAACCTGCGTTATCACGGGGTACAGAGGTACCGATACACAGCTTACCGTTCCGGCGGAGCTTAACGGCTATACGGTAGTCGGCATAGGGGAGTCCGCATTTTCCGGCAACGAGGATATAACCTCGGTTAAGCTTCCCGACACAGTCGGCACGATAGGCGAGAGCGCTTTCCTGCGCTGTAAAAAGCTTTCCGATGTCGATATGGGACGAGGCATTAAGGAGATAGGCCAGCAGGCGTTTTACGGCTGTGAGTCGCTCGATGTTGTAACTCTTCCCGAGGGAATAAAGAGAATAAACAACGACGCTTTCAGAAACGACGCCAATTTAAGCAAAATAAATCTTCCCGACACGCTTGAATACATTGCTCCGTATGCCTTTGACGGCTGTCCGAAGCTTGTTGATAATGTTGAGTGCAACAAGGGCACATATTCTTATCAGTATGCGGTGGATAACGGCCTCATTTCACATAGGACGCAGGCCGATATTGTTAAAATAGAAATTGCCTCGCTTCCTCAAAA
Organism: uncultured Clostridia bacterium; assembly: GCA_947630285.1. Taxonomy (GTDB): domain Bacteria; phylum Bacillota; class Clostridia; order Oscillospirales; family Acutalibacteraceae; genus Fimenecus. The sequence continues at coordinate 54,171 of CANRHD010000011.1, read as the reverse complement.
GACGGTCTACAACATAGGCGACAGCATTGACCTCAGGGGCTTAAAGGTTGTTGCGGTGTATTCGGACGGTACAAGGGAAAATGTTGAAAAATACGGCTATACCGGCTTTGAGTCAAATACGGCAGGCGTAAGAACGCTTATAATCAGCGTCGGTTCGCTTACCGCAAGCATAAAATATACGGTTATAGGCGATTTGGGCGATGTAAATTGCGACGGCAACATAAGCATTGCCGATGCAAAGATGATACTTCAGCATGCGGCGAAGCTCAGAACCCTTACCGACGGACAGCTTGCCGTTGCCGATGTCAACAGGGACGGCTCGGTAACCATCTTGGACGCAAAGTGGATTTTACAGGTTGCCGCCGGACTTAGAGATAAAAAGACCTTTAGTCTTTTAGGTAAATAATATAATTGTTAAACAGACAGCTCCCGGTAATTGGGAGCTGTTATAGTTTGTCGATAAACTGTTTTGCGATAGCAAAATGTCCAAAAGTTTTTGTCCGTCTTTTTTCAAAAAGGCGGTGGGGTCGAGGGGCAAAGCCCTCGGCGCAGTCCGCAGACTGCGAAATTCTTATACTCAAAAAAGCGCAGGAGGGGCGAAAAACAGTCCGGTGGACTGTTTTTCGGTGGGGAACCCTCGCCGGGGGTTCACCATAATCTTATTCCTTTTGTGCGTATTGCCAAGTGACACATACTTTTTCTACACAGAGGGACAGCTCCCGGTGATTGGGAGCTGTTATTTTACATGAAAAATAAACATTAAAAGTTTTCGCACGGCTTTTACAAAAGGGCAACGCCTCGGCAAGGGTTCCCGAAATTTCACTCCTTTTGCTCATAGCGGCGGACAAAGCTTTTAATTTATCGACAGCTTGAGCTGTCAAGGCTAATGGGTCTGTTTTTCTCTTATAAAATTAATTTATCTAAAGCAGAATATTTTAAAAACAAGTACGATTAAAAGGACTTTTATAAAAAAACGGCTTTTATTTTGCCGCCGGTTATGGTAGAATAAAATAAATTCGGGAAAATTCAGTTAAACCCGTCAACCGGTAAATTTAAGGAGAGAACTTATGAACAGCGTAATTTATATAACGGCGGCAGTACTGAGCGTTGCAATTCTTTTGCTCGGCGCAGTAATATTTCAGCTTTTAAAGAAGATAAAAAGCGATGAAAACAACGACAGGAACAGGGAACTCAAGGAAAAGCTCGACAGCATGCAGAAAAGCATAGGCGACGAGTTCAGCAGGGCGAGAATTGAAACGCAGAACAACAGCAACGCCGACCGTGCGGAAATGAAAAAAAGCCTTGAAATTATGTCCGAAAAAATCGAAAAAATGAACAGCGCCAACAATAAAGCGCTTGTCGATATTCGGGACAAGAACGCAGAGCAGAGCGACAGGCAAAACAGAATACTTGAAAACGCAATTACAAAAATGCAGCAGTCAAACGAAAAAAAGCTTGACGAGATGAGGGCGACGGTTGACGAAAAGCTCACCTCAACGCTTACCCAAAGGCTTGACAGCTCGTTCAAAACGGTTTCCGAACAGCTTAAAAATCTGTATGAGTCCCTCGGCGAAATGCAAAGGCTTTCTTCGGGCGTTACGCAGAATGTCACCGCTCTTAACAGGGTGCTTACCAATGTTAAGGTCAGGGGCACATGGGCGGAGGTTCAGCTTGAGGGCATACTTGACCAGACCATACCCGGTATGTATGAAAAAAATGTCGCAACCGTACCCAATTCCCGTGAAAGGGTGGAGTTTGCCATTCGTATTCCGTCAAGCGAAAAGAACGAAAACGATATTTTGCTCCCCATAGACTCAAAATTCCCCATGGAAGATTATGTGAGGCTTTGCAACGCCGCCGACGAGGCGGATCCGCAGGCGCTCAAGGACGCAAGAAAGGCTCTTGAGTCAAGAGTCCTTGACGAGGCAAAGGCGGTTTCAAAGTACATACACATACCAAACACCACGCCGTTTGCAATTCTCTATCTTGCCACCGAGGGACTGTATGCGGAAATAGCCTCCTCCCGTTCCGGCCTGCCCGAAAGAATACAAAAGGATTACAATATTATGATTGCAGGGCCAAGCACCATAACTGCGCTGTTGAATTCGCTTTCCATGGGCTTTAGAACCGTTGCGATAAACGAAAAGGCAAACGAAGTCAGAAATCTCCTCTCGGCAATAAAAACGCAGTATGACAAATTCGACAATCTGCTTGAAAAGGCGAAGAAAAAGATTGACGAGGCAGGAAAGACCATAGGCGACGCCCAGTTCAGAAATTTACAGATAAACAAGAAGCTGAAAGGCGTGGAAAGCCTTGAATATTCAACCGCCGAAGCCATGCTGGAAATAGGCGGCGCACCGTCGGAGGACGCCGAGTAAACAGGCTTCGAATAAACAGGCTTAATATTTACGCAAAAAGAACCGCACGGGCTTTTGACGCCTGTGCGGTTTTGAATTGCCTATTGCATTATATATAAAACTTATCAGTATTTATAAAGATACCTGTTTATTTCCCAGTCGGTAACGCTTGTCTGATACTTTTTCCACTCCCTGAGCTTACCCTCAAGATACTTGGAATAAATATGCTCCCCGAGAGTTTCCTTTATAAATGCGTCCTTTTCAAACTCCGCCATAGCGTCCTCAAGCGTTGCAGGGAGGCTGTCAATACCCTCCGCTTTAAGCTCCTCCGGGGTCATTTCAAAAATATTTCTCGAAGTGCTTTCGGGCGGAAGCAGACCTTTTTTAATACCGTCAAGACCGGCGGCAAGGCAAAGCGCCATTTCAAGATAGGGATTGCAGGCAGGGTCGGGGGAACGAAGCTCCACCCTTGTGCCCATACCCCTTGCGGTAGGTATTCTTATAAGGGTTGAACGGTTAGAGGCCGACCATGCGATGTAAACCGGAGCCTCATAGCCGGGAACCAGCCTTTTGTACGAGTTTACAAGCGGATTTGCCACCGCCGTAATGCCCTTTATGTGCGCAAGGACGCCGGCAATAAAATGGAGCGCCGTATCGGAAAGGCCGTATTTTTTATCGGGATCGCAGAAAGCGTTTTTCCCGTCCCTCATAAGCGACATATTGGTGTGCATACCTGAACCGCATATCCCGTAGACGGGCTTGGGCATAAATGTTGCGTGGAGATTGTGGCGACGGGCATATGTTTTAACAACATGCTTAAAGGTTATAACATTGTCCGCCGTTTTCAGAACCTCGTCAAATTTAAAATCTATCTCATGCTGACCGTGGGCGCATTCGTGGTGCGAAGCCTCGATTTCAAAGCCCATATCCTCAAGGGCAAGGCATATATCTCTCCTGCATTCCTCTCCCTTATCGGCAGGGCCCATATCAAAATAACCTGCAACATCGCCCGTGTTTGTAGTGGGATTGCCGTTTTCGTCAAGTTGGAAGAGGAAAAATTCACATTCGGGACCGGCGTTAAAGGTAAAGCCCATATCGGCGGCCTGTTTAATTACCTTTTTGAGAACATTTCTCGGGTCGCCCATAAAAGGAGTTTTTGCGTCGTTGCAGTAAACATCGCAGATAAGCCTTGCTGTTCTGTCCTTCCACGGCAGAATTACAAAAGAGTTTAAATCGGGGCGCAGATACATATCGGACTCGTTTATGCGGACAAAGCCCTCTATAGACGAGCCGTCAAACATACATTTGTTGTCAAGCGCTTTTTCAAGCTGATTTCTCGTTATGGCAACATTTTTTATCTGACCGAAAATGTCAATGAATTGCAGTCTGATAAACTTAATATCTTTCTGCTCGGCTATCGCCAAAATATCCTCTTTGGTGTAATTCATGTCGTTACCCCTTTCAAAACGGCATATAATACAATTATATTTGTAAAGCTATTATAACAGAGATTAATGATTTGTCAACTTACCAAAATTTAAGGTTCGACAAAAAATTGACACACCCGACAATTTGTTGTATAATAACTTTCATTGTGGCGTTTGTTTTATTTTTGAACGCCGAAATTAAAATAAAATGTGTGTGAAATTAAGAGGTAAAGTATGGATAGAGAAAACAAAAAGGATTTAAACGGCGGCACTAACGAAAACGGCGGCAGGCCTGTCAGGGCCGAGCTTGCAAAAAAGGGAAGCGGCAAAAAGAAGCCGAGCCTTGCCGAGAGGTGGAAAGCGCTTGACAAGTGGCGCAAGGCGATTATAATTGCGGCAATCGTTTTAGTGCTTGTCATAATTGCGGCGGTTATTTCGGTCGTTGCCGTTTATTCGGGCTTTAAGACCGATATAGATGAAAAAAATCTCGGCATTTCCGACGATATTTACAATAATTTCGGCGATACTGATGTTATAAATGTAGCGGTTTTCGGCCTTGACACAAGAGATGAAAACTCCTTTAAGGGTCGTTCGGACTCCATTATTATAGTAAGCTTAAATCCCAAGGAAAAAACGGTTAAGCTGACTTCAATACTGCGTGACAGCTATGTTGCCATAGACGGATATAAAAACCAAAAAATCACACACGCCTATGCGTTCGGCGGCGCAGAACTCGCCATTAAGACGCTGAATAAGAATTTCCATTTGAATATCGAGGACTATGCGACCATAAACTTTTATAAGCTTGCGGACGCCATTGATGTTTTGGGCGGCGTTGATGTCACCATAACAGAGTCCGAGATGAGGCAGATAAACGATATAGGCGACGACGAGGGCAAGATAATCAAACAGGTTACAGAGTACGGCGATGTTCACCTCAACGGCGACCAGGCGGCAGTATTTGTAAGGCTTCGTAAGTACGACTCCGATGTCGCCCGTTCCAACAGGCAGAAGATGGTTGTTAAGGCTTTGCTTGAAAAGGCAAAGCAGGTTAAACCGTCGGATTATTCAAAGGTCGTTAAAACCATTATGTCGATGTGCGAAACCTCTCTTTCGTTTAACGAGGTAATGAAGTTTGCACCCCTTATCAACGAGGATATTGAGATACAGACTCTTACCGTGCCCAATGAGGAAGAGGCGATAGGCGGTATATACGAGGGAGCATGGGTTTGGAGATACGACCTTAACAAGGCTTCCGAAAAGATATTTGAATTTATCTACGGCGAAAGCCCGACCTTCTCATACGATTCAAACGAGTTGTTTACGGGGCAGTCGGAGGACGATATAGACACCCGTGACTATTTTGACGATGACGACGAAGCGCCGGAGGGCGTCACCATAGAAATTAACACAGGCTCTGCCAAACAGCCGGAAACTACCAGGAGCGAAACCACGAAACCTGCAAACAGCACGACCCAGCCGGTAACAAAGGCTCCGCCCGTTACCGAGGAGCCGGAAACCGACGCACCGCCGGTCACCGTGACGGAAGCCGATACCACCTCTCCCGTTGCGACGCAGGGCAATACCGAAAACAACAATTCACCCGGCAATACCCAGGCGCAGGCCGATAACGAAGCTGCATAACAAAAGGTGATAACATGAGAGTATTTGATTTTGACAATACAATTTACGACGGCGAAAGCGGTATTGACTTTTTCTTTTACTATGTTAAAAAATTCCCCGTTCAGATAGCAAAGTACATTCCCTCGTTTGCCGAGTGCGTTTATAAATACAAGTCGGGCAAGCTGAGCATTGAAGATGTGCTTTCCGACTATGCGTATATACCGAAAGAATGTTGCAAAAAGTTCGAAAATCCCCAGGCGGAAATAATAAAGTTTTGGGACACTCATCAGAAAAAGATTAAAAGGTGGATTACCGATATGATGAGGGAGGACGATGTTGTGCTTTCGGCCTCGCCCGAACCGCTTTTGTTTGAAATATGCAACAGGCTCGGAATAAAAAATGTTATCGGCTCGGGCTTTGACCTAAAAACAGGCGAGATTTCACAGATTTGCTTCCGTGACAACAAAATAAAAATGTTTCGGGATATTTACGGCGATACCGTAATTGATGAATTTTATACGGATTCAATGAACGATAAGCCGTTTATGGATATTTCAAGGTGCGTATATTATGTCACGGGCGATAAAATCGAAAAAATTAAGGAAAACGGAACTTATTTAAAGCAGATGAAATAATTTTAACGGCGAGGGAAACTTCGCCGTTAAAGTGTGTAGAAAGGCTTGTGTCACTTGGCAATATGCACAAAAGAAATAAAATTATGGGGAACCCCATGCGTGGGTTCCTCACCGCAAAACAGTTCACTGAACTGTTTTGCGCCCCTCCTGCGCTTTTTGAAGCGTAAGTTTTTCGCAGTCTGCGGACTGCGACGGGGGCTTTGCCCCTCGACCCCACCGTCTTTTTGAAAAAAGACGGACAAAAACTTTTGGATATTTTGCTATCGTAAAACAGTTTATCGACAGGCTGAACGGCGTGGGAAACTTCGCCGTTATTTTTTATGTAAATCCCCGATTTTCAAAGCTTGAAAATCCGCACGGTTTGTGTTAAGATTAAAAATAACGGTATTGAGCTTTGCCCGTCATTGCTTTGATATGTTATGTTGAAAGGAGTGCTTTTATGCAGCTTACCGAATCATCGGAAATGTACCTTGAAACAATATTGATTTTATCAAAAAAGCATGAGAAAGTGCGTTCTATAGATATTTGCGAGTATATGAACTTTTCAAAGCCGAGCATAAGCCGCGCCGTCAATACCTTAAAGGACGGCAGTTACCTTGAAATTGCCCCCGACGGCGGTATAACGCTTACAGAGCAGGGGGAAAAAATCGCAAAAAAAATTTACGAAAGGCATACAATTCTTTCAAAATGTCTTGTCTTTCTCGGCGTTGACGAGGAAACGGCGGTGCAGGACGCCTGTAAAATCGAGCATGATATTTCCGACGAAACCTTTGACGCCATAAAGGCGTATGTAAATAAATTTTCAAGCGAAAAAAGCGAAAATTAAAAGCTTTAAGGCTGCAACGGCATTAAAGCTTTTGCTTTTGTCAATGATAAAGGAGAAAAGAAAATGAAAAAATTTATGGATAAGGATTTTTTGCTTTCAACCAAAACCGCTAAGGAAATATATAAAAAGGGTGCGGAGAAAACCCCGATTTTTGACTGGCACTGCCATCTTTCCCCTAAGGAAATTTACGAAAACAAACGCCCTGCCAATATAGCGGAGCTGTGGCTGGGCGGCGACCATTACAAGTGGAGGGCGATGCGCTCATACGGAATTTCCGAGGAGTATATTACGGGCAGGAAGTCCGCTAAGGAAAAGTTTTTAAAATGGGCAGAGGTTGTACCATACCTCATAGGCAACCCCCTCTACCATTGGACGCATCTTGAGCTACAGCGCTATTTCGGGATTACCGAAACGCTTTCCCCTCAGAACGCAGAGGCAATATGGAAAAAGTGCAACGATATGATTAAGGCAGGTGGCTTTACCCCGAGGGAGCTTATCGAAAAATCAAATGTCAAATGCGTCTGCACTACCGACGACGCCGCCGATACCCTCGAATACCATAAGCTTTTAAGCGAGGAAAAGGATTTTAAATGCAAGGTAATACCGGCGTTCAGACCCGATAAGGCGTTAAATATAAATCAGCCCTCCTTTATACCGTGGGTTGCCGCCATGGAAAAGGCGGTGGGCAGGGAGATACTTTCGTTTGCAGGGCTTAAACAGGCACTGAAGGAAAGAATTGATTTCTTTGACAAAATGGGCTGCCGTGCCAGCGACCACGCCCTCAGCTACATTCCCTATGAGGAGGCCGACGAAAAAGAGCTTGAGGCGATTTTCAAAAAGGGCGTCGAGGGCAAAAGGCTTACGGACGGGGAGCTTGATAAGTACACTACGGCATTGCTTAAGTTTTTCGGCGAGCAGTACGCCGAAAAGGGCTGGGTTATGGAGCTTCACATCGGTGCGCTTCGCAACAACAATACAAAAATGTTTAAAAAATTAGGCGCAGACACGGGCTTTGACTCTATAGACGACAGGGAGATAGCCAAAGGGCTTTCGCTCTTCCTCGACAGTCTCAGCAAAAACGACAGCCTGCCGAAAACCGTACTGTTTACACTCAACCCGAAAGATAACTATGTTTTGGGCTCAATGCTCGGCAATTTCCAGACGAGCGAAGCATCTTCAAAAATCCAATTCGGCTCGGCATGGTGGTTCAACGACAATTACGACGGTATGCGTGCACAGCTTTCTGCGCTTGCAAATTTGGGCGTGCTGAGCAAATTTGTAGGTATGATTACCGATTCGAGGAGCTTCCTCTCCTATCCGAGGCATGAGTATTTCAGGAGAATACTCTGCGAGCTTATCGGCGAATGGGTAGAGGAGGGGAAATATCCCGAGGACATAAAATTCCTTTCACAGGTGGTTTCGGATATTTCCTTTAACAACGCAGAAAAATACTTTGGCTTGGAGTTAAAATAATGGCTGTAAAATTAATCGTAACCGACCTTGACGGCACGCTTATGGCGCCCGATCACCTTACCGTCACCGACAGAACGGTAAAGGCGCTGAGCGACGCTCACGAAAGGGGAGTTAAGATAGCAATAGCAACGGGCCGAACGCTCGGCTTTGTTGACAATGTAATAAGGCAAATCCCTTTTTGCGACTATGTGGTGTATTCAAACGGCGCCGCCGTCTACGACAGGAACGAAGAAAAAGACATCTACGAAAACAGAATTTCCGCAGAGCTTACAAAGACGCTGTTAAGCGAAATTGAGAAATTTGAAATATATTATAACGCCTATTTTTCGGGCAAAATTTTTGTCCCCGAGAGCAAAATGCAGTACTATGTGAACAGGGGACTGCCGCAGGCGTTTTTGGAAGAATTTATGAGCCTTTCCACCGTGTGCAAGGATATGCTTTCGCAAACGGACGGCAAAAATGCGGAAATTATCGCAATTTATTCCGTAACCGACGAGCAGAAAAAACATTTTTGCGATTTCTTTGAGAAAAACAGCCTGTATGTCACAACTTCCATTCCGGGTGAAATTGAGGTTACGGCGGCAAATGTGAACAAGGGTACTGCGCTCAACGGCTTCTGCGAAAAGCTCGGCGTTAAGAGGGACGAGGTTATGGCGTTCGGCGACGCTATGAACGATTATGAAATGCTTTTGTTTGCCGGCGAATCCGTGGCTATGGGTAACGCCTGTGATGAATGTAAAAAAATAGCAAAGCATATTGCCGATACAAACGCCAACGACGGCCTGGCAAAAACCGTGGAGGAATTGGTGCTTAAGGCATAAGAAAAAACATTGCAGGGAACCTTGAGGGTTCCCTCATTTTTTTGACAAATTGTAATATATTAAAAGTTTCGCTCAAGCCTTTTCAAAAGGCTTGCAGGGTCACGGGGCAGAGCCCCGTGGCGCAGTCCGCAGACTGCGAAAAACCTATACTCAAAAAAGCGCAGGAGGGGCGTTAAACAGTCCGGGGGACTGTTTGACGGTGGGGAACCCTCGCCGGGGGTTCCCATAGTCCTGCTGTTTTTTTAATAAGCAAAAAATTCAAATTTTCCGCCTGCCTTTTGGGAATGGCGGTGGGGTCACGGGGCAGAGCCCCGTGGCGCAGTCCGCAGACTGCGAAAAACTTATACTCAAAGAGTCACGGGGCAACGCCCTCGGCGTGTTCGGGATTTTAAAAGGCAAAAATAATAACAAAATATCTAAATATTACACTCAAAAAAATCGTTTTTTTACATATTAGTATATTTACATACACTTTTTAAAGTGATAAAATATACAATGTATGCGAATACAGTTAATCAACCTTTCAAGGAGGAAATAATAATGGCAGAAACAAAAACTCCCATAGTCAGAAAATCAAAGACTATGGATGGTAACAATGCTGCTGCTCATGTGTCTTATGCTTTTACCGAAGTAGCCGGCATTTATCCCATTACACCGTCAAGCCCGATGGCTGACTTTGTTGACCAGTGGTCGGCTCAGGGACTTAAAAACATTTTCGGCACAACTGTAAGGGTTGCCGAGATGCAGTCGGAAGCAGGCGCTTCGGGTACGGTTCACGGCTCCCTTGCCGCCGGCGCTCTCACAACTACATATACGGCTTCTCAGGGTCTTCTTCTTATGATCCCGAATATGTATAAGATTGCCGGTGAATTGCTCCCGTGCGTATTCCATGTATCGGCACGCTGTGTTGCTTCACACGCTCTTAATATTTTCGGCGATCATTCAGATGTTTACGCCTGCCGCCAGACAGGCTTCGCAATGCTTGCCGAAACAAACCCTCAGGAGGTTATGGACCTCGGCGCAGTCGCCCATCTTGCTTCAATTAAGTCAAGAGTTCCGTTCATCAACTTCTTCGACGGTTTCAGAACATCACACGAAATTCAGAAAATAAAGGTTTGGGATTACGAGGATCTCAAGGAAATGTGCGATATGGACGCTGTAAACGAGTTCCGTAAGCGCGCCCTCAATCCCGAAAGACCCGTTATGCGCGGTTCTCACGAAAACGGCGATATTTTCTTCCAGCACAGAGAGGCCTGCAACGAGTATTACAACGCTGTTCCCTCTATTGTTGAGGAGTATATGGACAAGGTCAACGAAAAGCTCGGCACGGACTACAAGCTCTTTAACTATTACGGCGCTTCGGACGCTGAGAGAGTAATAGTTGCAATGGGCTCTGTTTGCGATGTTGCAGAGGAAGTAATCGACTATCTTCTTGCAAAGGGCGAAAAGGTAGGCCTTATCAAGGTTCGCCTTTACAGACCTTTCTCGACCAAGGCTTTTGTTGACGCTATCCCGTCAACCGTTAAGAAAATCGCTGTTCTTGACAGAACAAAGGAACCCGGCTCAATAGGCGAGCCCCTTTTCCTCGATGTAATCGCCGCCCTCAACGAACAGGGCAGAGACGGCATCAAGGTTTGCGGCGGCAGATACGGACTCGGTTCAAAGGATACTCCCCCTGCAAGCATTTTTGCGGTTTACGAGCATCTTAACGCAGAGACTCCTGCCAGAGCGTTTACAATAGGCATTAACGATGATGTCACCCACCTTTCTCTTGAAGAAAAGCCGGCTCCCATCACGGCGGCAGAGGGTACTATCGAGTGCAAATTCTGGGGCCTCGGCGGCGACGGTACCGTTGGCGCAAATAAGGACTCCATTAAGATAATCGGCGACCACACCGACAAATTTGTTCAGGCATATTTCCAGTATGACTCAAAGAAAACAGGCGGTATCACAATATCCCACCTCCGTTTCGGCGACAAGCCCATAAAGAGCTCATACTATATCAACAAAGCCGACTTCGTTGCCTGCCATAACCCGTCATATATCGAAAAGGGTTACAAGATGGTTCAGGATGTTAAGCCCGGCGGAGTATTCCTTATCAACTGCCAGTGGGACGAAAAGGAGCTTTGCGAAAAGCTTAACGCAGAAACAAAGCAGTACATCGCAAAGAACAACATTCAGCTCTACACGGTAAACGCTATCGACCTTGCGGCGCAGATAGGCCTCGGCAAGAGAACAAATACGGTTCTCCAGTCGGCATTCTTCTCGCTTGCAAAGGTTCTTCCTCCCGAGGACGCTATCGGTTATATGAAGGAAAAAGCCCAGAAGTTTATGAAGAAGGGCAAGGAAATCGTTGAGATGAACGAAAAGGCAATCGACGCAGGCGCAACAGCCTATGTTAAGATTGATGTTCCTGCCGATTGGGCCAATGCAACCGACGCTAAGGCAGAGGAAAAGAGCGAAGGTCCCGCAAAGCTTGTTGAGATGGTTGACAGCATCATGAAGCCCGTAGGCAAGATGGACGGCGATTCGCTTCCCGTTTCTGCATTTACCGCTCATGTTGACGGTACATTTGAACAGGGCGCTTCGGCCTATGAAAAACGAGGCGTTGCGGTTATGGTTCCCGAATGGGACGGCACAACCTGCGCCCAGTGTAACAAGTGCGCTTATGTTTGTCCGCACGCTACAATAAGACCTTATCTCCTCAACGATGAGGAGGCCGCAAACGCTCCCGAATGTGCTTCTCTTGTTGACAAGAAGGCCGGCAAGGGCAAGGGCGTTTATAAATACACAATGGCAGTTTCACCGCTTGACTGTATGGGCTGCGGAGTTTGTATCGGAGTTTGTCCTACAAAGTCCCTTAAAATGGTTCCCCGTGAATCTCAGGACAGCAAGCAGGCCGCATTCGACTATATGGTTAAGAGCGTAAGCGTCAAGGAAGATGTTGCCGACAATAAGACGGTAATCGGAAGCCAGTACAAGACTCCGCTTCTTGAGTTCTCCGGTTCATGCGCCGGCTGTGCGGAAACCTCTTACGCAAGACTTATAACTCAGCTCTTCGGCGACAGAATGTATATTTCCAACGCCACAGGCTGTTCGTCAATTTGGGGCGGCCCTGCCGCAACTTCGCCTTACACGGTTGATAAAAACGGCCACGGCCCTGCTTGGGCAAACTCATTGTTTGAGGATAACGCAGAGCACGGCTTCGGTATGTACCTTGGCCAGAACGCTGTAAGGAACAGACTTATTGACAAGGTAAAGAATATTGTAAATGAGGGCAAAGCTCCCGAAAATGTTTTGGAGGCGGCAAAAGCTTACCTTGATACGGTAAACGACGGCGAGGCCAACAAGACAGCTTCCGAGAAGCTTGTTGAAGCTCTCAAGGGCTTTGATTGCAGTTGCGAAGCCAAGAAAGATATTATCGAAAACGCCGAGTACCTTTCAAAGAAATCCGTATGGATTTTCGGCGGCGACGGCTGGGCATACGACATCGGCTTCGGCGGCGTTGACCATGTTTTAGCTTCGGGCGAAGATGTAAACATTATGGTATTTGATACCGAGGTTTACTCCAACACGGGCGGTCAGGCTTCCAAGGCCTCCAATATCGGCCAGGTTGCTCAGTTTGCGGCGGCAGGTAAATCTATCGCCAAGAAGAGCCTTGCGGAAATCGCAATGAGCTACGGCTATGTATATGTTGCTCAGATAGCTATGGGCGCAGACCAAAATCAGACTCTCAAGGCTTTGACGGAGGCGGAGGCTTATCACGGCCCGTCAATCGTTATTGCTTACGCCCCCTGCGAGATGCACTCAATCAAGGGCGGTATGGCAAATTGCCAGGCAGAGATGAAAAAGGCTGTTGACTGCGGCTATTGGAATATGTTCCGCTACAATCCTCAGCTTAAGGCAGAGGGCAAAAATCCGTTCATAATCGACTCAAAGCAGGGAAGCGAAAGCTACCGTGACTTCATTATGAACGAGGCCCGTTATTCTTCGCTTACCCGTTCGTTCCCCGAGAGGGCAGAGGAGCTGTTCACAAAGGCTGAAAAGACGGCTAACGACAGATATAACCACCTGTTAAAGCTCAAGGCAATGTACGAGCCCGACGCTCAATAAGTCTTAATAAAGACCCGATGGTAAACAAAGCTCCTGTGGCGGCAAGCTGTCACGGGGGCTTTTATTTTTAATTAAAGCCGTATCTCAAAAGGCTTTCGGGAACACTCCAAAAGTACAAAGACGGAGAAAATACGCCTTTCCCGACTGTAACAGGGGCATTTTTGCGTATAAATTTATTTAAAAATCTCTTGTAAATTTTTCCGAAAGATTATATTATATATCTGTATGATTTTTGTAAAATATATTTAATTCAAAATGGGGGCGTCCGGCGTGATTTTTATGATAGTCTACGCACTTGCGGTAGTGGCGGAGTTCTATTTTGTGCCTATGTATTTAAAGGCTGTCTGGCCTGAAAAGAGTATGAGATCATTGAAATACAAGATGGTTTGCTCCGCTCTTTTTATGCTTGCGGCGCTGTGCTGTATGTTTTATTCAAACAACTATACCTCATACACGGCGTTTATGCTTACGGGTCTTGCTTTCGGCCTTGTCGGGGATTTGCTGATACACTATCCAACTCCCAAAAAGGCGATAACGGCTCTGGGAGGCGTATCGTTTTTTATAGGGCATATTTTTTACATTGCCGCCTTTTCCGTCACTATGAAAAACTATTTTCCGCAGGCAAAGGTTTTGGATTACAGGGCAGTTACGGTTATTTTGGCGCTTGCCGGCATAGGCGTAATAATTGCGCTTGCAAAAAAAATCAAATTCGGTATCTTTGCCGTGCCCGTTTTGTTCTATACCGTAGTTTTGGTGACTATGCTCGTAACCGCTTTCCAATTAACGATAAGGCTTCAGGGAACCCTGAGCGTTGCCGTCACGGTAATGCTGGGCGCATTGCTGTTTGTGCTTTCGGACGCAACCATAGTTTTTCTTCTGTTCGGCGGCCAAAAGAAAAACAGACCGCTTAAGGTGTTCAATATCACAACTTATTTCCTCGGTCAGATTTTATTGGGAACAAGTATTTTATTTATTCAGTCATAAGGAAAAATATGCTTAAAGAAGAAATTGTTAAACCGCAGATAGTGGAAAAAATCGAAAACGCCCTCGACATTAATTTTAATGTTTCGGAAATTTTTATAGATTCGTTTGAAAATTTTGAAACACAGCTTTATCTGCCGTTTACACAGGGCGATAACCTGTATTACAGGGGTGAGCGCATATTTTCATACGAAAGGCGGCTCATTCCCACGCTTTTAAGAAAAAAGGCGGCGGAGCTTAAATCGATGCAGGTGGAAAGGGCGCTGAATATTAATTCAAAAAGCCTGTTTGATTTGTACTCGTCAAACAAACAGTTTATGGATATATACAGGCTTCTTTACGGTGAAGCCGATATACATAAAATGTATAATATGACGGCGTTTGCACAACACTATCTTGATTTAAGTCCTTTTATCGACTTTACAAAAAGCCTTTTCGTTGCGGTTTCGTTCGCCTTAAAGGGCAGGGAGACGGCGCAGGACGATTTTGTAATTTATACGGTTAGGGATATTTCAAATAACGACACTACCGAAGATATAGAGCAGGTTAATGAATGGCTTTCGGGATATAATGTCAATATTATTAATATCAATCCCATTCAGAGGACGGATATAGTCTCTAAAATATCGCAAAAAAAGGGCAGGGGCTTAAATACGCCCAAAGAGATTATAGACGAGCTTAAAAACCGTGATATAATCAAGGAGTTTAAACGCTTTGAAAAAGCGCTTACGGCTCTGGCGCCGGGGGCTAAGCTCATTGACATACCGACAAACGATTTAATGAAATTCCAGCAGGGCGTGTTCCTTTTGCTTGACGGCTTTAACCTGATAGATTCAAAATATCTCACAAAGGGAATAAGGCAGGAATTTGAAATTAAAAAGTATATAATAAACAAAGGGCTTGCGTTTGATCTCAACAGGCTGATTATAAAAAACGCCCCCGAATACAGGTTCGAGTGTTTGCTCAATATCTCAAAGGCGGTATGCGATTACAGTTAGGCATACTTGACTATATATGCGATTTGATATAAAATATATCAGTATTTTTATTTTAAGGAGAAAATAATTTATGGACGCTGACCCTGCGAGTATCATTTTTAAACTTATTATTTTGTTTCTGCTCATTATGGTGAACGCCTTTTTTGCAATGAGCGAAATCGCCATCATTTCTCTCAATGACAACAAGATAGAAAAAATGGCCGAAGAGGGAAATAAAAAGGCCGCTCAGGTTTTAAAGCTTACCAAGGACTCAAGCGGATTTTTGTCCACAATACAAATCGGCGTTACCCTTGCAGGCTTTTTGACAAGCGCCACGGCTTCGCAGAGCTTTGCGGATATGCTCACCGAAAGGCTTGCCCGGACTTCGGTGGTAAGCGTTATCCCCTTGGGCGTTATCAGCGCATTGTCAACCGTTTTGATTACTGTAATAATGTCGTATTTCTCGCTCGTTTTGGGCGAGCTTACGCCTAAAAAAATTGCCATGCACGCCCCCGAAAAGGTTTCCTTTACCGTTGTGCCCGTTTTGCTTTTTGTAAATAAAACAGCAAGGCCGTTTGTAAAGCTGCTTTCTGCGTCTACCAACGGAATTGTGCGTATCTTCGGCATCGACCCGAACGCCGACGAGGATATTGTAACCGAGGAAGAAATCAGAATGATGGTTGATGTCGGCCAGGAAAAGGGCGTTATCGAAGATGTCCAAAAGGAAATGATAAATAATATCTTTGAATTTGACGATATGGATGTTGCGGATATAATGACGCACAGAACCGATATAGAATGTGTTGACATCGACGAACAGCTTTCCGATGTCATTGACAAGTCCATAGAGTTCGGATATTCGAGAATACCCGTATATAAAGAGGATCAGGACAATATCGTAGGTATAGTCTATGTTAAGGACTTGCTTAAATATGTGGGTACAAATTTACCCAAGACGAAGTCTATCAAGGACTTTATGAGAGAGGCGTATTATGTGCCGGAGACCAAGCAATGCTCCGAGCTTTTAACGCAGATGCTTGAAAAGCATGTGCAGATGGCTGTCGTTGTAGACGAATACGGCGGCACGGCGGGCATAGTTACGCTTGAAGATGTTATAGAGGCCATAGTCGGCAACATTCAGGACGAATACGACAACGAAGATGAGGAAATTTCAAGGATTGACGAAACTACCTTTACCATTGACGGTATAACCGATATTGAGGAGGTTGAGGAACAGCTCGGCATTAAAATTCCGGACGGCGATTACGATACCCTCGGCGGCTTTATAATAAGCCTTTTGGGCTATCTGCCCACCGAAAACGGCGAGGAAGATGTTGCGGAGTACGAGAATATCAGGTTTACTGTTTTGAATGTAGAGGAACGCAGAATAGGCAAGGTCAAGGTTGAGCTTCTTCCGGCCAAGGCGCAGGAAGAAACCGACGCCCAATAACAACGGAGAATGTGAAATGGAAAATCAGGAAAAAAAGACGGTATTAAGCTTTATACAGCCCACGGGTACGCCCACGCTCGGCAATTATCTGGGCGCTTTTAAAAACTGGAAGAAAATGTCCGGGGATTACGATTGCCTTTTTGCGGTGGCGGATCTCCACTCTATTACAGTACGCCCGAAGCCGGAGGATTTAAGGAGACGGAGCCTTGAATTGTATGCGCTTTTGCTGGCGCTCGGTCTGGACTGCGAAAAGAATACAATATTTATTCAGAGTATGGTGCCAGAACACGGTCAGCTTGCGTGGATACTTGAATGTTATACGCAGTTCGGCGAGGCTTCGAGAATGACCCAGTTTAAGGACAAGAGCGAGAAACATTCGGACAATGTCAATGTAGGGCTTTTTGCCTATCCCGTGCTTATGGCGGCGGATATTTTGCTCTATCAGACGGATTATGTGCCGATAGGCGCAGATCAGAAACAGCATCTTGAAATTACAAGGGATATTGCCGAGCGCTTTAACGGAATTTACGGCAACAGCTTTAAAATCCCCGAACCCTTTATAGGCGAGGTCGGCGCAAATATCAAGTCCCTTCAGGAGCCTGCAAAGAAGATGAGCAAATCGGACGCCAACGCAAAGGCGTTTATCTCTATACTTGACGACGACAATGTAATTATGAAGAAGATTAAATCCGCCATTACCGACAGCGAGGCAAAGGTTCGCTATGCCGAGGGTAAGGACGGGGTCAATAACCTTATGAGCATATATTCCTGCTGTACGGGAAAGAATATGCAGGAGATAGAAAGAGAGTTTGACGGCAGGGGCTACGGCGATTTTAAAAATGCGGTCGGCGAAGCGGTCGTCGAGGAGCTTAGGCCCTTAAAGCAGGAGTACACAAGGCTGATAAACGACAAAGCGTACCTTATGGAATGTGCCGTTGCAGGCGCCGAAAAGGCGAGCAGACGGGCCGGCGTAACGCTTAAAAAGGTTATGAAAAAGATAGGCTTTGTCCAGGCAAAATAATAAAAAACACTATGGGGAACCCTTACGGGGTTCCCCATAATTTTTATCTTTCTTTCAATAATGTATAATTAATTCAGCTTGTCGATAAACTGTTTTGCGATAGCAAAATATCCAAAAGTTTTCGCCCGCCTTTTACAAAAGGCGGTGGGGTCGAGGGGCAAAGCCCTCGGCGCAGTCCGCAGACTGCGAAAAACTTACACTTCAAAAAGCGCAGGAGGGGCGAAAAACAGTCCGGTGGACTGTTTTTCGGTGGGGAACCCACGCATGGGGTTCACCATAATCTTACTCCTTTTGTGCATATTGCCAAGTGAAACATACTTTTTCTACACGCTGAATTAATTTTAAATAAAAATAAAGCTTCAAGTCAATTTTACCGATAAAACGGGAAAAATAAGGAAATTGTTTTTTAAAAAATGTTACGAAAAGTAACAAAGTACCTTTAACGGTACAATGCCTTTTTACATTTGTTGCCTTGTTTTATAAAAATTACTATAATTGAAAATGCCGGCAGATGTAATGAAAGGATATAAAAAACAATGACAACATTAAAGGATTTAGCAAAAACATACAGGGAGGACGAAGCAAGGCTGACAAGGCAAATCGAGGCGCTCAGGGAGAGGTCAAAAGCTCTTACGGGTACCAAGAAGCACACTGCAAACAGAAATCTCTGCTGTCTGTACGAAATGCGAAGAGATGTCAGAAACACCGCCGAAATTCTTGAAAATTATTATACAAACAAGTCGCAAAACCGCATTTATCACAAAAAAACATTACAAAATTTCTGATTTAATTATATATTGCCTATTGATAATTAATTGACAAACTTGTATAATAATTAAGGTAATTTTATCAATAGGAAAGGAGTTAATATTTTATGATTAACTATTCACATGAAGTAGAAAATATGTGCTGTGTTAAAAAGGGTCCCCATCATGACCCGGCTCCCATTCCCGAAGAGGGCAAATGGGTTGCTTCCAAGCAGATTACCGACATTTCGGGATATACACACGGCATCGGCTGGTGCGCTCCCCAGCAGGGCGGCTGCAAGCTTTCTCTCAATGTTAAAAACGGCGTTATCGAGGAGGCTCTTGTTGAAACAATAGGCTGTTCGGGTATGACGCACTCCGCAGCTATGGCGGCGGAAATCCTCCCCGGCAAAACAATACTTGAGGCGCTTAACACCGACCTCGTTTGCGACGCTATCAACACCGCAATGAGAGAATTGTTTTTACAGATAGTCTACGGCCGTACACAATCTGCGTTTTCCGACGACGGACTCGTTATCGGCGCAGGTATGGAGGACCTCGGAAAGGGTTACCGTTCAATGGTAGGCACTATGTACGGTACAAAGTCCAAGGGTGTTCGTTACCTTGAGATGACCGAGGGCTACTGCACAAGAATGGCTCTTGACGAAAACGATGAGGTAATCGGTTACGAGTTCGTTTCCCTCGGCAAGATGACGGATTTCATCAAGCAGGGTATGGAGCCCAACGAAGCATACGAAAAGTCGATCGGAACATATGGCAGATTTAACGAAGCCGTAAAATATATAGATCCGAGAAAAGAATAAGAAAGGGAGGATTTTTCACAATGGCACAGTTTGAAGGTTATGAAAGACGAGAGGCTAAAATCCTCGCAACTCTTAAAGAATACGGCATTTCTTCTATTGATGATTGTAAGAAGATTTGCGAAGAAAAAGGCATAGATCCATATACTATTGTTCAGGAGACTCAGCCCATATGCTTTGAAAATGCCAAATGGGCTTATACCGTAGGCGCAGCTATCGCAATCAAATCCGGCTGTACCAAGGCCGCTGACGCCGCCGCCGCTATCGGCGTAGGGCTTCAGAGCTTCTGTATTCCCGGCTCGGTTGCCGAGAACAGAAAGGTCGGTCTCGGCCACGGCAATCTCGGCAAAATGCTCCTTTCCGAGGAGACGGAGTGCTTCTGCTTCCTTGCTGGTCACGAGAGCTTTGCGGCGGCGGAGGGCGCAATTAAAATCGCCCTTAACGCCAACAAGGTCCGCAAGAACAAATTAAGGGTTATCCTTAACGGACTGGGCAAAGATGCGGCTTATATTATTTCAAGAATTAACGGCTTCACATACTGCGAAACTGTTTTTGACCCCTATACAGAGACTGTCACCGTTACAGAGGAAAAGCCTTTCTCAAACGGCCCCAGGGCAGAGGTTAAATGCTACGGTGCGGACAATGTTCCCGAGGGCGTTGCGATAATGAAGCTTGAGAATGTCGGCGTATCTATCACGGGCAACTCAACCAACCCCACAAGGTTCCAGCACCCCGTTGCAGGCACATACAAAAAGTGGTGCGTTGAAAACGGCGTAAACTACTTCTCCGTTGCTTCCGGCGGCGGTACAGGCCGTACTCTTCATCCCGACAATATGGCGGCTGGCCCCTCAAGCTACGGCTTAACCGACACAATGGGAAGAATGCACTCCGACGCACAGTTTGCAGGTTCTTCTTCCGTTCCCGCCCATGTTGAGATGATGGGACTTATCGGTATGGGCAACAACCCGATGGTTGGCGCTACCGTTGCAGTTGCCGTTGCGGTTGAAGAGGCTATGAAAGCGTAAGGCAATAAATTCTTTTGAATATTGTTTTGCACAATTAAACAGTAAAAATAAAGACCGCTGTAAAAATACGGCGGTCTTATTCTATGCGAAATTATTTTTCTATTGCGGCTTCCTGCGTGTTTGAGGCTTTAATTTTTGCGTAAATTTCATCGGAAAATTTCTTTTCCCTTGCGTAGGTGAAAAGCCCGTTTTGCTCCTGCTCTATATCGTAAAGCTGGGTGTAGCAAAAGCCGCACATATTTTTGTTGTTTATCAGCGCATCGGTAAGTCCGCAGTACCTTTCGGCAAATTCTTCGGGAGTATTGACGCTCTCGCCGTAGCCCCAGGACTTAAAATCGGGATCGGTCTCCCATTTAATTCCGCCGTACTCGCTTACCATTACCGGAATACCGCCGGGATACTTCTGCCTGCCCGGATTGTCAACCAAAACATGCTCGTAAAGCTCGCCGCCCTCGGAAAACTTGTCGAAATTGTGCTTAAAGAACTCCACATCGCCGTTATAATCGTGTATGTCGTAAATATCGGTCTTAACATGATAATTTCCGCTTGTATCAATGCACGGACGGGTGGGATCGAGCTGTTTGGTCAATTCGTAAATATAGCTTATAAGCTTGTCGTATTGCGGCCTCTTTTTATAATCCCAGGTTTCGTTAAACGGACACCAGCCTATTATTGACGGGTGGTTAAAGTCACGCTTTACGGCCTCTCTCCATTCGTTTGCAAAAAACTGCACGCCGAATTTAGAGGAAATATCAAAGCCCCAGCTTGCGTATTCTCCCCACACAAGATACCCCAAAATATCGCAGTAATAAAGATACCTCGGGTCAAACACCTTTTGATGAAGCCTTGCGCCGTTAAAGCCCAGGGACATGGCAAGCTCAATATCCCGTTTAATTTCCCCGTCGTCTGCGGCGGTGTAAATGCCGTCTTTGTAAAAGCCCTGGTCAAGCACGAGACGCTGAAAAACGCTCTTGCCGTTTACAAGGAACTTATAGCCGTCAACAGAAACATTGCGAAGGCCGAAGTACGACTTAACTCTGTCGTCCCCGTATTGAAGCTCAAGGTCATAAAGCTCACCTTTGCCAGGCTGCCAGATATGCGTTTCGTCAAGCTTCAGAACAAGCTCGGCCTTTCCGTTTTCTGCCGTCTTTGCCGAAGCCTTGCCGACGGACCTGCCCTCGAAAAACGCCTCCGCCCGAAGCTCCTGTGCATTATTTTTGCCGCCCAATTCAAGCTCTATGCCAAGCTGTGAGTTTTCCGCATCGGGATAAAGCCTGAAATCCGCTATGTAATTTTCGGGCGTGTATTCAATATATACGCTCTGCCATATTCCCGTGGTGCGAGTGTAATCACAGCCGTGGCTCTTAAGCCTTTCCGACTGCTTTCCCCTCGGAACGAAGCGGTTTTTGCAGTCGTCCTCGCAGAGTATAAATATCTCGTTTTCGCCGTCCGTTACGGCGCTTGTAATGTCAAAGGAAAACGAAGTGTAGCCGCCCCTGTGACGGCCTATATATCTGCCGTTTACAATGACGCTTGTAAGGTAGTCGGCGGCGCCTATGTGCAGAACCGTCCGCCTGCCGAGCGGCGAGAGCGAAACCGTCTTTCTGTACCACACAAGGTTTACAAAGCCCGTATAGCCTATGCCCGAAAGCCTGCTCTCTATGCAAAAGGGCACCGTTATTTTTTTGGGATAGCTTGCCTTTTTTTGAATGTTACGGGCCCTCTCCTCATTTTGGGAAAACTTAAAGACGCCCGGAACGGCTTTGCTCAAGCCGAAATCCCATTCGCCGTTGAGGGAGATATAGTCCTCCCTCTCAAACTGCGGCGTAGGGTGCAAACTGAAAACCATAATTATTTATTCTCCATTTTTTCACGCTGTTCGAGTACAGCATTGTGTATATCCTCTTTTGTCTTGCCGGTCAGCTTGTAGAAGAAGAACGGAACTCCGGCAAGGAACATCATAAGTCCGTGGAATATGGTGTAGAAGAAAAGCAGAGCCACTTTTGTATGGAACGACTGCTCAAGATAAACAAGACCCGTGCTTTGCTCCAAAGGACGGATATAGCCTATAAGAGAGCCCTCGTCAAAAAGGATTTGCGGAGCTATAAAGCCTGCAATGGCGCTGCTCACGGTAGTGCCTATGCCGATAACGAACGGGAGGGAGGCGTCGAGCCTTTTATTTGTTTTAAGCTCAATGGACTCAAGCACATCTGCCTGGAACATAGTGGGAAGAAGATTTGAAGCGCCGAACTGAAGACCTATGAGGAACAGAGAGGCGATAAACAAAATCTGCAAAACGGGGTTCGGGCTTTTAAAGTAAGCGTAGCCTGCCGAAAATGCGGCTACATTGATGATTACGGAATAAATACCGCTGGCAATGTAAAGCACTTTTGAATTGAATTTCTTTAACAGGAAGTTAATAACAAGCATGCCCACCGCCGTGCCTATTCCAGTCGGCAGACCGAAAAGCATAAATTTGCTCGGGCTTCCCAAAAGGGCTACCGTAAGGTAAATTCCCATATATGTTGCAATGTTTCTGAATGTTTTGATAAAGTCGGAGGTAATTATAGTCCATGCGTATTTGTTTTTAAGTATATCTACTATGCCCTCAAGGGGATTTTTCTTTGTCGGAGCGCATGCCACTCTTTCCCTAATCAGCCTCATGCTCAAAAGCATCGTTACAGTGCCGAAAACACTGCAAAGCGCCGCACCTGCAAGGTATTGAACTGCGAGGTTGTCTTTCCATATCAGGTCAAGCACAAGCACAACAACAAGCGGAGCGGAATTGCCCACCGCCGAGGAAATACTCCTGAAAGAGATAACCGTATCACGCTCTTTGAGGTTGGAGGTCATAAAGTTTGATATCATATTGAGCGAACCGCAGAAGTTCGTGGCGACGGTCCAGCCTATTGCCACTATCAGCAGATACGCAAACAGGAGAGTTTGGTTAAGCGATTTCGGCGCCCAGAATGTGAGCATAAGGAAAACGCCTGCCGGCACCGCCATCAAGTTAATAAGGGGACGGAATTTACCTTTGCCTTTCGGCTTCCTGCCGTCAATATACATTGAAACGAAGAAATTGATAATAAATCCGGCAATGGGAAGTATCGTATTATAAAGCGAAATGTAGTTTTTGGGGATTTGAAGCACATCGGACAGGTAGTTGTTTCTGTAGTTGCCTACCATACCGGTCATCATAGTGTAGAAGAATACCGCCACAAGATACATTACAAATTCGGCATTGCCCACCTGCTTGTTATCGCTCCGGGCAAGAGATTTTGACTTTACGCTTGCTTCTGACATTGGTTTTGTTCCTCTCTTTTCCATTTAATATTAAGAACCGTGTTGTAATCCCGTTGCTTTTCGTCGCCGATAGTGTCAAGGACGAATTTATCTATATCGGAGAGCACGGGATTTTTCGCACCGGCCTTTTTTTCGATTATTTTTGTCACGGGGCGCAGTCTTTTCAACAGCTTTCTGACGGCGTCGTTTACCGGCGTGCCGTCAACATACGGCTCGTTTCCGCCGAAAACATTGCGGACAAATTCGACCGCCAGATCCTTGACAAGTATATTTTCTATGCTTTTGTCAACCTTGAAAAACAAAAGCCTGCCCAGACCCTTTAGCGTCATTTTTTGTAAAAGCCTGCCGACTGCGGTAACCGGAACCTTTAGCTTTTTGTTTTTTTCCGGACCGCCGAAAAGACGGGTGAAAAAGGCAAAGTCATATGCCATGGCGTCTATGATGTCGGTTATCATTCTGTCGAAACGCCATTTAAAATATTCCTCCGCCGTTTTTCCTCCCTTATCCCAGTCAAAATCCTCAATGGTGTAGGATTTAATATCTATTTTGTCGTCGTCGAGGAAGGTTACTTTCCTGTACGAACAGGGATAGCCGACAAAACTGCCCGTCTGCACATCGGTTATCATATTGCCGTTTTTGCTTTTAAACTCGGTAACCGCCTGTGCGTGCATATGACCCGTAAAAATCAGGTCGAGCCCTGCGTCGGCAAAGGTATTGGCAAGCATTTCCCAGTCGGTCAGATGCGTGTCTGCGACAAGGTTGGCAAACGGAGAAAACGGCAAAAGCGGATAATGCGTCATGGCGAATATGTAACAGCCGTTTTCGTGGGCGTCTTTTATTTGTTCGAGCGCCCATTCGAGCTGGTCGGGCCAAAGCCCTCTGAAGTCCTTGCAGTCGCCGTCGCAGTTGAGCGCCAGTAGGCGGATTGACTTTGTAAGCTCAACAACATAGGACATGGACTTGTGTTCGGAAATGGCTTGGTCAAAGCCGTAGTGATGGTAAAGCTCACGGAGCTTTTCTCTCGGAGTGCCCTCGACCCGAACGCACTCCTTTCCCACAAAGCCGACGGGGTAAGGCGTTTCGCCGTAATCGTGCCTTGCGGTGATAAGGTAAATTGTCTTTCCCCTTTCCTCAAGCCATTCAAGCTTTTTGATAAAGCCCTCGTTGCTTGCCTGCTCGCCCCTGTAAACAAGGTCGCCGGGTATAAGGACTACTTTGGTTTCGCTGTCCTCGGCGATTTTAAGAAATCCTGCGTCGATTATGGCTCCCGTTTCGGCAACGCATTTTTGGTCCGTTCGGCTTCTCGCCTCGTAGGCCTCGCCCTCGCCGCCTAAAGAAAGCTCAAAAAAATGGGGGTCGGTTACCAGATAAAATGAAAAATTGCCGGCCATAAAACACCTCGTTTCAAAATTTTATTTTTTTGTTACGATTATTTTAATTTTATCATTTTATATAAAAAAAGTCAATTTATTGAGATTTTTTTATTCACATTTGCAAAAATTTCCGACGGCCTGCATTTAAAGCCTGCACGGCGGTATTCTCTGCGGTTTACATTTTATTTTATATGTGCTAAAATAAAGCGTTATGAAAAACACTTGCCTTAATGAAAACGAACACATTGAAATACTCGGAAACGATGTCGGCGTCATAGTATCAAAGGAGCATACTTTCGGCACCGACGCAATGCTTCTCGCCTATTTCAGCGGCGCAAAGCACAGCGATATTTCCTGCGACCTGGGGACGGGCTGCGGTATAATTCCGCTTTTGTGGAAGCGTGACGGAAGCTGTAAAACCGTCTACGGGGTGGAAATTCAGCAAAAGGGTTACTGCCAGTTTAAGAGAAGTATTGAAATGAACGGGCTTGAAGAAAGCGTTTTTGCCGTTTGTTCGGATTTAAAGGATTTAAAGGGCAAGCTTCCGCAGGGGCGTTTTGACCTGGTGAGTATGAACCCTCCCTACAAAAAGGAAAACGCCGGTATAAAAAGTGAAAAAGAGAATGAAAAAATCGCACGCCACGAAACGCTTTGCAACCTTGACGATATTTGCGCTGCGGCCGCTTCGCTTTTAAAGTACGGCGGTAGATTTTGCATTTGCATAAGACCCGAAAGGTCGTTTGAGGCAATGCTGAGTATGAAAAACCACAGGCTTGAGCCGAAGCGGCTGAGGCTTGTTGTCAGCCGTGAGGGTGAGAGGCCGTGGCTGTGCTTAGTCGAGGCAAGGCTCGGCGGAAAAAGCGGTATGTCCGTTGAAAATAATTTTGTCGTTTATGAGGAAAACTGCCGCTATACAGAGGAAATGAACGGTATTTTAAAGCTTTACAGGGAGGAGTAATTATGTCGGGTAAGCTGTATGTTGTCGGGACGCCCATAGGGAATTTGTCCGATTTTTCTCCGAGAGCCGTTCAGGTACTCTCGCAGGTGGATTTTATAGCGGCAGAGGACACGAGAGTTACTCTAAAGCTTCTAAACCGTTTCGGCATAAAAAAGCCGATGATAAGCTATTTTGAGCATAACCGCCGTGAAAAGGGAGAAGTTATACTTGAAAAAATAAAGGGCGGCGAGAACTGCGCCTTGGTTACCGACGCAGGTATGCCGGCAATTTCCGACCCGGGCGAGGAGCTGGTGGATATGTGCCACTCAAACGGGATAGGCGTCGAGTCGGTGCCGGGGCCCACGGCCTTTGCGACTGCGGTGGCGGTTTCGGGGCTTCCGAGCGGCAGGTTTACATTTGAGGGCTTTTTAAGCGTCAACAAGCCGGGCAGACGGGAGCGTCTTGAGAGCATAGCGGACGAAAAAAGAACCATGGTTTTTTATGAAGCTCCGCACAAGCTCGGCGCCACGCTTGCCGATTTGTATAAATATCTCGGCGACAGGAGAATTGCCGTGATAAAAGAGCTTACAAAAATCCATGAAACGGTGGACAGGACTACCCTTTCTGCTGCGTGTGAGAAATACTCAAACGAAACGCCAAAGGGCGAATATGTTTTGGTAATTGAGGGCGCACCTCCCGAAAAAGGAGAAAAGCTGAGCCTTGACGAGGCTGTTGCGCTTGCAAAAAAGCTTGTTGAGGGCGGTATGGCGGTAAACGAGGCCGCCAAGGAAACCGCAAGGGAAACTAAATATAAAAAGGGCGATATATACAGGGCTTTGTTAGGAGAATAAATTATGAATGATTATCGTTTTTTATGGCTTATACTTTTGGCGCTGGCGGTCGTTACTGCGGTCGTTATCGTCTTTGCAGGCAGGGCCCTGTCCTCCCACAATGAGGAAACAAAGAAATTGCTTGCTGAAATCGACCGTATGAAGGCGTTAAAGGACAAGTATAAGGATTTAACGCCGCAAAAGGCAGAAAACGCCGACGGCAGAGAGCTGCTCGACGGGGTCAACGCCGTTTTACAGGCGAGGATTGAAAAGGCGGAGAATGCGGAGGCGGAGTTTGCCTGCTTTAACAGCGCTCAAAAATATGCTTACTGCCTGTACTACTTTATCGAAGATGTGCGGCAGGGGCTTTCGTTTTTCTTTAAAAACAACGGCCGTGAGCTTACCGAAATACTTTTGCCTGCCCTAAACGCCGTGAAAGCCGGGGACATTTATCCGCTTGCCGAAGCGGAGTTTGCCATGTACGATGAAAATAACGAGGCCGTTTCGCTCGATTACGGGCTGATAGACGATACGGACAGGCAGTTTTCGGAGGTCTATTCCCAAAACGGACTGCTTGAAAACATCAAAAGCTATATAAAAGACAATACAGATGAATTTTAACTAAAGCGGTTAATTTTGTAAATACGGGGAAAGCTAAGAGCGAATTATTTTGTAAAGGAGCTTTCTCTATGGAATTAAAAGGAAGTAAGACGGAAAAGAATTTGCTTGCGGCTTTTGCAGGCGAAACACAGGCGAGCATAAAGTATATTTATTATTCTGCCAAGGCAAAGGAGGACGGCTACGAGCAGTATGCCGATTTTATCCGTGAAATTGCCCATAACGAAAAGGAACATGCGGAAATTTGGTTCAAGAAGCTCAACGACGGTATGCCGGATACCAAGAAAAATCTTAACGACGCTATAGCCGGAGAGCATTACGAGTGGAGCGAGATGTATAAAGAATTTGCCCTCACAGCAAGGGAGGAGGGCTTTAACGATATAGCCTTTTTGTTTGAAAGCGTCGGCGCAATAGAAAAGGAGCATGAGCAAAAATACCGCATACTCCTTGATACTATAGAAAAAGATGAAGTTTTCAAAGCGGACGAAAACACCCTTTGGATTTGCCGTAACTGCGGCCATATTCACAAGGGCAGTACGCCGCCGGCAAACTGTCCTGTCTGCTCAAAGCCTAAGGCATATTTTCAAATTAAGTGTTCAGGCTGTTGATTATTGCTTCCGCCTCTTTTAAAATAAGCTTTTCCGACGAGTCTATGACCGTTTTAAGGCACAGGGGCTGAGCGTCGTTTTTATGGGGCTTGGCGGCCTGTTCGGCAATTACCGAATTTTTTATCATTTCGGTTTTTGCCTTACATAATACCGAGGCCTGGTCGGGCGGCAGACTTATCCAGCTTTTCGGAATGTAGCCCGATTTTACCGCATGAATTACAAGCTGATACACGCAAAGCGCAAAATAATTCTTTGACTGTACGCCCTTTGCAGGGTTAAGCGCCGCAAGCCTGTCGTGAAGCATGGTTGACGCCCTGAAAATTGTGCTTGTGCGGAATTCCGAGTCAAACTCAATATCACCGTCCTTGAAATCCTCGTGAAATCGGCGTCTTGTGTCAACACGGCCGAGCAGGTAGTCACAGCTTACATCATAGTAGGACGCCGCTTTTAAAAGAAAATCGAGCCCACATTCCCGTATGCCCTTTTCGTAATGCGACAAAAGAGCCTGGGATATGCCGAGAGCTTCGGCGACCTCTTTTTGGCTTGCTCCCCTCTGCGAGCGCAGTTCGGTCATTCTGACTGCAAATGTGTTTGTCATAAAATCAAATCCTTATACTAAATGTATAAGTATTTTATAATATAAATTACAATTTGTATATTGTTAATTTTTACAAAAGTTTGGGAGGTAAATTATGAAAACATACAAAATTCACCTGATAAGGCACGCCCTCACTTCCGAAAACACGGAGGGGAAATACATAGGCCAGACCGATGTGAACGCCTCTGAAGAGGGCTTGGCGCAGATAAAGGCGCTGATGGAGGACGGAGAGGGCTATCCCGAGGCTGATGTCGTTATTTCAAGTCCGCTCAAGCGCTGTATTCAGACGGCAAAGCTGATATATCCCAACAAAGAACCCGTGATTATGGAGAATTTAAGGGAATACGACTTTGGAGAGTTTGAGGGCTGTACCGCCGATGAGCTGAAAGATCTGGACAGCTTTAAAACATGGCTTTCCGGCAAAGAGCCCGATACTCCGGTGCCGTTCGGCGAAAGTCAGACCGAATTCGGCAACAGAATTTGCTCCTGCTTTGTTAAAATTATTGAGGGCATAATTAAATCCGGCACAAACAGCACCGTTGTAATTACGCACGGGGGTATAATTATGTCGCTTATGGCAAATTTCGCAATCCCGGAGGCTCAGGCGCACGATTGGCTGACGCCCAACGGCTGCGGCTATACCATGCGTGTAGACCCCTCGATATGGAGAATGGGTCACAGACTGGAGGCCTTTGCGGAATGTCCGCCCATCAAACAGCAGATTGACGCCGAAAGGGAGGCGTGGGATACCTTCGACTACGACCCCGACAAGGACGATTTTGACATAAGCGAGTACATTGACGATTACACGGACTACAGCGACACAGAGAATTAAACCGTATTTTTAACGGGCTTCATAAGAATAACCGGCTTTTCCGCAACAGGCTTCGGCGCTTTAACACCGAAAGCCTGTTTTGCATATAATGAGATACACCTTAAATAATATGGCACAACGAAAAAAACGGGGATTATAAAAATGCACAGTAAAAACCATATTGCGAAGCTGAGCTTGAATTTAGCAAGCGAAAAGCATTTGCCGTATGTGCTTTGACGGGCCTTTTTGAGCGTTTGCGAAACGGAGAGCCCGGGATTTAAGAAAACCGTCTCGTCAATAAAGGCAAGCCTTTGCATTGATACAAAGGAAAAATAAATTCCCGAAAACAGCAAAATTGCAAACAGTAAAATAACGGCAGGGAATATCAGCCTGTCTATACCGTCTTTTAAAAAATAAAGCGTAACAACGGCCGTGGCGGCGGCAGGCGAAAGGTAAAAAGCGGTAAGGAAAATGTTTCTGAAAAAGCGCAAAAAATGCAGATAGATAATTTTTAACTGAATATCAAGGCTTATGAATTTAAAAAATTCAAAATCAGAGTCCGAAACGGAGGTTTTAATGTATTCGCTTTTAAGCGTATAAGAGCTTAAAACATAAAAGCACAGGGAAAATGCAATTCCCAGCGAAAAAAGCGCATAATACATAGCGTCGGCAACAGTGCCGCCGCCGCTGAAATCGGAGTAGACAAAGGTATACAGCGTAACGGCGCAGAATACGGCGCTTAAAAGAAAAATGTACTTAAACGCCAGCATAACGAAAGTAAACAGTCCGTTTTTTAAACCGTAGCCCGAGTTTATAAGCCTTGCAGTCAGCTTTGCGGAAGTATTTTTCATATTTTATCACCAGGGTTATTATTGCCTGTTTTATCCTTTCGTATTCTTTGGGAGGGGCGTTCGGTTGACAGCAGGAAATTAAAATGGTAGAATATGAAAATGAAACGGGTGCAGTTTCGGTAAATCTTTGGTTTACAAAAGGTTTTAAGATTCCTTAAAAATCAGCGCCAGACCTGTTTGCACTGTTTTTCGGCAGGTGACGAGGGAGAAGTTTATCGAATTTTCGGCGGATGCTTCTTGTCCAAAATGTGCGTGGACACGGGCGTTTGTTTAAAGCCGTCGGCAACGGCGGTACAAAGGCGGACGCAATGCACAAATTTTTTTATTTAAGAGGAAAATTTAATATGTGCGGAATTGTTGGTTACATCGGGGAAAACAGTGCGTCTCCGGTATTGATTGACGGTCTTAAAAAGCTCGAGTACAGAGGTTATGACTCGGCAGGCATCGCCGTGTTCGGCGGCGAGGGGGTTCAGGTTAAAAAGACTAAGGGCAGAATTGCCGACCTGGAACAGAAGCTTGTCATTGAGGGTACTCCCGAGGGAAGCGTAGGAATAGGGCATACCCGTTGGGCAACTCACGGTGCGCCCGACGACTTAAACGCCCATCCTCACAGGGGAGGAAACGGCAGAATTACCCTTGTGCATAACGGTATTATTGAAAACTATATCGAGCTTAAAATTATGCTCGAACAAAAGGGGTATAAATTCGTATCGCAAACCGATACGGAGGTGCTTGCCCATTTGTTCGATTTCTTTTATAACGGGGATTCTCTTGAGGCTATGTCGAATGTGATGAAAACAGTAAGGGGCTCGTATGCCGCCGCTGTGCTTATAGACGACAGACCCGACGAGATAATCGCCGCAAGGAAAGACAGTCCGTTAATAGTGGGCCTGGGAAAGGGCGAAAACTTCCTCGCCTCGGATATACCTGCGGTGCTTAAATATACAAGGGAATGTTATTTGCTTGACGATAATCAGATAGCCCTGCTTACAAGGGAGTCCGTTAAGCTTTACAATATAAACAAGCAGGAAATCCATAAGGATATTTACCATGTGACCTGGGATGTCGAGGCGGCGGAAAAGGGCGGCTTTGACCACTTTATGAAAAAGGAAATCGCCCAACAGCCGGGAACGGTTCGTGACACTCTTTCGCCGAGGATTAAGAACGGAAGCGTCGTAATAGACGAATTGAGCCTGAGCGACGAGGAGATAAAAAATATAGGGACGATCCATATTGTAGCCTGCGGAAGCGCCTGGCATGTGGGAACGGCGGCAAAATATATTATCGAGCATTTGGCAGGGATACCGTGCGAGGTTGACCTTGCAAGCGAGTTCAGATACCGCAATCCCATTGTCAGACCGTCCGATATTTGCATAGTTATCTCGCAGTCGGGCGAAACGGCGGATACTCTTGCGGCTTTGCGTGAGGCCAAGGGCAAGGGCGCAAAAATCGTTTCGATAGTTAATGTTGTGGCAAGCACCATAGCAAGGGAGTCGGACGATGTAATTTACACCCTGGCAGGCCCTGAAATTGCCGTTGCGACAACAAAGGCGTTTTCCGCCCAACTGAATGTGGTTTATCTGCTTGCAATCAAATTTGCCAAGGCGAGGGGCTTAATTTCAAAAGAGGAAGAAGAAAAGTATTGCAGGGAGATGCTGAAGCTTCCGGAGATAATCGAGGGCGTTTTGAAAATGGATCCCTATCTCAAGGAGCTTGCAAAAAAATATGTAAATTCGGAAAATGTATTTTTCATCGGCAGGGGGCTTGACTACGCTATTTCGCTTGAGGGCTCTTTGAAGCTGAAGGAAATTTCCTATATCCATTCGGAGGCCTATGCGGCAGGCGAATTAAAGCACGGCACAATTTCCCTTATCGAAGAGGGCACACCCGTCTTTGCGGTTGCGACCCAGCCCGATTTGCTTGAAAAGACTCTCGGAAACATCAAGGAGGTCAAGGCAAGGGGAGCAAAGGTAATTGCGCTTGTCGGCGAAAACCACACCGACGCCGACGAATTTGCCGACGATATTATCAGAGTTCCCGAGGTCAGCGATTTTCTTATGCCGTCGCTTACCGTTGTGCCGCTACAGATATTTGCCTATTATATGGCGGTTGGCAGGGGCTGTGATGTCGATAAGCCGAGAAACCTTGCAAAATCCGTTACGGTCGAATAATTTAAAATCTGTTAAAACTGCTCCAAAAAAACGGGGCAGTTTTATTGCATTTTTGCCTTTTTCGGTGTATTATAAAGGCGAATTTTTTGGAGGCGATAAAATGTTTGACGCATTAAAGGTTAAAAACGACTGCGTTGAGTGGATAAGAAAGTTTTTTGAGGAAAACGGAAAGGACTGCAACGCCATAGTCGGTATTTCGGGCGGAAAGGACAGCTCTGTTGTTGCGGCTCTGCTTACCGAGGCTCTCGGGAAGGACAGGGTTATCGGCGTGCTTATGCCGTGCGGAGAGCAAAAAGATATTGATATGGCACAGCTTTTGGTAAAGCATCTTTCAATCAAGAGCTACACGGTAAATATTAAGGAGGCCGTTGACGCAGTTAAAAAAAGTCTGCCGTTTGAGCTTTCCGAGCAGTCCTCAACGAATATCCCTGCCCGTATCAGAATGACAACCCTGTACGCTGTGGCACAGAGCCATAACGGCAGAGTTGCAAACACCTGCAATATGTCGGAGGACTGGGTCGGATACTCCACCCGTTACGGCGATGCGGCAGGTGATTTCAGCCCGTGCGCAAACATTACCGTTGACGAGGTAAAGCAGATAGGCAGGCTTTTAAAACTGCCCGATGTGCTTGTTGACAAGGTGCCGATTGACGGCCTTTGCGGAAAGACGGACGAGGAAAATCTGGGCTTTACCTATGCCGAGCTTGACAGATATATCCGCACGGGAGAGATAGAAAACGAGGAACACAAAAAGCTTATCGACAAAAAGCATGAGATGAATTTGTTTAAATTAAAGTATATGCCGGTATTTGAGCCGAATATCGAATATTAAATACGGATAAATCGGTATTTCCAAATAAAAACGCTGTGTCTAAAGAGACACAAAACGCTGTGCCTAAAGAGACACAGCG
This sequence comes from uncultured Clostridia bacterium, assembly GCA_947630285.1. Classification (GTDB taxonomy): domain Bacteria; phylum Bacillota; class Clostridia; order Oscillospirales; family Acutalibacteraceae; genus Fimenecus. Next base: position 20,861 of record CANRHD010000011.1, on the reverse strand, counting down.
TCTTTTGTTATCTGTTTAAATTTCTGCGGTATGATTAAGAATTGTTTAAAAGGGCCAGAATTTCATCTTTCGGGAAATGATACTTTTTGTTGCAGAAGTTGCACACGACCTCCGTTACCTCGTCCTGCGCCATCTCTGAAAGACCGTCCTTTCCCGTGGCTATAAGCGCTTTTGCGACCCTTTCCCTTGAACAGGTACAGCGATATTCGACCTCTGCGTCGTCAAGCTTTTCAAGCTTAAAGGATTTCAGAACCGCCCGGCATATTTCTTCGGGGTTCATACCGTCAAACAGCATTGCGGTAACGGGCTTTACGCTCTCCAAATCCTTTTCAAGCTTTGCAATCGTTTCCTCTTGCGCATAGGGGAGCAGTTGAATTATAAAACCTCCCGAGCAAATTATGTTTTCCGTGTCGGGATCGACAAGCACGCCCAGGGCGCAGACGGTAGGTATCTGCTCGCTTACGGCATAATAAGAGGTTATATCCTCGGCAATTTCACCCGAAACTATACGGGTCTGCCCCACATAAGGCTCTTTTAGCCCCAAATCCTTTATAACCGTGAGCGAGCCCTCCGTACCGACCGCTCCCTTTACATCAAGCTTTCCCTTTTCGTTCAAGGGAAGCTGAACCTTTGCGTTGCCTATATATCCCCGTACATTTCCGCATGAGTCCGATACGGCAAGGACCGTTTCGCACGGGCCGTTTCCGTTGATTTTAACGGTGAGGGAATCCTCCCTGCCCTTTAGCATACTGCCCATCAGCGAAGCGGCGGTCAAAAGCCTCCCCAAAGCCGCCGAGCAAACCTTTGAGGTCGAGTGTATGCGCCTCATATCGGATACTATATTTGTGCTGTCAACCGCCATGACGGAAAGCTGACCGTCGTCGGAGATCATTCTGATAAGATTTTTCATCTTTTGTTCCTCCTTGCAACAAACACTGTGCGCTGGGTCTTTTCGCCGGGAGCGTCACAGCTCAATTCACCGTACTGCGAAACAAGGCTTAACTGCGCCTGCCCGAGCAGGTCAACGACAGTTTGAGTATCATAGGCTTTTTCGCAAAAGCTTTCGCAATAACGCCTGTAATTTGCGCCATCTGTTTTTTCAAAAAAATCAAGATTTATTTCAACTGTCACCCCGTCGTCCGAAAGCGTATTACGCCATACGCAAAACAGACGGTCAAGCTCGTACACAAACGAATTGTCGGCGAGTATCTCCCTGTGCTTATACGGCGTGTTCATATCAAAAATAAATATTCCGCCGTCCTCCAAAAACAGGGAAACGCTTTTGAAGGCTTCAAGCAGATCCTCCGTGCTTGTGAGGTGATTAAGGCTGTCAAGCATACACACGGCGCAGTTTACGGTGCCGTACAGGTCAAGCTTACGCATATCCTGGCACAGAAAGAGTATGTTTTCTCCGCTTTCATACATTTTATTCTGAGCCCTTGACAGCATTTCACGGGAAATATCAACTCCCGTTACATCAAAGCCCCGTTTTGCAAGCTCCAGGGAAAGACTGCCCGTTCCGCAGGCGACATCAAGCAAAAGCCCTCCGTTAATTCCGTTTTCGGATAACAGAGAGCAAATATAGTCCGCCCGGCGTGAATATTCAACATTTTCGGTAAGCAAATCGTACACCGATGCAAAATATGAATAGCTCATACAATTATTTCTTTTCTTCTTTTTTTATTCCCATGCGTTCAAAAACAGCATCGTAACCGTTTGAACCGTACTGCAACGAACGGTTTACACGGCTGATGGTTGCGGTGGAAGCGCCGGTTTCCTTAACTATATCGCTGTAAACATGCCCCTCAACAAGCATTCTTGCAACAGCGGTGCGCTGTGAAATGGACTGAAGCTCATTTATAGTACAGAGGTCCTCAAAAAAATCATAACACTCTTCAACGGTTTTCAGCTTTAGAATGGACTCAAACAAAAAGTCCATACTGTCGCTTTTTAATTTAGGATTCATATTTTGCCCCCGTAAATATATTTATTAATATATATTTTAGCACATTAAAACGCGAAAGTAAACATTGAATTATAATTGAATATGGCTGAAAATTTTTATTGGCACAAGATATTGTGTAGACATAAATTTTTAAAAATTTTTTCAAATTTTTGTTGACAACTTAACTTTGGTATGATATTATATTCAAGCCGTTAGACGAAACGGTATGGCGAAATGTGGGAGCATAGCTCAGCTGGGAGAGCATCTGCCTTACAAGCAGAGGGTCACAGGTTCGAGCCCTGTTGTTCCCACCATTTTTGGCCCGGTAGTTCAGTTGGTTAGAACGCTAGCCTGTCACGCTAGAGGTCGACGGTTCGAGCCCGTTCCGGGTCGCCAAATGCGCCTCTGTAGCTCAGTTGGTAGAGCAGAGGACTGAAAATCCTCGTGTCATTGGTTCGATTCCGATCGGAGGCACCATAAATGCGGATGTAGCTCATCCGGTAGAGCGCCACCTTGCCAAGGTGGAGGTAGCGAGTTCGAGCCTCGTCATCCGCTCCAAAGGACGCTTAATTCCAAGCGTCCTTTTGTTTTAAAAAGTTAAGGCGACATAGCCAAGTGGTAAGGCACGAGTCTGCAAAACTCTGATTCCCCAGTTCAAATCTGGGTGTCGCCTCCATAACCGACAGAGTCCTTTTCGGATTTTGTCGGTTTTTTGCTTTTAAAATTTAACTTTTAAATTTTAATCTATAACGGTATTTTACGGCTTTAACGGCAAATAAACGGAACAATTTTGCCGAAAAAGAGTAATATGTACCAGTATTGGCACATAAAAACTAATTCGCTTTGTTGACTTTTCGGGGCTTTCAGTATATAATTTATAGTCGAATAATTATATTAAACATATGTTATCGGTGATGAAATGTATTTATATGTTAAAAGAGCTTTGGACATAATATTCTCTTTACTTGCGCTTATAATCCTTTCGCCTGTTTTGGCGGTGGTTTCCGTGATTATCAAGCTCACTTCAAAAGGACCTGTTATATTTAAACAACAGCGTCTCGGCATGGGCGGCAGGGAGTTTACCATTTATAAATTCCGCTCCATGTGCGTCGGTGCTGAGCAAAAGGGAAGCGGAGTATATTGCGGCAAGGGTGACAGCCGTGTTACGGGCATAGGAAAGATAATCAGGGCTACAAGCATTGACGAGCTTCCCCAGCTTTGGAACATTTTAAAGGGCGATATGAGCTTTATAGGCCCCCGTCCGCCGCTTACCTATCACCCCTGGCCCATTGAGGAATATACCGAGCAACAGCTTCATATGTTCGATGTCCGCCCCGGAATAACCGGCTGGGCGCAGGTCAACGGAAGAAAAAATGTTGAGTGGAATCACAGGATTGAACTTAGCTGTTGGTATATTGACAATATATCGTTATGGCTTGATATAAAAATACTGTTTCTGACTGTTTTTAAGGTAATAAAGAACGAGGAAAACGACAACGACAGCGAAACGGTAATAAAAAATACAACGCAGGAAAAGGTGTAATTTATGGCGATAGAGCTTATGTATATCACAAACAGAACCGATGTGGCTTTAATCGCACAGAAAGCCGGCATAGATCGTATTTTTGTGGATATGGAATACATAGGCAAGGATATTCGCCAGGGCGGAATGGACACGGTGCAGTCGCATCACACGCTTGAAGATGTAAAGGCCGTGCGAAAGGTTCTGTCCGGTTCAAGCCTGCTTGTGCGCTGTAATCCCATTCACGGCAAAACGGACGAGTATTCCTCTTCCGCAGACGAGATAGAAGCAATAATTGAAGCCGGCGCAGATATAATTATGCTCCCTTACTTTAAAACGGCGCAGGAGGTTAAAACCTTTATATCGCTTGTCGGGGGCAGGGCAAGGACGAGCCTTTTGCTTGAAACTAAGCAGGCGGCTGAAATTATTGACGATATTTTGGAAATAAAAGGTATAGATGAAATTTATATAGGCCTTAATGATCTGCACCTGTGCTACGGTATGTCGTTTATGTTTGAACTGCTTGCGGACGGCACGGTGGAAAGGCTTGCCCGTAAAATTAAGGCAAAGGGCATAAGCTTCGGCTTCGGCGGAGTTGCAAGGATAGGAACGGGAACCCTCCCTGCCGAATGTATTTTCGGCGAGCATTACAGGCTCGGTTCGGACAGGGTTATTCTTTCAAGGGCGTTTTGCGATGTTTCAAAGGAGCAATCCGTTAAGGCGATTGAGGAAAAACTGACCGCAGGCGTAAAAGCGGTCAGGGAATTTGAAAAGGAACTTGAAACCTGGACGCCCGAACAGTTTGAGCAAAACAGGCTCAAAACCATAGAGAATACGCAAAAGGTCGTTGACATAATAAAAAGCAGACAGTCCTGAAAAAATATATAACTGTCAGGGGCGTTGTTACAATTTTTCGTCGGAAAGATGAGTGCCGAATTATGAATTTACTTATTACCGGTGCGTTTAACGCAACCGATGAACAGCTTAATATGCTTAAAAATTTAGGCTGCTCCCTTTTCTTTCAGAAAGACGAACGGGGAACGGCCGAGTGTGACTTTGAAAATATTGACGCCGTAATCTGCAACGCATTGTTCCTCTATCACGATATAGCGCAGTTTAAAAGGCTTAAATATATACAGCTTACCTCGGCAGGGCTTGACAGAGTTCCTTTGGACGAAATAAAGGCAAGGAATATTTTGCTTTTTAACGCCAAAGGGGTTTACAGCATTCCCATGGCCGAATTTGCCCTTGCTGCGGTGCTTAGCCTGTATAAGCATTTAAACCTGTTTTACGATAAACAGCGGCGGCACATATGGGAAAAGGACCGTCGAATTTCCGAGCTTTGCGGAAAAACGGTTTGTATTATAGGAAGCGGAAGCGTCGGCAACGAATGTGCAAAGCGCTTTAAGGCTTTCGGCACAAAAACCGTTGCGGTGGATATTGTAAAGCCGAAAGCGGATATTTACGACGAATACTTTGAAATAAGCGCCGTCAGAAGTGCGCTTGCGGACTCGGATATAGTCATATCCGCTCTGCCGCTTACGGACACGACAAGGGAATTTTTTAACCGAGATTTATTTGCCCTGTTTAAAAGCGAAGCGGTATTTGTAAATATTTCAAGGGGCGCTCTTGTCAACGAAAACGATTTGATTTGCGCCCTCAGGGAGAAAAAAATTGCCGCCGCCGTGCTTGATGTTTTCCAAAACGAGCCGCTTGAAAGCGAAAGCGCCCTGTGGGAGCTTGAAAATGTTATAATCACTCCGCACAATTCCTTTGTTTCAGATAAAAACAACGAAAGACTTTTTACGCTCATATATGAAAATTTAAAGAAATTCGTCGGCGGATAAAAAGATTAAGATTAAGGTAAATAATACAGAGGTGAAATATAAATGAACAGAAAGGTCGGCGTCGTATATTCCTGCATGCTTATGTTTGTAGAGGTATTTACGGCAACGCTCTTCACCCCGTTTTTAATAAGAAGCCTCGGTCAGTCGGAGTACGGCGTATATCAGCTTGTAAGCTCGATTACCTCGTATCTTATGCTGTTTGACCTTGGTATAAATACGGCGGCGATAAGATATATTTCAAAATTCCGTACCGAGGGCAACAGGGAAAAACAGCAGGAGTTTATGGGCATTATCGCCGTGTTCTATCTGTTGATTTCGGCGTTGGTGCTGCTGATAGGCGTTGTTATGTATGTCATTTTCCCCACGGTTTTCGCAAAGGGCCTGTCCGTTGAGGAGATAAACATAGGCAGAAAGTTACTCGTACTGACTATTTTATCGACTGCGGTAACTCTTTCCTGCACAACCTTTTCCGCAACGCTGTTGGCGTATGAACGCTTTTCGTTTTTAAAGGGCTTTCTTATTTTAACAACCGTTTCAAGAGTTGTCATAGCGGCCATAGCTCTTAAATTCGGGGCCCGTTCCTTTAGCGTTGTTTTAATTTATTTTTTGGCGAATATAGCTACAAGGCTGGCATATGCCCTATATGTATTGTTAAAACTAAAGCTGAGGCCGTTGATAAAAAAACCGGATTTTTCATTTTTAAAAGAGACGATTTCGTATTCGTCGTTTGTACTTTTGCAAATGATAGCTACCCATATAAACGCCATGACGGACTCAACGCTTTTGGGCATACTTGCAAAGGACTCTGCCGTAATTATAGCCGTCTACGGCGCAGGGGCGCAGATAGTACAGTATTTCAGAACAATAGGCGAGCATTTTAACGGCGTGCTTATGCCCGGCATTGTGCGTATGGTTGAAACGGGCGCAACGGCAAAACAACTGCAAAACGAAATGGTGCGTATAGGCAGGATTATTTTGATGATGCTCGGCCTTGTGTTTACCGTCTACCTTGTAAACGGTCAGCAGTTTATGATACTTTGGGCCGGCAAGGATTACAAGCTCGGCTATTTTGTGGCGGCTTCGATTATGGCGCCTACAATGTTCAAGCTTATTCAGTCGGTCGGCAATCAGACGCTGCTTGCCTTGAGCAAGCATAAGGTTCAGGCGGTTGTTCAGATAATTTCTGCGTTGATAAATATTGTTTTATCGATATTCCTTATAAGATGGAAGCCTCTTGAGGGCGCAGTAATAGGCTCTGTTATAGCCCTTGCCGTGGGAAATGTAATTTTGCCGAATATCTTATTTATAAAGGAAATCGGCATAAACCTTATCGAGTATTACAGAGAGCTGTTAAAGGGGCTTCTTCCGTCGTTTATCATCTCTGCGGCGGCAGGTATGCTGTTTAACCTGATAGGGCTTTCCGTTTACGGCTGGCTCGGATTTATTGTAAACTGTATGGTTATGGTTGCGGTTTATGTGGTATGTATGCTGTTGTTTGGAATGAACGGGGCGGAAAAAAATATGATTTTCGGAATATGCAAAAAGGTATTGTCCAAAGCGCATTTGATTAAAGGAGAATAAACTTATGTTTAAATCAAAGACATTGATGATAACAGGCGGTACGGGCTCTTTCGGCAACGCTGTGCTTAACAGGTTCTTAAAAACCGATATAGGGGAAATACGCATTTTTTCAAGGGACGAAAAAAAGCAGGACGATATGCGCCATGAGTTCCAGTCAAAAATGCCCGAGGTCAGCGATAAAATTAAGTTCTTTATCGGCGATGTCAGGGACTTGGCCTCGGTAAAAAACGCAATGCACGGCGTTGATTATATTTTCCATGCGGCTGCGCTGAAGCAGGTGCCGTCGTGCGAGTTTTTCCCCCTCGAAGCTGTTAAAACCAATGTTATCGGCACGGACAATGTGCTTACGGCGGCCATTGACGAGGGGGTTAAGACGGTTATATGCCTTTCAACGGATAAGGCGGCTTACCCCGTAAACGCCATGGGTACCTCCAAGGCCATGATGGAAAAGGTCATTGTGGCAAAATCGAGAACCGTTGATCCCGAAAAAACAAAAATCTGCTGTACCCGTTACGGCAATGTTATGTGCTCAAGGGGTTCGGTTATTCCGCTTTGGATAGAGCAGATAAAAGAGGGCAAGCCCATTACCATAACATCTGCCGATATGACAAGGTTCATCATGTCGCTTGACGAGGCCGTGGATTTGGTGCTTTTTGCGTTTGAACACGGCGTTTCCGGCGATATACTTGTTCAGAAAGCGCCTGCCTGCACTATCGGCGTGCTTGCACAGGCGGTCAGGGAGTTGTTCAGTCCCGAAACACGGATAAAAACCATAGGCATACGGCACGGCGAGAAAATGTACGAAACTCTCCTCACAAACGAGGAATGTGCCAATGCTGCCGATATGGGCAATTTTTACAGAGTACCCTGCGACAAGCGTTCGCTTAATTACGATAAATATTTTAACGGCGGAGATAAAAACCGCAATCCGCTTACGGAATTTAACTCAAACAATACGGAGCTTCTCGGAGTCGAGCAGGTTAAGGAAAAGCTTTTGACTCTAAGCTATATACGCAGTGAGCTTGAAAAACTCGGCAGAAAATAATTTTCTTTCGGAGAAAAACAGATGAAGATTTTAGTTACGGGCGCAAACGGGTTTTTAGGAAAAAATCTTGTTGCCACGCTTGAAAATATCCGTGACGGCAAGGACAATACCAGGGGAATTGAAAAGAATATCGAGATATTAAAATACGACCTCGGCCTTAACGAGGGAAGCCTTGACGATTTTTGCGGCAAATGCGATTTTGTATATAACCTTGCAGGCGTAAACAGACCCAAGGACGCAAGCGAATTTATGCAGGGCAATTTCGGTTTTCTCAGCACTCTGCTTGAAACGCTGAAAAAGCACGGCAACACCTGCCCTGTCGTATTCTCTTCCTCTATTCAGGCAGACCTTTCAAACCCTTACGGCGAGAGTAAAAAGGCCGCCGAGGACGCTCTTTTCGAGTATTCAAGGCAGACGGGCGCAAAGGTTACGGTCTACCGCTTCCCGAACCTTTTCGGCAAATGGTCAAGACCCAATTACAACAGCGTTGTTTCGACATTTTGCTATAATATATGTAACGGCTTACCAATAAGCATAAGCGACAGGAATACCGAAATTACGCTTGCGTATATTGACGATGTGGTGGACGAGCTGATAGCCGCTTTAAAGGGCGAAGAAAACAGGGACGGGGCTTTTGCCAAAGTGGGCGTAACGCACAAGATTACCCTCGGCGAGCTTGCGGATTTGCTCTATTCCTTTAAAAAAATGAGGGAAAACGGCGTGCTCGGCGATTTTACCGACGGTGGGCTGTCCAAGAAGCTTTACAGCACATATCTTTCATATTTGCCCACAGATAAATTTTCATATCCCCTTAAAATGAATGTTGACAGCCGGGGCTCGTTTACGGAGATACTCCGCACCTCGGACAGGGGGCAGTTTTCCGTAAATATTTCAAAGCCCGGCATAACAAAGGGAGAGCATTGGCACCATACTAAGGTTGAAAAATTCCTTGTCGTCAGCGGAAAAGGCGTTATACGCTTCAGAAAAATTGACGATGAAAAGGTATTTGAATATTTTGTTTCGGGCGATAAGCTTGAAGTTGTCGATGTGCCCGTGGGCTATACCCATAATATTGAAAACCTGGGCTATACCGATATGGTAACATTTATGTGGTGCAACGAGTGCTTTGACCCCGAACGGCCGGACACATACAGGCTTGAGGTAAATCCCGAATAACAGGGTAAACAATAAAACTGCGGATTATCCGTAAAGAGGCGAGAATATGAACATAAAAACAGATTATTCCGATGTTAAGTTTAAGGATAACGGCAAGCTGAAGCTGCTTATAATCGTAGGCACAAGGCCGGAGATAATCAGGCTTGCTTCGGTAATTAAAAAATGCCGCAATTACTTTGACTGCCTGCTTGCTCACACGGGTCAGAATTACGACTATAATTTAAACGGAGTTTTCTTTAAGGATTTGTGCCTTGACGAGCCGGATATTTATATGGACGCCGTGGGCGACGATCTCGGCGAAACTATAGGAAATATAATAAACTGCTCTTATAAGCTTATGTCGGCAATTAAGCCCGACGCCCTGCTGATTTTAGGAGATACAAACTCCTGCCTTTCGGCAATTTCCGCAAAAAGACTGCATATACCGATTTTTCATATGGAGGCAGGCAACCGCTGTAAGGACGAATGTCTGCCCGAGGAAACCAACAGGCGAATAGTCGATATTATTTCAGATGTAAACCTGTGCTATTCGGAACACGCTCGCCGTTACCTTATTGAGGCAGGGCTTCCCAAGGAGAGAATTTATTTGACCGGCTCTCCCATGGCGGAGGTTTTGAGAAGCAACCTTGATAAAATCGAAAGCTCCAATATTCACAAAAGGCTTTCGCTACAAAAGGGGAAATATATACTCCTTTCCGCACACAGGGAGGAAAATATTGATACCGAGAAAAACTTTAATTCACTTTTTACGGCAATTAATAAAATGGCGCAGAAATATGATATGCCCGTGCTTTACTCCTGCCACCCCCGTTCAAAGAACAGGCTTGAAAAGAGCGGATTTGAACTCGATAAAAGGGTCATAAGGCACGAGCCCTTGGGCTTCCACGATTATAACTGCCTGCAAATGAACGCCTTTGCCGTTGTTTCGGATTCGGGCACGCTTCCCGAGGAGTCCGCTTTCTTTAACTCAATAGGCAAACCGTTCCCGGCAGTCTGCATACGCACTTCGACTGAACGCCCCGAGGCTCTTGACAAGGCGGCTTTCGTCTTGGCGGGAATTGATGAAAAATCTCTGCTGCAATCGGTTGAAATTGCGGTGGACACAATTAAAAACGGCGACTTTGCCGCACCCGTCCCCGACTATGCAGATGAAAATGTATCTACAAAAACGGTAAAAATCATTCAGTCCTATACCGGCGTCGTAAACAAAATGGTTTGGCGTAAATTTTAAAAAACCGCAAAGCAGTTTTGCTTTGCGGTTTTATGCTGATTACAGGCCGGATATGCGGAAAATCTTTTCCAGGGTTTCTGCGCTTTTTCGGTCGGCATGCTTAAACTGTTCTTTTTTTCTGACAACGGCTTTGTTCTTTGAAAAAGCAAGGCTGAAAAGCCTGACTGCCCAAAGCGCCGGCAAAAGTATCGGAAGCTTTTCCAAAACGGGATATTTTAGCTTCATATGGCCGAACGAGGGAAAAATTACGCCGAAAAAGCTCTTGAGCCGTGAATTTCCCTTTACCGCCATTTGGCTTGCGGCGTCCGCATTTTTTACGGGCGGACCGAGGACTATGTAATTTTCCATAATGTCAAGCGTTTCGTCCCTTTCGCCGTTTTCAAACATGGCCTTGGCAAGCCTTCTGACATTTTTTGAAAAGTCGGAAATGCCGATAATTTCAAATTGTTTTTCAATATATGAAAAGTCCAGGGAGCTTATTTTTTTCTCCATAAGGTACAGGTCCATTACGGGGCGGAAACACGAGCCGGCGGTCGTGTAATGCTCTGCGAGATGAGCCATGGTGTAAACATACATATCCTCGTCGGTCATCTTGTATTCACCGCCGCTTTCGGGCACGGCACGGTTAAGGCAATCGGAAAAATATCCGTACATATAATAATCCTTTTGGAACAGGGAACGGTGAAGCTCTACCGTCAAAAAGGGCTTTTTAATAAAAATTATATCCTTGCCGTTGTTAAGCTTTAAATTAAATCCCCGTGAAAGCAGTATTTCCCTGCCTGCCTCGATGCCGTCCTCAAAAAGCAGTATATCCATATCCACCATAAAGCGAAGTTCGGGGGAGGGGTAAAGCTTTTTCAGATGAGAACCCTTTAAGAACATATAGCCGACGCCTTTTTCCTCAAACGCCTCACGCAGAAATTTTACCTCTTCGTCCTGAGTTATCTGACGCACGGCGCAAAGCCTGTACTCATTTTCAAGCTTTGCAAACTCCGCCTCGGGGAGACGGTCTTTCATGGGTAAAAACGCTTTATACAATATGCCCTGCACGCAGTTCCTTTCACCGAGCAGACAGAGCTTTGCAAAATTCAGGTCTTCGGGTACGGCCTGCACAGCCTCTCCGTTCAGAACCGAAGAAACGGTTTTAAGGAAATATTCTTTTGTACGCATCAACTCGGCAGTCATAAACAAACACCTTACGCCAAAAAGCCTTAATTTTAATTATTTTATCATAACGCAGAGAAAAAGTCCATATTTTATGCTTTGGTTTTAAATTATTGAGATTGACAAGCAGTCCTGCCGCTGATATGATATTATGAAGATTTTAAAGTAAAGGTAAAAAGGTCGGAAAAATGGTTAGCGCAAAGAAAATGGCTGTAATTTCAAAAGTTATGCTGCTTTTAAGCACCGTTATTTGGGGAAGCACATTTTTTATACTTAAAAACACCCTTGACGAAATACCTCCCTGTTTGCTTCTCTGCGTCAGGTTCTTGATAAGCGGTCTGCTTTTTTCGGTAATCTTTTATAAGAAGTGGAAATTATTTTCCGTTAAATACATCAAAGCCGGAATTGTAACGGGCTTGTTCTTGGGGGCTTCGTACATAGCGCAGACGGTCGGCCTGAAATCTACCACGCCGGGAATAAGCGCATTTCTCACAACCGTGTACTGTGTGCTTGTGCCGTTTATGTGCTGGATATTTAAAAAGAAAGCCCCGGACAAATACAATATTATTGCCGCAGTTTTATGCTTTTTGGGGATAGGGCTTATTTCAATAGGTGGAGATGCGGTCAGCTTTTCGTTTATGGGCGAAGGCTTAACGCTTTTGTGCGGCGTTTTCTTAGCGGCGCAGATGGTTGCGATAGATGTTTGGGGCGGAGAGCTTGATATAATCCTATATACCGTAATACAGTTTTTTACCGCATTTTTCGTTTGCCTTGCAGGATTTTTGGCGTTTGAGGATATGCCTCAAAAAATTTCCTCTTCCTCGTATTTATCGCTGTTCTATGTTTCGGTTTTTGCCACGGCGATAGCGTTTTTGTTTATGAATTACGGCATAAAATATGCCTCCGCAACAACAACGGCGCTCATTTCGAGCCTTGAGTCTGTTTTCGGGGTGATTTTCTCTCTGATATTTTATCCCGACGAGGTTATGACGCCGAGAATTGCGCTGGGCTTTGCGGCGATATTCATAGGAATAATTTTAAACGAAACCAAGCTTTCATTTTTAAAAAGAAAAAAACGGTCTTGAATTAGTTAAAGCTCCCCGTTTTCGGAGAGCTTTTGCTTTGTTTATAAAAGGTTTTTTGATGTTAAAAATTAAAAGTTTTCGGCCGCCTTTTACAAAAGGCGGTGGGGTCGAGGGGCAACGCCCCTGTCGCAGTCCGCAGACTGCGAAATTCTTATACTTAAGGCGAGGGGAGTCGAGCGCACGCCGCTTCACGCAGACTCTTTTCGGCGCTTTTACGCTTCTCCTCGTTGCCTTGCGTCAGCAAGGCTTCCTCGTCCGCACGCAAAATCACACGAAAAATAGCTCTGCGTTAAGTGCAAAGCAGTTTTCACCGAGCGGATTTGCGTTCAGGCAAGGAAGCGTCCGAAGAAAATACTGTCGTATTGTCAAGGGCGATGACACAGCATGGGCGTAAATCCGCCGTTGAAAACCGATGTGTGTTCGGCTTCCCTCGCCTTAGAGCGCAGGAGGGGCGCAAAACAGTTCGGTGAACTGTTTTGCGTTTGGGAACCCTCGCCGGGGGTTCCCGTAATCTTACTCTCCTGTATATATTGCCAAGTAGCTTTTACTTTTTATAAAGGAAGCAATAAATTACATCTTTTCGGGTGCGCTTATGTTAAAAGCCGTGAGCAGGTTTACCATAACGCTCCTTACGCATTTGCACAGATAAACCCTCGCCTGTTTAAGCGAGTCGTCCTCAACATTTATTTTGCAGGCGTTATAATATTTATGGAAAAGCGTGGCGAGAGTGACGGCGTAGCGTGTAATCCTCGCAGGGTCATAGTTCTTTGCGGAAAGTATGATTTCATCGGTAAGCGCCGCAAGGTGCCTGATAAGCTCCTTTTCTTCGGGCTGTGTAAGCGCTTCAAGCTCCTGCTTTGTGCAGTCCCTTATTACTGTGGAGTCCTCCTCAAGCTTTCTCAAAATACTGCAAATCCTGGCGTTTGCATATTGGCAGTAATAGACGGGGTTCTTGGAAGACTGTTCCACCGCAAGGTCAAGGTCAAAATCCATTGTCGATCCCGGTTCACGCATATTAAATAAAAATCTGACGGCGTCAACGGGTATTTCGTCAAGCAGGTCCGTTAGGGTAATGGCCTTTCCCGTCCTCTTTGACATTTTTACGACTTCGCCGTTTTTGGTCAGGTTTACAAGCTGCATGAGAACTACATCAAGCCTTGATTCGTCCAAATCAAGCGCATTGAGCACGCCTTTCATTCTGCCGACATGGCCGTGGTGGTCTGCGCCCAAAACATCAATGGCCTTGTCAAAACCCCTTGTGACAAGCTTGTTGCGGTGATATGCTATGTCCGCCGCAAAATATGTCGGGTTGCCGTTTTGCCTTATAAGCACATCGTCCTTTAACTCAAGCCTGTCGATTTCTTCACGGGTCTTTCCCTGCGCCGTAAGCATTTTAGTTTGAACTTCTGTGTTTTTGTACCACAGAGCGCCGTCTTTTTCGTAGGTTAAGCCCTTTTTGGTAAGGTAATCAATGCACTCTTTAACAGCTCCGCTCTCATAGAGCGAGCTTTCCCTGAACCAGGTGTCATAGAAAATGCGGTATTTCTCCATATTTTCGTGCATCTTTTCTATATTAAGAGGCAGCGCAAAATCGACAAGCGCTTTTCTGCGCTCGTCCTCGGGCTTTTCAAGGTAACTGTCGCCGTATTTTTCCCTGAATTGCTTGGCTCTTTCGATTATATCTTCGCCGTGGTAGCTGTCCTCGGGAAGCTCAGGCGCATTTTCGCCGAGTATGAGCTGTTTGTAGCGAATGTCAAGAGAGAGGCCGAATTTTTCAATCTGATTGCCGGCATCGTTTATGTAAAATTCCCTTTCAACCTCGTAGCCTGCCATTGACAGCACGCTTGCAAGGCAGTCGCCCAAAGCTCCGCCCCGTGCGTTTCCCATGTGCATGGGACCGGTGGGGTTTGCCGAAACGAATTCAACATTATATTTTTTGCCTTTACCGTAATCGCTTTTGCCGTATTCGGGGCCCAATTTGTTTATATCGAGCAGAATATCCGCATAAAAGCTCTGCGAAAGAGTAAAGTTTATAAAGCCTGCGCCGGCAACCGAACAGCTTGAAAAATATGAGCCGGTAAGGTCGATGTATTCAGCGACGGCGTCCGCAATTTTTCTGGGCGGCATATGAAAAGCCCTTGCGCCCATAAATGCGGCGTTGGTTGAATAATCGCCGTTTTTCCTGTCCTGGGGTATTTCGATTATAAACGCCGGCATAGGCTCTTCGGGGAGCTTTCCGTCCGCAACAGCCCTGCCAATGGCTTCCAAAATCAAGGTTTTTAAGTCTTCCTGCGTCTTTTTTACCAAATAAGACATTTTAATTCTCCTTTATAGTTTAACTGTCCGTTACGCTCACAACTATTTCAAGCAAATTTTCTGCGGCGTGACCCGTGTTGAAGTCTATATTGTAATTGAGCGTTGCCCGTCCGCCCACAGGGCTGAGGTCGGTTTTCACCTCGTTTGTATATATCCCGACCGTTATAAAGCCGTATGGGGTGGAGTATTCGCAGTTTTGCCTTGTCCCGTTTTCAAAATACATTTCCGTTGAAAACTCTCCGCCGAATTTGGACATAAAAACCGTGCCGTTCTTACCGAAGGAAATAACCGTTTTTCCGCTTGAGTCATACTCGTAATCGGAATATTCTATTACGAAGCCGTTTTCGGTTTCCTCAATCGTTCCGACAACATCAATTTCCGTTGTGTAGCTTTCGCCGTCAATGGTTTGAGTGCCCTTTATATTAATAATTGCATTGCTTTTTGTCATTTGCTTTTTTTCTCCATGGCAAGCATAAAAAGCCTGTCAATAAGTTCAGAGTAAGGTATTCCGCTGCTTTCGCACATTTTCGCATACATACTTATCGGCGTAAAGCCCGGTATTGTGTTGATTTCATTGAACACGACCTCCAAATCGGACTTGGTGACAAAAAAATCAACCCTTGAAATTCCCGAACAGCCCAGCAGTTTATACGCTTTTATGGCACACTCTCTGACTTCGTCCTGCTTTTCGGGAGGAATGTGGGCAGGTATGTAAAGCTCGCTGTTATCGTTTTCGTATTTAGCCTCGTAATCGTAAAATTCGTTGGCAGGTTTGATCTGGCCTACCGCCATGGCCACAGGCTCGCTGTTGCCGAGTACGGCGCACTCTACCTCGTATCCGTCGATAAACTCCTCCAAAACGACCTTTTTATCCTCTTTAAAGGCAATTTCCATAGCCCGTTCAAGCGAGGCCCTGTCCTTTGCCTTTGAGATGCCTATTGACGAGCCCGCATTGGCAGGCTTTACAAAAAGCGGATAGCCGAGATAGTCCCCGGCGTTCTGCAAAAATTCATCTTTTCCCTTTGCGTAGTCCTCCTGCAAAACGGAAAGCCATTTTGCCTGCCTTATGTCAGCAAAATCCGCAAGAGTGTTTGTGACCGCCTTATCCATACAGCAGGCAGACGAGAGGTGATCGCAGCCGACATAGGGGATACCGCTTATCTCAAGCAGACCCTGCATGGTGCCGTCCTCGCCGTTTTTGCCGTGAAGCACGGGAAAAATGACATCTATTTTAATTTTTTCAATTCCGTTATCCGTAAAAACAAGCACTCCGCTGTCGCTTCTGTCGGGAGAAATCATCGCTTTTTTGATATTGCCGCTTTCAAGCCACTTGTCATCGGGTAAAAGCTCCGGCTCTCCGCTGTAGAGATACCATTCTCCGCCGAGAGTTATGCCTATGCAGTAAATATTGTATTTATCTTTTGGAACATTTTTTATAACATAAGAGGCGGAAACACAGGAAACAAAGTGTTCGCTTGAAACTCCCCCGAATAACACAAGCGCATTTTTCAATTAAGTCACCCCGAAAAATTTATTATTGTTAATAATATCATAATATGCGGATATTATCAATTATTTAAGATAAAATTTTTAATGACAAATCATAAATTATGTGTTACAATGTTTGTCAGTATTAAAAATAAGGTGGGTTCTCTATTATGTTGGAGTTAAACGAGGCGCTCGGCGGCGTTATTTCGGGTACTGCCGAAAAAATTGAGGCAAACGGCTTTGAGATAGTTAAGCCCGACGATATGGCGGACGGTTTACCCGTAACCAGGGACGGCGAACATTCCTGTATAGATTTTAAGGGGGAAAAGGGTAAAATCCGAATTGAATTTTTCGGCAATCAGGTATTGCTCTTTTTTGCGGACAATGCGGATAATGAAAGCGAAGAAAATTTTGTCAAGGCTTCGGTGAACTATTTTAATCTTGAGGAGTTTGACCAGAAGGATTTAAAATCCCTTTGCAACGAGCTTAACGAAACGATTGACGACAAATTCTCGGAAAAGAAAGCGGTTGTCAAGAAGGCAAAAATGCCGACGCCCGTTTCAAAGTCCGCCGCAAAATCCGGTGCGCAGGTCTATGACGGGAATACGCTTGCAAGCAGGCTTTCGGCAATGTATCCGCAGTTAAAGGAGCCTTATAAGGCGAATTTTGAAAAGTACGGCGAATTTTTGCCGGAAGAATTTTTCGTAAACTATGGCACACAGGTTGTAATTGACACAATCAGAAGCCGAAACAAAACGGAGATAAAGCGTCTGTTTAAGGTGTTAAACGATATTTATGAAAACGGCTCGTCGGAAACGCAGGGGCTTATTGCGGTAACCATTTTGGGCGAGATGAAAAACGACAGCCAAATGTGCGAAGACGCCAAAGAATTTATGTGCGACGATATGAGAGAACCCGTCCTTCTCGTAAACAAATATCTTTCGGGTAAGTCGGGGGAGAAATTAAGGAAAAAGCTTAAAAATCCTCCTCCCTATAAGCCCAAAAAGGAAAAGAAGCCCGGAATGTTCGCACAGATGATGGCGCAGGGAAGCGCACAAAACGGCGGTATGCCGCCGATGTAATCGGCAAAAATGAGATAACGGTAAACGAAAGGCTCTCCCGAATGTGGGAGAGCCTTTTTGCTCACAGGAAAAGGGTATACCGCCCGGTGTATTTACAAAATTTATAAAATTACTGGAGAACCCCCGGCGAGGGTTCCCCAACGCAAAACAGTTCACTGAACTGTTTTGCGCCCCTCGCCTTAAGCACAGGTGTTTCGCAGTCTGCGGACTGCGCCGAGGGCGTTGCCCCTCGACCCCACCGCCTTTTTGTAAAAGGCGGGCGAAAACTTTTAATATTTATGAAACGGTTTTAAAGATAAATTAAGGCTCTCCGGTGCTTGGGAGAGCCTGTTTATTTCGTCATTCTTCCGGGCCTAAATCGCTTATATCGCTGAGCTTTACAAAGCTCCTGTCCGTGCCGTCAAGCTCAAACACGATTATCTCGTTATCCTCTTTAAGCAGAGCGCCCGGCAGATGCAGAGTCCTTTGAGGGCCTATCTCCCAATACCTGCCGAGATTGAAGCCGTTTACAAAAACACAGCCCTTTTTAAAGCCGTCCAAACGGACAAAGCAGGTTTTGTTCGGTTCTGCCTTGAAATTTCCCTTCATAAACTTCGGGAAACGCTCTTTGCTTTGCGAGTATTTGAGTCCGCCGAGGTCTTCAAGGTCAATAAGATAAATGTCAAAGCAGGAAAGCAACTGCATTTCAATTCTGATCTGAGTTACGCCCTTTCTGTCAAGCATATTCGGGCCGTAGGTCACTCTGCCCATATCCTCAACAAGTATGTCTATATCGTTTTCACCCTGAAGCTCCCCGATGGGAACGCTGTGCTCCTCGTCGTTCCTGTAGATAATTCCCATTAATCGGCCGTTTACAAAAACATGCGCCCTGTCGTGCAGCCCGTCGATAAACAGCCTGCCCGAATAATTGCCCCTCAGCCTGTGATGATAAAGTATAAAACCGCTGTGCTGGCCGAAGTATTCCATACTTTCGGGGGTTACGCTTTTAACCTTTTTTGCGATATTATCAAGGTTGTCAAACAAATCGGCGCAGGAGTTTAACTCAACCTTTCCGATATTTTGCAGTTCGGGCTCCGGCGGAAGCTCCGCAGGCTCAATGCCCTGATGCTCTAAAAGAATTTTGCGTACCGTATGGTATTTTTCCGTATAGCCGCCCCATTCGTTGATAAGCGAGTTGTAATCGTAACTCGTTACGGTCGGCTCGTATTTGTCTTTACAGTTTGCGCCCGAATTAAAGCCGAAGTTTGTGCCGCCGTAGAACATATAGAAATTAAAGCTTGCGTCAAGCTTCAAAAACTCCTCAAGCTCTGCCGCAACCTCCTGCGGCGGCCTTGTATGATGCTTTTCGTCCCGGCTCCAGTGGTCAAACCAGCCGTTCCAAAACTCTCCGCACATAAGAGGGCCGTCGGGCTGATACTGCCTGAGCTTTGCAAACGCCTGATTTACCCTTGAACCGAAATTCACCACTTCAAGCACGCCGTCGAGCATGCCGCCCGAAAGCATATGGTCCTCAGGGCCGTCCGAAGTGAACAAAAACTCTTTGCAGCCGCAGTCGAGCATAAGCTCCCTGATGAATTTGAGATAGTCCTTATCGTTGCCGTAGCTTCCGTACTCGTTTTCAATCTGCATGGAAATAATATTGCCGCCGTTTGAGTACTGAAGCGGCCCGAGCTTTTTGAACAACTGCCTGTAAAAGCTCTCAACTGCGTCCGTGTAGGGCTTATACGAACAGCGTATTCTCATGTTTTTATCTTTTAAAAGCCAGGAGGGGAGGCCGCCGAAATCCCATTCGGCGCAGATATAGGGGCCGGGGCGGACTATGGCGTAAAGCCCCAGCTTTTTTGCCGTTTCAAGAAATTTCACTATATCGAGATTTCCCGAAAAATCAAAGCTTCCCTGCTCCTTTTCGTGGAGGTTCCAGCAGACATAGGTTTCAACCGTATTAAGTCCGCAAAGCTTCAGCTTCAATAAATTTTCTTCCCAATATTCGGGCAGGGAGCGAAAATAGTGTATTGCGCCCGAATATATGTTGAATTTTTTACCGTCTAAATAAAAATTGTTGTCCTTTACAGTCAGCATACATTTTCCTTTATATTGCGGCAGCCTCTGCCGTTATTTTTTGCATTTTGTCAAATTTCAGCTCAATATCGCTGACAAGCTTGAACTGCGTGCGGCAGCGAACAAGATTGTGTTCGGGATAATCGGTTTTGAAATAAACATCGCCGTTGAGATAGTCCGTCAAAAACCTCATTCCGCACTCAAATGTCATGAGCTTTGCGGAAAACGGGAGATAGGCTATTTCATTTTCCGTAAGACTTTCCCGTGCCGTGCAGAGATAGCCCTTTGTGTACGCCTCAAAAAGCTCAAGACTTAGCGAGACCTTGGAGAGATCCTGTTCGTCCTCGCCTGCGGTGTTTGCGCCGAAGCGTATGCTGTCGCCGAAATCATACAGCGAAAGACCGGGCATGACCGTATCGAGGTCGATTATGCAAATGCCCTCGTTCGTGTCGTTGTCAAAAAGTATGTTGTTAAGCTTTGTATCGTTGTGCGTAACACGGAGCGGAAGCTCGTTTCTTTGAAGCATATCAAGCAGAATTTTGGTGTCCTTCTCATGCTCAATTACAAAATTTATTTCGTCCCCGACCTCACGGGCACGGCTTTTCGTATCGTCCTTAACGGATTGTAAAAAGTCGCAGAACCTTGAATAGGTGTCGTGAAATTTGGGTATGGTTTCGTACAATTTTTCTATGGGATAATCGGCGAGCATTCTCTGAAAATTGCCGAAGGATTTGCCGGCGTTATAAAACACATCGGGGGACTCTATGGTGTTGCAGGTATATACCCCGTCTATGTAACGGTAGCATCTCCAGCAGTTGCCGGCAGGGTCGGTGCAGTAATATTTGCCGTTCTTTGCCCTGAGCATATCAAGCGTACAGCGGTCGCTGTCCCTGCCCGCTTTCTTTTTAAGATGCGAGGTAACGCTTACTATGTTGTCCATAAGCTCGTCGGGGTTTTTAAAAACATAGGTGTTGATTTTTTGCAGGGTGTATTTGTATTCTTGTTTTCCGTCGTCAAAAATCAGTACATAAGTTGTGTTTATATGGCCCTCGTCCTTGCACCTGTAACCCTTGAAACTGCCCTCAAACTGGAATTGATTTATCAAATAATTTATATCAAACTCGGTTCCCATATGCGTTCCCTTTCATATATATTTACGCTATTATATTATTTTTTAACTTTTTAGTCAATGATTTCTCAAGATTATTTTAAAGCGTGAATAATTGCGGATTAAATTATAAAATATGTGTGTGTTAAAATGATATGAACCAATAAAAAAGAGAAGCAACTTCAAAATATGGTATAATGTAATTACCAAACA
>CANRHD010000010.1 GCA_947630285.1 uncultured Clostridia bacterium | reverse complement strand
GGTTGTGGTGACTTTATTCTAACAGACTCTTTCGCTTTTTTCTATCCCTTTGGTCTCACATCTATTGTAATGCTACAGACCGGCAGTATTTTCAGCCATATCGTTATTGAAAATTCGACAAAACGGTGGTAAAATATTTCGTAATTAATTTTTGGAGTGAAGCCTGAAATGAAATATGTTGTGTTATTGTATGACGGAATGGCGGATTATCCGGTTCCGGAGCTTGGCGGAAAAACGCCCATGGAGGTTGCGGACAAGCCCAACTTTGACAGCCTCGGCAAAAGGGCTACCGTGGGTCTTGTAAAGACCGTACCCGACGGAATGAAGCCGGGCAGCGATGTGGCGAATATGAGCGTTATGGGCTTTGACCCGTCAATTTACTATACGGGCAGAAGCTCGCTTGAAGCGGCAAGCATAGGCGTTGATTTAAAGGATACCGATGTAACGCTTCGCTGTAATACCGTAACCCTTTCCGACGAGGAAAATTTTGAAGAAAAAACAATGGTTGACTATTGCGCCGGCGATATTTCAACTGCGGAGGCGGCGCAGATTATAAATTCCGTCGAGGAGCATTTCGGTTCGGATATTTATAAATTTTACAGCGGCGTAAGCTACCGCCATTGCCTTATCTGGAGCAACGGCACAACACAGCTCGGCACTATGACTCCGCCTCACGATATTTCCGGCAGGGTGATAGGCGACTATCTTTCAAAAAACGAAAACGCCGCCGACCTTATCCGCATGATGCGGCAAAGCTATGATTTGCTTAAAAATCACCCCGTAAACCTTAAAAGAATTGCACAGGGCAAAAGACCTGCAAACGCAATTTGGCTTTGGGGCGAGGGCAAAAAGCCGGCTCTTCCGCCGTTTGAGGAGCTTTATTCTATGAAAGGCGCCGTCGTTTCTGCGGTTGACCTGCTAAAGGGTATAGCAAAGTGCGCCAAGATGGAAGCCCCTGCGGTTGAGGGCGCAACAGGCTACATAGATACAAATTTCGAGGGTAAGGCAAGGGCAGGCGTGCAGGCCCTTAAAAACGGGTGCGATTATGTTTATCTGCATTTTGAAGCTCCGGACGAGTGCGGACACAGGAGAGAGCCTCAAAACAAGGTTAAATCCATAGAGCTTATCGACAGCCGTGTTATCCCCATTGTATTAGACGGGCTTAAGGATTATGACGATTATAAAATTATGATACTGCCCGACCACCCGACCCCCATTACAACCGCAACCCATGCTCCCGACCCCGTTCCCTTTATGATTTATCATAAAAACAGGGAGGTTTGCGGCGTTGACAGCGTAAACGAAGAAAGCGCCAAGGGCACGGGGCTGTTTGTTCCGAGCGGCGTTGAATTAATGAAAAAGTTTTTGGAGGGATAAAAATGGGATTTGACCCCAATCAAAAGATAGAAACAAAATGCGTGCAGGGCGGCTGGCAGCCTGAAAGCGGAGAGCCGAGGGTACTGCCCATTTACCAAAGCACCACCTTTAAATATGATACTTCGGCGGATATGGCAAAGCTTTTTGATCTTCAGCCGGGCTATATGTATACCCGTCTTGCCAATCCCACAAACGACTTTGTAGCTTCAAAAATCGCTTCGCTTGAGGGCGGCTGTGCGGCGGTGCTTACTTCGTCGGGACAGGCGGCCAATTTCTTTTCACTTATCAATATTCTCGGCGCAGGGGATCATTTTATAAGCTCCTCTACGATTTACGGCGGCACATTCAACCTCTTTAATGTCACGATGCGTAAAATAGGCATAAGCGTCACCTTTGTTGACCCGAGGGCGTCCGAGGAGGAGCTTGCAAAGGCGTTCAGGCCGAATACCAAGGCCGTTTTCGGCGAAACGGTTGCAAATCCGTCGCTCGATGTTTTGGATATTGAAAAATTCGCCCGTGTCGCACACTCCCACGGAGTACCGCTTATAATAGACAACACCTTCCCCACGCCCATAAACTGCCGTCCCATTGAATGGGGAGCGGATATAGTGACACATTCCACCACAAAGTATATGGAGGGCCACGCTTCCACCATAGGCGGCTGTGTAGTTGACAGCGGCAATTTCGACTGGTTCGCCGGCGGCAAATATCCGTGTATGACCGAACCCGACGAAAGCTATCACGGCGCAACCTACGCAAAGGATTTCGGAAAGGCCGGGTATATCACTAAAATAGTCGCACAGCTTCTGCGTGATTACGGCTCAACGCCGTCCCCGTTTAACGCTTTTCTGCTGAATTTGGGGCTTGAGAGCCTTGCGGTAAGGGTTGAAAGGCATTGCGAAAACGCCCTTAAAGTAGCCAAGTACCTTGAAAATAACGATAAAATATCATGGGTAAACTATCCCGGACTTGAGACAAGCAAGGATTACGAGCTTGCCAAAAAGTATATGCCCAAGGGAACCTGCGGCGTTATTTCGTTCGGCGTAAAGGGCGGCAGGAAAAAGGCCGAGGAGTTTATGAACAATCTAAAGCTTGCCGCTATAGTAACCCATGTTGCGGACGCCAGAACCTGCGTTTTGCACCCGGCTTCGTCAACTCACAGACAGCTTTCCGACAAGGAGCTTGTCGAATGCGGGGTAACGCCCGACCTTGTGAGGTTTTCGGTAGGCATAGAAAATGCCGACGACATCATTGCCGATATTGAGCAGGCGCTTTCAAAAATATAAATTAATAAAAACGGACTTGGCGGAACGCTTTGTTCCGCCATTATTTATTTACAAGAATTTACAATATTTTAACCAATTATGTATTAAAATCATTTATAATATAAGCAGATTTTAATTTACCCCCGAAAGAAAGGTGAAACAGAGAATGAAATACACAGCAAGCGATATTGAAAAATACAAGAGCGCTTACGCAAAAATATGTCTTGAAAACGGAAAGATAGACGCAAATCTTTACGATGAGTATGGAGTAAAGCGCGGATTGCGTGATAAAAACGGCCAGGGCGTTGTTGCCGGACTTACTGCGATTTCAGAGGTTACAGCTTTTAAGGAAACGCCTGAGGGCAGAGTACCGTGCGACGGCAGGCTTTCATACAGGGGAATTAATGTAATAGATCTTATAAAGGGCAGGGGCGACAACTGCTTCGGCTTTGAGGAGGCAACCTATCTTCTACTGTTCGGAAGCCTTCCCACAAAAGAACAGCTAAAGGAATTTACGGGCGTTCTCTCACAGCTTAGAACCCTGCCTACCAATTTCACCCGTGATGTAATCATGAAAGCGCCCAGCAAGGATATTATGAATTCGCTTACAAAGAGCGTGCTTACCCTTGCGGCATATGATGATTTCGCCTCCGATTTAAGCATAGAAAATGTTTTGGGTCAATGCCTGAGGCTGATAAGCTGTTTCCCCATGCTTTCCGTCTATGCTTACCATGCTTACAATCATTATGACTGCGACGACTCGTTTTATATACACCGACCCGACCCCGAGCTTTCGACGGCGGAAAATATTTTGAGAATGCTCCGCCCCGATATGAAATATTCTCAGCTTGAGGCAAAGGTGCTTGATACTGCGCTCGTTTTGCATATGGAGCACGGCGGCGGCAACAATTCGTCCTTTACAACCCATGTCGTAACCTCCGCAGGCTCGGACACCTATGCCACAATGGCGGCGGCTCTCTGCTCGCTTAAAGGCCCTAAGCACGGCGGCGCAAATATCAAGGTAGTTGAAATGATGGACGATTTAAAGGAGAATGTCGGCGATATTAAGGACGACGAGCAGATAAGGGCATACCTTACAAAGCTTGTTGACAAGCAGGCTTTTGACAAAAAGGGCCTTATCTACGGTATGGGCCATGCGATTTATTCTGTCTCCGACCCCAGAGCGCAGGTATTTCGCTCTTTTGTCGAAGCGCTTGCAATAGAAAAGGGCAGAACCGACGACTTTGAGCTTTACAGCAAGGTAGAAAAAATAGGCAAGGAGATAATAACGCAGAAGCGCAAAATTTATAAGGGCGTCAGCATTAATGTAGATTTCCTGAGCGGATTTGTTTACAGTATGCTGTCAATCCCAAGGGAGCTTTTCACGCCGATTTTTGCGGTTGCGAGGCTTTCGGGCTGGTCGGCGCACAGGATAGAGGAGCTTATAAATGCCGATAAGATTATCAGACCGGCATATAAAAGCGTCGGCAAAAATCAGCCGTATGTTCCTATGGAAAACAGATGATTTTTGCACCGTTTTAAGATTTTTAACAGCATAACACGCACTAAAAAGAGAGAAACGCCCTTTCTCACTTCAGTCTGTTGGTAAACTGTTTTGCGATAGCAAAATATCCAAAGTTTTCGGCCGCCTTTTACAAAAGGCGGTGGGGTCGAGGGGCAACGCCCCCGGCGCAGTCCGCAGACTGCGAAACACCTGTGCTTCAAAGAGCGCAGGAGGGGCGAAAAACAGTCCGGTGGACTGTTTTTCGGTGGGGAACCCTCGCCGGGGGTTCACCATAATCTTGCTCCTTTTGTGCATATTGCCAAGTGACACATACTTTTTCTACAATCAAAAGAGAGAAACGACCTTTCTCTCTTTTTGTTTTGCCCATGTGCTTATTTTTTAAAATAATAAATGAGATAAACATATAAAAGCAGGAGAAAATCAAAGAAAATAAGAGATATTAACCTTATCCGTTAAAATTTTCAAAAAAATATGTTGACTAATTTTTAATTGAGTGGTATTATATGCAGGCAATAAAACAAATTATTATTCGGAGGAAAATGCTATGTCAACTTATATGCCCAAGGCAGGCGACATTACCCGTGAGTGGTATGTTCTCGACGCAGAAGGCAGAACTCTCGGCAGCGTAGCGGCTGAAGCGGCTCATCTTCTCCGCGGTAAGCATAAACCGACTTTTGCTCCGCATGCGGACTGCGGCGATTTTGTTATAGTAACAAATGTTGATAAAATCGTTCTCACAGGCAACAAGCTTGAAAAGAAAATGTATTATCATCACACAGGCTATATCGGCAATATGAAAAAAATACAGTACAAAACCCTTATGGCGGAAAAGCCCGAGTTTGTACTTAAAAAGGCAGTTAAGGGTATGCTTCCCGCAAACACAATCGGGGCAAAATCTCTTACAAGGCTTCGTGTTTACCGCGGCGCTGAGCATCCTCATGCAGCACAGCAGCCCAAGGTAAGGGAATTTTAAGAAAGGGAGGCAAAAATAAATGTACGATTCAACACCTTATTTTTACGGTACAGGCAGAAGAAAGAAATCCGTAGCAAGAGTTCGTGTCTATGCAGGTACAGGTAAAATCACAATCAATAACAGAGATATTGACGACTATTTCGGTCTTGAAACCTTAAAGCTCGTTGTTCGTCAGCCTCTCGCACTCACAGGCTTGACAAACAAATTCGACATCGTTTGCACGGTATCGGGCGGCGGCGTTACAGGTCAGTCGGGCGCTATTCGCCACGGCCTTTCAAGAGCGCTTCTCCAGTATGACGAAAACCTTCGTCCGGCTCTCAAGAAGGCAGGCTTCCTTACCCGTGACCCGAGAATGAAGGAAAGAAAGAAATACGGTCTTAAAGGCGCACGCCGTGCACCCCAGTTCTCGAAGAGATAATTTCTTTAAATTTAATATTATTGCTAAGCCCTCGTTTTTCGGGGGCTTTCTTATTCGGACAAAGAGTATATATACAGATAAGCACTTTTTAAACTGCGGTATCAAGCGCCGGATTAACAGGGGATAAACAGCCTGCTCTGTTTAAAAATTTTAAAAAGGATAGGGGATAAACTATGTCAAAAACACTGCCGAAAGGCAAAATGTACCGTTACTGCCTGGCGGATATCGCCAAGGGACTTTTTAACGGTATGATAGGAAATTACCTGCTGTATTTCTTTCAGCCTACCGTGAAAAGCGGCCTGCCCAACCTTTTGCCTCAAAACAAGCTTTTGGGTTTTATAACGGTTATGGCGCTGATTACAGGCGTCGGCAAGGTCGTTGACGCCGTTACCGACCCGTTGGTTGCCTCTCTCTCGGACAAATGCAATCACAAGGACGGCAGGCGTATGCCGTTTATGCGCTTTGCGGCGCTTCCGTATGCGCTGTCTCTGCTTCTTATTTTCTATGCGCCGTTTAAGGAGGGCTCTGTCGGCAACGCAATTTGGGTAGGCTTCTTCCTTGTTGCGTACTATGTTTCATACACATTTTTCTTTATTCCGCGCAACGCTCTCATTCCCGAAATTATACCCGATGCAAATGTAAGGGTCGGTTACTATACGGTCAGCACCGCATTTTTTATGGGTTCAAGCGCATTTATGTACGCCGCAACCCTGTTTGTCAATTTGCTCAAGGAGCATGCAGGCCTGTCGCCGCTGTGGGCTTGGCGCACGGTTTTCACGGTCTTTGCCGCAATCGGCATAGCCTGCCTTTTGATAAGCGCCTATGCCTTTAACGAAAAGGACTATGTTCAAAACAGCATAAGACCCGGCACATCATTGATTAAATCCTTCGGGCTGGTTTTAAAGAACCGCAATTTTGTCATTTTCAGCCTCGGCGATTTGTTCAGCTTTATCTCGCTTTGCTTCTTTGAGAGCGCAATGCTTTACTACATAACAATGCTTTTGAATATCGAGGAGAGCCAGGTATTTTATGTTCTGCTTGCGGCCATAGTGACGGCGATTTGCCTGTTCCCGGTCATTGTTATTATTTGCAGAAAGTTCAACAAAAAAATTCCGCTTATAATTGCAAGCGTGATTTTTACCCTGGTATTTGCGTTTATCTATGTAGGCGATAAAATTGCCGCATTGCTTCCCGGACGGGAGCTTATAATCGGCATAGGCGTCGGCATATTGGTTGCTTTTCCGTTTGCCGCCATCAATATACTTCCGCAGTCGGTTATCTCCGATATTATCCAGTTGGACTGCCTTGAAAGCGGAGTAAACAGAGAGGGCATATTCTCGGCGGTAAAAACATTCCTTGAAAAAATAGCCGTCAGCGTAGCCATGATGATAGTTTCAAGCGTGCTGTCCGTCGGCGCATTGAACGGCGAGTCCGTCGGTATGCAGGGAGTTAAGCTTACGGGCGTATATGCCGGCGTGTTCAGCCTGCTTTCGTTAATTTTGTTTGCCGTTTATAATGACAAAAAAGTTACGCAGGGTATCAAAAAGTATAGCGATAAGGGAGATAAACAATGAAAAAACGGGCTTTGACCGGCGAGGAAAACAGAAAAAATGTTTCCGCTCAGGTTCTAAACGGCTATACCGATACGCTTTCTAAGATGATAAACTGCAAAACGGTATTTACTCACGACGGCCGAAACAGGGCGGAATTTGACAGGTTTTATAAGACAGTCGGGGAGCGTTTTCCCCTGCTTTCAAAAAGGGCGGAGCGCTTAACATTCGGCGATGGCTGTTTTGTCTATGTAATCAGGGGCAATAACGCCCAAAAAAATATTATGCTTATGTCGCATCACGATGTTGTTGACGGCGGCGAGGGCTGGAACACCGACCCGTTTGACGCCATGATAAAGGACGGCTCAATGTACGGCAGGGGAACCATTGATACAAAAACTCCGCTTTTTGCCGAGCTTCAGGCGTGCGAGGAGCTGTTAAGCGAGGATTTTTCCTTTGACGGTATAGACCTCTACATAGGTTCTTCAAATAACGAGGAGCTTTGCGGAGACGGAATGGTGCTTGCAACTCGGTATTTTAAGGAAAACGGTATTCATTTTGACGCCGTTTTTGACGAGGGCGGAGCTATTACCGCGGGTATGGTGCCCGGCGTTAAGGAAAAGAGCGCAATGATCGCCGTCCACGAAAAAAGCAGGTATATGTACCGCTGTACCGCTAAGAGAGTTCAAAAGGGACACGGCGGCTTAAATCAGTCGGCAAACAACACCGTTTCGCAGATGTCTGCCTTTATTCACGAGGTTGAAAACAGTAAGATTTATAAGGGCAGTTTTTCAAACGAGGTACGGGGAACCTTTGAAACCCATGCGCCGTATATGCCGTTCCCCCTGAATATCGCTATGGGTAATATCGGCCTGTTTGCGCCCGTAATCAAAAAGGTTATGCAAAAAATACCGCAGGCAAGGCCGATGCTTTCAACAAGCATAGCGTTTACCACAATTTCGGGCGGCTCCAGGCTTGACCCCCAGATTGCGGCACAGGAGGTTGAGGCGACAATGTTCCTGCGCTGTGTCAGGGAGGACGATTTATACGAGGGACTTGAAAAAATTAAAGCCATCGCTTCAAAGCACGGGGTTGAAATTGAGGAAATCGAACGGGATTACTGTCCGCCGACCGATTATAGAACTCCGCAGTTTAAATTGCTTGAAAGCGTAATAAACGATGTTTTTCCCGATGTAATCGTATCGCCGTTCCTTTTGGTTGCAGGCACCGACGCCAGACGCTTCGGCGAGGTTGCGGACAATATATTCCGCTTCGCCCCGATCGATTTGGACGCCGAGCAATACGCCTCCGTCCACGGCGCAAACGAACACATTAAAATTAAAAATGTCGGTCAGTGCGTGTGCTTTTACAAGCAGTTGATTAATAAATATATTTCAGCTTTAAAATAAGGAGAGGGAAAAAAATGAGCATTAATAACGAGCCAAAAATCAAAACCCCCATAACCGTTGCAATCAGAGAACAGCTTGAGCACCGAGCTCTGTGGATGTATCTGCTGTGCGACGAGGCAAAGAAAAAGGGACTTGAGTCAACCGAATACGCCCCCGACGCAATCAGACGCTGCGGACTGTATCAGGGTGCGCTGTTTCGTGAGAAAGGCAAAATGGGCGACTCGTTAAAGGGCTTAAAAAGGTCCTTGTTTACCGTTTTCGCACAGGTGATTTTTGAAATGAAAATCAGACAATGCGACGACGACCACCTGTTTATAGATTTTCACTACTGTCCGCTTGTCAAAGCGTGGCAGAAGCAGGGCTGTACCGATGAGGAAATCAGGGTGCTCTGCGACCACGCCATGTGCGGCGACAGGGGCATTGCCGAAAGCTTCGGCTGTGTGCTCGATTTGCCGAAAACAATCGCAAGGGGCGATGACATCTGCGAAATACGCTTCCACCGTCCCGGCAAATAAAAAGGCTTTATATAAAAATACATAAAAATCCCCCTGTCGGCACTTAAAAAGCACGGCAGGGGTTATTTCATTTTGCTTTTTAAAATGTTTTTTATTGCCTGAATCCTTGACCTGACGGCGGAAGCGGAAATACCTATTACCTTTGATATTTCCCTGCTTGTATATCCGTCGCTCTTCATGGTTATTACGGTTCTGTCCTCGTAAGAAAGGCAGGATAAAACAGACATCATTTCCGCATAGCTTACAAAATCGCCCTCTCCTTTAATTTCAAATACGGCCGGCAGGTCTTCAATGGAGATGAAATTTGCCCGTTTTTTGTAAAAGTCGATAAGTACATTTTTGGCGCAGGCAAACAAAAACGGCTTGTACGAGCGTATGGGGCTTTCGGTAAGCGTAAACGCCCATATCTTTAAAAAGGTTTGCTGGGTCAGGTCGTCAACATCGTCGGCAGGAGCCTTTTTTGCAAAATACGACCTGACGGCGGAATAATATTTTTTATAAAGCTCTTCAAATGTATCCTTGCCGTTCAAGCTGTAAACACCCCTCCGGATTGTTTATGACTTTTTGCCCTTTATAATCTCTATGCAGTTGCCGACCTTTGAGTTGTTTTCAACATAGCCCACAAGATGCTTTCCGCAGGAAATTATATTGCCGGCAACAAAACGGATACCTTTTTCTCTGAGCATATCTGCGGTGACATCGTTGCTCACGGTTATACTGTTGCCTGCGATGATATATGTGCCGGGCTTCGCTTCGTTTACAAAATCGGGGCTAACGGTAACGGTGTTGGAGAAAATTTTAATCATATCCGCTTCAAAATCGTCGTAAAACGATAGGCCGTTTGCACAGGTGATAATAACATTTGAACTCTTTTGAATAAGCAAAATCCCGTTAAAGCTTAGGCTTATCTCCAAATCCTTTGGCAAATCGCATACGATGCAGATGCCGTTTAAAAAGTACTCGGTGTCCTTTTGTACCATATTGCCCGTAAGAATAAAGGTACCGTTCATCTCTTTAAATTCCCTGTCCCTGGGTATATAACGGATTGTCGCTACATTTGAAACCTCTATTTCGCCGAACGCTTCAAGAGCCTCCTCGTCGTCCGCCACAATCAGAACGGCGACATTTTTTATTGACTCTATTTTTCTCAGCGCCTCGGGAGAAAATTTCCTTAAATCAAGCTTCGGTACATTTGCGATTTTCCTTTTTGCCATATTAACAGCTCCTTTTTTCATTTATTTACTAAGACTGATAAAAATCCAAAACTGTCCGTAAAAATTTTATATTTTATAAAATTTATTGTCAACCGTCCTATATATTTTTAGGTTGAAAATATATATCAATGTTGATATAATTATTATAACTAATATAAAGGTGGTAAAATTATGAAAAATTCCGTTTTCTATTTTGTAGTAGGCTCGCAGTTCCTTTACGGCGAGGAAACACTTGTTGAAATCGACAAGCACTCCAAGATAATGGTTGACGGCTTCAATGCCGACGAAAACATACCCTGCACGGTAAAGTGGTTCCCCTGCGTAAAGACGAGCGAGGAAATTTATGACATTATGAACCGGGCCAATAACGACGACAACTGCGCCGGCGTTATCACCTGGATGCACACCTTTTCACCCTCAAAAATGTGGGTAAAGGGCCTTACGGCCTTAAGAAAACCATATCTTCACCTGAACACGCAGTTTAACCGTGAAATTCCGTGGAATGATATTGATATGGATTTTATGAACCTTAACCAGTCGGCTCACGGCGACCGTGAACACGGCTACATCGCCGCCCGTCTGCGCCTTAACAGGAAAGTAATCGTAGGCTATTGGCAGGATGCGGATTTTACCAGTCAGATGGGCGTTTGGATGAGGGCCGCCGTAGGCGCCGCAGAATCGAGAAAGCTCAGGGTGCTTCGTATTTCCGACAATATGAGAAATGTTGCAGTCACCGAGGGCGACAAGGTCGAGGCTCTCATAAAGCTCGGCTGGTCGGTTGACCATTACGGCGTAGGCGATATAATTTCCGAGGTCGAAAAGGTAACCGAGCAGGAAATCGACGCCCAGATGGCGGAGTACGAAAAAGAATATATTATGGACACCGAAAATATTGACGCCGTCCGCTATCAGGCAAAGGAGGAGGTTGCCCTTAAAAAATTCCTTGACAGGGGCAATTTCAAGGCGTTCCACACGAATTTTGAGGATTTGCAGGGGCTTCGCCAGCTTCCCGGCCTCGCCTCGCAGGACCTTATGAAAAAGGGCTACGGCTTCGGCGCAGAGGGCGACTGGAAGGTTGCCGCAATGACAAGAATAATGAAAGTTATGGCTCAGGGCATAGATAAGGGCACGGCGTTTATGGAAGATTACACGCTCCACCTTGAAGATGGCAACGAGATGATACTCGGCGCACATATGCTTGAGGTCTGTCCGTCGATAGCCTGCGAAAAGCCGAAAATTCAGGTTCATCCGCTCGGAATAGGGGACAGGGAAGACCCTGCAAGGCTTGTATTTAAGGCAAAGAAAGGCTCTGCTATAGTCGTTTCGCTTATCGATATGGGCGACCGCTTCAGAATGATAGTAAACGATATTGAATGTCAAACTCAGGAAAACGATATGCCGAAGCTTCCCGTTGCAGGCGTGCTTTGGAAGCCGTTGCCTGATTTTAAAACCTCGGCGGCGGCATGGATTTATGCCGGCGGAGCGCATCATTCCGTGCTTTCATACGACCTTACTGCGGAGCATATGCGTGATTTTGCCGAGATTATGGGAATTGAATTTGTCTATATCAATAAAGATACAAAAATACCGGAATTCAGGCGTGAGCTTGAATACAACGATGTTATCTGGAGGAACAAATAATGCTTGAAAAGTTAAAGCAAGATGTTTTTAAGGCGAATTTACAGCTAAAGCAGTTCGGGCTGGTTGTTTTGACCTGGGGCAATGTCTCTGCGATTGACAGGCAGACGGGTTTGGTTGTAATCAAGCCCTCAGGCGTGCCTTATGAAACGATGAGCCGGGACGATATGGTAGTTGTGGATTTGCAGGGCAACAAGGTCGAGGGCAAGTTAAATCCCTCCTCCGATACGCCGACGCATCTTGAGCTTTACAGGCAGTTTGAGGATATAGGCGCAGTCGTTCACACCCATTCCGCCTGGGCGACCTCTTTTGCACAGGCAGGCAGGGAAATTAAGGCCTACGGAACAACCCATGCGGATTTTGCCAACCGCAGTATTCCCTGCACAAGGGGACTTACCGAGCAGGAGGTTAAGGGCGAGTACGAGCTCAACACGGGCAGGGTAATAGTCGAGTGCTTTAAAGAAAACTCCATAAATCCCACGGACTGTCCGGCGGTGCTGATTCACCGTCACGGGCCGTTCTGCTGGGGCAGGGATTGCTTTAAGGCTGTGGAAAACGCCCTTATACTTGAGGAGATTGCAAAAATGGCCTTCCGCACAGAGGAAATTGCAGCGGTGGAGAATAAGCAGGCAGGGATAGAGGGTTATCTGCTTGATAAGCACTATAACCGCAAGCACGGCGCAAACGCCTATTACGGACAGCAAAAATAAAGTAAAATAACGGGAGAACTCTTACAAGCTCTCCCGTTTTATAATTCCCTTTTAATTTAAAAGGCGTTTCATATCCTCCGGCATATCCCTGTAAAATTCCATTTTTTCATCGGTCACGGGGTGCGTAAATCCGCAATAACAGCAGTGCAGAGCCTGATGGCACAGCCGTTCGTCGGGCTTGCCGTACATCGTATCTCCTACAAGCGGTGCGCCGATGTGCGCAAAATGTACCCTTATCTGATGCGTTCTGCCGGTTTCAAGCTCAATTTTCAAAAGCGTGTTTTCCCCGTCGCTTTTAAGCGCCTGCCAATGAGTGACTGCCCGTTCGCCGCGGCTGTCAACCGTTCTCAGCGTAATTATGGGGTCGGGTCTGAATATGGGCTCGTCTATAGTGCCCTCGCCCTCAAAAACCGCCGAGGCTATCGCAAGGTACTGCTTTTGAATTTTTCCCGAAAGCTTTGAAGCCGTGTATTTGTTAAGGGCGCAGACCATAAGCCC
Source organism: uncultured Clostridia bacterium (assembly GCA_947630285.1). Taxonomy (GTDB): domain Bacteria; phylum Bacillota; class Clostridia; order Oscillospirales; family Acutalibacteraceae; genus Fimenecus. Next base: position 57,895 of record CANRHD010000010.1, on the reverse strand, counting down.
CGAAGTGCCTTTGTCGAGCCTGCCGACCGCCCTGAAAACCGCTTGCTTTCCCTTTTCTTTAAGATGGTATGAGAGCGCATTTGAAAGCGTATCTCCCAAATGGTTATGGCTCTCGTGCACCGAAAGATTGGCGGGCTTGTTTATAACTATCAGGTCGTCGTCCTCATATACAATGTCAAGCGGCATCTTTACGGGTATGGAAACGCTCTGCTTATCGTCGGAGGGAATGTTGATTTCAAGTGCGTCGCCCTTTTTCATAAAATCAACGGTTCGGGCGTGCGCACCGTTTAAAAGAATACCGTCGGGAGTCTGTTTAAGCTTTGTAATAAGACGATGCGAATAGCCGCTTGCCTTTAAAAAATCAAGCACTTTGCGGCTATCGTATTTTTCTGTGATTTTATAACTGATTTTCCTCGGCATATTCTTCCCTACTTCAGCTCTTTTGCCTTTGCGATTAATTTTTCCCTGTCGTTTTCACACTCTCCGTTGATAACAAGGGACAGCAGGGATTTTAAAACAAAATTTATTTTTCCGCCCGTTATTCCCACGGCCTTTAAATCGTTGCCGTCGGCGGCAAGCTGTTTCAGGGAATAACACTCGTTGTTCTTTTTTATTTCATCAAGAAAGCTTTGCATATTTTTAAGCTTTTCATCGTGTGAATGGGGATTTGCCTTTGCAAAGCAGTCGGCACGGCGAACCTTCATAAAATCCCTGTAGCGGTCCTCGCCGATATTTGACAGCAAAAATTTAGCTTCCGCCTTGCTCTTTGGCGAAGCGGCGGAGTGTATCTTGATAAGCGTTGAAACCTTTTCGACCGTCTTGTTGTCGTACCTCAAACGCTTTAGAATTTCCCTGCTCATAATTTCGCCCGTTAGAGCATGGCCTTTAAAATGATCCGTGCCGTTTTCGTCCGTAGTCCTGCAAACGGGCTTTGCTATATCGTGGAAAAACATCGTAAGCCTTAAATCTTTATCGTTTTCAATAAAATCGGTAGCCACAAGGCTGTGACTCGCAACATCGTAAATATGGTACGGCGTGTTCTGCTCACAGCCGAAAAGGGCGGCGTATTCGGGAATAAAAACCTCTATAACACAGCGGTATTTGCTTACGGTTTCCCTTACGCTTTTTCCGCACAAAAGCTTTGTAAATTCCTCCCGTATGCGTTCGACGGCGATATGCCTTAACAGTTCCCTGTTTCTTATTATGCTTTCAGCCGTGCCCTCTTCAATATTAAACCCGAGCGTGCAGGAAAAACGGATTGCACGCATAATGCGAAGGGCGTCCTCGTTAAACCTTTTGTCAGGCTCGCCGACACAGCGGATAATTCCGCTTTTAATGTCATCTATACCGCCGAACAGGTCAATAAGCCCGTCGTTTTCATTAAAGCACAGGGTGTTTACGGTAAAATCCCTACGGGATAAATCGTCTTTCAGATTTCTCGAAAAATTTACGCTTTCCGGGTGGCGGTTGTCAAGATAATCGCCGTCTATCCTGTATGTCGTAATTTCTATCGGCTCGTTTTCCATGATAACCGTAACCGTGCCGTGCTTAATTCCCGTTTCGATTATCCTGTAGCCCCCAAACACTTTTTCGGTTTCCTCGGGCAGGGCGGAGGTGGTAATGTCAAAGTCATGCGGCGCAATTCCCATTACCATATCACGCACGCAGCCCCCGACGGCATAGGCTTCAAAGCCGTTATCGTTTAACAGCTTAATCGCCCTGTTCACTTTTTCGGGAAGATGAAGCTCCATAGTCCGCCCTCAAAAATTTATTTTCGTTTAAGTTTGCAATTTATTTTAATATATTTTCGTTTGCTTGTAAAGCAATAATATTTTGTGTTATTATATAAGTAAATAATATTAAAAAGGAAAATACTATGGAAACACCGAGATTAAAACGATTAAACGAGCTTGCCCGCAAGCAGAGGGAAACGGGGCTTACCCGGGAGGAAATTGAAGAGCAGGAAAAGCTCCGCAGGGAATATGTCGCCGCATTTAAAAAGAATCTTGAAGCCCGGCTTGAGAACACCTATATTGTAGACGAAAACGGCAACAAAAGAAAGATACGCAAAAGAAAATAAAAAATGCGCTTATCCAAAATTTAGTTGACAAAACTTGACTTAATCGCAATATATAGTGTAAAATATATTGTATTTTAATTTTACATTTTATTTTATAATTAATTGAGGACGGCTGTTTATATGGCGAAAAAAGCGGAATATACGGAAGAAAGCATTTCCCAGTTAAAGGGCGCCGACCGTGTTCGTAAAAGACCTGCGGTTATTTTCGGCTCTGACGGTATTGAGGGCTGCGAGCATGCGGTGTTTGAAATTCTTTCCAATTCAATAGACGAGGCGAGAGAGGGCTACGGCAGCGAAATTACCGTGACCCGTTTTCTTGACGGCTCAATAGAGGTGCTTGACCACGGCAGAGGTATGCCCATGGATTACAACGAAAACGAGGGCAGGTATAATTGGGAACTGCTTTTCTGCGAGCTGTATGCCGGCAGTAAGTACAACACCAACAACGGCGGAAGCTATGAATATTCCCTCGGCCTTAACGGCTTGGGCCTTTGCGCCACGCAGTACGCTTCGGAGTATATGGAGGCGGAGGTGCATTACAACGGCCTTTGCTATAAAATGAGCTTTAAAAACGGCGAGCCGGACGGCAGTCTTATCAAAGAACCGTACAATAAAAGGGATACCGGCACAAGGATACGCTGGAAGCCGGATATTAAGGTCTTTACCGATATTAAAATTCCGCTTGAGTACTATCAGCAGACCATAAAGCGCCAGTCGGTGGTAAACGCCGGAATTAAGTTTATTTTAAAGGATCAGATAAGCGCAGGCTCTTTTGAAAAATACGAGTATCTTTACGAGAACGGAATTACCGACTATGTAAAGGAAACCGTCGGCGACGACGCCTTTTCTTCCGTTCAGTTCTGGCAGGCGGAGCGCAAGGGCAGGGACAGGGAAGATATGCCCGATTACAAAGTAAAAATAAACGCCGCCGTCTGCTTTTCAAACAGGGTACAGCTCAAGGAATATTACCACAATTCAAGCTATCTTGAACACGGCGGCGCACCCGAAAAAGCCGTAAAGAGCGCATTGGTATCTCAAATAGACGCTTATTTAAAGGCGAACGGCAAATATACAAAGACGGATTCAAAAATCACATTCCAGGACATAGAGGACTGCCTTGCGATTGTCATATCCTCATTTTCAACACAAACCTCTTATGAAAATCAGACCAAAAAGGCTATAACCAACAAGTTTATTCAGGAGGCAATGACCGATTTCCTGAAGCACAATTTGGAGGTCTATTTTATCGAGAATAAAATAGAGGCGGATAAAATTTCCGACCAGGTGCTTATTAATATGCGTTCCCGTGTCAAGGCGGAGAGCACAAGACTCAATATCAAAAAAACGCTCCAGACCGGCAACAGCATGACCGACAGAATAGAAAAATTCGTAGACTGCCGTTCAAAAGATGTAAACGAGAGGGAAATTTTTATTGTGGAGGGCGACTCGGCTCTCGGTGCGTGCAAGCAGGCGAGGGACTCCGGCTTCCAGGCGGTTATGCCCGTCAGGGGTAAAATACTTAATTGCCTTAAGGCGGAATATTCAAAGGTGTTTAAGTCGGATATAATAACCGATTTGATTAAAGTACTCGGCTGCGGCGTTGAGGTAAGCACAAAGGCAAATAAAAATCTGTCGCTGTTCAGTATGGAAAATCTGCGCTGGAGCAAGGTCATAATCTGTACCGACGCAGATGTTGACGGCTTTCAGATAAGGGCGCTTATTCTCACCATGATTTACAGGCTTATGCCCACCCTTATAAGGGAGGGCAAGGTGTTTATAGCCGAGTCTCCGCTCTATGAAATAAACACCAAGGACGAAACCTGGTTTTGCTACACCGAGAAAGAAAAGGCGCAGGCTCTTGAGGAGATAGGCGATAAAAAATATACAATTCAGCGCTCAAAGGGACTCGGTGAAAACGAGCCGGAGATGATGTGGCTTACTACAATGAATCCCAAAACACGCCGCCTTATAAAGGTCGAGCCCGACTTTGACCCTCAGACCGTTGCGGACAAGTTCGATTTGCTTTTGGGCGATAATCTTCAGGGCAGAAAAGACTATATAGCCGAAAACGGATATAAATATATTGATATGACGGATTTGTCATAATAAAACCGGGAGAAAGAATATGGCGAAGAAAAAGAAAACCGAGATTGACCATTCGCAGGAGGAAATAAATTTAAACGCCCATATATCGGGCGCAGGCGATGTGGTTAATCAATATATTACCGACACGCTTGAGTTAAACTATATGCCCTACGCCATGAGCAGTATTATGTCCAGAGCTATTCCCGAAATCGACGGCTTTAAGCCCTCGCACAGGAAATTGCTCTATACCATGTATAAAATGGGGCTTTTGACCGGCGGCACAATTAAAAGCGCAAATATAGTGGGTCGTACAATGCAGTTGAACCCCCACGGCGACGCCGCAATTTACGAGACGATGATACGCCTTGCAAGGGGCAACGAGTGCCTGCTTCACCCGTATGTTGAGTCAAAGGGAAACTTCGGTAAGGCGTACTCAAAAAATATGCAGTATGCGGCTTCCCGTTATACCGAGGCAAAGTTAGCGCCCATATCGGCAGAGCTTTTTAAGGAAATCGACAAGGACACGGTCGATTTTGTGCCCAATTACGACAACACGATGCAGGAGCCCACGCTTTTCCCGGTAACCTTTCCCTCGGTACTGGTAAACGCCAACACCGGCATAGCGGTCGGAATGGCTTCAAACATATGCTCGTTTAATTTGGGAGAGGTCTGCAATACAGCAATAGAGCTTATCAAGAACCCCGACGCCGATATTATGGAGACTCTTAAAGCGCCCGATTTTATAGGCGGAGGCCAGATTTTATATAATGAAGCGCAGATGCGGGATATATATGCCACCGGCAGGGGGAGCTTTAAGCTTAGGGCAAAATATAATTACGACAGGAAAAGTAATTGTATTGATGTTTACGAAATTCCGGCAACCACGACAAGCGAGGCCATTATTGACAAAATAATAGAGCTTGCAAAGTCGGGAAAGGTCAGGGAAATATCCGACATCAGGGACGAAACCGACAAAAAGGGTCTTAAAATAACCATAGATATAAAAAGGGGCACCGACCCCGACAAGCTTATGAAAAAGCTGTTTAAATCCACCCCTCTTGAGGACTCGTTCGGCTGTAATTTCAATGTGCTTATAGCAGGCACGCCGAGGGTGCTGGGGGTCCGTGAGCTTTTGCTTGAATGGATAGCCTTCAGAACGGAGTGCGTCAACCGCAGGGTGTATTTTGACCTGCAAAAGGCCAAGGACAGACTGCATTTGCTTGAGGGCTTGCAGAAAATACTCCTTGACATCGACAAGGCCATTAAAATTATCCGCTCAACCGACGAGGAGGCGGAGGTAATCCCCAACCTTATGATAGGCTTCGGCATTGATAAAATTCAGGCGGAGTATGTTGCGGAAATCAAACTGCGCCACTTGAACCGTGAGTACATTTTAAAACGCACGGCGGATATTGAGCAGCTGCGAAGCGAAATCGAGGATATGGAGGATATACTCTCTTCAAAATCAAGGATTAAAAAGATAATCATAGCACAGCTTAAGGAAGTTGTCGAAAAGTACGATAAGCCCAGGCGCACGGAAATTATTTATTCCGATGTTGAGGAGCAGTTCGAGGAGGAAGAGAGCGTACCCGATTATCCCGTCACCCTTTTCTTTACAAAAGAGGGCTATTTCAAGAAAATAACCCCGGCGTCTCTGCGTATGAACAGCGAGCAGAAAACCAAAGAGGGCGACTATGTAATTGAGAAAATCGAGTCCGTAAACAGCGCCGAGCTTCTTTTCTTTACAAACCGCTGTCAGGTCTATAAGGCAAAGGCGTATGACTTTGCGGACTCCAAGGCGAGCGTTCTCGGCGACTTTGTGGCAAGCACACTGGGTATGGAGCAGGACGAAACTGCGGTCTACATGGCGGTTACAACCGATTACAAGGGATATATGCTTTTCTTCTTTGAAAACGGCAAGGTCGCCAAGGTGGATCTGAGCGCATACGAAACCAAGACCAACAGGAAAAAGCTAATAAAAGCTTACTGCGATAAATTTCCGCTTGCGGCGGTAAAACAGATTGCCGAGGATACCGAAATCGTTGTCAAATCAAGCAGCGGAAGAATTTTGCTTTTGAACACCGGCGCCGTTGCCCCGAAAACGACAAAGGATACCCAGGGCGTTGCGGTAATGACCCAAAAGAAAAACCACAGGGTCGAGAGTGTGGAGGACTACAGGGAAGGTATGTTCGTCAAGCCTGCAAGGTACAGGACAAAAAACCTCCCTGCCGCAGGAAGTCTGCTGTCCGGCGAGGATATAGGCGAACAGCTTAAGCTGTAAAATCTTTTTGGGAACGCAGTCGGTCGGCTGCGTTCTTTGAATTTAGAAATAATATTGAAAAACTCTTGACTTATTTTTCCCTTTATGTTATATTACTTGTACCTCTGAAAGAGGGTTCTTTTTTTGCGCCCGCTTTTTGGAGGCAGGCTAAATAGGCGATTATCGCTAATAACGGAGGTGCCGAAAAATGAGAGTGAAAATTACATTGGCTTGCACGGAGTGTAAGCAGCGCAATTACAACACGATGAAGAACAAGAAAAACACACCCGACAGGTTGGAGATGAACAAGTATTGCAGATTCTGCAAGAAGCATACTCTCCATAGGGAAACAAAGTAAGCGGAGGTAAAAATAATGGCTGACGAAATCAAAAAGGATTCTGCCGAAACTCCCGCAAAAGAAAAGAAAAAAGCCGATTCCAAAAAGAAGGCCGACGCTCCCAAGGATAAAAAACCGAATATCTTTGTCCGTGCGTGGAGAGCCGTTAAAAAGTTCTTTAAGGATATAAGAGGCGAGTGCAAAAAGGTCGTTTGGCCAAACGCCAAAACAGTCCTTAAAAGCTCGGGAGTAGTTCTTGCCTGTGTAGCGGTTGTAGGCGTAGTAATTTGGCTTATCGACACAGGGCTTTCGGAAATTATCAAGCTCCTTATCAATTTGGCGGAAAACAGTTCTGCAAATTCCGAATCCGCTCTTGAAGCGACAAAGACCGTAGCAACAGGTTTTATTCACGGATTCTTTGGTATATAAGGGGGATATCTAATGTCAGAAATCTCCAGATGGTATGTTGTCCACACTTATTCCGGGTACGAGAATAAGGTAGCCGCAAACATCGAAACGGTTGTTGAAAACCGCAAAATGCAGGATTTAATTCTTGATGTGCAGGTTCCTACCGAAACGGTTGTTGAGGTTAAGGACGACGGAACCAAAAAGGAAGTTGAGAGAAAACTTTTCCCCGGTTATGTAATAGTCAAGCTTGCCGTTTTTGAAGATGAGGACAGCGGCGAATACGAAATGACCGACGACACCTGGTATGTTATCCGTAACACAAGGGGCGTTACCGGCTTCGTAGGACCCGAGGGAAAACCCGTTCCTCTTTCGGAAAAGGAAATAGCCGCTCTCGGGGTTGAGAAGCGTGTTATTGAGGTTAATTACGAAAAGGGAGATATGGTTACCATTATCGACGGCGCATTTGACGGTATCATAGGCGTTGTTGATGAGATCGACACTCAAAACAATATGGTCAGGGTAATTATTTCAATGCTCGGCCGTGAAACTCCCGTAGAGCTTGAACTTGACCAGGTTGAGTCAATGAACAAATAATTAATTACGGTATCAAGCGTTTTTACGCTTTTTATAGCGTGTTTTACGCACGCTGTGGGAGGGGTAAGTCAGGCCACTTATTCCGCCACTACCACGAATTTTGGAGGTGCTAAAATGGCTCAGAAAGTAATAGGCTTTATTAAGCTTCAGATCCCTGCCGGAAAGGCAACACCGGCGCCGCCCGTTGGACCGGCACTCGGTCAGCACGGCGTTAATATTATGGCGTTCACAAAAGAATTTAACGAGCGCACAAAGAACGATATGGGACTTATAATCCCCGTCGTTATCACAGTTTACGCAGACCATTCGTTTACCTTTGTAACAAAAACTCCCCCTGCGGCAGTTCTTCTTAAAAAGGCTTGCGGCATAGAGAGCGGTTCGGGCGTTCCGAACAAGACTAAGGTTGCAAAGATTACGAGTGAGCAGATAAGAAAAATCGCAGAGCAGAAAATGCCCGACCTTAATGCGGCTACCGTAGAATCGGCTATGAGCATGATTGCCGGTACGGCTCGTTCAATGGGCATCACTGTTGAAGATTGATGCTCCTTCGTGGGAGGAAAAATCCGATAACCACTTAATGGGAGGAAATTTTAATTATGAAACACGGTAAAAAATATAACGAGAGCGCAAAATTGATCGACAGATCAAAGCTCTATGATTCTGAAGAGGCTCTTGCACTTGCAGTAAAATCGGCAACGGCTAAGTTTGACGAAACGGTTGAGGCTCATATCCGCCTCGGCGTTGACTCCCGTCACGCCGATCAGCAGGTAAGAGGCGCTGTTGTTCTTCCTAACGGAACAGGTAAGAATGTAAGGGTTGCGGTTTTCGCAAAGGGCGACGCCGCTGACGCCGCAGCAGCCGCAGGCGCTGAAATTGTAGGCGCAGAGGATCTCCTCGCTCAGGTTCAGGGCGGTATGCTTGACTTTGATGTATGTATAGCTTCGCCCGATATGATGGGTCTTGTAGGCCGTTTAGGTAAGGTGCTCGGTCCTCGCGGATTGATGCCTTCGCCCAAGGCAGGAACGGTTACGCCCGATGTTGCAAAGGCTGTTACGGAAGCTAAGGCAGGTAAAATCGAGTACCGTCTTGACAAGACAAACATCATACACTGCCCCATCGGCAAAGCCTCGTTTGGCGCAGAAAAGCTTGTTGAAAACTTCAACACCCTTATGGACGCTATCGTTAAGGCAAGACCGGCCGCACTTAAAGGACAGTACATTAAGTCATGCGTTGTTGCAACAACCATGGGCCCCGGCGTCAGAATTAACTCTGCAAAATACGGCGCTTAATTTCGCTTGACAAACCCGTAAGGGTATGTTAATATAATATCTGCTTGCCGAAGACAGTGGGTGCATTTAATGCGTAAAAGCTTTCACAGCTTGCCTGCCGAGGGAGAACAAACTTATTTTTAAGGTTTACACCTCTCTGTCTTTGCGTCAGAGAGGTTTTTTAATCTCATAAAGCAAGCGTAACATTTTAATAGGAGGTGATTCGTTTGCCAAGTGAGAAAGTATTAGAATTAAAAAAGCAACAGGTAGCCGAGCTCAAGGAAAGGCTCAGTAATGCCTGTGCAGGTGTGGTTGTTAATTATGAGGGTATCACCGTTGCCGATGACACCAAGCTTCGTAAAGAGCTTCGTGAGGCCGGCGTCAAGTACACGGTAACTAAGAACACACTTATTCATCTTGCAATCGACGGTACAGACCTTTCGGGTCTTGATGAGGTTCTTTCCGGCACAACCGCCATCGCAACATCGGAAGATGATTACACGGCGGCCGCAAGAATACTCTCAAAATATGCCGACGCTAACAAGAATTTTGTTATCAAAAGCGGTTTCCTCGACAACGAGGTTATCGGTTTAGACAAGCTTAACAGTCTTGCAAAGCTTCCCTCAAGAGAGGTATTGCTCGCAACTGTTTGCAACGCTTTCAACGCACCTATTGCGGCTTTTGCCCGTGCAATTCAGGCTATAGTTGACAAGGGCGGCGCAGAGGTATCCGCTCCGGCTGAGGAGACAGCTCCTGCCGAAGAAGCGGCTCCTGCCGAGGAGACAGCTCCTGCCGAGGAGACAGCTCCTGCCGAGGAAGCAACACCTGCTGAGGAAGCCCCTCAGGAATAATTATTAAACTTTTTAAATTACGGATTTGGAGGAAAATATAATGGCAGCAGAAAAAATCGCAGCTATGATTGAAGAAATCAAGGCTCTTTCAGTTCTTGAGCTTTCAGAACTTGTTCATGCAGTAGAAGAAGAATTCGGCGTTTCAGCCGCAGCGGCAGTTGCAGTTGCAGCTCCTGTTGACGGCGGTGCGGCAAGCGCAGCAGAGGAAAAGACAGAATTCGATGTTGAGCTTACAGAAGTAGGCGCAGAGAAGATCAAGGTTATCAAGGCTGTTCGTGAAATTACAGGTCTCGGCCTTGCAGAGGCAAAGGCTCTTGTTGACGGCGCACCCAAGGTAATCAAGGAAGCCGCTTCAAAGGATGACGCTGAGGCAGCTAAGGCTAAGCTTGAAGAAGTCGGCGCAAAAGTTACACTTAAATAATTTAAAAAACGACTTTTTATGCCTGCCCGTAACGGGTGGGCATTTTTTATTTTGAAAAAAATTTTTAAAACGATTGACATTTTTTTGAAATTATGATATAGTATTACCGATGATAAGCAAAAGAAGGGAGGCGTAGTAATGGATCAGATTATGACAATTTTACAGCCTATCATTGATGGAATTACAGGCTTAATTAATGGTGGCGGAGAAGGTTTTGATCCTTCAACAATTCTTGAGACTATCCAGCAGTTCATTCAGAACATTATCGCCGGTTTCGGTGCTTAATGGCAAAAATGTAATCCCACTCTTCCCTTGAGTGGGATTTATTTTTTAGTAAAAACTTTATTATATGGTATCAATATGAAAAAAATTTCCGTTATACTGGCATTTGTCCTGTTAATCACCGTTTTTGCTTCCTGCAAAAGGGGTAAAATCGACAGCAATGCGGTTAATAATACATCTTCATCTCAATCGGAACAAAGCGGCTCCACACAGCCTGCGTCAACCGTGCAGGCGGCCGTCCCGAAAACTACCGATAAAAAAGAAAACAGTACCGAGCCGAAACGGGCGCAGTCGGCAGGTACTACCGCCTCCGTGCAAACCGAGCAGACGCAGGAGCAAAAGGCGGTAACCTATATTTCCGAAAATCCCGACAATTATTACATAGTTAAGGTTTCGGAGAAATACGGAAGCGACCCCCAAAATTTAATTGCCTTTATTACAAAAAATTCCTCCGATCCGGGCGCAACCGTGCTGGAGTTTTCGGGCAAGAGGGATTCGGGCGGCAACCTGATTACAACCGAGGAGGAGCTTAAATATCTCTGTTATGTTTCGGACAGCGGCGATATTAAACGGGCGTCCTCGGACGGTCAGCACAACGACGGATATAATTACATAGCCGCAAAGGCCGCAATTATGCTCGGTCAAAAATATTATATACCCTCCATTCCCGAAATGAGGGAGCAGAGAAGATACGAGGATTATTTTTAAACAGTAAAGCAACAAAAACAGAGCCTTTGGAGTTTTCCAAAGGCTCAGCTTGTCGATAAACTGTTTTGCGATAGCAAAATGTCCAAAAGTTTTTGTCCGTCTTTTTTCAAAAAGACGGTGGGGTCGAGGGGCAAAGCCCCCGGCGCAGTCCGCAGACTGCGAAACACCTGTGCTTCAAAAAGCGCAGGAGGGGCGCAAAACAGTCCGGTGGACTGTTTTGCGGTGGGGAACCCTCGCCGGGGGTTCACCATAATCTTACTCCTTTTATGCATATTGCCAAGTGACACATACTTTTTTCTACACGCTGAGCCTTTGGATTTTCCCAAAGGCTCATTTGTTAATTTCGGGTTTGTCTGTTCTGAGCATAATATAGTCCATGCTCACGCCGTAAAAATCCGCCAACAGTATCAGCGTCTCAGTAGGGGGTATGCGTTCACCCGTTTCGTATTTTGACAGCAGAGATTGCTCAATGCCTGTTTTCATTTGCAGGGAAATTTGCGTCAGACCCCTGTCCTTGCGAAGTGTTTTCAATCTGTTATCCATATGTCAATCACTCCTCTTATATGACAGTATGTCATAATTACTGTTGACAAATATGACAATTTGTCATATAATTTAAAAGTAATATAGAATTATAAGACATTTTACAAAATATTTTCGTCTTTATTAATAGTTGAAATTCACACGGAGAGGTTGTAAACGATGAAAACAAAAAACGGCTTAAAAATATTATGCCTCACACTCATAAACATAATAAGCACCTCGGCAATACTCTTTTGCAGACAGTTTACCCTTTTAAACGGCGGTCGGGGGCAGGGGACGGCGTTTTCTTTATGCGACTGCCTTTTAAATAAAAGCCCGAATTTTCCCACGCTCTGCATTTTGGGTCTTGCGGCGGCGCTGTTTTCAATCCTCTCAATTCCGTTGCTGTTGCTCGTAAAGGGCAGGGCGGCGCTTGTCCCGTGCTTTTTTATAACTTTATGCGAGATATTGATTATATTTTACATTATATTTTTCCTGCCGCTCAAAATCGGTGAAATAACGGTGCTTGTCAACTCCGTTACATTCTTTCCCATGCTTTTGGCGTTTGCGGACTCTTTAACGGCGCTGTTGTTTTTTACAAAAGCGAAAAATTAAATACCGAGCTTCTTGCAATAAAACAATTGTAAACCTTTTAATTCCTTTTCATTTGCCCTGCTTTTGCAGGGTATTTTATTTGCCATAAATATAAAAGTGTGATATTATATATTTATAAAATTTTTTGTTCGGGGGTACGGTATGTCTAAACATTCCGACAGAGCCGTTGAGCTTTTTAAACAGGGCTTTAACTGTTCGCAAGCGGTGTTTGCGGCGTTTGCAGACGAATATGAAATGGACGAAAAAACCGCCTTGAAAGCTTCGGCAGGTCTCGGCGGAGGAGTGGGAAGACTCCGTGAGGTTTGCGGCGCTCTTTCGGGTGCGGCGATGGCGGCAGGTATGGTTTACGGCGCAACGGAGGGTTCACGGCAGGATCAAAAGGCGATGACCTATAAAATCGTCCAGCAGATTGCAGACGAATTTAAAAAGCAGAACGGCAGTTTGATTTGCAGGGATATGTTAAAGCTTACGGCGCAGGAAAAGCAGTCGTATGTTCCGCAAGAGCGAACCGATGAATTCTACAAAAAGCGCCCCTGCTTAAAAATAATAGAGTCAACCGCAAAGATAGCGGATAAAATAATTTTCAATGTGGAAGAGTAAATATGAGTTACATTAAAAGAGATAAGGATATAATTGAAATAGGAAACGAGTTTATCGCAAGGCGGTTTGACATTTCAAATAACCGCTTTGCGACTAAAAGCATTATAAACAAAAGGACGAAAAACGCCGTCGAGCTTATACCCTGCGCTTCGAGCGAGGAGTTTGCAGTAAGCGTCTTGGGCAGGTTCGGGAGCAAGACTCAAATCAGGGCGTCTATGCTCGGCGTAGATAAAATCAATGAATTTGAAAAAGACGGCTCTGCGCTTATAGAGATAGTCTTTAAAACGGCGGTGCTTAAAAATACCGAATATAAATTCAGGCTTATTTATGTACTGCGTGAAAATGATTTTTATATAGAAAAACAGCTCTGTCTTTCCGCAGACGGAAACCTCAAAACCAAAATTGACTTTATTGATACGGAAAGCCTCGTCTTGGGGGACGGCGTTACCGAAATATGGTCGCACCCCAAAATGGATAAGGCGTTTATAGACGGCGCACATGCGTGTTTGGGTCAGCCAGTCTACATCAACTCTGTGTTTTTCGGCTCGGAATTTCCGTTAAATGATAACGACATCGTTTCGTCTGTCGCAAGGCTCCGTTACCATTGCGGCAAGTCTTTGGGCGAGTTGCTTGACGGCTCGGACGAGTTTAAGCTCCACAAATCCGTTGCAGGCTCTGCCCGTTCGGCGGATTACGAAACCGTCAGGGCGGATTTTCTGAAATATATCGAAAGAATTTCTCAAAAAACCTATTTGCGTACCCAATACAATTCCTGGTACGACCATATGCTCGATATAAGTGCGGAAAATATCACCTCATCGTTTTACGAAATTGAAAAGGGATTGACGCAGAACGCAGTTAAACCCCTTGACTCATATGTTGTCGATGACGGCTGGAACGATTACAAAAGCGATTTTTGGCGCTTTAATTCAAAATTTCCCAACGAGCTTTACGACTGCTCAAAGCTAAGTAAAAACTTTTCTTCAACATTCGGGCTTTGGTTAGGGCCGAGGGGCGGTTACAACTACAATATGCCTTTTGCAAAAAGAATGGAGAGGGCAGGCAAAGGCGGATATAACAGGCAGTCAAGGGATATTTGCGTTTCAGACAGAAATTATCTAAAAAATATAGCCGGACTTTTTGAGGACTATATCGAGAGGTTTGACATAAGCTATTTTAAGCTTGACGGTTTTATGCTAAAGCCGTGCAAAAGCAAAAAGCACGGCCACCCCGTCGGCGGATATAAGGGAATATACACCCTTACCGACGCCTGGGAAAAATGGCTCAAAATTTTTGAAAAAATGCGTGAGCAGAGGGAAAAAGAGGGCAAGGATTTATGGATAAATCTTACCTGCTACGCCGTGCCGAGCCCCTGGTTCCTCAAGTGGGTAAACAGCATATGGATGCAAAACAGCAACGATATAGGCTTTACCGATAAATCTCTTTCGGGCGAGGCGCTTAACGGCAGGGATTTCGACAAAATGCTCACCTATCGGGACAGCCTCTACTACGATTTCCACAAGGTCAGAATGTACCAGTTCCCGAATTCAAATATTTATAATCATGAGCCGATTTACGGGAATACCGCAAAAATAAGTATGACCGAGGACGAGTTCAGAAAATATATGTATATGATTTCTTCAAGGGGTACTGCCTTTTGGGAATTATATTACAGCTTCAATTTGTTTTCTCCCGACGCATGGAGGATAAATGCCGATGTCCTCAAGTTTACCGAAGAAAATTTCCATATACTAAAAAATTCCGTTCTTATCGGCAAGTCCGCCGACGCAGGGGAAATTTACGGCTACAGCGCATGGAACGGCGAGGAGGGCATAGTCTCTTTGCGAAACCCCTCCGATAAAAAGCTCGGATATTCCCTGAAGCTTGATAAATCCATAGGCGCTCACGAAAAGTTTTGCGGCCTTACAAGGGTCAATGTAATTCCCTACAGCGCCGAAAAATGCGAAAGGCTTTACTCTTACGGCGACACGCTTGATGTTGAGCTTGACCCCCACGGGATTGCAATTTACAAGTTCTCAAAGCCGCAGGAAAATCCGCCGAAGCTTTTAAGGGCAAAGTTTGTCAGCGAAAACGAGATTGAAATGAATTTTGACAAGCGTATAGCCGTTTCGCACGAAAGCTTTTATGCGGACGGTTACGGCTTCGGGTGTGAGCTGCTTGCCGATTACAGAAGCGTAAGGCTCGGCTTTGAAAACGCCCCCTTGCCCGACAGCTTAAATATAGAATATAAGGTAAAAGATTTGTATTCAAATGTTTGCGAGGGTCGTGAGTGCGTCAATAATTACCCCGACGGAGTAATTACCCGTTCAAAGGAAGAGCCCCGTGAAATTAAGGGCGATTTTACGCTTACAATCAACTTTAATTCGGGCGCAAAGGACGCAATGCTGTTTTCACAGGGCAACGATTTGGCGGTTTCCCTGTCAAACGGTAAAATCAGATTTAACTGCTGTCAGCTAAAGGCCGTTTCCGATAATTCCATACCCTTGGGAGAGGATTGCAGTATCACCCTTGTCCGTGAGAGAAACTCGATGATAAAAATTTATATAAACGGCGTGCTTTCGGGTTCGGCTTATGAAGAAAAAATCAAAAGTCCGGCAATAGCCTCTGCGCCCATAAAGCAAAACAATTCGGTAAAAAGCTTTATAATTCGTGACAAAGCCCTTGCGTTTGACGAGGTTTAACTGTATAATATCTTAAAAGGAAGTGATAATTTGAATACGCTTGAGCTGATAGTTCCGTGCTTCAACGAGGAGGACTCACTGCCGCAGTTCTATAAAACGGTTGCTGAAACGGTCAATTCTCTTGAGGATATTTCCACTTCCTTTATTTTCGTGGACGACGGAAGCGGCGACAAAACCATTCAAGTTATTAAACAGCTTGCCCAAAGCGACAACAGGGTAAAATACATTTCTTTTTCAAGAAATTTCGGCAAGGAAGCGGCAATGCTTGCCGGTATGAGAATGTCAAGGGCGGATTTTGTCGGGATAATAGACGCCGATTTACAGCACTCCCCCTCGCTTATTCCCGATATGGTAAATGCGGTAAGCAGGGAGGGCTACGATATAGCCGCCGCAAGGCGTACCGACAGAACGGGCGAGGCAAAGCTTAAAAGCGCATTTTCGAGGGGCTTTTACAAGATTATAAACAAAATATCGGACGCCAATATCGAAGACGGCGCACAGGATTTCAGAATAATGAAAAGAAAGGTTGTCAACGCCGTAATTTCAATGCCGGAGTACAACCGCTTTTCAAAGGGCATATTCAGCTGGGTCGGTTACAAAACAAAATGGTTCGAGCACGAAAATCAAGAGAGGTTCGCAGGCTCGTCAAAATGGTCGTTTTGGAAGCTTTTTACCTATGCCGTTGACGGGATCATCGGCTTTTCGACTGCACCGCTCAAAATTTCGTTTTTTGTAGGTGCCGTAACAAGCTTCGCAGGCTTCATTTATGCGCTTTACACCATAGTAAAAACCCTGTGCTTCGGAAGCGATGTAAAGGGTTACCCGTCGATTATATGCGCTGTGTTCATCATAGGCGGTCTTATTCTTATTTCGCTGGGCATTACGGGCGAATATATCGCAAGGACATATATGGAAGTAAAAAACAGGCCGAATTACCTGATTGATGAAACGAATATCTTACCCGAAGAGGATAAAAAATAATAAAAATATAAATAAAATAACGGAGGTAAAAGTTATGCAGATTACAAAGGATATGACTATAGGCGATATTCTTGATAAGGAGAGGGAAACGGTTCCGTTTTTCCTTGAGATGGGTATGCACTGCCTGGGCTGTCCGGCTTCGAGGGGCGAAACGGTTGAGGAAGCTTGCAGTGTTCACGGCGTTGACGCCGATGAGCTTGTCAAAAAAATCAACGATTTTCTTGCAGGCAAATAAACCTTTCGGGAAGGCTGACAAAATTCAGCCTTCTTTTAAATTACGGGTGCGGTATGATAAAACTTACGCCAAGGCTTAAAACGGTAGCGGATATGATTGAAAAATGCGAATGTTTTTTGGACATTGGCACCGACCACGCATATCTGCCTGCCTACATAGTGGAGAACGGAATTGCAAAGCGCGCAATAGCTTCCGATATTAACGAAAACCCTCTCAAAAACGCCCTTAAAACCGTTGAAGAGGAGGGACTTGAGGGCAAAATAGAGCTTCGTATTTCCGCAGGCTTTGAAAACATAAGGGAAAATGAGGCACAGCAAATTGCCGTTGCCGGAATGGGCGGCATTATGATAGCGGAAATGATTGAAAATACCCCCTGGCTTAAAAAATCGGGGCTTCGCCTTGTTTTGCAGCCCATGACCCATTTTGAACTTGTAAGGAAAGCGCTTAATTCAAACGGATTTGAAATTGAAAAAGAGCGCACTGTCAGCGAGGGCGAAAGGGCATATCTCGCCATGTCCGCCGTGTATACGGGCAAGGTTTCCGAAAAACCGCCCTATTGGTTCTATTTCGGGGAGCTTTTAAAGGGCAAAAGCGAAAGCGATGCGGCGATAGTTAAAAAAGTGAAAAAAACGCTTTTTTTGAAAGGCGAATTTACCTCTGACGAAGAAATCAAAGAGGTTTTAAGGAGTATGGAAAATGGCGAAAGTAATTGATATATATAATTTTTTAAACAGCCTTGCGCCTTTTGATACGCAGGAAAAATGGGACAACAGCGGCCTTTTGGCAGGAAGCGGCCGAAAGCAGGTGAAAAGGGCTTACATCTGCCTTGACTGCACCGCACAGGCGGCGGAAAAGGCGGCGGAGCTTTCGTGCGAGCTGATTATATCGCACCACCCGATAATTTTTACCCCTCTTAAAACCCTGCCCGGCAACAGTCCTGCCTACCTTGCCGCCAAAAACGATATTTCGGTTATAAGCACCCATACCTGCTATGATTTTGCTCCCGACGGGGTCAGCGATATTCTTGCAGGCGCTTTGGGGCTTAAAAATATCAGAAAATCTCCCACAGGCGAATATACGCTCGGCGATACCGAGAAAACAACCGTTTCTGCTTTTGCAAAAAAGGTAAAGGAAAAATTAAACGCAAGGGTCAGCTTTTGCAACGGCGGTATTGAGGTCGAAACCGTAGCCGTCTGCGGCGGCGCAGGCTTTGATTTTGCCTTTGACGCAAAGGAAAACGGCGCCGACGCCTTCGTTACGGGGGAGTGCGGCTACCACGAATTTCTTGACGCCGCAGGCGAAAATATCGGTCTTATTACGGCAGGGCATTTTGAAACGGAAGTAATAGCTATGGGACCTCTTAAAGTAAAGCTTGAAAAAGAGTTCCCCGAAATTTGCTTTATTCTTGCCGAGGAAAGCTCTGTTATAAAATATATTTGAGGAAAACTATGGCGCTTGACGGAATTACATTAAGATTTATTATTAACGAAATAAGCGGGTATATAGTGGGCTCCAGGGTTGAGAAAATATATCAGCCCTCAAAATGCGGGCTCGTTTTCCTTATGCGCTCCAAAAAGGGAGTGTATAAGCTCTGCCTGTCAGCAGAGGCCGTGTCTCCGAGGATACATCTTACCGAAAACTCTGCGGAAAATCCTGCAAAGCCGCCTATGCTGTGTATGCTTTTTCGCAAAAGGCTGACGGGCGCAACGCTAACCGAAATAGAGCAGTTTTCCCTCGACAGGGTGCTCCGTCTCGGCTTTGACGCCTTTAACGAGATAGGCGACAGGGTAAAGCTGTATATTTATATGGAGATTATGGCGCAGAGGAGCAATATAGTGCTTGTCGGCGAGGACGGTAAAATTATCGACGCCGTAAAGCGTGTTGACGAAACCAAGTCAACATACAGGGAAATACTGCCCGGCGGCACATATGTTTTGCCCCCGACTCAGGATAAAATCAGCATTTTGGAAAGGTCGGCAGAGGAAGCGGCACAGCTTATACTCGCAAAAAAAGAGCAAAAGCTGTCTTCCGCCGTGCTTTCGACCCTGATGGGCGTTTCTCCTGTTGTATGCCGTGAGATAGCTTACTTTTGCGCAGGCGACGATATTCAAACGGGGCTTTTGTCGGGGTATGAAAAATCCAAGCTCACGCAAATATTAAAAGATATTAAAGCTATGCTTGAAAACAACGCCCCAAGACCGCAGGTAATTTTGGACTTTGAGGAAAAGCCGCTTGATTTTTCGTTTATGGAAATTAATCAATACGGTGAAAGCCTTAAAAAGAAAAATTTTGAAACCTTTTCCGAATTGCTTGATTTTTTCTGCTTTGAAAAGGACAGATTGTTAAGAATAAAGCGCAGGGCAGGCGATATGCTCAGAACCTTAAATACTGCTTCGGAGAGAATTA
Organism: uncultured Clostridia bacterium; assembly: GCA_947630285.1. GTDB lineage: Bacteria > Bacillota > Clostridia > Oscillospirales > Acutalibacteraceae > Fimenecus. The sequence continues at coordinate 38,540 of CANRHD010000010.1, read as the reverse complement.
CAAAAAAGGTAAATCTTCAAAAGCTTCAGCTTGAAAAATGCGGTGATAAGGAGCGGCTCAGGGTTTATGCGGAGCTTATAAGCTCCAATTTATACAGGCTTGAAAAGGGTGCGCTTTTTTATGATATAGAAAATTATTACGACAATAATAATATTGTGCGTATTCCTGCCAATCCGGCGCTGACTCCCGTACAAAATTCCCAAAAATATTATAAAGAGTACAGAAAAACGGTGACCGCCGAAAAAATGCTTGCCGATTTGATTGAGAGCGGCGAGCAGGAAATAAGCTACATCGACACCGTTCTCGATGAGCTTTCAAGGGCGGATACGGACGCAGAGCTCACGGAAATAAGGCTTGAACTGACCGAGGCCGGATATATAAGAAAAAGGGCAAAGGATAAAATTAAGCTTCCCAAGCTTTTGCCGCCGTATGAATTTACCACCTCCGACGGCTTTAAGGTGCTGGTAGGCAGAAATAATGCCCAAAACGACCGTCTATCATTAAAAATTGCAAAAAATTATGATATGTGGCTTCACACGCAGGGCTTTGCCGGCTCGCATACAATAATTGTTTCCGATAACAGGGAAATAACCGAAAAAGCTATTAGCGAGGCCGCCGAAATCGCCGCTCATTTCAGCTCCGCCTCGCAGGCCCAAAAAGTGCCTGTGGATTACACCCTTGTAAAAAATTTAAAAAAACCGAAAAATTCAAGACCGGGAAAAGTAATATATCATATTTATAACACAATATATGTAACGCCTGCCGATAATTTACCTACGGAAAGTGTGTAAAGCGATATTACTTTACACCACAAGAGCCGAGCGGTATTGATTTTAAACGGTAATTCGTTTTGTATTTTGTTTTAAAAAACAATGTTTTTTTTCTTAAAATTACAAAAATTACTGTTGACAACGCTTTTTAATTGTGCTATTATATGCTCATATAGCGAGGGGATAATTACGCAATTTTGTAACTATACTGTTCGCTATAAATTTCAAAACAGCCGCGGCTTTTGCGGCAAATATTTTAAAAAAGGCGGTAAAAAAACATGAGAAAGGTTCTTTCAGTTCTCGTAGCAGCAGTTATGCTTGCAGCACTTTGCGTTCCCGCATTTGCAGCAGCTAAGACTGTAACAATGTCAGTTGACAAGACACAGGTTAAAGTTGGTCAGACAGTAACTGTTAAAGTTAATGCTGATAAAGTTACAGGCGTTAACGCAACAGTAACTTACAACACCGACGCATTTGAACTTGTTAGTGCTAAGGCTCAGGGCGGTTTAACACTTATTTTCAACACTGAAGTTCCCGGCCAGGTTCTTATGGCAGGTGCCGGCACAGAAGTTGTTTCCGGTACAGTTGCAGTTATCACCCTTAAGTATAAGGGCGGCGAAGGCAAAATTGCTCTTGACGATGTTACTGTTTTGATCGGCGATGAAGATGTTGAAACAGCAGTTGCCGGCAGCACAGCTACAGTAGTTGAAGCTTCAGGCACAGATCCTGTTCCTGCAAAGACAACTAAGCCGGCTGCAAACAACGGCGGCGCTCTCAAGACAACAAAAGAGAACAAAAAGACAGGCGGCACAGTTTCAGTTGCAGCAAGCGCAACAGCAGTAGTTGTTATGGCAGCAGCAGTTGCTTATACAATGAAGAAAAAGAACGAGGACTAATTTAAACTCTAAGTTCTAACTCAATTTAAAAGATTGCGGTCACAGTTTACTGTGACCGCTTTTCTTTTTGCATTTTATTTCTTGTTTTAATTTTTGAAAGTAAAATATTTCAAAAAAAAAGGAAGCGTATATGCGCTTCCTTAACACCCACCCGACCGTAGTCGGTGAATAATAACCTGCGTCAAAAAGCAGGTGGGTACCTCACCTTGACTTACCGTATGCTCCCAGCGTCCGTCTTTAAAACGGGAGGTCTGCTCCACAGTCTCGGTATAACGGTTCCCTATAAATAAGTGTTGGGTTAATATCAACCGAACATTTTATCGCATCGGGCAGGCATAAAAGATTAAATTGTACGGAATAAACCGTTATTCCTCTTCGTCAAAATCATAAAGCTCCGAAAGCCTTTTTTCAAAAATCTCGCTTATTTCGTCGAACTCGTCCTCGTCCTCAATAGGTTCAAGGTAGGTTTCGCCGTCCTCCTCAACAACCTTTAATATAATAAGCTCGCCGTCGTCGTCAAGTATTTCGGCAGTTTCGTCGTAATAAGGCGTCAACGCAACATAACGGGCGTCGTCGGTTTCTATTCTGTCAAGCTCCTCAAACATATGCTCAACTCCGTCCTCATCTGTGACGGAAACAATATCGGGTCCGTATTCCTCTGCCAATTTAAAACCTCCGTTTCTATTAAGTATATCCGTTTCACATCTATATTTTACATCATAACTTGTTTTCGGTCAATAGTAAAAATTGTTATATAATTTATATAAAAACCTCTTGATTTTTTTTGAATAATATAGTATAATTTTTAAGAACTAAAGAACTTTTTGTAAATGCAGCCTAAGTGACGAATTGTTGAAAGTTTTTTTATTGTTTTTTTGGCTTTCGTGTGTCGCACTTAAGACTGCATTTTATCTTTATTTAGAAAAAGTATGTGTCACTTGGCAATATGCACAAAAGGAATTAAGATTATGGTGAACCCCATGCGTGGGTTCCCCACCGCAAAACAGTTCACTGAACTGTTTTGCGCCCCTCCTGCGCTCTTTGAAGCACAGGTGTTTCGCAGTCTGCGGACTGCGCCGGGGGCTTTGCCCCTCGACCCCACCGCCTTTTGAAAAAGGCGGTCGAAAACTTTTGGACATTTTGCTATTGAAAAACAGTTTATCGACAGGCTGACAGCTCCGCTTTATAAGGCGGAGCCGTTTTTATCCGTAAACCGTCGCAAAATCAAATTTCATTAAATTCTGCCGACCATGAAAATGAAAAGCTTTCGTTTTTGTTAAGCCTCTGTATTCCCCGTTTTTGGGAAAGGTCGGGTTTTCTCTCGTAGCTGTCGTTAATTCCGTACCACGGCTCAAGGCAGACATAGGGGGCGTTCGGCTTTGCCCAAATTGCAAAAAACGGAGCGTCCCCAAAGCGGAAAAGTATTTTTTTGTTCCGCTTTAAATTGTTCAAAATAACGCTTTTTGAGTTTAAGCCGGAGAATATCATTGCGTCCTTGTCAAAGCTGTTTTCACTTAATTTCAGCGTATTTTCGTCTGATAAAATCAAATCCTTTTCCTCGGTCAGAACGGAATTTTCGTCTATTCTTTCGCTGTAAAGCGTTTCGTTTTTTTCAAAAACAAGCTCATCGCCTATATCGCAGTTAAAGGCAGGGTGTGCGCCTATCGAAAAATACATCTCCGTATCGTTCTCGTTTTTTACGGTGTGCGTAACCGTAAGGGCGGTTCCCTCCGCCTTGAACGATACAAACAGCTTGTATTTATAAGGGTATGATTTAAGCGTTTCCACATTTTCGCTCTGCAAAAAAACAAGCTCGTTTTCGGATTTTGAATACAAATTAAAATCATAATGCCGTGCAAGGCCGTGCCGTATCATACCGTATTGCCTGCCGTTGAGCAGATATTTGTCATCAAGCATTTTGCCTATAACGGGGAAGAGAATAGGGGATTGACCGCTCCAGATTTTCGGATCTCCCTGCCACAAAAATTCATACCCCGTTTTTACGGACTTTACGCTTGTAAGAACGGCGCCAAAGTGCTTTACCGATATTTCAAGCTCATTGTTACCGATTGTACTTGTCATTTTCTCAGCTCCTTGTCTGATAATTATATCAAAAATCCATTAAAAAGTCCACAAAAGAAAAATTCCTGCGCTTATATGTATGTATCCGCTTATACTCGCCGGTATCGCCCTTATATTTTTGCGTTAAAAGGGCTTACCGTATCGGGAAATATTTACGAAAAAACAGGCGCTGTACTTTAATTTCCGTACAGCGCCGTCTTTTTTATGTTGCGAAAAGCCGAATAAAAGCTTATTCCGCTTTTTTGTCCTTCTTGCCTCCTGCGCTGAGTACAAGGTTCGTGATAATACCGAGTATAAGCGCACATGCAACCTCTGTAAGCGTAACCTGACCGAAGCTTATTACAAGTCCGCCTATGCCGCAAATAAGAATAACCGCAACGACAAAGAGGTTTTTGTTATCGCCGAGGTCAACCGACTGAATCATTTTAAGACCGCTTACGGCGATAAATCCGTAAAGGGTAACGCAAACGCCGCCCATTACGCAGTTGGGAATAGTTGAAAGGAATGTTACGAACGGCCCGAAGAACGAAATAATCATTGCCATTACGGCGGTTGCAAGTATTGTTACAACCGAAGCGTTTCCTGTGATGGCTACACAGCCTACCGATTCGCCGTATGTCGTGTTGGGACAGCCGCCGAAGAATGCGCCTGCCATTGAGCCTACGCCGTCGCCGAGAAGCGTGTTGTGAAGTCCCGGGTCTTTAAGAAGCTCCTGACCTATTACCGAAGAAAGGTTTTTGTGGTCGGCAATGTGTTCCGCAAAAACAACAAACGCAACGGGCACATAGGCAATCGCAACCGTAGCTATGTATTTGGCGTTTAAAGCGGAAATTCCCTTTGCCGCCATTATAAATGAAAAGTCGGGAACGGAAAAGATTTTCATATTGCTGAAAACGCTGAAATCAATAATTTGAAGCGAAGCGTTATTTGTCTTTATTCCTATCAGCGTAAAGACAGCCGCAACCGCATAACCTGCAAGAATTCCTATTATAAAAGGAATAAGCTTTGTCATTTTTTTGCCGTAAACCGAGCAAATCATAACAACAAACAATGTTACAAGGCCGCAGATAAGCGCAATATGCGGATTGGCGGTGCTTGCTCCCTCGGGGTCAAGAACCTTGCCCACCGTCAGATCGCCTACGGCGTTGCCTGCAAGCGAAAGCCCTATAATTGATACTGTCGGGCCGATAACAACCGCCGGCATAAGCTTATCGATCCATGCCACGCCCGCAAATTTTACGATTAAGGCGATTATGACATATACAAGGCCTGCAAACAGCGCGCCGAGTATTATGCCTGCATAACCGGCCTCTGCCGAAACCGCCCCTGCGAAAGCCGCAAGCATTGAGCTTATAAAAGCGAATGACGAGCCGAGGAAAACGGGGCTTTTAAACTTTGTGAAAAGAAGATAAACTATTGTGCCGACTCCTGCGCCGAAAAGTGCGGCGGATTGGCTCATACCGTTTCCTACGATAGTCGGAACTGCTATTGTAGCGGCAAGTATGGCAAGTAACTGCTGAAATGCGAAAACAATAAGCTGTCCGAATTTGGGCTTGTCCTTGATGTTGTAAACGAGATTCATTTACTTTTCCTCCTTATATTTTAAGGCGTTAGCCTTTGTTACCTTTTCATAATCACAACTTCGGTTTTGCCGTCAAATTCATCTACGCAAACCTTGATAAATTCGTCCTTCGAGGTCGGCACATTTTTGCCTACATAATTGGCGCATATAGGCAATTCCCTGTGGCCCCTGTCTATCATAACAGCAAGCTGTATTATCGAGGGTCGCCCCATTTTAATAAGTGCGTCCATAGCCGCCCTTGCGGTTCTGCCCGTAAAAAGCACATCATCGACGAGTATAATATTTTTTTCGTTTACATCAAAATTAATAATCGTCTCGTTAATATCCGAGGAAAAATGCGGCCTCGTCAAATCGTCCCTGTGGAGCGTTATGTCAAGCTCGCCGAGCTTAACCTCCATATCGGAAAATTTTTCGATATTTTCCTTTAAAATTTTTGCTATGGGAACGCCCCTGCGCCTTATTCCCACCAGATACACCGTTTGGCTGTCGGGGTTTCTTTCAATAATTTCATGCGAAAGGCGTGCAAGAGTTCTAAGCATAGTCTGCCTGTCGATTATAACCTTGCTTTCCATAAAAACACCTGCTAAAATAAAAGCGCCTTTGCAAATCGGCAAGGCGCTTAGAGTTTTGATATATAACCTTGCCGGTATCTCGTACCGAATTAAAGGTAAATTATTAATTTATATTACAATACCACAAAATGCGACAAAAGTAAATAGGAAAATGCCTGTTTTTCATTTTATAAAGCTTTTCCGCAGACAAAAAAGTATTTGACTTTCAATTAAAATAATGTATAATTTTCTTACTGTAAAAATCAAGGAGTAAAAAATGGCGTTAAGATATTTTCTCTGCGTGCTGACGGGTTATCTGCTGGGCTCGCTTAATTTCGGTATAATAGTTTCAAGACTTCTCTATAAAAAAGATGTCCGCAATTACGGCTCTAAAAATGCCGGTATGACCAATACCGCAAGAACCTTCGGCAAAAATGCCGGCGCCCTTGTGTTTACGGGCGATTTTATCAAACCGATTGCAGCCTGCCTTGTTGCAATGTTTTTGCTCAGCGGCGGCAAAAATATTACGGTTTGCGGATATATAGCAGGGCTTGCAACGGTAATCGGGCATGTTTTCCCCGTCTTTTTCGGCTTTAAGGGCGGCAAGGGTGTTGCTACGATGTTCGGTATGGCGTTGGCGCTCTGCCCCTGCGCCGCCGTTATAATGGCCGTTCCGTTTTTTTTGTGCCTGCTTATTTCAAAAACGGTGTCGCTCTCCTCAATAATCGCAAGCCTGTTTTTCCCCGTAAGCACATTTTTAATTTACAGCTACTTTGAATTTCTTTGCCCCGGGGCGCTTGTTGCAAAGCCTCTGTTCGCTTCGGCTGTTGCGCTTGCGGTTTCCCTGCTTGTAATCTTTATGCACAGAACGAATATACAGAGGATTTTAAAGGGCGAGGAAAGAAAAATCGGCAAAAATGCCAAAGGGGAAAAATGAAGCGGCCTTTTAAAATCCGACTACCTGATGCGTTCTCGGCACGGACGGAGGATTGCCTATCATACCGAATTTGCTGAGCGTAGCGATTTCGGCCATATCCTCGTTTGAAATGTTAAAGGAGAAAACATCGGCGTTGTTTTTGATTCTCTCCGGGTTTGCCGATTTCGGGAGCGGTACGGCTCCCTTTTGCACAATGAACCTTACGCAAAGCTGTGCTACGCTAACCCTATATTTTTTCGCCATATCAATCAGCAGTTCTCTCTTGAACGCCTGCCCCTGAATAAGCGGACTCCAGGCTTCGGGGAGGATTTTATTTTGCCTGCAATACTCTATCATTTCCTCCTGCGGATTTTGAGGGTGCATCTGAACCTGATTTATCATGGGATAGGTTGAGAAATTTCTCTTTATAATTTCAATATGCTCCTGCAAAAAATTGCTTGTGCCTATTGAGCGGAGCTTTCCCTCGCTGTAAAGCTTTTCAAAGGCTCTCCAGGTGTCGCACAGGTCGTCCTCCAGGCGGTCAATATTGCTGTCAAGCACGGGCCAATGTATCAGATAGGAGTCCAGATAGTCAACGCCCAATTTTTTAAGCGAATTTTCACACGATTTTATTGTGTTTTCATAGCCGTGGTCGTCGTTCGGAAGCTTTGAAACAAGGAATATTTCGCCTCTTGAAATTCCGCTGTCCTTTATTCCCTTGCCCACATATTCCTCGTTTTGGTACGCCGCAGCCGTGTCTATATGCCTGTAACCGGAGTTTATGGCGCACTTAACGGCGTTTTGCGCAATTTCCTGCGGCATTTTCCAAGTCCCGAAGCCGACGCAGGGGACTTTGACCGAATTTATAAGCTCATAGCAATCGCTTAACGATTTCAAACAAATCATCTCCGTAAAAATAATGTAAAATTATTTTATCATATTTTTTAGAATAAGTAAATTATTCATGCAAACAATATGTTCGGGTGAATAATTATGATTTTTTTAAGAGCGTTTATTATAGGCGGAATCATATGCGTAATAGGTCAGCTTTTGCTTGATTATACCAAGCTTACCCCTGCAAGGATACTTGTGGCGTTCGTTGTAGCCGGCGTTGTACTCGGTGCGCTCGGGCTTTATCAGCCTTTGAGCGAATGGGCGCAGGCAGGCGCAAATGTTCCGCTTACGGGCTTCGGCAATATGCTCGTTGAGGGCACAAAAAAGGCGATAGCCGAAAAGGGCTGGCTGGGAATACTTACGGGCCCGTTTACCGCCGGAGCGGCAGGAATTATGGCGGCGGTTTTTTCGGGGCTTGTCGTTTCCTTTGTGACAAAGCCAAAAGGTAAATAAAAACAAAAAAACAGTTACCGTTTTTTCGGTAACTGTTCCTTGTTGTTAAGAATTTAAGCGACTGTTTCGGAAACGAATGTGTCGTCGCAGCAGGAGCAGGAAACATAGTTGGCGGCTTCGTTGCCGATAACTACCTTTTTGCTGTCAATGTATTTTGTTACAATAACATAAGCCGCATATGCAGCGCCTGCAACGGCTATAAGAATGCCTAAAATTTTGAGTGCCTTTTTCATATAAAAAACCTCCGTTTACTTATTGTGTAAATATTATAGTAAATTAAAGCCCAAAAGTCAATGAATAAACTGTAAAGTTAAAATATTTTTAAAAAGCAAAACGCTGCTGACAAAAAGTCAACAGCGCAACATTTAACATTAACCGAAATTAAGCCTTGTTCAATTTCTTAACGAGGGCGGACTTTTTACGAGCAGCATTGTTCTTATGAAGAAGTCCCTTGGCTGTGGCCTGGTCGATCTTCTTAACAGCAGCAGTAACAAGTACTTCCTTGTCTGCAGAACCGCTTTCGATAGCCGAATTTGCTTTTTTTATAGCAGTTTTTAAAGCGGAATTCATTGATTTGTTGCGCTTTGCACGGTTGTTGTTAACGATAACGCGCTTTTTAGCTGATTTAATATTAGGCATTGTCACACCTCCCTTTTACATTAGCGAAGTATATAATACCATTATATTTAAAAAAAAGCAAGTTTTTTTTGTAATTTTAATCCACTTTTTATCAATACTATATAGAGATAATACAATTTTTCAGCTCAAAAGCTCAAGGAGATAGATTTATTTGAACTTCAGAACCGACCTTGCAATAGAAAAGGAAGAATTTATAACGGGCGAAAAGACGCAGGGCGTATTAAAAAGCGAAAGAACCACCGAAAAGACTAAGATAACCGAGATTGAAATAACCGACAGCCGGGCGCAGGAAAGAATAGGGAAACCCATGGGTAAATATATTACGGTAGAGATGGACGAGCTTTCCTATGACAGCGAACTGCTTGACGACAGGCTTACAAGCCTTTCAAACGAGATAATGAAGCTTTTGCCGGAGGGAGGCGGCACGGTTCTCGTGGTGGGCATAGGCAACGAAAGCATAACTCCCGACGCCCTCGGCCCCAGGTGCGCAAGGCTTATTTTTTCAACAAGACATATAGACTCGAAGCTAAAGCAGGAAATAGGGCTTGAGCAATTAAATCCTGTATGTGCGCTGGCAACGGGAGTACTCGGGCAGACGGGTATCGAAACGGGCGAGATAATTAAAAGCGTGGCAGGCGTGGTAAAGCCCAAGGCGGTAATTGTGATAGACGCTCTGGCGGCGGCACAGCTAAACAGGCTCGGAAGAACCGTTCAGCTCACCGATACGGGGATTACTCCCGGCTCCGGTGTGGGAAATTCCAGATCGGAAATCAGCGAAAAGACCCTCGGCGTACCCGTAATAGCCGTCGGCGTTCCCACCGTGGTTGACGCCGTGACGCTTACAAAGGACATCACAAGGACGGCGGAGTTTAATAAAAACAGAGACGACAGCGAGAATATGATAGTGACTCCCCGTGAAATAGACACCGTTATTGACCGTGCGGCAAAGCTTTTGGCGCTGGCGGTAAACTGTGCGCTTCAGCCCGATATAGAGCCTCAACTGCTTTTGGGCGTTGTATAATTTTCGGATTTACGGCATAAATATTTATGATACTTTATGCCGAAGGGATATGAAGCCGTGAGCAGGGAACCGAAATTTTTTAAGGGGGACGGCGGCGCATTCTGCGCTTTGGCTGTTATAGCGTCGGTTTTGGCCGTTTTAAATATTAATTTTAAGCAGGCGGCGGTAAACACGGCGTTCGCCTGCGCAAACATTCTTACCCCTAAAATAAAAATATACTCTAAAGCCGAAATCAAAAAAATTACAACCGAAAATTCCTCCAAGTCAAACGGGATAAACGATATACCGATAACGGACAGCCGTGAAGAGCCCTCCGTTGAGGCAAGCTCCGACATATACGCAACCCCCAAGGATATTTTGGAGCTTGCACAGGCTTATACAAATGAGTACTCGCAAAAGAAGCACGACGGCAAAATAGTCGAAAAAACATATGACAAAACGAGCGCCACCTCCGTTTTTAAAAATATAACCGTCCGCAACACGACCTCCTCACATTCTATCAATATAGAAAAGTCCCTTAATGAAAAGGCGAAATTAAATATAAGCGATAAATCACAGCCCACGGTGCTTATTTTCCACACCCATACAACAGAAAGCTATCAGATGACAAACGAGGGCTGGTATACAAGGAGCTACCCCACAAGGCACAATGAAAAAAATCAAAATATGGTAAGGGTGGGCGACGCTATATGCCAAGAGCTTGAAAAGAGCGGAATAGGCGTTATTCACGACACCGAGATACACGACCTAAAATACACAGGCGCATATGACAATTCAAGAAAAACCGTCGAAAAAATACTTAAAGAAAACCCCACCGTACAGATAGTGCTTGATGTTCACAGGGACGCAATAGAGCAGAGCGACGGCACAAAAATAAAGCCGACCTTCACTTATAACGGGAAAAAGGCGGCACAGCTTATGATAATTGCCGGCTGTCAGGACGGCAAGGTAAAGGACTTCCCGAACTGGGAGCAAAACCTGACCTTTGCCCTACAGCTTCACGAAAAAACGGAAACCATGTTCCCCAAGATGATGCGCCCGATACTTTTTTCGGCGAGAAAATACAATATGGATGTTGTGCCGTGTTCGGTTTTGCTTGAGTTCGGAAGCGACTCCAACACCCTTGCCGAAGCGGAATATTCGGGACATCTTTTCGGCAGGGCGCTGTCGGCATATATTCAGGAAAAAGCAGGTGAATGATATGAAAAAGGAAGTAAAAAGAAAGGATAATATTTTAAAAAGGTTTTTGGCGCTTACTGCGGCGGCGGTTTGCTCGTTTCTGTTCTTTTTGGGGATTGTTGTGTCAAAGAACAATACGGAAAGATCCCTCAAAGGAACCGAAATAAATAAAATCGACGAAACCTTTATAATCAACGAGGTTAAAAACAGTCTCGGCGAGCTTTTCAAATAACGGTTTACTATTTTTGCCCGATGATATATAATATATATATCAAATGAAAAAGCAGGGGATATATATGAATTTTACTCAGTTATCAAACGGACAGTATGAGGGCTACGCAATAGTAAAGCAGTGCGAGGCAAAGACGACAAGCAAGGGCAGTGAGTACCTTGATATAAAGCTGGGCGATAAAAGCGGAGAAATCAACGCCAAATTATGGGATTACAGCCCGTTAATCCACGGCGAATTTCCTGCCGAGTCAATAGTTAAGGTCAGGGGAGAGATGACCAAGTTTGCAGGTAACGACCAGCTTAAAATAACTAAAATCCGCCTCACTTCCGACTCCGATGAGGTAAAATACGAGGACCTTATACACAGCGCAGATTACAGCGGCGAATATATGTACCGAAAAATAATCGAAAGGGTAAACGGCTTTTCCGACGAGGACCTTAAAAAGCTCGTGCTTCATATGTATGAGCAGAAAAAGGAGGAGCTTCTTTCCTGGCCTGCGGCGTATAAGCTTCACCACGCCCTGCGCGGCGGACTTTTAATGCACACTCTTTCAATAGTAAAGCTTTGCGAGGGGGTTTGCGAGGTCTATCCCTTTATAAATAAGGATTTGCTTTTGACGGGCGCCATGCTTCACGACATAGCCAAAACGGCGGAATACGAGGTGGGTGCGTCGGGTATAGCTTCGGGCTATACGGTAGAGGGCAACCTGATAGGCCATCTTGTAAAAGGGGCTATGCTCGTTGACGAGGCCGCCGCAAGCCTTGGCATACCGAGAGAAAAGGCGATGCTTGTTGAGCATATGCTCATTTCCCACCACGGGGAACCCGAATACGGGGCGGCGGTCAGGCCGATGTTCCTCGAAGCGGAGCTTTTGTCGGAGCTCGATTTAATGGACGCAAGGGTTTATCAGATTTCACACGCAATAGAAAATATTGATAAAAACGAGTTTTCCTCAAGGCTCTGGGCGTTAAACGACAGAAAAATTTTCAACCACGCAGAAAAGGAAAAGGATATAAGAGTTAATCTTGACTGACGGGGAATGTAAAATGGAATGGACTGAAGTTTTAACTCAAATAAACGCCGACGACATCGATGCGGCGGCGGATATAGCAAATATGGTTGCTCCGGGCGGAATTTATATAGAGGATTACCGAACTCTTGAAAAGGAAACCATGGAAATAGCCAATATAGACTTAATCGACGAGGAGCTTTTAAATAAGGACAGGACTAAGGGATATATACATATATATGTTTCGCCGCAGGAAAATCCGTCGGAGGCGGTCGCATTCCTTTCTGAGCGCTTAACGGCCTGCGGCATCGAACATAAAATTGACACAGGCAAATGCAGAAACGAGGATTGGGAGAATAATTGGAAAGAGTTTTTCAAGCCCGTGAATATAGGCAAAAAACTGCTTATAAGACCGCTTTGGATAGATAAGCTTGAAAATCCAGACAACAGAAAAGTGCTTTCAATCGAACCCGGACTTGCTTTCGGCACCGGCGGACACGATACCACAAGGCTCTGTATGGAAATGTGCGAAAAATATATAAAACCCGGCGACAGCGTGCTTGATACCGGCTGCGGAAGCGGCATTTTGGGCATAGCCTCGCTGCTTCTCGGTGCAAAAAGCGTCGTAGGGGTGGATATTGACGAGCTTGCGGTAAAGACGGCTATAGAAAACGGCAGGGTAAACGGCTTTAACGAGCCGGAGTTTAAGGTCCTGCACGGAAACCTTACGGACAAGGTCAGCGGTAAATTTGATATTGTGCTTGCAAATATCGTAGCCGATGTTATAATTTTGTTTTCCGACTTTGTCGGAGATTTTATGAAAGAAAATTCCGTCTTTATAACCTCCGGAATTATTGCTCCCAGGGAGGCGGAGGTCAGGCAGGCGCTTTCAAAAAATCATTTTGAAATTACAGACGAAAAAAGAAGCGGCGATTGGCTTTGCTTTGTCTGCCGCAGGGCTTAGGGTAAATGATATGCGGTACTTTTTAATTTTTTATATTTTGACTGCGGCGGCAGTTATAACGGCGGTGTTTTTCCTATCGCTTAATGAAAACAAATCGCCCAAAATAAAAACGGTTTTGACGGCAGTATATGTTTTGGCGCTTGTAGGGGTGTTGCTCGGTATGACGGTGCTTGAAGAAAAATATCACTTTTCAAGACTTGCATCGTCGGCCATAGCGGCGGCCATGGTGGGGCTTATGTACCTTGCCGATACGGCGGCTTCAAAAATCAGAAAGAACAGGGAGGAATAAAAATGATAATAGACGGCCTTCAAAAGCTTACGCTTTTGGATTTTCCGGGCAAAATAGCCTGTACGGTGTTTACGCACGGCTGTAATTACCGCTGTCCTTTTTGCCATAATGCCTCGCTTGTGGTATCGCAGGATAACGGGCATATAAGCGAGGAAGAGGTGTTTGCCTTCCTTGAAAAGAGAAAAGGGCTTATTGACGGCGTGGCGGTAACGGGCGGAGAACCTACCCTGCAAAAGGATTTAAAGGATTTTATAGTAAAGGTAAAGTCAATGGGCTATCTTGTAAAGCTTGATACAAACGGCTCAAATCCCGATAAGCTGGAGGAGCTTATAGAAGACGGCCTTTTGGACTATGTTGCGGTGGATATTAAGGCTCCGCCCGAAAAATATCCGCTCTTAACAGGTGTAAAGGACTTTGACTTTACACAGATAAACAGGACAATAGAGCTTCTGAAACGGGACAAGGTTGAGTATGAATTCAGGACAACCGTGGTAAACCCTCTGCACGAAGCCGGGGATTTTGAAAAAATAGCGCAGTTGATTAAGGGCTGTCAGCATTACTTTTTACAGCAGTTTGTTGACTCCGGGGATATTATTTCGGAGGGTATGTCGGCATATGACAGGGAAACCATGGAAGAGTTTAAAAATATAGTCGCAAACACAATATCTTGTGTTGAACTGCGCGGCGTTTGAGAAAATTTATGGCTTTTGGGCACAATATCTTGTGCTGAATTTTATCGCATAAAGTGGCATTTAGGTGAATTTTGCACAAAAATTTAACGGCTTTATAGTTGATTATCACAAAATATTGTGTTCTGATTTTTAAATAATACAATATTTTGTGATTTTTTTGAATTTTTCTATTGACAACACAATATATAGGGTGTAATATATATCCAGCGTCGCACAAAAAGCGAAAGTAATTATATAAATTAATTCTCTGATAAAGTGAGGTAGGAAAATGTATCAGGTAGTAAAAAGAGACAATTCGGTTGCAGATTTTGACTTGTCAAAAATAAGCGTTGCCATATCAAAGGCCTTTGACGCTTGTGAAAAGCAGTATCATCCGAGCATAATCGACTTGCTTGCGCTCAAGGTAACGGCGGACTTTGAGGAAAAGGTTGCCAACAACCTTATTGCGGTTGAGGATATTCAGGACTCTGTCGAAGATGTTCTCATCAAGGCAGGCTATGCAGATGTTGCAAAGGCATATATCCTTTACAGACGCCAGCGTGAAAAGCTCAGAAATATGAAGTCAACTATCCTTGACTACAAAGAGATAGTAAACAGCTATGTCAATGTCACCGACTGGAGAGTTAAGGAAAACTCAACCGTTACATACTCTGTAGGCGGCCTTATCCTTTCAAACTCGGGCGCAATCACGGCTAACTATTGGCTTTCCGAAATATATGACGATGAAATCGCACAGGCACACAAGAACGCCGATATTCATATCCACGACCTTTCAATGCTCACCGGCTACTGCGCAGGCTGGTCGTTAAAACAGCTTATTAAAGAGGGCTTGGGCGGTATTCCCGGCAAAATCACATCTGCTCCGGCTTCGCACCTTTCAACGCTCTGCAATCAGATGGTAAACTTCCTCGGCATTATGCAGAACGAGTGGGCAGGCGCACAGGCTTTCTCTTCATTCGATACATATCTTGCACCTTTCGTAAAGGTAGACAATCTCTCATATAAAGAGGTAAAACAGTGCATACAGTCTTTCATTTACGGCGTAAACACACCCTCAAGATGGGGTACTCAGGCACCGTTTACAAATGTAACTCTTGACTGGACTGTTCCCAACGACCTTGCAGAGCTCAACGCTATCGTAGGCGGCAAGGAAATGGACTTTAAATACAAAGACTGCAAAAAAGAAATGGATATGGTAAACAAGGCGTTTATCGAAATTATGATCGAGGGCGACGCCAACGGCAGGGGCTTCCAGTATCCTATCCCAACCTATTCCATTACAAGGGACTTTGACTGGTCGGAGACAGAGAACAATAAGCTTCTCTTTGAGATGACCTCTAAGTACGGCACACCTTATTTCTCGAACTATATCAATTCCGATATGGAGCCGTCTGATGTCCGTTCAATGTGCTGCCGTCTCCGTCTTGACCTGCGTGAGCTTCGCAAAAAGTCCGGCGGCTTCTTCGGAAGCGGCGAGTCAACAGGCTCTGTCGGCGTTGTTACAATCAATATGCCGAGGCTTGCCTATCTTTCTGCCGATGAGGACGAGTTCTTTAAACGCCTTGACCATATGATGGACATTGCGGCCCGTTCGCTTAAGGTTAAGAGGACAATTATCACAAAGCTCCTTGACGAGGGACTTTATCCCTATACCAAGAGGTATCTCGGCACATTCAACAACCACTTCTCCACTATCGGACTTCTCGGTATGAACGAAGCGGGACTTAATGCAAAATGGCTTCGTGCGGATATGACCCACAAGGAAACTCAGGAGTTTACAATCAAGACTCTTAACCATATGAGAGAGCGCCTTTCGGACTATCAGGAGCAGTACGGCGACCTCTACAATCTTGAGGCCACTCCGGCGGAGTCAACCTCTTACAGGCTTGCAAAGCACGATGTTAAGAGATTCCCCGACATCATCACCGCCAATGAGAACGGCACTCCTTACTACACCAACTCTTCAAATCTTCCCGTCGGCTTCACGGACGATATTTTTGAGGCTCTTTCAATCCAGGACGATATTCAGACCCTCTACACTTCGGGTACGGTATTCCACGCATTCCTCGGCGAAAAGCTTCCCTCATGGAAGGCCGCCGCTGACCTTGTAAGGAAAATTGCCGAAAATCATAAGCTCCCGTACTACACAATGTCGCCGACCTATTCAATCTGTAAAAACCACGGCTATCTTGCAGGCGAGCATTTCACCTGCCCCGAGTGCGGTGAAAAGGCGGAGGTTTACAGCCGTATAACAGGCTATTACCGTCCCGTTCAGAACTGGAACGACGGCAAGGCTCAGGAGTACAAGGACAGGCTCGTTTACGATGTTATGAACAAGACCGAGGTTAAAACACCGGCCCAAAAGGACGCCTGCGGCTGTGACGATTGCAAGCAGGAATCGCCTTTGGCAACAAACAACGAGACGCTTCTCTTTGCAACCAAGACCTGCCCTAACTGTATGGCGGCTTCCTCTCTGCTTGACAGGGCAGGAATAAAATACACAAAGATTTATGTTGAGGACAATCCCGAGCTTGCAAAGCAGTTAGGCCTTAAACAGGCTCCGACGCTTGTGGTAAAGAACGCCGGGACTACGGAAAAAATCGTTAATCTCTCAAACATTAAAAAATATACTGAGGCATAACCAATAATGTATGATGTTATAATCATAGGCGCAGGGCCTGCCGGTTTAACGGCGGCCTTGTATGCTTTAAGGGCAAATAAAAAAATATTGTTGCTTGAGAAGGAAAATTTCGGCGGCCAGATGACTTTTTCCCCCAAGATAGAAAACTATCCGGGCTACAAAGAAATAAGCGGTACGGCGCTTGCAAACGAGCTTTTTGAGCAGGTTCTCGCACAGGGTGCGGAGTTTGAACTTGAAGAGGCCGTTAAGATTAAGGATAACGGCGGCACAAAGACCGTTGTGACAGATTCTTCACAGCACGAATGTAAGGCTGTAATAATTGCAACGGGCGCAAAGCACAGGCTTTTGGGTACTCCCAACGAGGAAAAATACATCGGCAACGGCATTTCATTTTGCGCCGTGTGCGACGGAGCTTTTTATCAGGGCAAGGAGGTTATCGTTATCGGCGGCGGAAATTCCGCTTTGCAGGAGGCAATTTTGCTTTCCGACACTTGCAGTAAGGTAACGGTTATACAAAATCTTGCCGATTTTACGGGCGAAAAAAAGCTTGTCGATGTGCTTAAATCAAAGGACAATACCGATTACATTTTCAACACGGTAATTAAGGAATTTGTCGGAACGGACGAGGATATAAAGGGTGCGGTGATTAAAAATACCGTAAGCGGCGAGGAGAGCGAAATCCGCTTTGACGGAGCTTTTGTCGCAATAGGCCTTGCTCCCGATAATAAAAGCTTTGAGGATATGGCACAGCTTGACGGATACGGATACATAAATTCAGACGAAACCTGCACAACCAAAACCGCAGGAATTTTTACGGCAGGGGATTGCAGGACAAAAAAAATCCGTCAGATTACAACTGCCGCAGCGGACGGCGCTGTTGCGGCGCTTGCGGCGTGCAATTACATTGACGAAATGGAATAAAGTATTATTTTTCGGAAAGACGCTTGAAAAAGTAAAAATTTCTGAAATAAGTAACGGTGCGGTACACTGATTTGTACCGCACCGTTCAAATTTATAGTCGCTATCGGTTAAGGGCAAAAGTAATAAAGAAAAAATTATGGGAACCCCCGGCGAGGGTTCCCCTCCGCAAAACAGTCCGCCGGACTGTTTTGCGCCCCTCCTGCGCTTTATGAAGCACAGGTGTTTCGCAGTCTGCGGACTGCGCCGGGGGCGTTGCCCCTCGACCCCACCGTCTTTTTGAAAAAAGGCGGACAAAAACTTTTGATATTTTACAAATAGACTGACGGTTCGGTACTAAATTTGTACCGAACCGTCTTTTACTGCCTTAATTATTTTGCAAGCTTTTTCAGCGCAACCGAAAGCGCTTTGCTGACCGCAGAAGCGATTACGGCGCATACCAAAAGCTCAATGGGGGCGTTTATTCCCGAAGCTATGGCGATAGCCGTTTTTAACGCCGACTCCACGCCGAGAGCCGCCGACTGTTCGGCCGTGAACTGTGTGTTCCAAAAGAGAAGCGCAAGCGAACCCAGGAAAAGCACCGTGTTCAGAAGCGAACCCGATATGCTTGCCACAACATATGACCAGCCTTTTTTGCTGTCATGCTTTGCGCAGACTTCAAAAATAAGTCCGCAGAGAAAGCCTGCAAGCGTCCTTGTCACAACGCAGACAATAAATGTTTTGGCAATGCTGAAGGAAACAAGAATTGAGCCTAAAACATCGCCCATAAAACATTGTGCAAAGCTTGTTGCACCGAATACCGCACCGAGAAATGCTCCTACACCTTTGCCGCAGTTCACTCCTCCTATAATGACGGGAACCATCAACAGAGTGAGTGATAACGGGCCGATGTTTATGTAGCCCAGGTGCGTGAATGCCATGACGAGTATAATCGCCACGAGCATGGCCGTTTCGACAAGCAAAACAGTTTTACTTGTCATTTTTTTTGTGTTTGACATATATATTCCTCCTTGCTGTCCCTCTGCAAAAACAGATAGGACGCAATAATATAGACATATATGGACTATTAAATTTTTACCTTGAGTTTTTGTTGTAAATTGCTTTAAGACCCTTTAAAATGAGGTCGTTATCGTAAATAATATCGTATTTACATTCTTTGATTATAAAGGCGGAAAGGCCGCCCGTTGCGACTATTGAAGCAGGTTCTCCGACCTCCTCGATAAATCTGCCGATCATTCCGTCTATCATAGACGCCGTTCCGAGTATAACGCCCGACTGCATACATTCAACCGTATTTCTTCCACAGGCCCTGCTCGGGGCGTTTAATGCGATGGTGGGAAGCTGTGAGCTTGTTCCCGTGAGAGCATCAAGCGAAATATTAATTCCCGGTGCGATAAGACCGCCGCAAAATTCCTTTTTATCGCTTACAACATATATTTTCGAGGCCGTGCCGAGGTCTACAACAAACGCAGGGAGGGGATAGTTTTCGATTACCCCGACAGCGCCTGCCGCAAGGTCTGCACCGAGCTGAGCAGGATTGTCAATAGCTATGTCAAGCCCTGTTTTAACGCCCGGGCCGAGAACTATGCACCTTTGGCCAAACGGACTTACAGCCTGCTTGATTGTGTTCGTAAGCTCGGGAACAACAGAGCTTATAATAGAGCCGCTTATTTCATCGGACGGGATTTTATGGAGCGAAAGTATATTGGTAAATTCAATAGCGTATTGGTCGGGAGTTTTGTTCCTCTCGGTCACAAGGCGAGAGGTAAAGATAATTTCTTCCTTATCAAAAACGCCTATTGTAATATTCGTGTTGCCTATATCAATAGTAAAAATCATTTTATCACCGCCTGAGAAAATGTGTTCACGGGCAAGAGTGAGCCTGCCGTCTGCTTTTTTAAGCTTAAATCTTTTTATAATTGTAACATAAAAAAAAGCGTATTTCAATGTGTAAAAATAATAAAAACGGCCTCATTACGAAGCCGTTTTTATATATAAAGGTAATATAAAGGTAATTATCAATCGTTTTTGTCGTTTTTCTTAATCTTGGTAAGAACAAGCGCAAGACCTGCAACAACAGCTATACCGGCAACGGAAGCAATGGCATAATCGCCTGTTTTGGCATTGTCGCCCTCAAAGTTGCCCGAATCGGAGCTTGTGCTTGAGGAGTTGTTGTTTGTTGAGCCGCCGGACGGATTAGCAGGGTCGGTGTTGTCGCCGCCACCGCCGATACCGAGCATATCAAGTATGCCGGAAATGAAATCCTGAATACCGCTTACCGGAGAATCCCCGTTATCGTTGCTGCCGCCGCCGTTAATTGCGTCGGAAATCATTGCATAGGTGTTATCGTCAATAATGCCTGACGCATTCAATTCGTTGAGGATATTTTCAACCTCCTCTACGGGACGGGCTCTGAGCAAATCGACAATCTTTGTAACCTTGTCGCCGATAGCCAAAGTGTCGTCGTTGATTATAGCGGTGATTTCAGCTATGATGTCCTCCGTTGAAGCGTCGGTTGTCGGTTCATCGGTTCTATGTAAACCGTTTTCGACAATTCTGTAAATCTCGGCATAAACCTCTTCGCTGATGGTTGTGTCGTTGTAATAGTTATCGGCGGCTTCGAGAATTTCCTCGTCGGTAACAGCGCCTTCGTTCCTGATGTTTTCGATCCAGCCCATAGCCTCTTCATAAACCGTGGGCTCTTCGCCTGTAGTCGAGTCGTCGCCTGCGGCGGCTTTGCTTTCAAAAGACGGAATACCGTAATCGGAAGCGTCGGCGGCAAATGCCGCAAAGCAATTAACCGAAATAAGGCAAACAGCTATTAAGACAGCAAGAATTTTTTTCATAGTAATTACCTCGTGTTTTTTATTTTTTCGGCAAATAAATATAATACGCCTATTTACTTTTTTATAATACTACAGTTTGTTTTTAATGTCAATATTTTTTTGCGCCGCCGAATTTATTTTTTTGTTGACGGCTAAATCCCAAACAATTATAATATATAAAGAACAAAAAATCATAATTCGGAGTGCTTTGTATGAACAGGAAAGAAATAATTTTATTGCTCACGGGTACATTCTTTCTGCTGATGATAATTTTCGCCATAGTTTTTGAGTTTTTGGGCTTTATACCGTTTATATTTTCCAACGAGCTTATAGATTATATAGGTGTTTTCCTGATTATTAGCGTCCTTTCGTTCGCCTTTCTCACATTTTCGCTCTTTGAGGGCAGGGAGGACAGAATAAACAAAAAATTAAGGGTGCTTATCAAAAGCGTTTGCGTTGTCTTTTCCGTGATTTTTGTCTTTATCGGCGTGGTTCTTACCTCGTTTATGCACGAAAAGCTTGTAAAAAGGAGCGTTTCTCCCGATAAAAAATACGAGCTTTATATCGTTGAGGACAACACCTTCGGCGGCCTTGACGCAACGGTTTACAAAAGGCTTTTCGCCTCGGTAAAGTCCTATGTAAATTCCGATTTCCTGAATAACTCGGATGCGGATTTGAATGTTGAAATTAATGTCCAATGGGAGGACGACTGCTGTAAGCTGACATACGATCACCCCACCGATTACGAAACCGAGGAGACGGAAACATTGGCGGTTTTATACTTTGATGATTAAAACGGCGGCAAAAGCTAAAAAAATAAGGACGGCAGAACGGTACTGCTGTCCTTTTTGCGCCTTTATGTATGCTTATTTTACAAATTTATCCGGGCCGTTCGGATATTTTTCCGCATAGACGAATTCTTCCCTGCGGCCGTCCGAATGTATGTGGAAGCATCTTTCCCCAAGCGAAAAAATGGGGCCGTCATGCTCGGTGCTGTCGGAATAGACGCAGACAATTTCAAAGCCCTTGTCCCCGAAAGCCTCGTTATAGCGCCTTACCTTTTCGTGGAAACGGCAGTTCCTGCCCAAAAGCGTGCCCGTTTTTCTGTCGTGACGGGTACACAGGAGATATTCTATCTTCATTCTCTCCTTTATTTCGCCCAAAAGGAAATCGGGACTTGCGCTGATAACAATAGCCGTTCTCTCCCTGTTTTCGGGTCTGAACCAGTCATAAACCTTACATTCGTACCTATCCCAAAAGCCCTTGACATTTTTTTCAAGGTTTATAAACCTTACAAAGCAGAAGATGTGCTTTTTGAATTTTTCAATATTTATTATTTGCAAAGCCAAAAGCAAACCTGCAACGGCATAGTACGGAAGCAGGAATATGAGATAGGGGTGGCGTACAAAGCAATACAGCAAAAACAGAGAACCGCTGTCAAAAGGTATTACCGTTTTATCAAAATCGTAAATATCCGCTTTCATATTCGTACCTCAAACAAAATTATCCAAAGATGTTGCTATTCTAACAGATTACGGGGCAAATAGCAACTATTTAATTAAATAAAAAAGTAAACGCCCGAAAGAAGTTTTTTATCTAAATGTACCTTTTTAAAGAGAATTTCGCCGCCGGGGCTATTCGGAAAGCTCCAGCCATTCAAGCTCCAGAGCCTCAAGCTCGTTTTCCTTTTCGCTGATTTCCTCCAATATTTCGCCGAGCTTAATATAGTCGGTAACAACCTCTTCGCTTGCGGAAAGCTCCTTGAGACGGGCAATTTCCTTTTCCGAATTTTCAATTTCCTTTGAAAGCAGATTGAGCCTTGCTCTTTTTTTTCTCTCGTCGGCCTTGTTTAGCTTTGAAGCGGCGTATTCCGCCTTGTTGCGGCTCTCGCTTTTTATCGGCTTCTCCTCTTTTTGCGGAAGACTGCGGTGTTCAAGGTAATAGTCATAGTTGCCGTTGTAAATTTTCAGGCCGTCGGGGAACATCTCGATTATTTTATCGGGGACGCTGTTGAGAAAATACCTGTCGTGCGAAACCGTGATAAGCGTTCCGCCGAAATTTTTGAGCGCCTCGTCAAGAGCCTGCTTTGCGATATAGTCAAGGTGGTTCGTGGGCTCGTCGAGTATAAGCAGGTTTGCACGCCGAAACATTATAATGCAAAACAGAACCTTGGCTCTGTTAGCTCCCGAAAGGTCCCGTACCCTTTTAAACACCGCCTCGTCCTCTATCAAAAGCCTGCCGAGCGCACTTCTGATTTCAAAATCCGTTTTGCCCGGAAAAAGCTTGTGTACCGCCTCAATTACGGTGTCGTTGAGATCAAGCTGTTCAAGCTCCTGGTCGAAATAAGCCGTTTTTACATTTCCGCCGAAACGAATTGTACCCGTAAAGCCGATTTTTTTCATAACGGCCTTTAAAAGCGAGGATTTTCCGACCCCGTTTCTGCCGACTATCGCAATTTTTTCGCCGCTGAGCACTTCGAGCGACAGTCCGCTGTAAAGCTGTCTGCCCGTCTGCTTGCCGCCGGCAAAAACCCCGACATCTTTGAGGGTCAGAACAACCTTATAAGGCTCTATATCGTAATCAAATTTAAAATGTATATCCTTGGGACGGGGATTGGGCTTCCTGACAGCCTCCATTTTTTCAAGCGCCTTTACCCTTGAGCCGACGCTGTTGGCGCTGCTTGAACGGGCGAGATTTTTGCTTACATAGTCTTCAAGCTGTTCAATTTCCCTTTGTTGGCGGCTGTATTCTCTCTGCTGTACCTTCAGCCTTTCCTCTTTTTGCTTTAAAAACGAGGAGTAGCCTCCTTTGTAGCTGTAGAGCCTGCCGTTTTCTATTTCGCATATGGACTTGGCGATTTTATCGAGAAAATATCTGTCGTGAGAAACTACCAAAACTGCGCCCTTGTACGCTTCAAGGTAGCCCTCAAGCCATTCGAGCATGGAAAAATCGAGATGGTTTGTCGGCTCGTCCAATATGAGAAGCTCGGGATTTTTCAAAAGCACCTTTGCAATGGCGAACCTCATTTTTTCTCCGCCCGAAAGCGAAGCCGTTTTCATATTAAGGTCAAAATCCCCGAAGCCCAGACCGTTAAGTATAATATTTATCTTTGTGTCGGCGGCATAGCCGTCCAGGGCAATAAACTCGTTGTTAAGCTTTTCGTAACGGCTTTCAAGCTCTGCGTACCCCTCGGTCGAAACATCGGTAACGGACAGCTTTTTTGTAATTTCCTCAAGCTCGTCCCTTACCTCGTAGGTCCTTTTAAGGGCAAGCTTTATTTCCTGCGAAAGGGTGTTTTCGCCGTCCAGAGCCTCGTTTTGCTTTAAGTAGCCGATTTTAAGCCCGTTTTTCATTGAAACCGTGCCCTCGTCATACGGCAAAGCTCCGGTCATTACATTTAAAAGCGTGCTTTTGCCGGCCGCATTGACGCCCAAAAGCCCGATGCGGTCGTTTTCGTTTACGGTGATATTAACTTTTTCGAGTACCGTTTCGTCAAGAAAGCTCTTTGAAACATCTGTTAGCGTTATAAGCATAATAACCCCGAAATTCGTCTGTTTGATGTCGGATTGCATATCCGTTGAGCGGCCGCCGCAATTATCCGAGTGTCGGTAATTTTACGGCAGTACCTAAATAATATAACACAAGTTTTTATCAAATACAATTATATTAATTTATAATAATTGTTGAAATATTTTTATTTTAATGTTAATCTATTAATATAAAAAAGGGAAAAGGGGATTTTTGATGAAAGCGAACAAACTCGGCGCAAAGGAAAACAGACTTGGCGCAAGGCTGTGGTTCAATCTCATAATTTTCGGATTTATGGGGCAGATTGCGTGGAATGTTGAAAATATGTATTTCAACACTTTCCTTTACAATTCGATTTATAACGGGGCTTCGCAGAACGCCGTCAACAATTCTGTTGATGTAATGTCCGCCATAAGCCTTATGGTTGCTTTAAGCGCCGCAACTGCGGTTATAACCACTTTCCTCATAGGAACATTGAGCGACAAGCTCGGCAAAAGGAAAATCTTTATTTCCCTGGGCTATGTGCTTTGGGGAATTGTCACCGGGGCTTTCGGCTTTATTTCGACGGAAAACACGGCGAAAATCTTTAATTTGAGCGACGAGGTAAAAATACTTACCGTAACGGTTTCGCTTGTAATCATTATGGACTGCGTAATGACCTTTATGGGCTCAACAAGCAACGACGCCGCCTTTAACGCCTGGGTAACCGATATTACAAACAGCAAAAACAGGGCGACTGCGGAGAGCGTGCTTGCAATTTTGCCCGTATTGGCAATGGTATTGATTATGGGTATAGCCGGAATTGCAACTTCGGATTACAGCAAATTCTTCATCATTCTCGGCATTACCGTAAGCATATGCGGAATTATCGGCATTTTCTCCCTCAAGGACTCCGGCGACGGCGTAAAAAAGGATACGCCCTATTTAAAGGAGCTTTTTTACGGCTTCAGGGCAGATGTCATAAAGCAGAACGCACGGCTCTATCTTTCGCTTGCGGCTGTTTGCATATTTTCCACGGCGGTACAGGTATTCTTCCCGTATATATTTATTTACCTTACAAACGGACTCGGCTTTGATTTAAACAACCTTATGTCAAATCTCACGCCGCCCGTTCTCATAGGTGCACCCATAGTGCTTGTTGCGATAATTGCGCTCATAGTGCTCATGGGCAGGCTCATAGATAAGATAGGCAAGGATAAATTCATAGTGGTTTCCGTTATACTATTTATAATAGGATTAATTCTCACAGGCTTTGCCGACAATCTTTCAAAATTTATCATATGCGTAATTCCCATGCTTGCAGGCTACGCGCTTTTAATGATAATGCTCAATGCGGCGGTAAGGGATTTCACACCCGAGGGCAAGGTCGGGCTTTTCCAGGGCGTGAGAATGATTTTCGTAGTACTGGTTCCCATGGTAATCGGGCCCGTAATAGGCAATATCGTTTGCAGGGTGTCCTCGGTTACATACATAAACGATTACGGCGTTGAAACCTCCGCACCCGGAAAGGTGATGTTTTTTGCGGCGGCGGCGGTGGCAATTTTAATAATAATCCCTCTTATACCGCTTATAAAGAAGGGATTTAACCCCGAAAAACAATAAAAGTTATTATTTTTGTTATTTTTTATAAAATTTTTATTGCAAAAGAATTTTTATTGTGATATTATAAGTATGTAATTATGCGCCCTAAGGGATTGTTATATCCAAAATAGGGAGTAAAAATACAAAAAAATCAAAAGGAGCTTGAAAAAATGAAAAAGGTTTTATCCGTACTTTTGACAGCAGCCATGCTTCTCAGCTGCTTCTCAGTAGGATTAGTATCTTTTGCGGCGGCGCCGGCTGACGAGGCTACAATGGCGAAGCAGCTTAAAGATACCACGACCTACGCAACTCAGGAAACAATTGTCACTACAAATGTCGGCAAATGGAATGAGAGCAGTTACAGGTCAATTCCTGCAAACTACACTTTCTCAAAAACAGAGGGAAGAACTGTTACTTTGCCTACCGAATCAACTATTAAGACAGCTGTAGGCGGTCAGGAGGAGTATGAGGCAAAGGTTCTCACTCCTATCCTTAATAGCGGCAAATACGACAGCTACATAACAAGGGATTCTTACGGAGCTCCGTCAAGCATCAATGTTACAAAGCTTGTTTCGGACACCATTCCTGTTTCCGATATGCTCAAAGAGTTGGGCGTTCAGTCCGTTAGCTCAACACAATGCCAGCCCGGAACAACAGGCAACAATCCTATCGGCGACGATGCTCTTAAGATAATTGACATCAACGCTGAGGATATTAAGAACTACAACACTTCATCAGGCAGATTTGAGCTTGACGACATCGTTATTGCAGATCAGACAGACCCGGAGTTTGTTCCGGCTACAACAGAGGATTCTACTCTTGCTAAGATCGTTTCCGTTATAGCTTCTTCAAAGGCAGACGAAATTCTCACCGCTCTTAAAGAAAAAGAGGGCGTCAGCGACATCACAAATTATGTATTTAAGCTTACCAAAATCACGGTAACACCTTCTTTTTCATCAACAACACTTTCAAGTGATACCAATTACGGTGATGTTGAATACAAGAAGGGCGAGCAGTTCACAAAGCTTTCCGGTCTTACAGTAAGTTATTCAATCGCATTAAACTTTGATGTAAGATTTGATTTCTGTGATACCGCATTCCCCGTAACCGCATCACAGAACATAACACATTCATACACTTCCTTCGTTGAAAGAAGGGCAGACTCGGCAACGATGCCTGCTAATGAAATCGTAGACATTATCAATAAAGAAACAGCCTATGTTTCAGCCGGAACGGAAGATCACCATGCAGGCGGCTACACATTCAGCAAGAAAGTTACTGTTCAGACCGATATGCACACGGGCAGCTCAAGCACTATCGAGGATAAGTACAGACCCTCATTTGATAATGTTCTTAAAACTCATCCGGAGTACAATCAGTATCTCAACACTAATGAAACCAGCTATCATTACGGCGAGTACTATGATGACTCTAAGGGCGAATATGCGTATGACACTATCCTTATGGGTAAGGTAGGTCTTTTGGCTAACGGCGACATCAATTACGACGGTACAAAGTACAGCATAACAAAGGGCGTCAACGGCGAAGAGGTTCTTGGTATCGACGCTCTTATGGGTACAACCCTTACAACGGACGATATTAAGACATACAGTTACTACAACACAGGCACAAGAACAGCCAACATCACATTTAACGATCAGGAGATCATTCCTTCGGACGGTAATGAGGCTTATATCGCTTCTGTATATACCAACTTGCTTCCCGAGGGCTTTGACACCGAACTTGCAGAAAGCTTCAGAGCTGACCACTATGGTTCGTCAATCGAAAACATCAGCGTTAAATACTTAACGCCTACCGTCACAGCAACATTTGACAATGACTTCAATCTTACTTCTCTTACATTGACCTATAAGATTTCGTATTCCGCTTCCGTATATCTTGCGGACATCGCAACAGCCGTGCCTGTTTCGGGCGTTTATAATGTTGATGTAAAATACGAGTCAATCCAGAAGTTTGATGAAGCTAACGACATCGATCCTTATGAACTTGCAAACGCTATCAACGAGGCAACAAGCTATGCAGAGTACAACAAGGCCGGTTATTCTTATGAGAGAAACGCCAATTTCGCAGGCACTCCTCAGACAGATATTTCCGCAAGCACTTTGGGTACTATCACAGGCTTACTTGACCAGATTTCAAGCGCTTTGGCAGGCATAATAGGCGGCGGTTCAGATGAAACAATTACCGACAGAGTAAGCAAAGCCGTCACAAGCTTTGTTACCGAGGACATGGATGTTACAGACTATAACAACAATGTACCGGTAGGCAAAGACGGTAAAGATTACATCGGCGAGAGCTATGCTCTCAAGGCAACAGCTCTTGAGCCCAACGACCTTACAAACATAGTTTACAATGCAGACAGAGGCGTTATTACATTCAAACTCAGAAATGAAGTTAATCCCGAAAAAGATGAGTCAAATGCTCTCAGCCGTTTGACAAATGACTTTACTACTGCAAGCGAGCTTAAATCTTCGCTCGGTCTTCAGATTGCCGGTATCGGTATTCCGCTTGCCGGTGACGACGAACCCTGCGATGTTACTTACACCAACATTAACTGCTATGTAGCGTTTACAGATGCTGATGAGAGCAATGTTTTCGGCGACGGCACACTTTCAATCTTGGGTGTTGGTTATAATTGCACGCTTAACGCAGCATTCAGCGGCATTACCATCAAAGCAGACACTAAGATGGCTTCCGAATATAACAAGTTCAACAACTTCGAGTATGAGATGGGCGATGTTGATATGAGCACAAGAGTATCTATAGTAGATGCTAAAATGGTTCTTCAGGCAGTTGCACAGCTCAGAACAATCGAAGGAAAGAACTTTGAGCTTGGCGATATGAACTATGACGGCAAATTGAGCATAGTTGACGCTAAGAAGATTCTTCAGAAAATTGTTAATAAATAATTTTTTAAAGCTCTGTTAAATAATAAAACACCGTCGGGCAACCGACGGTGTTCTTTTTTGCCTTTTCTTAGTCAGTAGTGTTGTTTTCAATAACTTCGTTTTCTCTGAATAAAAGAGAAATGCACCAAACTGCGGATAATGCAACAAGTGTGTAAACAATTCTACTTAAAATTGCGTCCTGTCCGTTGAAAATCCAACTTACTATGTCAAACTGGAACAGGCCTATTGAACCCCAGTTAAGTCCGCCGATTATTAAGAGAACCAAAGCAATTCTATCAAGCATTTTTTTCACTCCTTTTTTTCTTTATCAATATTATTGTCAGTTATGCTTTTTTTATTCCAAAAAAAATAAGCCGATTTTCATCGGCAAATTTTTTTATAAAATTATACAAATTAATCCGTTACAGCCCTCGTTGATAACCCTTTCGAGCGTCTCCTGCATTTTCATTCTCGCTTCGGTCGGCATATGGTACAGCTTGTTTCTGAGGCCCTCGTTTACAAGCTCGTTTAACGACTTACCGAAAATATTTGACTGCCATATCTTTTCGGGTTCCTCCTCAAAGCCCTCAAGCAGGTATTTTATAAGCTCCTCGGATTGGTTTTCAGTTCCGACAATGGGCGCAACCTCCGTTTCGATATTCGCTTTCATCATATGTATGGACGGTGCGGACGCACAAAGCCTTACTCCGTATCTTCCGCCCTGCTTTATTATCTCCGGCTCCTGCAATTTCAACTCCTCAATATCGGGCATTATTATTCCGTAGCCCGTGCTTTCAACCTCGTCAAGCGCCGATTTTATCTTGTCATATTCCTTTTTGACCTTGCTCAATTCGCATATGCAGGTCATTAATTCCTGCTCGTTGCTTATTTCAATATTGGTTTGCTCGGCAATAATTTTATACAAAAGGCCGCTGCTCATATTTACGGAAATCCATGCGCTGCCGTCGCCTAAATTCATTTTAGTGACCTTTGCCTCGTTAATATATTCGCTTGCGGAAAGCTCCTGCGTAAGAAGCCCTACATCTCTTACAAGCGACATCTTATCGCTTGCGCTGTTTACGCAGGAATAGACGCTGTTGCGCAGCCAGTGGTCGCTCGGCAGGGAAACAAGCCATTGGGGGAAATCAACCGCTATTTCCCTTATGGGGAATTCAAACAGTATCTGCGTAAGGATTTGCTTTATTTCCGCCTCGTCAAGCTCAAGGCAGTTTACTGGCATAACGGGAACGGAATATTTTTCCGTCAGCTTTGCGGCGGTGAGATTTGCCTCCTCGCTTTTCGGCGAAGTGCAGTTTAAAAGCACAATAAACGGCTTGCCCAATTCACGCAGTTCGTTTATAACCCGTTCTTCCGCCTCCTCGTACTCCGCTCTCGGAATATCGCTGATGCTTCCGTCGGTGGTGATAACAAGACCTATGGTGGAATGTTCCGTTATTACCTTTTGCGTGCCGATTTCCGCCGCCATATTAAAGGGTATTTCATCATCAAACCAGGGCGTGCGTACCATTCTTGGCGTTTCGTTTTCAATATATCCTAAGGAACTCGGAACTATATATCCAACGCAGTCGATCATTCTGACATTAAGGCTTGCATTGTCCGCCAAGGTGATTTTTACGGCGTTTTCCGGAATAAACTTAGGCTCGGTAGTCATAATCGTTCTTCCGGCCGCAGATTGAGGCAATTCGTCAACAGCCCGTGCGTGCTGCGCTTCGTTTTGTATATTCGGAATTACAAGCGTATCCATAAACTTTTTGATAAATGTTGACTTACCTGTTCTTACCGGACCTACTACACCGACATAAATATCGCCGTTTGTCCTCTCGGCAATGTCAGTATAAATGCTTTTTTCTGCTGTCATTGTATTACCTCCCGAATTCCGCTTTGCAGAATTTGTATTGCTTATTTTTTTATTTATTTCTACAGTAACAATAATATGGTAACAATTTACAAAATATGCAACAAACTTGACTTGAGAAATTTTTGCAGATATAGTATAATATAAATGTAAAATTTTCGGAGGACTGATTATGAAATCAAAAAGTGTTATTGCATTAATTATGACGGTAATAATGACGGTTTCAATGCTTGTTGTTCCGTTTTCATTTCCTGCAAGCGCAGTAGGGGGAGTACAGGCGAAATTGGACGAAGTGATGAAGGAATTTCCTCCCGTAAAAACTCAGGGCGATAAAAACACGGTGTATTTTACCGTTTCGGGAAAACCGAGCAAAAGCTCAAATTCCGACGATTGCTTTTATCCTGCCGTGGCAAGGGCTCACGGTTATAATTGGGACAATATGTGGAGCGCTTATTCCTGCTGCGGATTTGTGCATTTTGTTTTCAGATATATTTTCGGCGTTGAATTTACCTGGCAGGAGTCCGTAACAAGCAAGGTATTAACGCTCGACAAGAGTAAGGGCGAAAGTGGGAGAATTAAACAGCTTGACTCTTTCTTTAAAACCTGCAAGGTGGGCGACGCCATACTTTTCAGGCGGCCAAGCACCCATTATGTAATCTTTTTGGGATACGATGAAAAGGCTCAGAGGGTTTCCACTTATGATTGCAGTTGGGATTATGAATGTGCGGTCAAGACCCTGAACCGTTCATTAAGCGGAATGAAGGACTATGACTCCATTACCCTCTACCACGCCAAAAACTATGACACAATCAATACAAAATACGGGGTAGAGCCTATAATCGAATACAATGTAATTTCATCAAGCAGCAAAACCATTGAGGTTACCGGTTGCTCCGAGAATGTCAGCAACCTTACCATACCCGAAAAAATTGACGGGTACACGGTAGTAGGAATAGCCGATAAGGCGTTTGCAAATACCTCCCTTGAAAGCGTCGGCCTGCCTGATACTTTAACTTCGATAGGCGAAAATGCGTTTGCGAATACTCCGCTTATTAAAAATTTATTGATAAACGACGCAGTTTATATCGGCGATTATTTGATTTATGCCGGCGGCTCGGACAAGGAGTTTACCGTAAGATACAGCACCAAGTTAATTGCGGACAGGGCGTTTCAATCCTACAGTATTCAAACTGTAATTATTTCGCAGGAAACAAAATACATAAGCGATACGGCGTTTGACCGTTCGTCCGTAAATACAATTAAAGGCAGCGTTGGCTCACGGGCGGAGGAGTATGCCGAAAGTAAGGGCTACAGCTTTGTACCGTTATCCGTAACCGAGTACGACAAAGCCTTTTCCCAGAGCTTGGGCGATGTAAACGGCGATGAAAAAATTTCAATTATCGATGCAAAATATGTTTTACAGCACGCCGCAAAGCTCAAAAGCTTAAACAAGGTACAGTTTGCCTCCGCCGATGTAAACAAAGACGGCAAGGTATCGATAATCGACGCAAAGTGGATTTTACAGCAGACAATAGGTATAAAAAAGTTTTAAAATCTCTTCGGGCGGTCGCTGTGTAAAATGCGGCCGCTTATTTTGCGCCCTTTACGCAATAATAAAGCTTTAGCAGGGACGCCGTCTTGACATAAAATTTTTTCTTTGATATAATTTCTAATATATAAAATATTAAGGAGTTGTTGTTATGGCTTGCTTTGTAGTACCTGCCGTAGAGGCCGTTGTAACTGCCGCGGCTGCAAAAATCGTAAAAAATAATGAAAAAGAAGCTTTGCCGGTAAGCGAGGGCGAAAACACAGGCAAAAGCTTCAAAATACCGTTTTCAAGAAAGCTTCGCTGGCTTACCAATCTCCTTTTAGGCGGCTCTGCCCTGCTTTTGTTTGAGCATATTTGGCACGGCGAAGTAGTGCCTTATTTTCCGTTTCTCACAGCGGCGTCAAATCCTCAGGACTCTGTAGAGATGTTACATGAAATGGCGACCGCCGGCGTAACAATGGCTTTGCTCACAACCGCAATTTGGGGAGTAATGCTCTTAGTAGCGCACATTGCCGAAAAGAGGGTAAACGCCGCTCAAAGCTCGGAGGTAAATGAGTAATGACTCTGCTTTTGACTGTTTTTGCGGCGGTAATAAGCACGGTCATTTGGTATAAAAACGCTCCCGATGACAAAATGAAGGTGAGCGCCCTTTGCTGGATGTTTTGGGGTGCGTCGATAATGTGGTTCGTTGACGCCGTGTTCGGGTATATAGAGCTCGGCGCAGAGTTCTTCAGGCCGTCGCCTGCCGATATGCTCAACGACGCTTACCTCGGCCTTTCCGTAATTGCCCTTGCGCTTGTAATTTGGGTGGTTATACTGCTTATAAAAGATCCCAAGGGTTCTGTCAGGGCTTCACTTTTCGGTAAGAAAAAATAATCACGAATTTTATAAAGCGGCTCTGTTCATTTCGGAGTCGCTTTTATTAAAAATATGGAATTAAAAGAATTTTTTTCACAGTACAAAAAAATAGCCGTTGCTTTTTCGGGCGGCGCAGATTCCGCATACCTGTTAAGCTGTGCAAAAAAATATGCCCTTGATGTAAAAGCATATTTTTTAAAATCTTCGTTTCAGCCCGAATTTGAACTTGAGGACGCCCTGCGCCTTGCGGACGAGCTGTCCGTTAAGCTCTGCGTAATTAATGTGGATTTGAGCAAAAATACGGAAATTTTAAAAAATACCGAGCTTCGTTGCTATTACTGCAAGCAAAATATGTTTGGCGTCTTAAAAGAGAGGGCCGATGCGGACGGATATTACATAATCGCAGACGGCACTAACGCCTCCGACAGCCTGAGCGACAGACCCGGAATGCGTGCGCTCAAGGAAA
The DNA here is from genome assembly GCA_947630285.1 of uncultured Clostridia bacterium. Taxonomy (GTDB): domain Bacteria; phylum Bacillota; class Clostridia; order Oscillospirales; family Acutalibacteraceae; genus Fimenecus. Next base: position 5,220 of record CANRHD010000010.1, on the reverse strand, counting down.
TGGGTGTGCTCTCTCCGCTCAGGGCCTGCGGACTTACAAAAGACGATATTTACAGGCTCTCAAAGGAGGAGGGACTTTTCACCTGCAACAAGCCGTCATATTCCTGCCTTGCCACAAGAATACCGACGGGTATGGCAATTACCGGGGATATGCTTAAGAAAATCGAACGGGCGGAAATGCTTTTGTTTTCACTCGGTTTTTCGGATTTCAGGTTCAGGGTCGAAAGTCCCGACAGGGCAAAAATACAGTTAAGGCGTGAACAGCACGCAGAGGCGGAAAAATATATAGGGAAAATCAGGGAATGGTTAAAAGATGATTTTTCCCAGATAAGCATAGATAAAGAGGTGTTCAGATGAGCAGGCTTGAAGATACCTTAAAGCAGTTAAAGGACGGCAAAATAACCGTGGAAGAAGCGGCTCTTAAAATAAAAAGCCAACCTTTTGAAGACTTGGGCTACGCAAAGGTGGATTTGCACAGGGAGGTCCGCCAGGGGACTGCCGAGGTCATTTACGCACAGGGAAAAACGGCACAGCAGATAATAGGAATAGTAAAGGCCATGAACGGCTCGTCGCAGAGCGCCGTTATGATTACAAGGCTCTCCCGTGAAAAGGCCGATATAATTAAGGAACAAATAGATATAAACTACGACAGCGTTTCTGGTATTGCCTACACGGGAAAAAAGGCGGAGGCCGACGGACTCGGCAGGATAGTTGTGGCAACGGGCGGTACAAGCGATATACCTGTTGCCGAGGAGGCGGCTCTTACAGCGGAGATACTCGGTAACGAGGTGGTAAGGCTTTACGATATAGGCGTAGCCGGTATTCACAGGCTTTTGGCTAACAGGGAGTACATAATGTCCGCAAGTGTAATTATTGCGGTGGCAGGTATGGAGGGGGCGTTGGCGTCCGTAATCGGCGGACTTGCAGACTGTCCCGTAATTGCCGTGCCTACGAGCGTGGGCTACGGCGCATCGTTTTCGGGGCTTTCCGCACTTTTGTCAATGCTTAATTCCTGTGCAAGCGGAGTTGGCGTTGTAAACATAGACAACGGCTTCGGCGCAGGCTTTTTGGCAAGCAGGATAAATCACATGGAGGCTAAAAAATGAAAACTCTTTATTTAGAATGTTCAATGGGTGCGGCAGGGGATATGCTCGCCTCCGCTTTGCTTGAGCTTGTTGACGACGGGGAGGAGTTTGTCAAAAGGCTTAACGAGACAGGTATTCCCAATGTTAAGTTTATAAAGGAGACAAGCGAAAAGTGCGCTGTCACAGGCACTCATTTAAAGGTGCTTGTTAATGGCAAAACCGAACATGAACACGGACACGGACACGAACACGAACACGAACATGAACATGAACACGGACACCGTGAGAGCCATTCTCACAGCTCTATGAGCAGTATAGAAAAAACCGTAAGCGCATTGAAAGTCTCCGAAAAGATTAAAAATGAAATTATCGGGGTTTACAAGATAATCGCCGAAGCGGAAAGCACGGTTCACGCAAGACCCGTGGCGGAAATACATTTTCATGAGGTCGGTGCGCTTGACGCAATAGCCGATATAACTGCCGTTTGTATGCTTATGGAGGAAATAGGGGCAGGGCAAATAATTTCTTCGGCGGTAAATACGGGGAGCGGTACGGTAAACTGCGCTCACGGCATATTGCCCGTGCCTGCGCCTGCGACAGCCCTGATTTTAAAGGGCATACCCTCTTATTCTTCGGGTATAGGCTCGGAGCTTTGCACTCCCACGGGTGCGGCGCTTCTTAAATATTTTTGCACCGATTACGGCGACAGACCTCAGTTTGCTGTCGAGAAAATCGGCTACGGAATGGGCAGTAAGGATTTTGAAACGGCAAACTGCCTAAGGGCGTTTTTGGGAAAATCTCGGGATATGGCCGCACGGATAACCGAGCTTTCGTTTAATGTGGACGATATGACGGGCGAGGAAATAGGCTTTTTGACGGAAGCTCTTTTCAACGGCGGCGCAAAAGAAGTGTTTACCATGGCCGCAGGAACGAAAAAATCCCGTCCCGGCACATTGATTTGCGTTATTTGCGATGAACGGGACAGGGATAAAATGCTTTCGATTATCTTTAAAAACTCAACCACCATAGGCGTGCGTGAAAGCATAAAAAACAGATATACCCTTGAAAGAACGACTAAAACCGTTTCAACCCCTTACGGTGAAGTGAGAAAGAAAATTTCATCGGGCTTCGGCGTTGAAAGGGAAAAGTACGAGTACGAGGATTTAAAGAGAATAGCGAACGAAAATTCATTTTCGCTTCAAACGGCAAGGGAAAAAGTTAAACAATACGACGGGCAAAAATAACATAGTTTAAATTACGGCTTCCCTCGCCTAAAAACCAAAGCAAAAATAATAAATATTATATAAAAAAATTGACAAATGCAAATAATTACTGTATAATATACCCAAAGCTTAAATAGAGCATTTTGTAATGCACATCAAACGCACATTCCTCACAAATTCAACAAGGCTGTGCGTTTTTATTTTTTCCTGCTTAATAAGCTTATGTGTGTTTTATGGGGGCTCTGTTTTTTGGCATTGCGTGAAGAACGCAGCAAAATAAGGAGGGTTTTATGAGAACGGCAAATCAAAAAAAATCTGTAGGCAAAAGGGCTTTGGCTCTGCTTTTGACGGTCGTTATGCTGGCGTCCGTATTTTCGGTCACGGCAAGCGCCGCAGGCGATTGGTTCAACAACATTTTCCTCTCGGAAAAATATGCGGCTAAAACCGATTGCGGCGGTATGGACGGCACGCCTACAATACTTATTCCCGGCATCAGTCAGTCCAATGTTTGGCTTTTGGACGAAAAGGGCGATTACAAGCTCGACGAAAACGGCAACCGCATCAACTGCTTCCCCGGCGTTTTCGACATTCCGGCTTTGTTGCCTGATTTGACACAGCCTTTGGCGCTTACGCTTGCCACTCAGCGTGATATGGGTCTTTCCGACGCATTGGCGGACGCCTGCTCAAAGGTTTTCGAGGTCAATTTTACCGACAATAACGGCAAAAATACAGGTAATTTTGAGGTTGAAAAGTATCCCTATTCATTGGCGGAATGTACTGCGGAAGAAAAGCAGTTTGTTCTGAACAAAATGAAGGTTGACAAGCTTCTTGAAAACATCGGCGAGGACCATGTGTATTTCTTCGCCTACAATTCTTTCGGCAATATTCCCGATGAAATTGACGAGCTGTATCAGTTCATTCAGAAGGTTAAGGCGGAAACAGGTCACAAAAAGGTAAATATAGTTCCTATCAGTATGGGCGGCACTTTGGCAAACGGGCTTATCGAGCGCTATCCGACCGTTTACAACGATCTTGAAAAAATCATCTTCCTCGTTCCGGCGCTCAGCGGTTCTACCATCGTAAGCGATCTGCTTAAAAAAGACCTTACTTTCCTTGATTTGAATTACTTATATAACGGATTTTTGGAAAAGCTTATGAGCGACAGCGACGCCGCAACCATTGAGTTGATTTTAAGAGCGTTGCCCGACGATGTTGTAAAGGCCTGCCTTGACAAGGCGGTTGACAGAATACTCAACGAGGTAATCATCAACTGCACAAGCATGTGGGCGCTTTGCCCCAAGGAGGAGTACCCGGCGCTTGCAGACACCTATTTGTCCTCTCCGGAAAAAATCGGGGTTCGCAGGCAGACCGATTTCTATTACAGGGCCCAGTGCAATTCCGTTGCGAATTTGCAAAAGCTCCGTGATAAGGGCGTTCAGGTCTTTGATATTGTAAGCTATGATGTACCGCTTTACAATGTCGGAAATTCGTGGAACAGCGAAAACGGCGACGGTATTATTCATCTGCGCTCAACCTCCATGGGCGCATACAGCGCAAATGTTAAGCAACATCTTCCGGCGGATTATGTTCAGAAAAACACCTATTGCAGTAATCCCGAACACAATCATATTTCACCCGAGCGCACCGTTGACGCTTCGGCAGGCGCTTTCCCCGACACAACATTTTATTTCAGGGGACAGAACCACGCCACAACAGGTTCTGATGATATTATGATTTCTCTGGCGGTTGAATTGGCCTCTTATAACAATATCAAAGATGTCTATTCCGACCCCAATTATCCGCAGTTTAACATAGGCAGGGAGACAGAGGAGCTTCGTAAGCATCTGTTGCCTGTCGCAAAAGAAATTGATCCTTCAACTCTCACCAGGGCGGACGCTAAGGAGCTTGCGGCGGCAATAGCCGATGCGGACGAAATGCTCTCAAGAACTGTCGGCGTAGAGGGGGAAAGTGAAGCAGTTACCGCAAGACTTCGTGCAATTTTAGAGAAAATCGGCGCCGTAGAGCCTGTAGAGGAAAAGGCTTCGTCACCGGTTGTAAGGCAGATAAGCGACTGGTTCTATAAAATTTACGGAACAAACGGTTATTCGCAAATTCCGGGTCAGATATTGAACGGATTTTTAAATAACGACGATGACCCCGAAGATCCGAACGGACCGGCGGACGGGGAAAATACAACTCAGCCCGACGGCAATCAGAACACAACGGATACGGCGGATAACACAGCCGCAGAGGTTCACAAGAACCCACAGACAGGCAGTACGGCGGTAACGCTTGCCGTTATAGGCACAGCGCTTTCAGCTCTCGCAGGAATAGCCGCATTTACCGTAATCACTTTAAAGAAAAAAGAGCGTATTTGAAATTCAAATCGCCTTTAATAAAAAGCTTTTAGGGTTAAGGCTTTTTGTCATAGTTTGGGAAAAGGGATAAAAATCACAGGCAGACAGTCGCATAAAAATGCGGCTGTTTGCTTGTCGATAAACTGTTTTGCGATAGCAAAATGTCCAAAGTTTTCGGCCGCCTTTTTCAAAAGGTGGTGGGGTCGAGGGGCAAAGCCCCCGGCGCAGTCCGCAGACTGCGAAACACCTGTGCTTCAAAGAGCGCAGGAGGGGCGCAAAACAGTCCGGTGGACTGTTTTGCGGTGGGGAACCCACGCATGGGGTTCACCATAATCTTACTCCTTTTATGCTTATTGCCAAGTGACACATACTTTTTCTACACACTTACAGTCGCATGAAAATGCGGCTGTTTGCTTTTTAAAGATATACTGTAAATCCCAAAAATCTCCAAAATTCTGCTTACACCCGAGCAAAAACGACAAAAAATTCAAAAATTTTTTGTTGTGTGGAAAAAGTGCGGAATTCGTAGTAAAATCAAGGGTTTTCGGAGGTTTTT
>CANRHD010000009.1 GCA_947630285.1 uncultured Clostridia bacterium | reverse complement strand
TTCCTTCATTCCTTTTTGTCCTTTCTTTCATTGTAGCACACTTCTCCAAATATGCAAAAAGTGTGCAAGCTGTTTTTCTAACTTACACACTTTAGTTTACATTCTCCTTTCTCTTTTCTCTTGGCTTCTTTAATGGTACTCAAAACAAGATTTACATTCTGTTCGGTACCGGTTTTGCAGGCGACAATACTGTTGTCATACAAATCTCGGATAATCGACAAATACAATACGCCTTGCTTGGTGTGTATGTATGAAATATCCGTAACCCACTTTTGGTTTGGTCTTTCGGCAGAAAACTCTCTGTTTAGCAAGTTGGGATATCTGTACAGATATTCACCGTATTTGCGGTATTTCTTTCTTTTGATTACCGACAACAAACCATATTTTTGCATAACCCTTAATACCGTTTTTGGATTGAGGTATATCCCGTTCTTTTCAAGCCATATATGTACTCTGCGATACCCAAAAGTTTTATCGCATTTATCCTGACATTCCCATATCTTTTCAGCCAACGGCAGATCTTTTGCCGGTATATCCATCCTTGATACAAAGCCGTAGTAGCCATTTCTGGATACTTCAAAAAATCTGCACATTTTACTGATGCTGTATTTATCTTTGTGCCGGTAGATTACCCTGTATTTTACGCTTGTTCTCACTTCCTTTCGGTGAGCGAGAGAAAATCCCACATCAGTTCATTTTCCATTTCTAATGAGTTGATTTTTGCTTCCTTACAAGCAAGGATGTATCTGAGTTCAGCAATCTTATCTTCCTTACTGACTACACAATCCTTTGGTGGTCTACCTCTCTTTTTTAGGGCGATTCCTGCTGCAAGTTTTCGCTGCTTTCTGTTATATCTTTTTGTGAACCCGTGAATTTGCTCTGCTGTAAATCCTAGTTTTTCTCCTATTTCTTTTCGCATTAGTCCTTTTTCTTTCAATTCTATTATCTCTTTTTCATACATTTTGATATGCCGGTATTTCCTTGCCATAAAATTCCTCCTGTGGTCATTTCTTTCATTCTGCCACAGGAGGGGTCTTTTTTCTATTGTCCTTTTTACTGGACTTGTGCAGTAGCTAGGGTTTTTCTCTGACGGGCAAAGCCCTGTTCTACCGGCCACGCCTAAAGGCGTAGGTTCGGTCTGGCCCTTGCATTTCTTATGTTACTTGCTACCAGTTAACGGGTCTAATTACTGAAACTCATCTGATCATTCAGCCTGTCTTATTCAAACTGGTTTCTAATGTATGCCTCTATATGTTTTTGCATTCTTGCCCACCATATCTACATAGTTCTCTCTGCATAAAAATTCTCGGTTTCGGTGCTTCATTATCAGATTTCCCCACCTTTTGTATATCATCATGCTACTCTTACTTTCAGAAATCCCATGAAACTTGATATACTTATCTTTGGCGGTATCTCCACAAGCATATGCACATAGTCGGGACATACTTCTGCCGCTATTATATTTATTCCTTTCTACTTGCATAGCTCTCGCAGTATTGCTCCTACTTATTTTTCCTCAAAGAAAACTTTTCTGCGGTACTTTGGAGCAAATGCAACAGTATTCTCAATCACACAGGAGTGTACTATATAGCAAAAGGCAAGCTGATGCTGCATTTGCGCTATGATTTTGAAAACAGCGAACATTGCGATACTCCGGGAAAGATTCTACGATATTACCGGCGGCATAAATGATATTCCACTTGCAAACTTGCTGAAATGATAGGCGTCACTCCGGCAACGATTATGCTTTATGAAAATGACAAAAATCCGATACAACATAAATTTGCTGTGCCGTTGGCAGATGCGCTCGGAATAGATCGAAAGCTACTGCTTGACGATTATCTCGCTTTTTTGGGTTATCCATACAATGTGCTACTGCAAGAAGTGTGGGCACGGTTATCTCTTAGGCGGATGCAAATGGCGCAGGAAATCGGAGCCGCACAAACGGCATATTCTTCTTGGGAGAGAGCCGACAAAACTCCATGCAGAAAAGAATTTGAAAAAATTATTCCGCTTATCAAACGGGCAAATATCTAAAACGAGAAAAATCCGAGAATGACCGCAATGGTTTTCTCGGATTCTTTTTTACATCGGTACATTCGATTATTCGGAACCATTCATTTACAATGTAAGCAGAAATCACGAAGGAGGAACATAAGGTTGAAACATTGTAATTTAAGTACAATACCGAAAAAGGGTGCACGAAATCAAGCCCTCAAGAAAAAGGGCTTTTCAAGCCAGAGAAGATGCGGTATAATCTATGTGGCTCTGGGCGTCACGAGATAGCCTTGCCTTTGTAAAATGAAGATGGCCTCCTCCACGGGAACCGCTCTATGCTTCGGTGGAGCGTTAATATGAGCATAAAGCTCGGTATTGTAGGGCTCATTCTTCTTCAGGATGTTGTAGATAGCGGTGAGCAGCATTCTTGCAATGGCAATGATAGCTTTTTTGTGACCACGACACTTTTTGAGATTGAGGTAACGATTGCGAATTTCCGGGTTGCTTTTCTTGCGAATGGCGCACAAAGCACACTAAACGAGCAAAGGCTTGATGTAAGCACCGGCTCTGCTGATTCTGGTAGTTTTCTTCTTTCCAGCACTTTCGTTGTTCTGCGGCGTAAGACCGGCCCAGGAGCAAAGATGCTTGGAGGTCGGAAACACGGACATATCCACTCCGATTTCGGCAATGATGCCAATAGCGGCATAAGATTGGATACCCGGCACCGTCATAACAAGATTGAGTTGTGGACGATACTTTTCTGAAACAGATAGAATCAGAGATTCCAGATTGGCTTTGCAAAGATCAAGGCTGTCCATATGGGAACGGATGATGCGGAGCTTTTCAGCTTGTTCGACACACATCTCTCCGTCCACAGCGGCAAGTATTTCCTCGTCTGTTGCTTTCATACCTTTCGTGCGAAAACCGGAAACATCCGTAATTCGTTCAGACGGATTGTCTAACAAACGGGTTGTGATAGCGGAAGCAGCCTTACCGAACACATCCGAAAAAACATCATCCAATTTGATATTGGATTTGCTATCATGCAAGCAGAAAAGACTGTATCAGGGCGGACGCCGGTTCGCCCCGGTTTATCTAAAAGGAGGCGCAACGGATGAAGAAAAAAACAAAGCTGCCGTTTGAGGACGATCCCCCGACAGGTGGCAATCTACACAAGAAAATCCCGTATCACCAACAAAGGCGACAGCATCGGCATCCAGTTCAAACAAAGCGGCGATTATGCATTCAATCAACTGGGACTGCCGGAAGACTATGAATTTGCAAAGTATGAAGATAAGGGACTCAGCGGATACTACTGTGACCGCTCCGATTTTCAACGGCTGCTGTGGGACATTGAACACAATAAGATCAAAGCGGTCGCCTGTTACAAGTTAGACCGTATTGGACTAAAAACCGCAGACCTTATGCGGCTTTTAGAATATTTGGAGCGCCACAATGTCATCCTGCTTATATGCTCCAATAATATCAACACCCAAAACAATACCTCCAAGATTATCATTCAGGTGCTTGCCATCATTGCGGAATTTGAGCGAGACATCTTAACCGAGCGAATTCAGGATAATCTGATGGAGCTTGCCAAGGACGGACGCTGGCTCGGCGGCAATACGCCTACCGGCTTCACCTCCAAGCGGATCACGACCGGCAGCGAAAAAAACAAAAAAGCCGTCAGTCATTTGGAAAGCATTGAGTCGAAAAAGCGGCTCGTGCAGAAAATTTACGAAACCTTCCGCAGTACCGTTCCATTCAGACAACGGCGAAAATCATAAGCCGGAGCTATAAAACAAAACAGGGCACCGATTTTAACGCCTCGACCACAAGGCTTATCCTTACCAATCCGATCTACTGTGTGGCGGACGAAACCGCCTACCGCTATTTTCTGGAGCAAGGCGGAAATCTTTTCGGTGAAACATCCGAGTTTGACGGCAAACACGGCGTTTCCTGCTATAACAAAACCAATCAAAGCAAGATAGAGAACGAGGATTCCACCTTTTTCAATCCGAAGTTCTCTCAGGCCATGACACGAAAGCCGATAGAGGAATGGATCATTTCCGTCGGAGCGTACGAAGGATTTATTCCTTCCGACGAATGGATCGAAACGCAGATACTGCTGACGGCGATTGCAGAAAAATACAACCGTCCGCATCGCCGCACCAATGCGTTGCTGGTTGGAATTGTTACTGCCCACTTTGCGGCAAACGGCTGAGTGTTATGTCCAAGTCCGACCGTTGGACGCACGGAAAGCCCCGATTCAAACATACCTACCCCGGCGTGCGTAAAAAGAAATGTACATTTAAGGCGGTTGACGGCGTGCTGCTCGACGAGTTTGTTGTAGCGCAGTTATCCAATCTCAGCGATGAAAGCGCCGTATATTACAACACCATTTTTAATTAAAAGCTGCAAAACCTCATATCGGGCGATAAGACCGAAGCCGAATATCGGGAGACAAGGAAAAACAAAGAACGCACGGAAGCGGCGATTGCGGCGCAGGTGCGAAATTTACGGGAAGCTGACGAATCGCTGCGGAAATTTATTGAAGCGGATATTGCGGAGCTGACCAAAGAATTGGAAAAGTTAGAAAAAGACCTTGCCCGGATAGAAGAAAGCAAGGTCGATAACGCTGTTATGCTCAAAGAACTAAACGAGGTGCAAAAGAAGCTGCTTTCCTTTGCCGAATATGCAAAGAACGCCGAACCGGAAGAACTCGTAAACCTGATCGCTACCATAATTGAACGAATTTATATTACCACAGAGAACGGCAAACGCATTTGCCATATCTTTGTGAAAGGCTGCACAACCGAGGACTATACAGACCTCTTCGGCGCAGCCGATTACATAGCGGATTATGAAAATCCTCTCCGCTTTGATTTGTGTGATTCAGAACAGTGTAGAGAATACTATGTGATACTTGCAATTCCACTTTGTGTGTGATAAACTGTGTACATCGTTATTTACCTCTTGGTTCATAATGATACCTCCGTTATTTATAATTTTTCTACAGTTGCCAGACCGTAGTTCTATTATATTTCTCGGAGGTTTTCTTTTCAATCCTTTTGTTAAAGGCCCTTCGCTAAAGCTCCTTTGAACCCCATGTCTAATGTGGGGTTTTAGTATACAAAAAGAGAACCAGGAAAATATCCTTGGTTCTCTTAACCATATAGAATTTTCTTAAAAACTATTAATTAACAGTATCTTTTTTAAATATGTATCATGCGAATATACATAAGCTTGGAGCCATTATCCGAAAATTCATAAGTTAATGGAACAAAGCCCAAATTGCCATATAAGTGTCGTGCAATTTTATTTTGGCTATATACAGACAAACGAGCTGACTTTCCTTGAGATTCAGCAATTTTAATTAAATACATAATTATTGAACTCCCAATTCCGTGTCTACGTTCATTTTCTTTTACACACACATCGTCAATATGACAATACATTGTTCCAGGGTAATCATTAAATACTTCTTTTATTCCAATTATTGCATCTTCAAAAGTTAAAGGCAGTTCAACCTGCGCATCTCCAAATGCTTTTTTAATTATATCTGAATCCCACGAAAAATCATCGTATTCATATAAAGCTGCAATTGCAACTATCTTTTTATTCTTTCTTAATACATAATAATGATCCTTATAAAACTTTGATAATTGATTGTTAAACAAATATGGCAATACTTTTTTTGCGTTGTTTAGTGAACCAAAAAGCTTTTTATAGATAACTTTGTCACTGTCAAAAATTAATTCGGCCGCATCAGAAAAATCACTTTCCTTTGACAATTGCTCTAAATGAGGAATCGATGGCGGTAGATATACAGAACAGGGAATAACAATTGGACTGACCCAAATCTTGTCAAAGCTTTCATTTCCAATAAAATTTGCAATTCTATTTATATTAGGCACACAATAATAGTAACAACCAAAATCAAATTCATCTTCTGTAATCATTTTTATTCTAATTGAGCCATCCGAATAATTATTATCAAGAGATAATACTTTAAAGACAGAATATTTATATCCATCTACTGATGTAGTACCGCTAGAATACTGGCCAACTATAGGAAAAATAGCCGACTCAACAGCAAATTCATCACCATTTTTCATTCGCTCTTTTTCATCTAACCCTGTTTTAAGATACAAAAGAAAAGATTTCAATTGCTCAAAAAATTTGCTTTCTTCATCATTTTTTGAATTCATCACAAGTTGACAAATATTATCGCAAAAATTCTTCATTTTTTTTGAGTTAAACAAACTATGTTTCCCTGTCGTTTCAAACAGCACTTCATTATAACCATCATGGTAATTACTGTATTCATTGTTTAAATCTATTAAATTTTTGAATGCCTCAATTATTCTTTCTTTTATAGCTGTTTCTGAATAACTGTCAATAAATACTTTATTGCATGTATCCTTACTTTTTGCAAGTGTAGTTTTTAGTTCTTCAATCCACTGTTCCTTAGATTCCTTAAATCTTTGATAATCACTATGATAGAAACCAGTAGAATTAAGGCCAATAATTGCATCCATTTTACAGCGAGAATACTGAAAGACGCCAAGATAGAACTGTGTTATAAAGGATAGTGTTCGTAATAATATATTAGAATAAAATACAATTTTCCCCCTTTTTATATCAGGTAATCTATGTACTCTTTCACACTCAGTTATTATACTGTCAATCGTTGTTGGATATACGCTTCTTTCAATATCCCACTCCGGTTGATTAAAAAGCCTAGTTGCCAGAACTATTATTGCTTTTGCATAACAATCGATTTTTGCATTATCGGAAGCCCCGGGAGTCAATTTATATTCCGGATTCACCAAAAAGTCATTGCCTTTACAAATGTCATTAATGGTATCTCTTCCAAACCGTCGTTTAAATGCATCTTTTATCACATCGTAGCTACTATAATGCAGTAAAAACATTAAAAATTCATATACTCCCTCTTCTAAAAGAAGAAACAATACAATTTCATCCCAACGATAACCAACAATCTCTTTTTTATTATATAAAGAGGTAACATACATTTTTTCAAAAATGTCTTTATATTTTCCTATGTAATTCCGTACAATTGCACTACGAGTTCCCGAATTAAGCGAATCAGAAATAGTATAAGATAAATTCTTTAAATACTTATTGTTTAGCAAAATATAATCCCTAAAGAATGCGCCTTCTTTACCATTACGAAGCATATTAATAATGTCGCAGTCCAAAAAGAACTTTTCTACTACAGCATCTCGTACTAAAACATATTTATTGGATACATCCCCAAACTCTTCATTCATCAATGTTACAGAAATGCGACCTGTACCACCAAGTTGGGCAAAATTTAGTGTCACAGATTGGTTTTTTTCATGTTTCTCATCAAAATGACGCGCATCCGTTGGTTTAAAGTCTTCCACATAGTATGTTTCAAAGGGTAAGGACAATACAGTATGAAAATAATTAATTTTCTTAATTTTTTTGCTACAGTTCCCAAGTTCAGCAGTTATTCCCATAATATCGTTTTGAGGTATATGATTCTGACATATACCTGAAGGATAAAATGCTATCTTTGTGGTACTCAGAAAATGAAACGATCTTAAGCACTCACAAAATTCATCAAAACCAAAAGGCATACCGACATTTCGAGAATGAAGACGCCCTTGTTTTACCATATAAATATATTTCGATAATTTATTGTTGTGTATATTAAAATGGAAAAAGTCTGTAATACCTAAAGCTTCAACAAAGCTTTGTGAGTCTTCTGTATCAACAAGGCAATCTATTTCTAAATTAAGTAGGAGATCATCAATAAATTCCCCGTTAATTTTTGTAGAATCGCAAGTCTTGTCTAACATATTATAAATACGCCAAAAAGAATTACTACCATCAGGTATCTGCTCTTCTGCATTTTTCTTCCATGATAAGAATACATTCCAAACAGTGAGCATTGTAAATGTCATTATATTAGAAAAGTACTGAAGGCAAACTTTATCATCGCTAAGGAACTGCGGAGCCTCATCATCGTAATTAAAGATAATATGTCTTAAATTCTCATCAGGAATGTAATATTCAACTTGTTTTAGCCTTTCTTCAAGAATTGACATATGTAAGTTCCTCCGCTAAAAACTCATACATTTTTAGTGCTTTCATTTCATCATCGGCAATCGGAAGTTTTGATTGCTTACGCCTTTGAATTTCCCTTTTAAGATTTTCTTCCCTAAACTTAAAAAGATTTACTTCATTTATACCCATGTTGCCATTTTCAAGAAGAGAAAGATTAGCTATATTTTTTTCACCGATAGAGTTTTTTACAGATAACCTTATGTCTTCCATAATACTATCCATTTGAAATGTAGTACCCTCAGTACTGGGAACCGCATTTGGAACAATAATGTACTCTTTGCCGCAAAATTCTGTTCCCTGAGATTTTTTCTTCAAAAACTCTTCCGTTCCCTTTCTAAACTGGCGAGTTATACGCATTACTGTTACAATTTTTGACGAAATACTTAATGCCTGTTCTCCAGCAAGTTGATTGCCAGTCGGAGTATCCATAACTATTGCTTTACAATGAAATTTTCCGCAAAGTCTGTTTAATGTTCTTAAATCCACATTTCTTGCATCATAATTATTTGTTTCACTTAAATAATTAGCTCCTTCTTGACTATGAGCCGTAACGCAAAGAATAGATCTATCCAAACTTACAGGAAGGCCAACAAGAGCTCCAATGGGAACAAGTTTGCTAAAAAAAGGATGGTCCCTTATATCTCCTACATATCTGAATCCGATCGAACTGTCACCCCTTAATACTTGAATTGAATTGATAGCCGATGACCTGTCTACAAGATACGATAATCCTTTACTGTCCAAATCCAAATCAAGAACAATAATTGGTTCTTGTTCTGTTGCGTTGAGTCTCTGTGCTAAAAATGGTAATGTGTTAAAAAGCAACGATGTCCTACCTGCTCCACCTTTATATGAGAAAAAAGAAATATTAATCATAAATTTACCTTAAATCCTTTCTTGTTAATCTAATTGAAGTCTATCAACAACAGAGTTTATTATTTTCTCTTCCATAAGATTCATAAAATACTCACCATTTTGAACACAATCTGATAATTCCCTGATTAGCTTTTCGTTAAAATTTATAGAGCCAAATATTGCAAAGGCAGTACGCAACTCTTCATTATCTTTCAAAGCCTCTTCAAATTGTCCTTGCGTCATCCCATTTTTTCTAGCATTTAAATAATATGTCACAGCTTTCCTAGACAGAGAGTTAAAGTATTCGCTGATTCTTTCGTTAAAAATTCTGTCAAATGAACTAACGGCCAGCCGCTCTACCTCCTTATCAAGTTCTGACTTCCTTGTGCGTAATCCCTCAATTTCTGTTTCAAGAACTTCAATTTTTTTTCGTTTCTCAGCTAACTTTGCTTCATTTTGCTTATTGTTTTTCTTTACAATACGATTATATGATTCCTCATTTCCTGACAGTGGTTCTTCATAATCATTATAGTATTTATAAAACCCTTCAAGTGCAACGATGTAATAAAGATGATTGTTTATATTGAATCCGTTATCATCACCCCACAGCCATTCATCGCTGCTACTACAGTTTCTCATAATCAAATCAAGGTTCTGGGTCATTTCAAGTTGAGGATACTGAATTAAAAAGTTAAAAACAATTGAATAAGTATTGCAAAGTAAAGGGATTAGATCATATACTGCAACATTTTCGCAAGCTTTTCTAAATTGTCTCACAAACGATTTATATTCAGTAGGATATTTTTCTGAAAAAAGTGCCTTATCTAAGCGAAATGAATCTATCAAATCCTGTTTTCCATCTGCCTCAAGAATATTATATATTTTTCGAATATTTGAAATTGAAAACTGTAATTGGTTATAAAACCATTCTTTTTTTTCAGATCCAATAGCTTCATAATCCTCATCAATACCGGCATTAAGATAAATAGCCAAAATAAATAGCGTGTTAATAACTGCATTATTGTCCTGCATATCTAAAATGCGAGAAGAAGATATTCTACTGAAATCACTACGTACAAAATCAAATGTTAAGTCGGTGCCTTTTTCTGATAGTTTTGCTTCAATATATCGGCCAGAAGACGCTGTCATAATTCTGAACTTGTCAATTAAATCTGCATTATTTATAACAAACTCAACATTTCGATTGTGAAGTTCTTTCTCTACATCATTCATTTCTCTTATGTCAAAAGCAGTATCTCTCCAATCATTAATATGCTTTCTGTCCCTAGAAAAAACCTTTCCAATAATCTCAGGATATGCATTATAAAGTGAAATATATGCGTTCGTTGCATGGTATGTGAAATAAATTGATGTATCAAATGAACCAGAATCGTTTTCAGGTGCACAGAAAGTCCATCCTCGATAAGCAATCTCAACGGGTATATTAGCTCGAACGAAATAATCTTTTCCGTCAATTTGTCTTTTTTTTATGTTTTCCGGATCAATTACAAGTACTGAATCTGTAAGGAACTTCATTGAATCCAAAAGAACTTTTTCCGCCAAAACTGATAATTCAGCATATGAAGAAATTGTCTTACCAGAAATAGTAATTGATTGCTTAAACTGGGTACCTTCAATATCATGTTTATTAGCAAAATTCCGCAAATCAATCATAATTATCATAATCTTAGATGCAGTTTCAACATAAGAATAAATTTGATCAATACGATCCTTATTACCTCTTATGTAAGGTGATGCATCAAATCTGGGATACGAATTAATATTAGAGCCATAAACAGATTCTATTACTGTTTTTAGCAAAAAATTAAATTCATTTATAAAACCAGTAATATCAACACCCATGTCCTCAAGTTCAAGAATGGTTGAAACCGCCATCGCATTAGATATAGTTCCAAACGCCTTCTCTTTCCCATCTTTTTCTTCAGACAACGGAAAACCTTTTTCTTTATCAAATTGTTTGATAAAACTATTAAAAATCTTTCTACCTATTTCCTCAGAAGATTGGTAAGTATTAAAAAATTCATTTTGACCTTTTTTTTGTTTAATAATATCATTTATACTTGGCATTTATTATTCTCCTCCTATTTTATTGTTGTTAATAACCATAACAAGACGAATTCCAGCATTTAACTGATCTCTTTTAATTTTACCTTCAATTTTAATATTTTGAGTATTGAAAAAAGAATAATCATATTCTAAATCGCTTTTACTTCTCACCCAAAAAAGCCTTAAAAGTTGCTGTCTATTCCTGTCAGCATAATCAGTGGGCAAAGCATAAGATATTTGAGAGAAATAATCTGTCAAAAATTCCTCATCAATCAATGAAATATTTTCTAAACATCTATTATGTATTGTTCTTTTTACCTCATTTATTGTTTTCTCAATATTGCTTTTATCTACAAAATCTATGCAGTATTTTGTAACAAAATAATATAATTTGTCATCATTTGCTACTAATTGCCATTCTATAGGTTTTTCTTGCCCATCTTCTTCAAACGGAAATTTTCCAAGTTGATATATTTGATTGATTCCATCTGAATAATGCGGTAATTCATGAATAAAAGAACCACGAAAATTAACATAATGATCTTCCATAACATTATCCATTTGAGAATTTGAGATAATTGAATCCTTCGCTTTTTCAAATTTAATATACACATCATTATGTACTAAATTCTTAAACATATCATATTCTGTTGAAAAGTAGAAAGCCTCATTCTGTTCTGAAACGGAATTCAATAAACTTATTGCGTCTTTCGCACCAATAATAATAGGAGTGATGCGAAAACTGTCTCTTTTTTCCCTTATCTCTAAAGATTTTTTTAATTCTTGCTGAACTGCATCACTAATCAAAGAATTACAACTCATAAATATAATTGTGCCCACACAATGAGGATTAGTAATAATCCCTTCAACGCGTTCATTCCAAATATCTCCAGGATCAAGCTCAGCATCATACCAATAATTAACTTTTTTTATATACAGCTCGTTCAGAAGTTCAAAAATTTGTTTTTCGTCCTTGTGAGAATAACTAATAAAATAATATCTAGAATTACAACGATTCTGTCTATCTAAATATGTTTTTGGCAACAGAAATTTTTGCGAAGGAATCATTTTTTTATCTCCCATAATCATGTTTTTAAAAATAAGAATTGAGCAAACCATCAACAATATTATACATTATATCACTTTTTTCCATTTTTTTCAATAGAAAGTTATATCATTCTTGGCGTGTAATGTGTAAGTTTACAATAGATGTGTTACAAAAAGAAAAAAAGAAGTGACGAATAGCGAATCCTGTGTTACAGTTAAGTTGCTATACAAAAAAGCAGCAAGGAGGCTATTCGTCAATGAAAACTGTAACACAAACTATGTTGTATCGTCAAGCTCTAATTAATTACGCAAACAAATATGGTGTAACAAAGGCGGCAATCAGATACAAAACGAACCGGCAATACATTTATCATTGGCTAAAGCGGTATGACGGAACATTGCAATCTCTCGCCGATAAATCACACCGACCACACCACTCCAATCAACATACTCCGAAAGAACTAAAACTCATTTCAGATATACAAAGAAAGAAACCGAATGACGGGTTACCTGTTTAAAACCTTAAGTTTATATATTAATATGTCATGTCACATTTTCTCACAATTAGCAAAAAGTAATATAAAATGATAAATACTACAATGATTATATTTTACATTACTATGTCTGCTGTTTTCCAAAAAATGTGTCCATAACTTGCGAAACTTGACTCAAATGCTTTCAATTGTTTTTTTCTTTAAATAACTCATCGTACAATATAATTACATGTCCACTATTGCTACGGTCATTGAGGCAGCATATAATACAATCATAATATATAAATCTTACTATTTACTTAATTATTAAGGTAAATCAAATATCCCATTTTTACAATCAGTTTGACTGTTTCCAATGCAGTATTTCTATCATATTCTTTTTCGCTCTCCGGTAGTTCATTATACGGAACAAGACAAGGTGTTTCTTTTCTTTCATCATTTCTTACCGGTCCATAAGTCCAGCCTTGCTCAAGTCTGCCGACCGCCCACACATCGTGTACATTTTCGGCAATCTTTTCTGTAAGAGCAAGTAGCTCTTCCGGGAGGATAATATCGCTTGTATCAATAGGTTTTGGATTGTAATTCATAAAATTATTCCCTTTCAAATCAGTTGTAATTATTATGTCATTTTATTGTTTAATGGATTGATATAATTGTTATCGCTCATTATCGGGATAATATTCCACAATCTCTCCGAAATCAGTATCAAGAACATCACATATTCTCTCAAGGACCTGCATCGTGACTTCCCGGTCCTTTTTCATTCTTGTCAATGTGTTAGGAGCTATGTCAGCTTGTTTTCGCAAATCAGCAGCAGTCATTTTCTTATCAATAAGTAGCTTCCATAACTTGTTATATGAAATAGCCATAATGTCACTCCGTCCATTAAATTTTTCTTTGTTACCAATATTATTATACTCGATGCGCTTCGTTTTTGTCAATCATTTATTCGCATATTAATGCGATTTTTTATTAATAGTATAATATTTTCAATTATTTAATTAAGATTTACAGAAAAAAATACATTTTATGTCTTAATACTTTAGTTTTTATCATAAACTACACATAATGCCATTCAAAAAATATATTATAAGATTAAAAATAAGATTAAAAGCAAATAAACCCGACAAAACAGAGTAGCCTGTCATGTCGGGATAAAAATTAATAATATAAATATGCGATAGTATAGCTTCCCTTAAAATTCTTCATCAAACGGTGTTATTAACCATTCGCCGTTTTTTGATACACGGTAAAACTTACGGCTGTCCGTGTCTAACTTGATAACCGGAATAATTCCGCTAACCGTTACTGTTCCGTCAATATAATAATGGCTTTCGCCGTCATAGTATATATCATGGAAATTGGGGTCGCCTGAAATCTCTTCTGTTCCAATATGCCCGGCAACAATATTCATATAAAACTTTCCCGTTTGCGCAGGGTATTTTTCTGTAAAAGTATAATCATCTGTCCCCCATTCCCATAAGTCACCTGCCTCCTCGTCAACCCCTGCATGAACAAATATGGTGTCGGTGTCCTCTTCTACATAATATCTCTGCAAATTCTGCATCCATAAAATGTATTTATCGTCACTGCCGTCGGCGTCAACTTCATCATCGTAATAACAAATAGGGTATCTGCCCTCCGCAACCATGTCTTCGTGGTTTCCGGCAAGGACAATTATTTTATCAGGGCCGTATTTCATTTCCAGCTCCATAATTTTATCTAACACTGCGTAACTGTCCGGCCCTCTATGTATGTAATCGCCGCAAAATATAAGTTTATTATCGCCGGATAAATCGACAAGATTCAGGGCTTCATCAAGTGATTCAATGTATCCGTGAATGTCGCTGATTGCATATATACTGCTCATTTCGGTTAATCACCTCCATTAGCATATCTTAATAATAATCAACTTTATAAAACGATATACTGGTTAATTTTACCCGGCAAAACAGCGTTGATTGCATATTTTTTGGGGTTCTCATCAACAATTCCTTTCAAAGCTTTAGCTAATGTGGTCTTCTGACTCCTCGTCAAGGATACCCATTTGTCCGGCAATAAAGCCGACACGATAAATACATCGCCTTTCTTTTTTTGTGCAAGAGTTTCTTTCATGGTTGAAATCAAGGTTGGCATATTAAAAGTATTATTATTGTTCAAGGCTTTTAGGGTCCTGTACTTTTGATAAGATGATACGGTTAATCCCATTTTTGCGCTTTCTTGTTGCAGTAACAGAAGCTCCTGCTGTGTATAATTAGAATAAACTCGTGGCATATGATAACCTCCTAAAATATTGTTTTGGTGATGGGTGCTATGCCCATTGATTTTAGTATACACAATAGAAGTCATTTTGTCAATACCTTACCATTAAGAAAAAAGGACAAGCTGTAAAAGATATGATTCGGATATCCTGCTCAAGGTAATGTTGTTTGTTTTTTTTGAGGTATGGCTATGTGTCCACAGACTAAATATAAATCCGTTTTAGTTCTTATTTTATTCATTAATATTCAGCTTTTATAAAGCTTTCTTTAAACCTTTGTCTAACTTACTTAGGGCAATTTATTTAAGGCATGGCGAAGATTTTTATTTTACGGGTACTGTTCGAAAAAGCGCATATTTGCGGTGAAACGGGTTTTGGGATTTTATATTGTAATTTCTTTATCATATAACGAAAAAGCCTATCAGGCCGGAAATTATCCCTATTGCGGCGCCTGCGGCAATATCCGACGGGTAGTGAACTCCGCCAAAAATTCTTACCGCGCCGAGGATTACTCCCACGGCGAAAACGGGAATAGACAAAGCCCCAAAGCAATACAAAAAGGTCATGGCTATTATGAAAACGGAAAAGGCGTGGCGGCTCGGCATTGATTCGCCCTGCTTATCCTTTTTTATTACAGCTTCGGTATTAAAGGCGGCATAGGGTCTGGGTCTGTTTATAATTTTTCTCAATATGCTCACAAGCACAAGCATAATTGCCGGAACAAGCACGGATTTTATTAATTTTTCCCTGCAAAACAGCAAAAGATAAAACAGCAGGCACGGATAAGAAATGTAAATGAGCGCAGTCAGGGTTTTATCGAGCGCATTTAACGCCGTCGCCGCAGTTTTATTTTCCTTAAACGGTTTTAACAGCTTTTCATAGCTTTCTTTAGTCATAATTTCACCGCTTTCAAATAACAGTATAGCTTAAAATCTTTGCCCTTTCAAGTCAAAAACATTGACAAACGGGGGTAAACTAAAATATACTATTATAATACAATAAGTTTTAACAAGGATGAAAACAAAATGAACGGTAATTCCCGTCAGGAAAAAATTGAAAACTTGCAAAAAGAGAAAGCCGCAAGAAAGAAAAAGTTTTTAATCGTCAAGATTATCATTACCTGCGTTATAATTTTGGCGGCGATAATTACAGGCGTTGCCGTCAAGCATGCGGTAAACGGCAAATCCGAAAATCCCGAGGCCTCCGCCATTGTTACGGCAAGCCCCGAAAACAATTCAAACGCCGGCATTAATTTACAGCCGATTACCGCTCCCGTTACCACGACCAAGCCCGAAACCACAACCAAACCCGTAACGACCGCCGTACCCGAAACAACCTCCGCCGACCTTGCAGTTATTCCCGGCGAGACGGAAAACGGCCAAACAGAAAGCGCAACCACGGACCCGTATTGGTACCTTGCCGGCTTGGGTCTGAACAATCCGTAACAGACCGCAAATTTTTATGTCAGCTCCTGCGGCCGCCGTGGGAGTTATTATTTTCAGGATAAAAATCTTTCACAAATTCAAGGTGATAAAATGAACAGAGCGGATATTGCGATAGTGGGCGCCGGACCTGCCGGAATTTCTGCGGCCCTCAACGCCAAAATCAGGAACAAATCCGTTATTCTTTTCGGGAACGGGGATTTAAGTCGCAAGGTAGAGCTTTCAAAGCTGATAAGCAATTACCCCGGTCTACCCGAAATAAGCGGAAAAGAGCTTAACGAAAAATTCAAGGCTCATTTGGACAAAGCGGGCGTCGGCATCACAGACGAAAAGATAACGGGAATTTACAAAAGGGGCGGCCGTTTTATACTGCTTGCCGATTTAAAGGAGTTTGAGGCGGACTGCGTGATACTCGCAACGGGTGCGGAATCCTTAAAGCCCGTTGAGGGCGAAAGAGAATTTCTCGGCAGGGGCGTGAGCTTCTGTGCAACCTGCGACGGCAACCTATTTAAAGGTAAAACCATAGCGGTTTCCTGCGACTGCCCGGAAGAAGAGGCCGAGGCGGTATATTTAAGCGAAATCGCCCAAAGGGTGTATTATTTCCCGAGCTTTAAAAGCAGTCTTGAAAGGGAAAATATCATAAAGCCCCACAGCGGTATAAAGGCGGTATGCGGTCAAAACCGAGTTGAGGAAATCAAGCTTAAAAACGGCGATAAAATAAAGGTTGACGGGGTATTTTTCCTAAAGCAGTCCGCCGCAGCAGATATTTTATTGAGTAAGCTTGAGACGGAAAACGGAAGAATAATCGTTGACCGAGAGATGAAAACGAACATTGACGGCTGTTTTGCCGCCGGAGACTGCACGGGCGCACCCTACCAGATAGCCAAGGCCGTAGGCGAGGGAAACGTTGCCCTGCACAGCGCTTTGGCGTATCTCTCAAAAATCGGGAAAAATCAATAGTTTTTATCGGCTCCGAATGTTTAACGCTTATAGCCGTGAAAGGACACAGTTATGGCGACAACCGCTTTATTGACAGTTATTTTTATTGCATATATAGGGCTGGGAATACCCGATTCCCTGTTGGGAAGCGCATGGCCGGCTATTTACCCCGAGTTCAATGCCAATGTTTCCGATGTGAGCGCAGTTTCGCTTATCATCTCGTTGGGTACGATAGTTTCAAGCTTTTCAAGCGAGCGTGTAGTTAAAAAATTAAAAACTGCGCCCGTTATGGTGCTGAGCACGGCGCTGACGGTAATAGCGCTTCTCGGCTATTCGTTTTCAAAAAATATGCTTTGGCTGTGCCTTTTTGCCGTTCCGCAGGGGCTTGGCGCAGGGTCGATTGATGTTGCGTTAAACAACTTTGTCGCAAAGCACTTTAACGCTTCACATATGAACTTCCTGCATTGCTTTTACGGGGTCGGCGTGGCTCTGAGCCCGTATCTTATGTCGCTTTTTATCAAGGACGGCATGCGGTGGCGCTCGGGCTACCGCACAATGTTTTACATACAGCTTTCAATACTTGTAATTTTGATTTTATCCTTGCCGCTTTGGAAAAGGTTCTCGTCCGATGAATATGACGCAGAGCCTGCAAACGCCGAGCCCGTGAAATTTTCCGTGCTTTTTAAAAATTCGGCAGTCAGGGTACAATGGCTTGTGTTCATAGGTTCGTGCGCCATTGAGGCCGTCTGCCTTGTGTGGGGCAGTACTTACCTTGTAAACTCCAAAGGAGTCTCGCCCGAATACGGGGCAAAGCTTGTGACATTTTATTTTGCCGGTGTGACCATAGGCAGGTTTTTATCGGGCTTTGCGGTAAAAAAACTGCCGTGTGAAAAGGTCGTTTTCGCAGGCCAGGGTATAACCTTGGCGGCTATACTTATTTTGCTTTTAACAAGAAATACTTTTTTGGCAACCGTCGGACTTTTTCTTGTCGGCTTCGGCAACGGGCCGCTGTTCCCGAATATGACGCAGCTTACCGTAAAATACTTTGACAATTCAATTTCGCAGTCGATTATCGGCACTCAAATGGGCTTTGCATATATGTCAATAATGCTGTCGCCCATCATCTTCGGTCTGCTTTCAAAGAAATTCGGCGTTGGCTTTTTCCCGTATTATTTGGGCGTTTGCTTTATGCTGATGCTCGGCGCAACGCTCCTGCTTGAGAAAAGGGTAAAAAATAAAAATTGACTTAAAAGCGAAAAACAAGACAAAACTAAAGGGAGAAGGCTTTAAATAAGCTTTCTCCCGAAACTTTCCGTACGGTAAAAACGATACATTTTTACTTTTCGCCGTTACTTCTTGCTTGCCGAAAACCTGCCATAAAAATCGTTGAAAAAGTAAAATCGGCAAGGCGTTTTATTACCTCACCGATTTTTGGAGCTGCTAGGCAGACTCGAACTGCCGACCTCATCCTTACCAAGGATGTGCTCTACCACCTGAGCCATAGCAGCACAGCGTATCTATCAAGCATTTGATATTATACACACTTTTATATGGGTTTGTCAACTGTTAAATTGTTCTTAACGGGCAATCTTGATAAAATCTTTTCACAAAAACGCCCGAAAAACTGCGTAAAAACATAATAATAACACTTGAAAATGTAATAAATGAATAGTATAATAAATATATGTTATTATTGCAGGAGTTTTGTAATTTTTAAGCTTATTTTGAATATTTTTTAGGGTTATGTTTGAAAAACACAGGAGGAATTATGCCATACGCAGATTTACATTGCCATACAAAATTATCGGACGGATCTCTCGGAATTGAGGATTTAATTACCTTGGCGAAGAAAAGAGGTCTTGAAACCATCGCAATTACCGACCACGACTGCCTTGCCGGTACGGTCAGGGGGAAAATCATAGGCGAACGCTACGGCGTAAATGTTATACCGGGCGTTGAGCTTTCTTCTACGGACTCGCAAACCGGTAAAAGGGTTAATTTGCTTTGCTATCTTAGCGATATGCCCGACAGGCTTGAGGGACTTTGCCACAGAAATTCTTTGGCAAGGAAAAAGGCGGCGCACATTATGATGCTTCAGGTCGCAAAGCGATTTAACATCGCAACGGAATTTATAATTAAATGCGCTACAGGGTCTACGAACATCTATAAACAGCACATTATGCAGGCACTTATGGAGTGCGGTTACACGACTTCTATTTACGGCAAGCTTTACGACAAGCTGTTTTCGCCCGACTCTGACGAAAATATATTGGTTTCGCCCAAATACCCCGATATTAACGAGGTTATTACGGCTATCCACGACGCCGGCGGCGTTGCCGTGCTTGCGCACCCCATTGCGTCAGACAACCTTGACTGTTTGCCGAGGCTTATTGAAAACGGCCTTGACGGTATCGAGGTTTGGCACCCGTCCGCCGACGAACAGCAACAGACTCAGCTTAAAAAGCTTGCTTCAAAAAATAAGCTTGTTATGACGGGCGGAACGGATTTCCACGGCCTTTACAATATGCGGAGTATTTCCCCGGGCGACATAGGCGCACCCGGCGAAGCCGTTACAAAGCTGTTAAGCTACAAGGCCCGTCAAAAAAGACTTTTGAAAAAGGCTCAGAAAGCCGCCCAGGCAACCAATGCAGTCTAAAATCCCCCAAAGGAGCAAAAGATGGAAGATAACGATATTAAAATTTTTGTCGGAAAGTCAAAAAACGAAGCAGATGACACCATTGCGTTGATTTCCGAAATGAATACACAGCGTTCAAACGGCAACACGCAGAAGGCTAAGGATTTGGGAAAAGAGCTTTCGGCGAGGTTCCTTGATACGGAAAATTTGCGCTGTTCTCTTGAGGAAGAGGTCGGTCCGCTCAACTATTCCGAAAAAATAATCTTCCAAATCAAAATACTTATGTTTTTCACCGCCGAGTACTGTATTAACAGGTTACTTCCCAACGCCCTGTTAAAAAACACGGCGACAAACACGATTTACGACAGCATAATCAAAAATGCCGGCGCATTTTACGAGGAGTTTTCGGACGCTGTAGAGTACAGCTTTTATTACCTTGCAATTAAAAAGGAAGATTTTATTTCCGCTGTCGGCAAAACCTTTGCCATGGTTTGCGGAAAGGGCGCAGATGAGGAGTTTGAAAAGCTCGGCTCCGAAATTTTTAAGGTTGTCGCAAAGGAAGTTGAGTCCATTATCGAGAGCTATGACTTTCAAAAATAAGCAAAAAACCGTTACCCGATAACGGCAACAGCAATTAATACGAAATAAATATTTAACGACGGCACTAAAAGCAAAAACGCTTTTTATGCCGTCGTTTTATTTATGATGTGGTGGGAAAACACGCAGGTTTAATAAATCAAACTACAAAATCATCAATAAATCTACCGCTATTAACCCGGCGCACATTTTACACCCCAAAAGCGCACTTTTGGGTTTTCCTCTGCTTTATGTCAATCTCTGCAAGATTATATCGTCAAGCCTTTTCTATATCGAACCAAAAGCAAACGCCGTCCGGGGTGTTATAAACGCCGTAATCCCGTTTATGGAGCTTTTGTATGGCGGAAACTATGGAAAGCCCCAGCCCGAAGCGTCCCTCGCTTCTCGAACGGGATTTATCCGCACGGTAAAAGCTTATCCATATTTTGTCCTTTTCTTCCTCCGAGATGTTTTCGCCGGTGTTAAACACGCTTATCCTGTAGCAATCGGACAGCTCCTCACTGCCGACCCTGATAAGCTTCTCCCCTCCGGCGTGCGAAACGGCGTTTGAAATGTAGTTGTTTACTATCATCTCAAGCTTTATCGTATCGCCTACGCCCTCTATGCCCTTTTGAACATTGTTTTCAAAGGTTATGGAATTTTCCCTAAACTTTATTTCCGCACCGAGCGCATATTCGCTTATCATATTGTAAATATCGAATTTTTCCCTGCTAATTTCAATGTTGCCCGATTCGTACTTTGAAAGCTCCAGCAGTTCAAGCACAAGCGCATTCATTTTTTCCGTCTCGGTGACAATGACATCGCAGTAGGACTTGGCGGCCTCCTCGTCGCCGCTGTCAAGCATCATAACCGCACCCTCGGAATATCCCCTGATAATTGAAATGGGCGTTTTAAGCTCATGCGAAACATTTGAAATAAAATCTTTTCTGATTTTTTCGAGATTTTTTTCCTTTTCAATATCGTCCTTCAGCTTTTCGTTTTTTTGGTTTAAGTCCTTCAGCGTGGAGTTAAGGGAATCGGAAAGATAATTTATACTTGACGACAGGACGGAAATTTCATCGTTCCTGCCGTTTAATTCGCACTTCTCGGTAAAATCCATTTCCGCCATTTTGCCTGTAATTTTACTCATCGCTATCAGGGGCTTTGTAAACCTGCCTGTGTAAAAGAATATAAACACGAGCGCCAACAGCAGAGCGGTAACGCTTATCGTGTTCGCAATAAACACCACGGTATGCGAGGTAGTGTCGATATAATCCTTACTGCTGAACATTTCTATTTCGCCGCCCGAACTTAGTACGGTGCCGTAAACGATGTACTGCTTTTCACTGCTTAAATTTGTCTGCGTTTCGTAAAAAGAGCCGTCGTCATAATCCTTTCTGTGCGAAACGGTTACCTTACCGCCCGAAGAAAAAATATCATCTGTCCCGATATATACGGGCGTGCCGTCCTCGCCGTAAATATCTATTGAAAAGCTGTTGTTCTTTTCCTGCTGGGATACATACTGCGTTGCGTCCGCCCCGGTTGAAAGGAAGTCGTCGATCTCGCCGCAAACGCTTTTCATATTCCGCCTTTCGTTGTAAACATAAAAGGCAGGCAAAATAAAGTTGTTTAATGAAAGTATAACCGTTACGGCAACAAGTATAACAGCCCCGACCTCAAGAAAAAGTCTGGACCTTATGCTTATATACTTTTTGCCCTGCTTATTCTTCATTCAGCTTCTCCTGAATTTTATATCCCACGCCGTAAACCGTTTTTAAATGCGACTCTCCCCAACTGCCTAACTTTGTGCGAAGCCTTGCCACATGGGAGTCAACGGTTCTTGTATCGCCGAAATAATCAAAGCCCCACACGCTGTCAAGAAGCTGTTCACGGCTGTACGCCCTGCCGACAGAGGACAGAAGCATCTCAAGGATTTTAAACTCCTTTAAGGTCAGCTCCACTTCTTTGCCGTCAATTCTTATTTCATGTGCGGACGGGTCAATGGCAAGTCCCCAATAATTATTGCTGTTTTCAGCACGGTTTGCCGATTTTCGCCTGAGCAGAGCCTCTACCCTTTTTACTATTACCGCCGGTGAAAAAGGCTTTGTAACATAGTCGTCCGCACCTGCCTCAAAGCCTGTTATCTGATCAAAATCCTGGCTCCTTGCGGTTAGCATCATAACAGGCACATCGGAAATTCTCCTTATTTTCCTGCAAACTTCCCAGCCGTCTATCTCCGGCATCATTATGTCAAGAATTAAAAGGCCCGTATCGGGATTTTTCTTAAAAAGCTCAATGGCCTTTTCGCCGTCCTCCGCCTCAAGCACGGTATGGTTTTCTTTTCTCAAAAAATCGCCTAAAAGCTTTCTTATAAGCTGTTCGTCGTCGGCTACAATAATTTTAGACATAAAAACACCACCCTATTTTTTATTCTACCATAAAAGGGCGGTGTTGTTCAATCCTTATTTAAAAGTTAAAGTATTTTTTAAGCCCGGTTTTTTGTATGGCTATCAAAAGCGGAATACCTCCCGCATAGCACACAACAAGCTCCCCTATTCCGACCCAGAGGGCGTTTATCAAAAAGGCGTAAAGGCTTATACCCTCCGGCAAAAACGCAGTTATTTCAAGGCCCACTATTACGGCGTTTGAAATTACCGGGAAGAGCGGCGCCAGCACCGGTATGCCCTTTAGCTTTACATTCCTTGTCAAATACGACAGCACGGCGGCGATTAAGGTCGCCAGAGTTCCGCATACAATATCGACCATACCGTAGGGACTGCCGAGGTTGCCTAAAAAGCAGCCTATTGTAAGCCCGGGTATTGCCGCAGGGGTCAGGGCGGCGAGAACGGTAAGCGCCTCCGAAAATCGGAACTGCACCTGACCGTAGGCGAGCCCGGCAAGGGACGCGGCATAGGTCAGAGCGGCGTAGAGTGCGGCGATAAATGCGCCGAGCACAAGAGTGTTGACATTCGACTTTTTCATATTCTGTTTCTCCTTAGTTTTGATTGGCGCAGTATGCGCCGGTCAGGATGGTTACGAACTGACCGCTTCAAGAGCAAATTGTCTGTATTTTTGAAGCATATATATTATATATGAATATCTGAATTTGTCAATAAAAAGCGACGGTATGAAAAAGACGGACAAAAACTTTTAATATTTAAGTTTTATATAAACTAAGGCTCTCCTAAGGTGAGGAGAGCCTGAAAAAACCGTATTTTAAATTGTTCTTTATTCCTTTAAAAGCGCCCTATACAGCTTAATGTACTCGTTAGCGGATTTGCCCCAGGAGTAGTCGCACTCCATAGCCCTTTTAACAAGTATGCTCCAGCCCTCTTTGTTGCCGTAGCCCTCAATGGCACGGCGGATTGTATGGAGCATTTCGTGGGCGTTGTAATTGGCAAAGGTAAAGCCGTTGCCCTCGTTGTCGCCCGAGTCCTTAATGCTGTCACGAAGGCCGCCCGTTTCACGCACTATCGGTATCGAGCCGTAGCGCAGGGCTATCATCTGGGAAAGTCCGCACGGCTCTGATTTTGACGGCATAAGGAACATATCGCTTCCGGCATAAATTTTCTTTGAAAGCGACGGCTTAAATCCGAGCGTAAGCGAAAGCTGTTCGGGATACCTGCCTGCCATCTGCTTAAAGAAGTCCTCATACTGCCAGTCTCCCGAGCCCAAAACGACTATCTGGACATCGGTGGTTTGGATAAGCTCCTCCAAAACCGCCTTTACAAGGTCAAGCCCCTTGTGTGAAACAAGCCTTGAAACTATGCCGATAACAGGTGTGTCGGCCTTTTGGGGAAGCCCGACAAGCTCCTGCAATTTTTTCTTGTTTTTGGCCTTATCCTTAAAGTCGTCCGCCGAATAAGGGTAAAATATATCGGGGTCCGTTTCGGGGTTATACAGCTCAACATCTATGCCGTTGAGTATTCCCGAAAGCTTCCATCTTCTCTCGTTTAAAATTGTATCAAGCCCGTGCGAATACCAGGGGTCGAGTATTTCGCTTGCATATGACGGGCTGACGGTAGTTACCCTGTTAGCGGTTTCAACCGCACCCTTCATAAAGTTTACATCGCCGTCATATTCTATAACGCTTGTTGCCTGCGGAGGAATACCTATAACCTCGGGTATAATCTCCATTCCGTAAATGCCCTGATACTGAATATTATGAATTGTAAACACCGTCTTTATGTTTTCGTATCCGGGCGAATTTGCATACATGGTGCTGTAATATACGGGTACGAGCGCCGTCTGCCAATCGTTACAATGGATTATATCGGGTTTAAAATCTATATACTGTATCATTTCAAGTACGGCCCTTGAGAAAAAGGCAAATCTCTCGGCGTCGTCATAGTAGCCGTAAATACCGTCACGCTTAAAGTAATACTGATTATCCAAAAGATAATAAATAACGCCGTTATGCTTCGCTTCAAAAACTCCGCAATACTGCCTTCTCCAGGCAACGGGAACGGTAAAGCTTGTAACAAAGGTCATTTTGTCCTTTAGTTCCTGCTTAATGGTATCGTACATAGGCATTACTACCCTTGCGCCTATAAGCCTTTTGCGAAGAGCCTGCGGCAATGAGCCGGCAACATCTCCGAGTCCGCCCGACGCCATAAAGGGTAACGCTTCGCTTGCTGCATATAAAACTTTCATATATAAAGCCTCCGTAATTATCTGTGAAAAATCAGAGTAAATTTTAAATCATAATACCTTTGCCTACATAGATAGGATAATTATCGGCTCCCGACAATGTCTTATACGGCGTAACTGCCGAGTTTTTATCAATAATGGTGTAATTGAGGGAAGCGCCCGTAGCCACATAGCTCTCAGGCATAATAATGGAGTTCCTTACAACTGCGTTCTTGCCTATCCTTACGCCCCTGAAGACTATTGAGTTTTCGACCTCGCCCTCGATAATACAGCCGTTTGCAATAAGCGAATTGTTTACCTTTGAGCCTATTCTGTAAGTAGCCGGCATATCGTCCTTGATTTTTGTATAAACGGGTCTTTCACGGTTGAAAAGCTCCCTGCGGTTTTCAATATCAAGCAAATCCATACTGATTTTAAAGTATGTTTTCATAGAGTCGATAACAGCCGCATAGCCCTCAACCTCATAGCCGAAAATGCTCAGCTTGTTTACATTGCGCTGAATGATATTCGCTTCAAAATCGTTATAGTTTTGGCTGATGGCCTCGTTCATAAGGCGCTCGATGAGCGATTTCTTCATAAGTATTACATTCAGCGAATAATTAACGGCCTCCTCATTGTGCCAGCCCACCGAAACATTCGTTACCCTGCCCGAATTGTCGGTATCCAATACCATAATATCGCCGAGCTTAGGGGCACAGCCGTTTTTATAAGCTATGGTTATATCCGCATTTTTATCGGCGTGAAATTCCATAAGCTTTTCAATATCAACATTAAAAATGCTGTTGCAGTCCGAGAGCAAAACATATTCCTCTTTTGACTGGTTTATAAATCCCATTATGCCTTTAAGAGAAGCGATTTTATCCCCGTTGTTGCTTGCGTCCGCAGTTGAAAACGGCGGCAGGAGGAACATACCTCCCGTTTTTCTCGAAAGGTCCCAGGGCTTGCCTGTTCCCAAGTGGTCCATAAGAGACTGATAATTCGCCTTTGTAATTACGCCGACCTTTTCAATGCCCGCATTAACCATATTTGAAAGAGAAAAGTCAATAAGGCGGTATCCGCCGGCAAAGGGTATGGAGCCCATGGTGCGAAGACCCGTAAGCTCGGGCAGGCACTCGTCATAGGCGTTTGAAAAAATAATTCCGACTATATTCTTACCCGTCATCTTATTCGTCCCCCTTTCTTAAATCCTCTGCAATCATAGCTTTCGGAGCGACCGACGCTCCCTCTCCTATCGTGACCGAAGCGCCTACAACGGCAACTCCCCACTCGTCACGGTCCGAAATATCCTCGGGACGGCAGCCGACCTTGGCGTTTTCCTCTATAACCGCATTTTCCGCTATTATAGAGTACTCAACATCGGCGCCCTTTTTGATTACCGCCCCCGGCATTACTATGGAATAGCGAACCTTTGCGCCCTCTTCGACCGTTACATTGTGGAAGAGAATAGAATAATCCACCTCGCCGAACACCTCGCTGCCCTCGGCAACCATGGAGTTCTGAACATCTGCCGTTGCGGAAATGTACTGCGGCGGCACGGTGGGAGTTTTTGAATAAATTTTCCAGGTGTCGTCCGATAAATCAAGGTTTACCTTGGGGTTGAGCAGGTCAAGGTTTGCCTCCCAGAGGGAATCTATTGTACCTACATCTTTCCAATATCCGTCAAAAAGATAGGCGAACATTCTCTCGCCCGACCTGTGCATTGCCGGAATAACATCTTTGCCGAAGTCGTTTGAGGAGTCGGGATTGTTCTCGTCATCAATCAGATACTTGCGAAGCTTTGACCAGGTGAAAATATATACGCCCATGGAGGCCTTATTGCTTCTCGGATTTTTCGGCTTTTCCTCAAACTCGCTTATTGAGTTGTCGTCGTTTAAAATCATCAGGCCGAAACGGCTTGCCTCCTCCCACGGCACCTCAAGCATCGCTATGGTACACGCCGCATCGTTGGCCTTATGGTACTCAAGCATTTTGTTGTAATCCATTTTATATATATGGTCTCCCGAAAGAACCGCCACATACTCCGGGTTATACCTGTCAATAAAATGTATATTCTGATAAATGGCGTTTGCTGTGCCCTTATACCACTCCATGCCCTTTATCTGCTGATAGGGCGAAAGCATATGGACGCCGCCGTTTGCACGGTCAAGGTCCCACGCCTGACCGTTCCCGATATAATCGTTTAGCTCAAGCGGCTGGTACTGCGTCAAAACGCCGACGGTTGAAATTCCCGAATTTACGCAGTTTGAAAGCGGAAAGTCGATGATTTTGTATTTTCCGCCGTAGGGTACGGCAGGTTTTGCAATGTTCTTTGTAAGGACTCCAAGCCTTGAGCCCTGTCCTCCGGCAAGGAGCATCGCTATACATTCCATTTTTCGTGCCATAATATATTACTCCTTTTTTGGAAAAATAATTGACCTTTTAAAAGCAAATCAGACCGTCTTTTTGATATATATTGTAGACAGCGGAGGCAAATCGAGGTTTATGCTCTGCTCAAAGCCGTGCATATTAATTTCCTCCGACTTGATTTTATCGGTATTGCCTCTTCCGCATCCGCCGAACTCAATGGCGTCGGAATTGAAAATAATCTTGTAATTCCCCTTTTTGGGAACGCCTATTCTATAGTTTTCTCGTTCCACATTGGTAAAATTACAAACCGTGATTATTTCCTTGCCCTTTTCATCGATGCGCCTGAACGCAATAACGGAATTTTCGTTATCGTCCGATGAAATCCAGGAAAATCCCTCCCAGGAATAGTCAACCTCCCACATGGGTGAATTCTTCCTGTAAAAGCTGTTTATACTTTGGAAAAATAAATGTAATTGACGGTGCTTTTCGTAGTCAAGCAACAGCCAGTCAAGACCCCGTTCGTAATTCCACTCGATAAACTGCCCGAACTCCGAACCCATAAACATAAGCTTTTTGCCGGGGTGAGCCATCATATAGCCCACAAACGCCCTGACGCCTGCAAATTTTTCGTCATAAGTTCCGGGCATTTTGTTTATGAGAGAACATTTTCCGTGTACCACCTCATCGTGAGAAATAGGCAGGACGAAATTCTCCGAAAAGGCGTAAAACATTGAAAAAGTAATGCAGTCGTGATTATATTTCCTGAAAAAGCCGTCAAGCGAAAAATATCTTAAAATGTCGTTCATCCAGCCCATATTCCACTTGAAATTAAAGCCCAAGCCGCCCATAAACACGGGCTTTGAAACCATGGGCCAGGAAGTGCTTTCCTCGGCTATCATCAGGGCGTAGGGAAACTCCGCAAAGATATTTTCGTTGAGCTTCTGCAAAAACTCGACAGCCTCAAGATTTTCCCTGCCGCCGTCCTTGTTTGCAATCCATTCGCCGTCCCTGCGGTCGTAATCGAGGTAGAGCATCGAAGCCACGGCGTCAATTCTTATGCCGTCAAGGTGATATTTTTTAAGCCAGAAGTTTGCGCTTGACATCAAAAACGAGCGCACCTCGGTCTTTCCGAAATCGAAAACCCTTGTTCCCCAGCCGTAATGCTCGCCCTTCCTCGGGTCTGCGTATTCGTAAAGGGGCTGACCGTCAAATTCATAAAGCCCGTTGGCGTCTTTGGGGAAGTGCGCCGGCACCCAGTCGAGTATTACGCCTATGCCGGCCCTGTGGCACTTGTTTACAAGGTACATAAGATCCGCCGGCGTTCCGTAACGGGAAGTTGCGGAAAAATAACCCGTAACCTGATATCCCCAACTGCCGTCAAACGGATACTCGGTTAAGGGCATAAACTCAATATGAGTATAACCCATCTTTTTTACATAAGGCACAAGCTCGTCGGCAAGCATTCTGTAAGAATAGAAGCTTCCGTCGCCGTTGCGCTTCCATGAACCTGCGTGAACCTCGTATATATTCACGGGGGACTTGTATATATTTTTACCGTTTCTTTTGCCCAGCCAGTCCTCGTCCGTCCACTCAAAGCAATTATCGAGTTCGTAAAACTTTGAGGCCGTTCCGGGTCTTGTTTCCATATGGAAAGCATAGGGGTCGCTCTTCATAAAGACATTTGAATTTTGGGCGGTGACGGCATATTTATAGTTGTCGAACTGTTTAATGCCCTTAATTTCACACTCCCAAACGCCGCCGGATTTTTCGATGCAATTCATAATATCGGCGTTACTGTCCCAATTATTGAAATCGCCGACAACGCTTACAGACTTTGCGTGCGGAGCCCAAACCCTGAAAACAACGGTATCTTTATTTTTCCTATGTGAACCGAAATATTCGTAAGAATGAGAATTACTGCCCTCATGAAAAAGATAAAGCGGAACCTCTCTTTCCTTTTCGGCTTTTTTACGAAAAGCTTCAGACATTTATACTACCTCACTATTTCATTATAAAAACATTTTACCAAATAGATGAAATAAATTCAAGTGTTTTTTGACTATTTCGTTCAAACAGATAACGAATTTTGTTAGAGCGATTTGTGCATTTTGTTACAAAATTCACCTTTTTTTAACTGTAACAAAAAAACGCACGGGAGAAAAATTCCCGTGCGTAAAACTAT
This sequence comes from uncultured Clostridia bacterium, assembly GCA_947630285.1. GTDB lineage: Bacteria > Bacillota > Clostridia > Oscillospirales > Acutalibacteraceae > Fimenecus. The sequence goes on along the minus strand of CANRHD010000009.1, from coordinate 48,154 downwards.
ATTTCTGTGCCGTTAAACATGGTAAAGTCCATTTAGCTCAAACACAGAATCTATTGCGATGCTGTCGATTTTACGGCGGTACTCTGCGCCGCTGCACTTAACGCCTTTTACCTCAATATCCTTAAAATCCTCGAACATCATCTGTATTATTCTGTCCGTATATTTATAGCAGTTATCGGCGCCGTTTGCATATCTTCCGTAACAGCTTATCCTCACATTCGCCGTAAACTCCCTTGTCTCCGGAGAACCGCCCGGGGTCTCGATATTTTCGCCTATGTAATAGCTGTCAAGACCCACCGAAATAAAAATTTTTTCGTTGGGCTTTTCAAGGGTCTTTGAGTCAAATTCGTTTATGATAACGGTTCTTGCAAAGGCCGCACATTCCTTGAGCCTTTTTATAACGGTCGTAATCACATTACCCGGATAAAACATTTAATCACCTGCCGGCATAAGCCTTATAATCGCCCAAACATATACAGGCTTGCCGCCTGCACAGATTTGCTCTGTCTTGTAAATATTATACTTTTTTCCGCTGGCCGTGTTCAGGACCGCATTTAGCGTAAGCTTTTCAAGCAATATGTCGGGCGGCCCTATGTAAAGGCAGTAGTCCTCGCCGTAATATCCCAACTGAGTAAGATCATCGACCATATACATTCTGCTTTTGTACCTGAGCGGCTCTATATAAGCATAATAGACCTCAGAGCTCCAGCTTCCGTCCGAAACATATACGCTCTCGCCGTATTTTTTAAAATCAATTTTCGGATACTTCAAACCCTACACCTGCCTGAACATAAAATCAATATCCTCGAGCAAACAGGAGGCCTGGCATATTGCGTCGTCCCTGAGCTTAGCCGCCTTTTCAAGTATAAGCGAAGGGCTCTGCGTAACGGTAATATCCCCTATTTTAAAGCTGTCGGGCGAATCGCCCGCCAACACCTGCCTTAAAATAAGCCTGTAATAGCTTAAATACACGGCGGCGTTTACCGCTCTGAAATCATCGGCATATTCCTCTTTTTTCAGTCTGCCCGAAAGCTCCGTGCAAGCGCCCTTTACTATGGGAATAAATTCGTTTGCCTGAGAGTCGCTTGCATTGGCAAGTCTTTTAACTGCCTTGGCAACCTTAATTGCATCTATCATCGAAATTCCTCCGATTAGACTTCGAGTACCTTTGAAGCGTCAGTAATAATCTTGGCAAAGCCGGAAATCTCCGTTATTGCCGCGCGCTCAAGCTGGCGGTCGATAAGCTTGTCGTATTCCGTGAGTATACCGCCTGCCTGAACCATCTCAAGAGCGCAGTTTTTATCAAGCCCGATAAGAGAACCCTCCGTAACGGACGAGCTCTTCAAAAGCTTTGCGCCGAGGGGAGTTATCACATTGCCCGTAGCATGGAAATTGAGCCCTGCCGCCGCATCACGCATCTCGCTCATTTCAAGGATTTTTGCCGCTACATCGGGCGAAGCAACTATGGTATTGAGTTCATACGGGTCAAAGCTGTTCCAGAAAGAAACAAGATCGGCGTATGTAAGTTCGCCGGAGGACGCCGTATTGGTTTTTGAGGCCGCATTGTTGTTGCCGTCGCCGGAAACAATAGTCTTAACGGCTTCGCTCAGTTGTGATTTTGCAATATATGCGCCTATCTGCCTGAGCATAACCGTGAAAAGGTCAAGGCGCTGAAATCTGATGGCCTCGTAAGAAGCCACAAGCATTCTGCCGTGCTTTTTAAGCTTAACGAGATTTGACTGCACCTTAATTTCCGTTTCGGGAATAGCCTCGCCCTCGGCAACGCCCTTCAAAGCCTTGTCGTCATCGGTAGGCACGGAGGCTATGCTTCTGTAATCAAGGCCGTTTATATTTGTTTTTGAGGCGATTATAAAGGGAAGTATATCCGCCTCCTCTTTGCCCTTTCTGACAGCCCTCGCCACATATTCGGGGAAAAGTGCCGCAGAGTCCGCAGTCTTAAAGAACTTTTCGATTACATCGCTGCCGCTGCCGCTTATTTTGATGTCAAAACGCTTTAACTGTCTTTCAAAAGCGTCAAGGCCCTCAAGCGAAGTGCCCTTGTAATTTTCGGACGGATCTACGGCTTCAAGTTCCTTTGTAAAGCCCCTGCCCGTTGAATAAAGTCCTTTATCAAGTTTAATATTTTCATAAATAGCCATATTATTAATCCTTTCTTTTACAAATTAAAATCTGAACTGTGAATTTGCCGAATTTTCACTCGGCTTTTTGGCCTGTGCAAGCTGGGGAGCGGAAAGCTTTTGCTGTTTTTCCCTGAGCGCCCCGTTAAGCTCCTTTAAATCCTTGGTTGAAAGCGATTTGCATATGCTTCGGGTACAGTCGCTTGAAATTTCGGGAGAGGTGAGCGCAAAAAATCTTACCGTTTCGCTCTCAAGCGCTTTTCTGTATTCTCTCCCCTCGTCTGCCAGTGTCTCAAGCGATTTGATATAATCCCTGAGCGCCTTTACCTCGCCGTCGCTCAATAAAATTTCGCCCTCGGCTTCTCCGAGCGACTTTACAATATTACTCAACTTTTTATTACCCTCCTTATCCTTAAAGCTTTTTACAACGCCTGCGTTTTTCTGTGCCGGCACTGCGACAAAAGACCATTCGTATGCGTCAAGAGGGTCGTTAAGCTCGCAGTAGCACAGCTTCCCGTTGTAGCTTTTTCCCCTCTTGTGGTGGCAGGCGGACTGCCTTAAATCCGTTTTGCAAACGGAGCAAATGCTTTTTGAGACGCAGCAGCTTATGCTGACTTCTTTTTTTATTCCCGACTCGATTTCCTCTATGAGGCTCTCGTACTTTTTTATTCTCGGAATATAGCTGTACGCCTTTAAATATACATAGGGTTCGCCGAGACTGTTTTTCCTGTTTTCGTCTGTAATAAGCTCCGTCTTAAAGGTTCTTGCGGACTGATCCTCCGAATTCATCGAATGGTTTTTTATGGCCGTTTTGCCGACAAAAAGCTCCGCCAGAGTTTTGAGGGACTCAACCGAAAACCTTTCAAAGTCACGGTCGATTTCGTTGTCGCAAAGCACGGCGGAAAAGACAAAAACATCATCGGCCTTTAACCGCTTTCGTGAGTAAGCGTTGATAAGCTTCAGGTCGTCCTCCGTTATGCTTTCAGCCTCCGAATTTGGCTGTAAATCATAGCTTTTGTTCATGAATTTCCTCCTTTTCCACGCCTATTTTATCGTAAATTTCATCTGCCTTGGCATTAAGGTAACGGGCGTTCGCCTCGTCAAGCATATCCTTTAATGTGATGCCGTCCCAAACTACATTTACGGTCTTTGTGTATCCGTATGCACGCAGATGCGTTTTGCAAATTTTTTTAATTACGGGAGTGAGTATCCTCCTGTAAAACTCAAGCTCCGATGTAAGGGTGTCCGCCTGCTGCTGCGACATTCTTTCGGTGGTTGACCACGATATTCCGAGCATAAACGGAGGCAGGGAGAGCTTTGCCACTATCTGTTCAAGCATCTGCCTGACGGGTACTTCGCTGTCGAGTATCTGATTGTCCGCACCTATGACCTTTATATCGACATCGCCGACCGCTATAAAATCACGGACCTCTCGGCTCTTCATCGCCTTGCCCCATTCTTCGGCTATTACAAGCGCCCTCTCCTTGGCGTAAGACTTTGAGCCCGAGTCGTCGTTCGGTTTATAGGTAACGGCGAACCTGACATTCCCCACCCTGTCCCAATTCTGACCGATGGCGTTGTATATCTTCAAAAGCACATCGCTCACAAAAGGCAGTCCCTTGAGCACGGAACAGCCCACAAGCTCGCCGGGCTTTGCGTTAAGAGTGGAATATATTATCCTGTCCTGGTTTACGGCAGGCGTTTGAGTTACACCGTCGGTTGAGCAGACATCAATCTCGTTAAAATTATTTTCGTTGCGTCTGAGGACAATATTTCTGCAAGAAGCATTGTAAAGGTATTTTACTTTACCGTCCGAATCCGTAAGCATTTCTCCTGCGGCAACGCCGTAAGTGAGCAGTTGCTCAAAATAGCTGTCAATAAAGGTCTGCAATGAACATTGACCTGCGTCCGTGCTGACATCTTTTACAAATTCATTGATGATATTGTCAAATCTTTTTTCCTCCGTTTTAATGCGAAATCCGCCGGTCAGCCTTACAATCTTATAAATTGAGGCGTCGATAATCGGAATGGCCTCACGCAGGCTGTCGTACAAATCATATTCCACACATTCCGCCGGCATATAATTCTCTATTGCGTAAAACGGGTGTCTTGAAAACCCGGTTCCCGAAGCCAGAACAGGCACGGAAACGCTCTGCTTTTTCTTTTTAGTAAAAATAGCCAGATTAAAACCCCCTTTCTCTTGAAAAACTGACCGCAAAAAAATCATCTTTTTTCTCTTTTAACGCAGTCACCGCAAAATATCTCATATCGTCCATTGCGTGGTCGTTCTCCTTTTTCGGAGCATCGTATCTTGCGCTCTCGTCCCATCTGTAAAGGTTAAATTCCCTTATAATATCGGGACAGGTTTTGCAAATTTTAATTTCCCCCCGTTTAAGTGCGTCGGAGGTTCTGCGAATACCGGCAAGCACATCGTTTTCCGCCTTAACGACATTGTATTTGCCGTGGCGTTTGATACATTCGATAAAAGAAGCGGCCGACGGGTCTACAACAACGAATTCCGTTTTTCTGCCGCCGATTAAAGAAGCGAGTGAATTGTAATATTCTTCATCGGTCATCTGAAAGCCTTTTCGCCTTGAATCGTGGTAAAACTCGTCAATTCTGTACCATACGCCGCCGTTTCTGCCCCAAAGTCCCATAGAGGTGGGATTGACCGTTCCGTAGTCGCACGAAACCGCAAAGCTGTCAAAATCCGCCGGGACATCATATACAAAGCCCTCGTTAAAGAACGGATATACAAGTCCGTCGGCGGCAACCCATTTGCCCAGCACAAAGCGTTCGTAAAAAGCGCCGGAATACAGGCTTTTGTACCGCTTTATAATCTCCTTTGAAAGCGACGGGTTGTCCTCCATAACAAAATGAAGATAAAGACAGTTTTTCTCGTTTTTCTTTTTTATCCACTCTCGATAGAACCAGTGCGAAGGATTTTCGGGATTGCAGTTGAACCAGATTTTGGAGCCTTCAACCGAGCATCGGGCAATGGCCTGTTCGCAAAACGAACGGGGCATAAGCGCAACCTCGTCAAGCATAACGCCGCACAGCGTCATACCCTGAATAAGCGATGCGGAGGATTCGTCCCTGCCGCCGAAAAGATAAAATCTGTTGAGCCTGCCGTCACGGGAAATTTCTATATAATTTTTGGAGATTTTCTCCTCGCACTTAAATCCCAGATCCCGTAACAGGGGCAAAATAGGCGTAACCAAATTTCTCCTCAGGCTTGTCACCGTTTTTCCGCAGAGGGCGAACGAGCCGTCGTTAAACCCGTAAAACGCCCATGATACAAATGAAATAAACATACAAAGCGTTTTGCCGCTTCGTACCGCTCCGTCGCAGATAATTGCGTCGTGGGAATTGAAAGGGCTGTTTTTGCACCACCATGTCAAAAGCGTCAACTGTTTTTTTGAAAAGCTCTTAAAGCTGTCAATTCTCATAAATCAGCCTCTTCAAGCGAACCGTTTTCGGGCGTTCCCGAAACAAGGGAAGCAGATTTTTCCAATGCGTTGTAAAACGGCAGACTTGAGCCGTTATCCGCGAGGTTTTCCATTGACGCAAGGCTTTCAAGAGCCTTCTGCCTGTCAAAGAATTTAATTTCCATTCCTCCGCCCTTGGGGATTTTAATATCGGAAACCATAAACAAATCGAGGCCGTCGATGTTGTCCCTTTCGCCGTCGAGCAGTCTTATTGCGTCTGCCACCGAGCCGAACGCAAGGCGCCTGAAGCCGGCTTTGGCAAGCCTGAAGCCGTCCTGCTGAGCTTCAAGCCTTGAGATCTCGTCCCTGATTTTCTTTTTTTCAAGCAGCTTTTCTCCGCACCTTTCGGGAAGCAACAGCCAACCTGCAAGTGCGGCGGCCTCACGGGGCGAACGCAAATGGACATAGTATCTGCAAAAATCCTGTTCCTTTTTACTTAGCTTTTCTTCCATAATCTAACTCCTTTCGCAGGCGGTAAAGCCCTTTCACTTAAACGCCCAAGCAGGTGATTTTGTCCGCATTTTTTGTTACAAAACGAAAGTATAACGCCCTGATTTTTGCCGATAATAGGCGAAGAACGGTATTAAAAATTATTTTTTATTCCACACTCTCAAAAAATCGGATATAAGCCGACAGCATTTGCAAAATAGAGCAAAAAAGTATTGACAATACGATTTTTATATATTATAATAATCAAGCCGAAAACAAAGGTTGAGGCAAAAATCAAAATGGCGGCATAGCTTAGCTGGCTAGAGCGTCCGGTTCATACCCGGAAGGTCGTAGGTTCAAGTCCCACTGCCGCTACCAATACGGCCCGGTGGTCAAGCGGTTAAGACACCGCCCTTTCACGGCGGTAACACGAGTTCAATTCTCGTCCGGGTCACCAAATAAATATCCCTCGGCGTAGCCGGGGGATATTTATTTGCAAGTAATAAGTAATAGTATAAGTGAAAAGGTGCGGTGCAAACAAATTTATAAAGTATAACAAGAGAATTGAACTCATCGTCCATCTTTTGCGAGGTACGAGCAAAAGGGACATATAATACGATAATTGCGTAGCAATACACAGGCGCACGCCTGTGATTCTCGTCCGGGTCAGCTTGTAAACTTTTATAATGTAATATTTTTTGAAATCTTGGCAATCGGGTTGAAAAGCCGAAGATTTTGCGGTATTATATAAAATGGTTAATTATGACATTTGAATATTGATAAAAATAATTTCAAATGTTTTTATCTGCAACAAGTCGTAGAAGTAACTTGTTAAAGCTGTATTTTATTAATAACATAATAGGAGAAATTGTAGTATGAGTAATCCAATTAAAAACAAATTTGATAAAACATCCTTGATTAAAGACATCAGCGAAAGAGATCGCATTATTTCCAATTATGAGAAATATGGATCATTAGACAGAAATGAAGCGATTAAAAAAATTCAAGAATTAAGGACAAAAGATAAAGATATAGCAGCTGCTACTGCTGTGAATCTTGCTGTATCCTCTACACCTTTCAGTCAATCAACAAACGGTCAAATTGTCGGAGAGTTAGTTATGCAAAGAGACATTTTGCAGGGAAAGCTGATAAAAATACAGGCGGAGGAAAACAATGAGCACAAACATCTCAAAACAAAAGCGTGAGGACTTGTTAAATAAAATCAAAGAAATACGAGCCTTTATTTCTGCTGCACCGCAGGACGAGAATACAGGTAATCTGCTCTCTTATCTTTCCGACCTTGAGAAAGATGTGAACGGCAAGAAATACGGACTGGTTTTTGAGGAACACCGTGAGGAAATCGACGATGTACTTGATACCCATACGCCAGTACTGACCGAAGAGAAAGACCTGTTCATCGACAACGGCGGACAAATGAATTTTCTCATCGAGGGGGACAACCTTGCCGCTCTTAAATTGCTTGAAAAAACGCACAAAGGTAAAATCGACCTCATCTACATAGATCCGCCGTATAATCGTGGAAAAACTGACTTCGTTTACGATGACGATTTTGTCGTAAATGAAGACACATTCAAGCACAGTAAGTGGGTTTCTTTTATGAAAGTTCGTTTAGAGGTGGCTAAACACCTTTTGACTGAAACAGGATTGGTTTTCATTTCTATTGATGACAATGAGGTAGCGGCACTAAAATTGCTTTGTGATGAAGTGTTCGGTGCAGATTTTTTTATCAATCTTTTCATATGGCAACGCAATTCAAGTGCTAAAACCGAAAAAGGTAAATTTACGGTAAATACAGAATATGTTTTGCTATATTCCAAAGGTAGTGCATACACACTTAATTCCGCATATAAACCTCTTTCCGAAGCCTCACAAAAGTTATTCAAATTTGATGACAATGACGGTAGGGGAAAGTATCAGACAGTAAGTCTGCAAAAACCTCGTGATCCCGGTCCTGAAACAACATATGACTATGTTGATAATATGGGCAAGATATGGCCATGTCCACCAAAGGGCTGGCGCATGAAATACGAGAAAATTAAGGGTTTGGAAAACGATAACCGCTTAGTCTTGAGTGGAAAAAGTTTAAGAGTAAAAGACTATTGGAATGAAAGAGAAAACGAGGGCAAGAGAATTGATACTCTGTGGAATGATTTGCCACAAAACACCGCCGGAAGTGGTGAGTTAGAAGCAATTATGGGAAAGTCTAATACTTTTGATAATCCAAAACCCACAGACCTAATTAAGAGATGTCTTGAAATTGGAAATAGAAACGGCTGTGTACTTGATTTTTTTGCAGGCTCAGGCACAACAGGACACGCAGTAATGAAGCTAAATGCAAAAGACAGTGGAAATCGCAAATTCATCCTCTGCACAAATAATGAAAACAATATTTGCCGTGATGTCACATACGAGCGCATCAAGCGTGTGATTGATAAAGAAAATTACGAAGCAAGCCTTAAATATTACAAGGTAGACTATGTTCCGATAGACGAGCAAATGTACTATGAATATGCCGATGAACTCTTGAAGCATATTCGTGAGCTTGTGGAGCTTGAAAACGGCATAAATTTCATAGGCAACGCCGAAATCGGTATTGTGCTGACCGAGGAGGAGCTTGAAGCCTTTGTGTCAAATACAGATGCATTTTCCAAGTGCAAAAAGCTGTATATGGGTCATGACCTTTTACCAACGCAGGCGCAGGAAAAAGCCTTGAAGGCGCAAGGAATAGAAATAAGTATTATCCCCGATTACTATTACAAGGATTTACAGGAAAGGTAAAAACAATGACAGAATTTATACAAACCTTATTGATTTCGTGCATACCTGCAGTTATTACAGGGGTTGTCTCATATTTGGTTGCACGAAAAAATTCATCGACACAAATCAAGCTCCTTGAAACACAAAATAAGCATGATATTGACCGACTAATGGAACAGCATAAGGTAGATATTGACTCATTGACCCAGCAACACCAACAGGAATTAGAAAAGTTGGAACTTGAACATAAGCACAAACTTGAACTTGCGAAAATCGAAAGTGAAAACGCTCTAAATCAAAACCTCATTAATAATGTTGTAGGCGAGGCCATGAAAATGCCTGAAGTCCAAGCAGAGTTTGCGAAAGGAATAAGAAGTGCATCCAATAAAAGAGGCGGGAAGAGATAATGATACTTAAAGAATTTCAATTAAACGCAGTGAAATCACTATTTGAAGCGATGGACAAGCCCACCACCCGTGATATTATACTCAAAAGCCCGACGGGAAGCGGAAAGACAATTATTTTAACTTATTTTATGCATCAGTACATACAGTCTTTCCCGAAAACCGTTTTTGTTTGGCTCACGCCGGGCAAGGGCAACCTTGAAGAACAGAGCAAGGCAAAAATGGATGAATATATCCACACTTCACAGACAAAACTGCTTTCCGATGTTATGACCTCGGGTTTTGAAGAAAACGACAGTTGCTTCATTAACTGGGAAAAGCTCACCAAAAAGGGCAACAATGCTCTGAAAGACAGTGAACGCACGAATTTTTTAGAGCATATCCGGAACGCCTTGAATGACGACTTACGCTTTGTGATTATCGTTGATGAAAGCCATCAGAACAACACGATAAAAGCTGACGAGATCATACAGTATTTTCATACGGAAAAGATCATTCGCTGTTCCGCAACGCCGAAGGGCATAGCAAAGGCGGAAATCATAGAAATCCCCGAAGAAGATGTTATTACTGCCGGGCTTATTAAAAAACTGCTTGTTATTAATCAAGACTTTCCGCAGACGGTGGAAACGGAAGATCAAACGGCGTTCCTTCTTGAAAAGGCTCTCCAAAAGCAACGGGAGCTCCGTGCAGAGTTTTTACAGCGTAATACCGATATAAACCCGTTGATTGTAATTCAAATCCCGAATAAATCGGAAATCTTGCAGGACGGCGTTGAACGCTATCTTGAAACGCAGGGGTTGACCTATGAAAACGGTCAACTTGCGGTTTGGCTCTCCGACCGGCACGAAAACTTGGAGGGTATTGAAGAGCCTAATGCCTCCGTCTCTGCGGTTATCATAAAACAAGCGGTTGCAACGGGTTGGGACTGTCCGAGAGCGCATATTCTTGTGAAACTCCGTGACAATATGGACGAAACCTTTGAGATACAAACGATAGGCCGTATCCGCCGTATGCCCGAAGCAAAACATTATGAAAGTGACTTGCTCGACAGTTGCTATCTTTACACCTTCGATGAAAAATTTACCGCAGGCGTAAAAATGGCTCTCGATAAAAGTGCATTAAACGCCTGTACCATTTTCCTTAAAAACGAGTATAAAAACATAACACTTACAGGCGAGCAGAGAACGATGGTGACATCCACACGTAATCCGCAAAAAGCATTACAAGCAATCGCCTCTTACGCAGAAAAAGAATACGGCGTCACAGCGAATAAAACAGAAAATCGTACCCGTTTGCAGACCGCCGGCTTTGAATTAAATGAGAATATTGTGAAACACACTTTTTCAGGGGAAGCCGCAACGCTGGATTTTTCATCTACGGATCTGAATGATATCAAGGTCGTTGAATCGTTAAGTACGCATAAACACGGACGTGAATATCATCGTACTATCGGTAAAATTGGCTTGGAAATCGGTATGGAGTATTCCTATATGAATACGATTATCCGCAAGCTGTTTGATAAGAATTTTACCTACACACGCAAAATTCTTTCTTTGGAGCCGAGAAGCGTATATGCTTTTGTCATCAACAATGCAGACCGACTTCGCCATTTGGTGCGTGAAGCTATGGCTTATGAATTGGCTCAGATACAGCTTGATATGCCGAGAAAATCCTATTATGAATTCCGTATTCCGCAGTCTTGCTTGTTTACCTACAACGGTGAGGCGAAAACACAGCTTGTGATGAAGAAAAATGTATATCAGAATTACTTATCATCTGCCGCTCCGCGATCTACGCCAGAGGTTAAATTTGAAAAATTCTGTGAGCGTTCCGACAGCGTGGAATGGTGGTATAAAAACGGGGACAAGGGCAACGAATACTTGTCCATCGTTTACACAGACAATTCCAATAGGCAAAAGCTGTTCTACCCCGATTATCTTATTTCAGTAAACGGCGAAATCTGGATCATCGAAACAAAGGGCGGCTTTGACCGCAGCGGCAATAGCCAAGACATAGATCTTTATACGCCAAAGAAATTCGGCGTGTTAAAGGCATACCTTGACGAACACGGCTTAAAAGGCGGTATTGTCCGTAACGATGCAACAACCGATGAACTTTGCATCTGTATGGAGCATTACTCTGATGATATAGAGAGTGATGATTGGGCAGTTTTGTCTGATATATTATGATTGAAAATGAATGCAAAGGAATGGGTAATATGAGTGAATTACCGCTAAATAACTTCCGAGATTTATATAGAAAGCAAATGTATAATTAGGGCAACGGTTTCAAAACGGAATAGAGGTTAATTATGCTAAAAAACGGAGAAACGGCTATGGAAAATAATTTTAAAGGCTTTGACAAAAAGGCTGTGGATTTTCTCTTTGCCCTGCGTTTTTCAAACACATTGGAAAATCAGGCAAAAAACGCCGCAGACTACAAAAAATACATTTCCCTGCCTCTAAATCTTTTATATCTCGATTTACTGGAGGTTATCGGTCAATTTAATATGAGCTTTGAAACAAAGCCCGTAAGGTGCATTTCTTCGCCCTATGCCGACAGGCGATTTTCACCGACTGCGCCTTTAAAGGAGTATATGTATCTGCGCTTTCGGCAGGCAGGCAAATCAAGCGATATGCTCGGACTGTATTTTGATATGGGATACGAAGCTTACGGTTACGGATTGAGAATTTACAAGGCAAGCACGGGCGGCGTTAATAAGCTGAAAGAAAAAATCAGCGCAAATACAAAGCTGTTTTCGTCGCTTGTTGACGATTTAAAATTAAAAGGCTTTGAAATATCGGGCACAGGCTATAAAAGAGACCGTTTTCCCGATATTGAGCCCTGTAGCGCAAAACAGCTTCTCAATATGAAAACCTTTTCCGTTTCAAAAGTACGGGCAATTAACGATAATTTATTCTCCTGCGCTCTGAAAAATGAAATCGCAGAGGCTTTTCTTGATTTAAAGGATTTTACGCAAAGGCTTGCACAGTAAAAAATTAAAACTTAAGCGGCAGAGGTTTTGATCTCTGCCGCTGCAGGGTGTAGAAAAAGTATGTGTCACTTGGCAATATGCACAAAAGGAGTAAGATTATTGGGAACCCCATGCGTGGGTTCCCCACCGCAAAACAGTCCACCGGACTGTTTTGCGCCCCTCCTGCGCTTTTTTGAGTATAAGAATTTCGCAGTCTGCGGACTGCGCCGGGGGCTTTGCCCCTCGACCCCACCGCCTTTTGAAAAAGGCGGCCGAAAACTTTGGACATTTTGCTATCGCAAAACAGTTTATCGACAGACTGAAGCGGCAGAGGTTACGATCTCTGCCGCTGATATATTTTTATTACGATTTTAATAGAACATACAAGCCAAACTATTCAAGCACAAGCGTTGTTATACTGTACTGCGGTGAAGTTACCGCTTTAATATTTCCGCTGTAGGTTTCCGCCATCTGCTCCTCCTCGGTGGTGGTATATACTTTCATTTGGCTTACGCCGTCAACATCTATTTTCAGCTTCCTCTCGCCGCCCTCATTTACAACAACCACTACAATTTTATTGTCGGGCGTGCGGAAAGCGACGGTGCTTGTGGAATAGATATTGCGAAGCTCCTCGTCCTCGGGGTTGTCGGAGTTCCAGGTCTTTAAATCGTCTATATTCTTTTGCGTTTCAAGCTGAACGCTTCCCGACGGAATAAACTTGCTGAAATGCTCCATTGCATAATATCTGATAGCCTTTTCACATTCGGAAAAATCCTTTGAAGCCACCAAAAGGCCGTCCGAGTAATTTTTGCCGTCCTGTGCGATGCCGTTCTCATTGACCCCGACCCATGCGCTCCAGCTGTTTACCCTGCCGTACTGCAAATCGTTTGCGATTACCCTCGCCTGCGTAAGCGCTCCGAAAATCGAAGTTGTATCCGCACTGCACGGGAGCTGACACCATTCGGACATCTCGACCTTGGCGTCGGGCACATTTTCCCTGAGCCAGTTGCCGAAATCAATTTTCCTATCGACAAAATCATCGGACCAATAGCTGTGATACGAAAGCGTGCCGAGAGATTTTTTGACGGTTTCGTCCTCATAAAGGGCCTTGAACCACTCCTTGGCGTCGTCGTCAATGGCGCCGCTTTCCGGAGCGGAGAGCTTAACGGGCATATTCCGCTTTTGAATTTCCTGCGCAAAGAGCCTGTAAAGCTCGTAAATTTCCTCGGAGGTGTAATGACAGCCCTCCTGCGTGGCGTTGCCGCCGCCCCAGCCCCACTGCGGTTCGTTTACGGGGCTGATATATTTTACCGGTACGCCTTTATCAAGGAAATACTGCGTTATCGTAAGAAAATAATCGACATAAGCGCCGTAATTTTCCTTGGGCAGGTTTGATACAAACTGTTCGTCCCCTCCGCTTGCCTTGCCCGAAACGGTCATAGAGTAATGCGGAGAATTTGCAAAAAGCACTACCGTATCAACCACGCCGTATGAAAGAGCCAAATCAAGCATTTTCTGCGAATTGGCGTCACGGGTGAAGTCATATTTGTACTTTTTTGCCGCCTCGTCATAGACATAAAAGCTTTCGGTCGCCCTCCAGCTGTTATTTATAATGCTGTTGACATTGTCCGCCTCGCCGGCGCCGATATTGTATCTGTAAATATTAAGGGCAAGGCCGTCCCTGCTGAAAAGCAGTTTTGCAACCTCCTCGGCCTTATCGCTTCCGCCGCAAACCTGCGACCACCAGCAGGCGGAGGCTCCGAAGCCGTCAAAGGTGCTTATTTCCCTGCTCCTGTCCACCGTTATTTTAAGAGGGCCGTTGCTCTTGTATTTCGGGTAAACCACCTTTACGCCCACAACCGCAAGCGCTGCCGCCAAAACCACGGCAATTACGGGTATAATGACCTTAGCCTTTATCTTTTTCATCTTTCCGCTCCTTATTATTTATAAGCAAATTTAAGTTCAGATAATTTCCTGTGCATGACGGGTGACATGACAGCCTATGTTGACCGCAACGGGCAGTCCTGCAATATGCGTGGGAGCCTGCTCGACATTGACGCACAGGGCGGTTGTCCTGCCGCCGAAGCCCTGGGGGCCTATATCGGTTTCGTTTATCCTTTCCAAAAGCTCCGTTTCCATATCCCGATAAAACGCATTTTCGTTTCTTATGCTTACATCTCTGCAAAGCGCCTTTTTGGAGAGATAGGCGCATTTTTCAAAATCTCCGCCTATTCCGACGCCGACAACCATGGGCGGACAGGGGTTTCCCCCTGCGGTAACGACGGTTTCAAGCACAAAATTCATAACATCTTCTCTTGAAGCCGACGGGGTAAACATCTTCAGCCTGCTCATATTCTCGCTTCCGAAGCCCTTGGGACAGGCGGTAATCTTCACCGCTTCGCCGGGAACGATTTTAAAATGTATCACCGCCGGAGTGTTGTCGCCCGTGTTTACCCTGTCAAAGGGATCTCTGACTATTGATTTACGCAAAAGCCCCTCGGTATAGCCCTGCGCCACGCCCCTGTTTATGCTCTCGTATAAATCTCCGCCGAAGAAATGGACATCTTGGCCTGCCTCTATAAAAATAACCGCCATACCCGTGTCCTGGCAAATGGGAATATCAAGCTGTTTTGCGGCGTCAAGATTGTTGACAAGCTGAGTCATAATTTTTTTCGGAAGCTCTTTTTCCTCCGCTTCACGGGAGCTTTCAATTAAAGCGCAAAGCCCCTCGGGCAAAACCTTGTTGGCCCTTATAACCAGCCTTTTTACCGTGTCCTGAACTTGTGAAACATTAATTTCTCTCATAGCTTTACCTAAAAAACATGCAGGCATAACTGCCTGCACCGTTTACCTTCTTTTTGAATATGAACCTCGTTTTGAGTCTGTATTTTTTCTCTTGTCGGCGAGCTTTTCGTCGCTCCTCTGCTTAAACTGCGCTATCATATCCTCAAAGGACATGGGAGCGTTGCTCTTTTTCTCGGGCATACCTTTCCAAACATTTGCCGCCGAGGCTTTGGCCGCAGGTTTTTTGGCCTTGTCCGCATCTGCCTTCTGCCCATCCTGTTCTTCGACCTGCTTAATCGACAGGCTGATTTTACCGGAGCCGCTTATCTCGATTATTTTTACCCTGACGCTCTGACCCTCTTTGAGAAAATCGTGAATATCCTTAACATACGAAAGGGAAATTTCCGAAATATGTACCATACCGGTTTTATTTTCGGGCAAGCTGACAAAAGCGCCGAAATTAGTAAGACCTGTAACTTTGCCGTCAAGGACCTGGCCGACTTCAAACATAAAAGTGAATAATCCTCCCTCGAGAATAACAAACAGAAATTCAGTTGTTTGGTGTTATGTTGTAATAAACCCTTTCGCCGGGCATTACATAGCCTAATTTTTCACGAGCTATGCGCTCAATATACTCTTCCTTGTCGCCGCCGTCAATGACCCTGCTAAGCTCCTTATTGTCCGCAAGCTGTTCCTCGTACTCGCTGTCAAGCTCCTTAACCTCATTTTTGCGGTCGTTTATCTGCATATGGACATTTATTAAGCTGATTGCAAAGTAGCCCACTAACAGAAGCAGGCATATTGAAAGTATAAAACTGAACTTTTGCGGTTTACGCGCAGGGCGTTTTTTGTTTGTTTTCATTTTTATTCTCTCTTAGTTAGATTTTATCTGAAATAAAGTTACATATTTTCTGTTAAATTATATCTGATTTTTTAGACTTTTGCAAGAGATTTTTGGCAATTTCTTTAGGTTTTTTCGCCTTTTTTCTCACTTTTTTCTTTAAATTTGAAATTTTCAGGCTTATTACCGTAAAAATCCTGATAAAGGGTGAAAAAATGAAATGAAAAAATCTTTTAACCGCATTAAATATTTTTCTTACGCTTTTTTCCGTAAACCTGACCGCAACGCTCCCGAAAGAGAAGTAAAAAACGGAAAACCCTATAAACTCGCCGAGGATAATATA
Source organism: uncultured Clostridia bacterium (assembly GCA_947630285.1). Lineage (GTDB taxonomy): Bacteria > Bacillota > Clostridia > Oscillospirales > Acutalibacteraceae > Fimenecus. Next base: position 31,975 of record CANRHD010000009.1, on the reverse strand, counting down.
CGAACGCACCTCCCCGTTTGTGACCGAGAGGCAGAATAAAAAAGTCATAACGGCAGATACCAAAGCAAACAAAAAATCCGTAATATATACGGCGGCTTTTGAAAAAGAAAGAATAAGCCTGACAACCCTCAAAGCGTCGTAAAGCACACCTATCAAAAGCCCGAAGCCCAGGGAATACAGAAAGCTTTTTGTTTGAGTTGACAGACTTAAAATATATTCCATTACCGAAACACCTTTGAGAAAAAGCCCTGGGACGAGCTTTGCTTTTCCTGCTTTTCGGAATAGACAAGGGAATAGATTTCGCCCTCTATCAAAATTTCGCCGACCTCAAGGCTCAAACGGTTTATATGCAGGTCGTCTCCCTTTACGGTAAGCTCGCCCATCTGGGTGAAAATTACAACTGCCTGTTCGTCAAAGCTGTCAATATCCTCTACTCCCGAAACGGTGAGATGGCGGCGGTCCTCCATAATTACATTGTGGGGCATTTTTTGTTTTAATGTATTATCTGCCATTTTAAAAATCTCCTTTAATTGTGTTTATTAATTTTATGCCGCTTTTTTTGCCGTTATGATATTTTTGTATAAAAAGCGCAAAGGGGTGATAGTTAAAAACAGTCTAAAAATTTTTGTTGACATGGCAAAGCATTTGTGTTATCTTAATTTTAATCGTTGCGCAACGGTTAAAATTTACAAAAAGGAGGCAGAAAAATGACATATTCGTATAATTATCGTTCAAGAATGTCCGAACAGTATCGCCCAATGGATTCTGTTAATATAGTTTTCTGCCCCGAAAGGTGCAGGATACCCCATACTTGCGATTAGCTTTTTTAAGTTTTTTTGGGATATTACGCACTGTCGGAGCTTCGGCAGTGCTTTTTTATTTTATTTGGAGGAAGATATGAGATATGTAAAGCTTCACGAAAACGAAAAAGTACCCGTTTTCAAAAACATTGCATATGCTTTAAAGCTTGTATGGAAAGCCGACAAAAAGCTGTTTTTAAGCTATATGGTCAGCTATTTGGCGGACAATATTTTTATGCGTTACATACAGGGCGTGCTGTTTTTAAAGGTCCTGCTCGGCGTTATTGACTCGGGCGGAGATTTCAACCTGTTTTTGCGTGATTTGCTTTTGTTTTTCGGCGTCACGGTGTTTATAAAAGTAGTGACCTGGTGGTCGTCATATATAAGGCAGGTATCTACAAAAAGGGTACTCAAGGTGCTTAACAATATGGTCTTCGAGAAGGCTATTTCGCTTGACGTCGCCGAGTACGAGGAGCCGAAATTCTACGACAAATACCAGAGAGCTACGCTTGTTATGTCGGCAGGCTATTACGATGTTCTCTGCTCCGATTTTGCCGATGTTGTTTCCTCCGTGCTGTCGCTTATATTCTTGTTGGGCACGGTCGCCTCGATAGGCCCCGTATATCTGCTTTTCCTTATTCCCACCCTTTTCGTTTTCGTAATAGAGCTTCGCAAAAGCAAAAAAGTGTATAAAAGGGACTGGGAAATGGCGGGCAATAACCGCACGAAGGCGTATATCCAAAGAACCGTTTTCTTAAAGGACTTTTCAAAGGATATGCGTACCTCGAATATTTTTTCGGTTATGATGAAGCGCTTTGACAAGGCGATTAAGGAAAATGTAAAAATACTTAAAAGCTACGGCTTTAAGCTGTTTGTTTACAGCATGATAAGCACGCTGTTTTCGGAATTCATCCCGCTTATCGGCACTTACGCATATGCGGCTTACCAATTTGTCAGGAAAAATACTTTGAGCGTTTCGGGCTTTTCCGTTGTTATTTCGGCGTTCACTTCGGTAAGGGAGTCGATAACGCTTATCACCTACTGCTTTGATGAAATGGCTCAAATGGCGTTGTACTTTCAGAATTTGCACGACTTTTTCGACTGTGAAACGAACATAAAGGACGGAGAGAAAACGGCGGGGAAATTTGAAAGCCTTGAATTTAAAAATGTCACTTTCCGCTATCCGAGCGCAAAGAAAAATGTGCTTGAAAATATTTCATTTAAAATCACAAAGGGCGAAACCATTGCCATAGTCGGTGTAAACGGCGCAGGCAAGTCTACGCTCGTAAAGCTTCTGCTCAGGTTTTACGACCCGACGCAGGGTGAAATTCTCTATAACGGAGTAAACATAAAGGAATATACCGTAGACTCCCTCAGAAACGCCTTTGCAACCGTTTTCCAGGATTACAGGAACTTTGCAATTTCCATTTTTGAAAATGTAATTTGCAGGGAATGTTCCGACGAGGACAGAGAAAGGGCAAAGTCCGCCCTTAAAAAGGCAGGGCTTTGGGAAAAAATCAGCTCCATGCCCTCCGGCGGCGAAACCGTGCTGACGAGGGAATTTGACGAAAACGGCGCAGGGCTTTCCGGCGGCGAAAACCAAAAGCTCTCCACCGCAAGGCTTTTTGCCGGCGAGTATGAAATCGCCGTGCTTGACGAGCCCTCGTCCGCCCTCGACCCGATTGCGGAATACAAAATGTACGAGAGCCTTATTGACGCAACCAAGGACAAAACCGTTATATATATTTCTCACAGGCTGTCCTCCGCCGTGCTTTCGGACAGGATCTTTGTCATTTCAGACGGCAGAATTTCCGAAAGCGGCACGCATAAGCAGTTGCTCGGCTCGGACGGAGAATACAGCAGAATGTTTAAGCTTCAGGCTTCCGGCTATGTAAGAGAGGAGGGCGAAAACGATGCTTAAATTAAATAAGAAAAACAAAGACGAACACTCGATGTTCAGCAACATTATGTACTTTCTGTGGCTTATGTTCCGTCTTTCCCCGGGGCTTGTAATAGGCGATATAATGTCGGGAATTTTCCGAACGCTGCCGCCGAGGCTTGTTTCCGTAATAGGCGTAAAATACATAATCGACACGGTTGTTGAGGGTAAAAATTTAGAGAGGATTTATTACGCCGTGTTAATCATTGCGGCGGTAATCATCTTCGGAAACCTTATCACAATTCTATACAGGGAATTTTACTGGAATATGGAGCGTGAAAGGCTGTATTTCAAGCTCAATTCAAAGCTGTACGAAAAGGCGCATCTGCTTGACCTTGAAAGCTACGACGACCCCGACTTTTACAACAACTTTATTTTAACCATTGAGTCCTCGTCGGATAATATTCAGGGTCTGCTGGGGCTTGTGCAGAACTATGTGGCAAACTTAATATCGCTCGGCGCAATAGCTTCGGTTATACTTGCGGTTGACCCCGTTTGCCTTGTAATAATTCTCGCTTCGATATTAATATTCCTGCCTTTGAGCTCAAAGATAGCTGAGCTTCAGATGGGCAGGAGGATCGACAACACGAGATACCACCGCAGGAGCGACTATTTCCAACGGATTTTCTACTTGCAGGACTATGCCAAAGAGGTCAGAATGAACGGCATAACTCCCCTGCTTATGGACAGGTATAACGACGCCGCAGACGATGTAATCGACAACCAGAAAAGGTATTGGAAAAAAATCTCTCTGTGCTACGGTATTCAGCAGGTCGGCGTTCAGGGCATGGGCTTTATGCTTATTCTGCCGCTGTACTTGGGCTACTGCGTGCTTGTCAAAAAAACGCTGTCGCCCGGCGATTTTGTGGCAACCTTTAACGGAGCTTACTCCATAGCGCTGTCAATCAATTTCCTTACCGTGTGGGCAAGGGCGGTAATGTCGGAAAGGGCAAAGATGATTGAAAAATACAGAGAGTTCCTGAAAGCCGACTATAAAATCAAGGACGGCAGGGGAAAGGCGGAGTGCGCCGAGCCGAAAACGATTTCGATTAAGAATATGTCGTTTACTTATCCCGGCAACGACAAGCCGACTCTCAACAATATCAATCTTGAAATAAAGCCGTATGAGAAAATTGCGCTTGTAGGCTATAACGGGGCCGGCAAAACGACGCTGACCAATTTACTGCTGAGGCTGTACGACGCAACCGAGGGTGAAATTCTGATAGGCGGCGAAAACATTAAAGATGTAACCGTGGCTTCTCACAGGGACAGGTTTGCGGCGGTGTTCCAGGATTTTCAGACCTTTTCGTGTTCGATAGGCGAGAATGTTGCGCTTGACAAAGATTTTGACAGCGCCGCCGTTATGGAGGCGTTGAACAGCAGCGGATTTACAAAGGAATTGAAATACGGCACGGATACGGAAATTTTAAGGGAATTTGACGAAAACGGCGTTATGCTTTCGGGCGGTGAGGCTCAGAAAGTGGCTATCGCAAGGGCGTTCTACAAAAAATGCCCGTATGTAATCCTTGACGAGCCGTCGGCAAACCTTGACCCGATAGCCGAATACAAGCTCAACCAAACCATGCTTGAGGCGGCAAAGCACAAGACGGTAATATTTATCTCCCACAGGCTTTCCACAACGGTGATAGCCGATAAAATATATGTTATGGAAAACGGTGAGATAATAGAGGCAGGCTCGCACGAAGAGCTTATGGAGCTCGGCGGAACATACGCAAAGATGTTTACGCTTCAGGCGGAAAAATATAAAAGCTGAGTTGAAAATACCGAGAAAAAAGGTACAGAGCTTCGCTTAAGGCGAGCGGCGGTCGGGCTTAGCCCAAATTTTCGGTGAGCCGAGGGAATTTCTCGTCGCAGTCCGCAGACTGCGAAATTCTCTTACCTTTAAAATCAATCAAAGACAAAAAAGCGGTTGTACCAAGTTCCACCTCGGTATAACCGCTTTTTATTGTTTTGTTTTTTTGTTATTGCTTTGTTTATGCTTTTTAAGAACTTTTTGCTTTAAAATTTATTTCTTAATCGGTTTGAGAGTTTGGGCGTCCCTAAGGCCTACGACTATTTGAAGCACCCATTTTGCGTCAACGATTGTAATTTTACCGTCCTTGTTGAGGTCGGCGGCCTTTGCCTGCTTCTCGGTAAGGGTTCTTGATTTTACGGTATTTTGTAAAATCCACTTAGCGTCGGTAATTGTAATTTTCTTATTTCCGTCAACATCGCCGATTATAATAGACTCATCGGGCGTTACCGGCTTATCCGGCTTTGTCGGGTCGTCCGGGGGCACGGGTTCGTCCTCTATGACAACGAAATTGTTGCCGTATTCTTTTGCATATTCCTCGGCGGTTGAACCTGCATAACCGTGGACTGTGATTTCAGTCGGTATCGGATAAAAATATTCTGATGAAACAATAAAACAATCCTTGTTTAATATATATATGTCGGTTAGGCTGTTACAATTTTTAAATGAATTTTCGCATATGAGTGTAACGCTGTCGGGAATTTCATATGTTTTTCTTTCATTTCCTACCGGATATTGTATAAGCTCTGTTTTATTCTTATTAAACAATACTCCGTCCTGTGAGGCATAGTTTTTATTGTTTGCGTCAACTTTTATTTCTGTCAAGCCGTTGCAATTTTCAAATGCAAAATCATGTATATATTCAACGCTTTCGGGAATTGTTACATTTTTTAAGCTGTCGCAATTTGAAAATATATTTCCGCCTATGCTTGTAACGCCGTTGGGAATATCATATGATGTTCTTTTGTTCCCTACCGGATACAGTATAAGCTCTGTTATATTTTTATCAAATAAAACGCCTTCCTGCGAGGAATAGTAATTATTGTTTGCGCCAACATTTATTTCCGTTAAACTGCCGCAATTTTCAAATGCCCAATCTCCTATGCTTGTAACGCCGTCACCGATTGTTACGCTTGTTAAGCCGGTGCACTGCGCAAATGCATAATCACCCAGATCTGTAACGCTGTCGGGTATTGTTATGCTCGTTAAGTTACTGCAATATGAAAACGCATAATTACCTATGCTTGTTACGCTGTCGCCGATTGTTACGCTTGCTAAGTTCTCACACCATTCAAATGCGGCGTAACCTATATCTGTAACGCTTTCCGGTATTATTACATCAGTCAAACCGGAACAATGGGAAAACGCATAATTACCTATGCTTGTAACCTTGTCCGGTATTGTTATATCTGCTAAGCCGGGGCAATGTGCAAACGCCCAAACGCCTATATTTGTAACGCTGTCCGGCATTATTACATTTTTTAAGCTGTCGCAATATGTAAATGAATAATCTCCTATGCTTGTAACCGTGTGTCCGTCAAGCTCCGAGGGAATATCATATGTTTCTGCGTTTTTTATATAGCTTGTAATCTCCGCCGAGCCGTCTTCAAGTATTCTGTACTCAAAGCCTTCGCTTTTGTATAATTCGTCCTCCGCAAATGCTGTGAACCCTGCCAGGGGCAGAGCGGTCAGTATCATTGCAAGTGACAACAGCAATGATACTATTTTTCGCTGTCTGTTAAATGATTTAATCATTTCCTACCTGCTTTCTGTTATTTGTTTATTTTCCTGCAACTAAGGTAATCATTATTCTTTTTACCTCATATTACAAAAATAACAATAATATTCTACCCCCCCCCCCGCATTTTGTCAAGCTTTTATTTTAAGGCAAAAAACAACGCCGCATTCAGCTTAAACACGGCGAAGTTAAATGATATATTTTGCTGTTTTGGTTCTTGCGGTTTCCCGTCCCGAATTTCCGTTACCCTTTGCCTTTCGACAAAATTATCTCTCCGTTTTCCTTTTCGTACTCCTTTATGCAGTCACGGATTAAAATTAAAATCTGACTGTTTGCCGAGCGCCCCTCATAATCCGCCACGATATGAAGCTTATCCAGCATTTCCTGCTCAATGCGAATTGACAAACTCTTAATAGCCATAATTTTACTCCCCTTTAGTTTTATTATGGATTTATTTTATGTTCAAATTGTGTTACAATTAAACTAATAAACATAAAATATATCTAATTTGTATCTAAAGGAGAGAATATGAAAGTTGCTGTCATAGGTTCAAGAGATATTTGCATTAAAAATTTGGGCGACTTTTTACCCGACAATGTTGACGAAATAGTTTCCGGCGGCGCAAACGGCGTTGACAAATGCGCCAGGGATTTTGCCGCCATGAACGGCATTAAATTTACGGAATTTCTGCCCGAATACAGTAAATACGGCAGGTCTGCGCCGTTAAAGAGGAACAATAAAATTATAGACTATGCGGATATTGTCTACGCCTTTTGGGACGGAGGCTCCCACGGCACAAAATATGTAATAGACAGGTGCAATAAAACAGGCAGGGAAATTCGCATATTTTATATTTAATGCAAAAACAATCCCTGCCCTTTATTTTCAGTCAGTTTATAAGATAGACCGAGAAATTCAAAACGCCTGCAAACAAAAGCCACAAAATATAGGGAATTTGCAGATAGGCGGAAAGCTTATTTATTTTAAAGAACTTAATATCCATTATGATTACGAGTACCAAAAGCAACAACAGCCACAAAAACGCCGCCAAAAAGGCGTGCAGTCTGAAAAACAGCACCGGCCAAAGGAAGTTTACCGCAAGCTGTATATAATAGTATATCAATGCGTTTTTACTCAAAGGGTCTTTCGCCTCGAACACAATATAGGCCGAAATGCCCATAAGTATAAACAGCACCGTCCATACTATCGGGAAAACCGAAGCCGGCGGTACAAACGACGGAGTATTGATATTGTCAAAGCCCGTCATCGTTCCCCCTGCCCACGAGCTCAGCACACCCACAAGCAGAGCGCCGAGGACGAACAAAAGCAGAGGTTTAAGATTAATTTTAATTTTCATAAATACACCCCTTTCCATTTATATTAATATATGAAAATCACCCTTTTATATTCCAAAACCGAACCCGACTTTTTGATTTTATCAATTCAGAAAAATATTCTTGACTTATTTCAAATGTGCTGATATAATTATAACTCGCTGAAAAAGTTTTTTGTTTTCAGCTCCTTCCCTCAAATAAGGTTTGAGGGCAAAGTCCATAAGGAGGTGCAAAAGTAATGTTAAAGTATGAATCAATCTTTGTCTTCTCGATTAACGGTAAATCCGAGGACGACGTAAAGGCTCTTGTTGAAAAATTCAAGGCTTTGATTGAGAAAAACGGCACTGTAGAAAGCGTTGACGAGTGGGGTAAGAAAAAGCTTGCTTACCTTATCGACGACGAGGCGGAGGGCTATTATGTTCTCTATAATTTCGAGTGCGAACCTACATTCCCGGCAGAACTTGAGCGTATCGCAAACATAACCGAAGGCGTTCTTCGTTCTATCGTAGTAAAGAAGTAATCGGAGGTGCTGTAAATGATTAACTGTGCAGTTATAATGGGCAGACTTGTTGCAGACCCCGAACTCAGAACTACCACCGGCGGAATTTCGGTAACATCATTCTGCGTTGCGGTTGACAGGAATTATGTCAAGCCCGGCGAGGAAAGGCAGGCCGACTTCATCAATGTTGTTGCGTGGCGTCAGACCGCCGATTTTGTTACAAGATATTTCCGCAAGGGTTCAATGATTGCCGTTCAAGGCTCAATCCAGACCCGTTCCTATGAGGACAGAACGGGTGCAAAAAGAACCGCCGTTGAAATTGTTGCGGATAATGTTTCTTTCTGCGGCTCAAAGTCTTCCGACTCTGCTCAGGGCACACGCTTTGAGGCTCCGGTTCAGAATACGCCGTCTTATCAGAGTCAGGACACAAGCAGTTTCAACACCGTTTCGACCGATGATGATTTCGGCTTCGGCTCGGCGGCCGACGATGACGACGGACTTCCGTTCTGATTATCGTAAATTTGAATTTAACAGGAGGATTATAAAATGGCTAACGAAAAAGCTCAGGGCTCCCGTCCCATGAACAGAAAACGCAAAAAGGTTTGTGCGTTCTGCGTTGAAAAAATTGACAAGATAGATTATAAAGATGCTGCAAAGCTCCGCCGCTTCACTTCGGAAAGAGCAAAAATTCTTCCGAGAAGGGTTACAGGAACTTGCGCTTATCATCAGAGAGAGCTTACAACGGCTATCAAAAGAGCCCGTGCCATCGCTCTTCTTCCCTACACATCTGATTAATCAATCTCGGTTAAATTAACAGCATGCACTTGTGTGTGCTGTTTTTTTATTCCGTACCGCAGTTTATTGTTTTGTAAAAATGTATAAATAAAAGCGTTTTTAGCCGAGCATACTGTTAAAATAGCTAAATATGCAAATTATTTGAATAAATATACAAAAATATCTTGATTTTATGCAAAAGCTGTAATATAATATCTGCAACATACAAAATTCGGAGGAGTCAGTAATGAATAAAGAAAATATTAAGAAGGTTGTTTTGGCATATTCGGGCGGTCTTGATACCTCGATTATCATACCGTGGCTTAAAGAAAATTACAACAACTGCGAGGTTATAGCGGTTTCGGGAAATGTCGGTCAGGCAGACGAGCTTGACGGGCTTGAGGAAAAGGCTCTCAAAACAGGTGCTTCAAAGCTTTATGTTGAGGACCTTACGGAAGAAATGCTTACACAGTGCGTGTTCCCCTGCGTTCAGGCAGGCGCAAAATATGAGGATTATCTTTTGGGCACGGCTTTTGCACGCCCGTTTATCGCCAAAAGGCTTGCCGAAATAGCTATTGCCGAGGGCGCAGACGCAATTTGCCACGGCTGTACCGGCAAGGGCAACGACCAGGTAAGGTTTGAGCTTGCGATTAAAGCGTTCGCACCCGATATGCCCATTATAGCCCCCTGGCGTGAGTGGAATATCAAATCCCGTGACGAGGAAATAGACTACGCCCAGGCGCACAATGTTCCGCTTAGAATTAACAGGGAGACAAATTATTCAAAGGATAAAAATATCTGGCACCTCTCACACGAGGGGCTTGACCTTGAGGATCCGGCAAACGAACCGCAGTACAACAAGCCGGGCTTCCTTGAAATGGGCGTTTCTCCCGAAGCCGCCCCCGACAAGCCCACATATGTTACCGTTCACTTTGAAAAGGGCGTTCCCACGGCGGTAAACGGCAAAGAAATGGGTGCGGTCGAGCTTGTTGAAACGCTCAATAAGCTTGGTGGCGAAAACGGCATAGGACTGCTTGACATTGTTGAAAACAGACTTGTAGGTATGAAGAGCAGGGGCGTTTATGAAACCCCCGGCGGCGCAATTCTCTACAGGGCGCACGAAACGCTTGAAACCATCTGTCTTGACAAGGAAACCATGCACTATAAGGCGCTCGTAGCGCAGAAGCTCGGCGAGCTTGTGTATAACGCCCAGTGGTACACTCCCCTTACAAAGGCGATACTCGCTTTTGTAAAGACGACGCAGGAAACCGTTACGGGCGATGTCAAATTGAAGCTTTACAAGGGCAATATGATTAACGCAGGCGTAACCTCGCCGTATTCGCTCTACGACCCCGAAATTGCAACATTTGACGAGGACGAGGTCTATGACCAGAAAGAGTCCGCCGGCTTTATCAATCTTTACGGCCTGCCGATTAAGGTTAAAGCTAAGCTTGACGCAAAGACGAAGAAATAATATAATATAAGAAACACAATAAACGGGGGAAGCTTTCCCCCCGTCAGAGTGTAGAAAAAGCATTTGTCACTTGGCAATAGCACAAAAGGAGTAAGATTATGGGAACCCCCGGCGAGGGTTCCCCACCGAAAAACAGTCCACCGGACTGTTTTTCGCCCCTCCTGCGCTCTTTATGGGCAAAAATTTCGCAGTCTGCGGACTGCGCCGGGGGCTTTGCCCCTCGACCCCACCGCCTTTTGAAAAAGGCGGACGAAAACTTTTGAATATTTTGCTATTGCAAAACAGTTTATCGACAGGCTGACGGGGGAAGCTTTCCCCCGTATTTTTATAAAGGCAGTGAGAAAAATGGCTAAAATGTGGGCGGGCAGAACAGACGGTACCACCAACAAGGCGGCAGACGATTTCAATTCATCGATCCGTTTTGACAAAAGAATGTATAAGCAGGATATAACGGGAAGCATGGCGCACGCCGCTATGCTTGCACATAAGGGCATTATTGAGCAGAGCGAAAGCGAGGCTATAATAAACGGCCTTTCTGAAATACTTGCCGACATAGACTCCGGCAGGCTTCCCATAGACGAAACCGCCGAGGATATTCATATGTTCGTTGAGGCGGAGCTTACAAAAAGGCTCGGCGCCGTGGGCAAGAAGCTTCACACCGCAAGGAGCAGAAACGATCAGGTGGCGCTCGACACAAGAATGTACCTGCTTGAAGAGTGCGATGAAATAAGCGCCCTTTTAAAAGAGCTTACGCTTACGCTCTGCGCACGGGCGGAGGAATACAAGGACGCAATTATGCCGGGCTACACCCACCTTCAAAGGGCTCAGCCCATAACATTCGGCCATCATCTTATGGCATATGCCGTTATGCTTTGCCGTGACCTTGACAGGATTAAGGGCGTAAAAAAGAGAACGGCCGTTTCTCCGATAGGCTCCTGCGCTTTGGCAGGCACCACCTACGACACCGACCGCAAATTTGAGGCGGACCGCCTTGGGTTTGACAGCGTTTGCATAAATTCGCTTGACGGCGTTTCCGACAGAGATTTCTGCGTTGAGCTTTTAAGCGCAATATCGCTTATTATGGCGCACCTTTCAAGACTTTCGGAGGAGATAATACTCTGGTCAAGCTGGGAGTTTAAATTTATAGAGCTTTCCGACGATTTTACAACGGGTTCGTCCATTATGCCGCAGAAGAAAAACCCCGATATGGCGGAGCTTGTTCGGGGCAAGACGGGCAGGGTTTACGGCGATTTGCTGGCTTTCCTTACAACGCTTAAGGGGCTTCCCCTGGCATACAACAAGGATATGCAGGAGGATAAGGAGGCCGTGTTTGACGCAGTTGACACGGTTAAGGCCTGTCTTAACATAACAAACGGCGAGATAAGCACGCTCACGGCTCTTACCGAAAATATGAAAAAGGCCGCCCAAAAGGGCTTTATAAACGCTACGGATATGGCGGATTACCTTGTGGGCAAGGGCTTGCCTTTCCGTGACGCCTACAAAATTTCGGGCAGGGCTGTGGCATACTGCATAGAAAACGGGCTTGTGCTTGAAAACCTGCCTATTGAAAAATACAGGGAGTTTTCGCAGATAATTGACAATGACATATATGATGCGGTAAGCCTTGAAAACTGTCTCGGCAAAAGAACCTCGTTCGGAGGGCCTACCGCACAGAGCGTTTTAATGCAGATAGAAAGCGTTAAAAAAGAGCTTGAGAGCATATAAAATTTAAAACGGCAGTAAAAAATGCGTTCTCGGTTTGAGAGCGCATTTTTGCTTTTTGCAGTTTTAATTTTAATTAAAAACAGACTTTATAAAACCTACGAAAACAGTAAGCTTACAGGGGAACCCCATGGCGTGGGTTCCCCACCGCAAAACAGTTCACCGAACTGTTTTGCGCCCCTCCTGCGCTTTATGAAGTACAGGTATTTCGCAGTCTGCGGACTGCGACGGGGGCTTTGCCCCTCGACCCCACCGTCTTTTTGAAAAAAGACGGACAAAAACTTTCAACTTTTTGCAGTTTTAATTTTAATTAAAAACAGTCAATTACATTACTGCCCTTTTTAACAAAAGCTATAAACTCGTTTATTGCGGCCTCCACTTCATAGCTTGAGCCGCCTTTGTACTCCCGTTTATCCTTGGTGAGTATCCATTCGCCCTTTGGCAGGTAAACCGTCTTAACCGTTTGTCCCCTGTTCACTATCGGGGCGAAAATTATATCGTCGCCGAACATATACTGCTCGCCGAGAGTATAGCAGATTTCATCGTCGGAGTAGTCAAAGAACATGGCCCTCATTATCGGCAGGCCCTTTTCGGAGGCGGTTTTCATATGCTTTTCTATGTACGGCCTCAATCTTTCACGCAGAAGAATAAGGTCTTTAAGCGTTTCAAAATTTTCCTCTCCGTAGCTCCAAATTTCGTTTCCGCCGCCGGAGGCCTCTTTAAGCTTGCTCCTTTCGCCGTGCTTTTGCCTGTGCCCGTGCGCCCTCATTACAGGGGAAAATACTCCGTACTGGAACCAGCGTATAAACAGCTCCCTGTACTCCTCTTTTTCGGTATCGCCGCCGTAAAATCCGCCTATGTCGGTGTTCCACCAAACTATGCCGCACATGGCCATATTAAGCCCTGCCTTAACCTGACTTTTCAGGCTCTCAAATGTGGAGGGTATATCGCCGCTCCAAACAAGCGAGCCGAATTTTTGACTGCCGAGGTAGGCGCATCTTGTCAGCGTTACGGGATTTTCAACGCCCATTTCCTTAAATCCGTCATACGCCATTTTGGAATAATAATACGGATAGAGCATCGCAACCTCGTCTCCCCTGCCGAGATACATTATCAGGTTGTCAAAATGCTCCGGGTGGATTTCCGGCTCCGCCTCGTCGAACCACAGGCAATCCACGCCGTTGTCAAGATAATTCTGCTTTAATTTGCCGAACACGAATTTTCTTGTGGCAGGGTTAGTGACATCGATTTCGGACTGCCAGCCGTAAAAGCTGAAAACCCTGTCTGCGCCCCTCGAAGTCCTTATAAGCATATTGTTATCACGCATATAATTGTAGTTTTCACTGCCGCCGTTTATTGTGGGCCAGGTCGAAACCATCAGCTTAGTTCCCATATCGTGCAGTTCCTGCGCCATCTTTTCGGGGTCGGGCCAATACAGGGGGTCGAATTTATAATCGCCCTGCTCCGTCCAATGGAAATAATCGCATACTATTACCGAGAGCGGTATGTTTTCCTTTTTGTATCTTCTTGCGACTTCGAGCAACTCCTCCTGCGTTTCGTACCTTAACCTGCTCTGCCAAAAGCCCGTAGCCCAATGCGGCATCACCGGAGCGTGACCCGTTAAATCGGCAAGCGTTGCCGTAACGGACCTCGGGTTGCCCGTAATTACAACATAGTCCATTTTCCTCGCCGCACCGACGCTCCACCTCGTTCTGTTATTTGAAAGCTCTGCGTTTCCTATCGCAGGATTGTTCCAAATAAAGCCGTAGCCCAGAGAAGAATAAATATAGGGTATGGTACACTTTGCGTTGACATTGCGCAAATCAAAAGAACAGCCCTTTAAATCAAACATATTGCTGTCCTCATGGCCGAGGCCGTAAATATGCTCGCCCTGCTGTGCCTTAAAGGTCTCCCTCATGCTCCAAAGGCCGCCGGCGGTGTTCTCATAAAAGCGGTAACCGCCCTCGAAAGTAAGCTCCGGCTTTTCTTCAATAATCGTTTTGCCGTCCTTATAGAAGGTAAGCTTTCCGCTTCTTTCAAGCTTCACCGTATTTGAACCCACGGTCATGGTGACAAAATATTCCCCGTCCGTAATGACCGCTTCGGCCTTTTGCGGCATAAGCGTGAAATTCTCGTCAAATTCCCTGCCGTCGGGAAAGCCCTCGAAGCGAATGGCGTTTTCTCCGCACGGGGTAAGCCTTACAAGCTCCCCTGCCCTGCTAAAGAGAATTTTATTTTCCGTAATAGTCACATTGTTCATAATAAGCCCCGTATTTATAAAAATTATTTACGCTCTGTATATTCAAAGGCGTCTCTCGGACTGCCGTCCTTTAAATGGATAACTCCGCAGTACTCAAAGCCGTTTGCCCTGAGAACCCTCTGCATATTGATATTCTGCCTGTGGGTGTCAATCCTGAGATGCCCCGATTTACTCTTGGCAAACTCGAAAATCCTTTTAAAAACCCCCGAGCGGCTCCCGTCGCTCGCAACACGGTGGATTGCAAAATAGGGCTGTGAGTTTTTCCACTCCCCGTCCTCAATCTTGGCATAGTCGGGGTCATCGCCACGAACCAAAACAAAGGTTGCGTAAATCTCTCCCCCGTCAAGCAAAACATATGAAATTGAGTTGTTAATATCCGATAAAATATCCTCTTCAAACGGATAGCCGTCCTGCCACTGGTCTATGCCGCAACGGGCCATAAAGCTTCTCGCCTTTTGGTAAACGGAATTGACGGCGTCAAAATCTTCGGGAACGCTCTTTCTTATCACCGTACCGCCTCCCTTGCTTTTTTCCTATTTTAACAAATAAGAAAAGTCATTTCAATAAAAAAAGGAAATATTGAAAAATTACCGCAATATGCTATAATAAAATTACCTTATATTAAAAATTAAAAAATAGGAGTTAATTTATGAATTACGAAATTTTCGGAAACAATTTTCCGGCGCTTATTTGCGAGCTTGAGGACGGAGAGACGATGATAACCGAGGGAGGCGGCATGAGCTGGATGACCCCCAACATAAAAATGGAGACGGTCGGCGGAGGTCTGGGCAAGATGCTCGGCAGGGCTTTCTCGGGCGAGGCGCTTTTCCAAAACCGCTACACCGCAAACGGCAAGGGTTCAATCGCTTTTGCAAGCTCCCTTCCCGGCGAAATAATGCCGCTTGACCTTTCAAGCGGCAGGCAGTACATATGCCAGAAATCCGCTTTTCTCGCCTCTACTGCCGGAGTTGACCTGTCAATAACTTTCCAAAAGAAGCTCGGTTCGGGTCTTTTCGGCGGCGAGGGCTTTATTATGCAAAAAATCAGCGGTAACGGAATTGCGTTTATAGAAATTGACGGCTCCGCCATTCATTACAATCTCCAGCCCGGCGAGCAAATTATCATCGACACGGGCCACCTTGTTATGATGGACTCGACCTGCCATATGGATGTGCAGATGATCAAGGGCGTAAAAAATATGGTCTTCGGCGGCGAAGGGCTGTTCAACACCGTTGTTACGGGACCCGGCGAGGTTATAATCCAAACCATGCCCATTATGAAGCTTGCCGGAAGCATCGGCCGCTACATTGCCGTGGGCAAATAACGCTGTAAATTCTTTTAATCTTTTTGAGAAAGGAAAAAGATAATATGAAAAAGGGTAAAATTATAACGGCAGTCGTTGCGCTTGTCGTCTGCGCCGCCGTAATTATGGCGGTACTCGTCCCTATTGCCGGCGCACCGAAAATAAAGACGGCAAAGACAGAAACAGAAAGCTCCTCAAACGGGCAGGCAGGGGCGCTTACAAAATATGACGCTCAAAATGCCGATTACACGCTTGAAATTGACGCTTCAAACAAAATCAAGCACATAAGCGAGCTTCTTTACGGAGTGTTCCTCGAGGATATTAACTTTGCGGCGGACGGCGGACTTTATGCCGAAATGGTACAAAACCGCTCCTTTGAATTTAACGAAATTGCAAAGGGCAACGAAAAGCACGCCTGGTCGGACATAGGCGAAATTTCCGCAAATGTCAAAAAGGGCGATAAAGCAGGCTGTCTTAATCCGAATAACCCCAATTATATGGTGCTGACAAACGGTTCTTCCGAAAAGGCAGGTATCGCAAACTCCGGCTTCCTTGAGGGAATGGCGGTTAAAAAGGGCGAAAGCTATAATTTTTCGGTATATTTAAAGAGTGCCGATTACAAAGGAAAGCTTTATATTCAGCTTAAATGCGGCGATAAAACTGCGGCAAGCGCAGAGCTTGACGGAATAACGAATGAATGGAAAAAGTTTAACCTTACGCTCACCTCTGAATTGAGCGCAAATAAAGATGTAACGCTTGCCCTGCTCATTGATAAGGGAAGCGTCAGCGTCGATATGGTATCGCTTATCCCAAAAAGCGCAGACGACAATATGAGAGCGGATCTCGTACAGGCGCTTAAGGAACTGGAGCCTAAGTTTTTGCGCTTCCCCGGCGGCTGTGTTATAGAGGGTCACACGCTTGACCTTGCATACGACTGGAAAGACTCTGTCGGCGCAGACGAAAACGGCGAGCCTTACAAATTCAACGGCGTTTACGGCGATGTTGCGGCGAGGAAGATGGGTCAGAATATTTGGATTAACGAAGACCTTACCGACGACCCCTATCCCTCATATATGACCTACGGTCTGGGCTTTTACGAATATTTCTGCCTTGCGGAAAAAATAGGCGCAGTAGGCGTTCCCGTTATTAACTGCGGCATTTGCTGTATGGGCAGGGGCGATCAGACGCAGTATGCAAAAATCGGCTCCGAAGAAATGAATTACTATATTCAAAATATGCTCGACCTTGTTGAGTTCTGCCGTGGCGGCGCCTCTACAAAATGGGGTGCTGTTCGCATCGCAATGGGTCATACCGAGCCTTTTGAGCTTAAATACATAGGCATAGGCAACGAACAGTGGGGCAAGGCTTTCTACACCCATTATGCCGAGTTCGTCAAGGCCTTTAATAAGGCCAAGGCAGAGAAGCCCGATTTATACAAGGGCATAGAGCTGATTTACTCCTCCGGTGTGGACGACGGCGACAGCAATAATCCCGATTACCTGCCCTCATACACAAACGCCGAGGAATGGCTTAAAAACAACCCCGGTAAGAGTCTGACGGATTTTGCCGGCGCAACCGATCAGCACTATTATAACGACCCGGGCTGGTTCCTTACGCACACGGATTACTATGACGAGGGCAACTATTCAAGGGACGAAAAGGAGCTTGACAGCACAAAATACGGCGGCGGCATACCGGTATTTTTGGGCGAATACGCCGCCCGTTCAAACACATGGAAAGCCGGTCTTGCGGAGGCGGCATATATGACGGGTCTTGAGCGGAACGGTGACATAGTTAAAATGGCGGCTTACGCTCCCCTGTTCGGCAACACCACGGCAACGCACTGGTCGCCGAACCTTATATGGTTCAACAACACAAGCGTTACAAAATCGGTTGACTATTACGCCCAGCAGGTATTCTCGATAAATCAGGGCACAGATGTTTTAAAGCACAGCTTTAGCGGTACCAAAAGCGATAACGCCGACGATTTAAAGGGTAAGGTCGGCCTGGGTACATGGAACACGAGCGCAAAGTTCGACAACCTGGTTATTACCGACAACGAAACCGGAGAGGTTTTGGCAAAGGACAATTTCAACCGTTACAGCTTAACCGATAATTGGGAGGCGGTATCGGACGGCAAGTGGTCTGTTTTAGGCGGCAAGCTAAGCCAAAAATCAAAGGAAACCGATACGGAAAAATACAATAACACGGGTACGGTTATGTATTTCGGCGATACCGACTGGTCAAACTACAGCTTAACCGTGGACGCAAAGAAAACCGGCGGCTCGGAGGGCTTCCTTATCCCGTTTGCCGTCAGCGACAAGGATAACAATATTTTCTGGAACATAGGCGGCTGGTGGAACACAAAATCTGCGCTCCAAAGAGTTGACGGGGCTTCAAAGTCCGCCGAAATCCCCGGAACGGAAAAGGAAATTGAAATAGAAAAGGGCAGAACCTACAAGCTTAAGGTTGTTGTAAGCGGCAGGAATGTAAAATGCTACATTGACGGCGAGCTGTATGTAGATTACGATGTGCCCGAAACTACGCTTTCCGATGTTTACAGCGTAGTTTCCGCCGACGAAACGGGCGATACCATAATTAAGCTTGTAAATGTTTGCGACAAGGTAAAAACCGTTGCGATAGATGTTAAAAACGCAGATAAAATAAAGCCGCAGGCAGAGCTTTACAAGGTTGTCGGCACTTCGCCCGACAACGACAATATCCTCGGCGAAAAAGAGGTAGTCTCCTTGAATAAAACCGAGCTTGACGGCGTCTCGCCGCAGTTTAATTACGCCCTCGAACCCTACAGCATAACCGTAATAAGGCTTGCAAAATAAAATAAACCAAAGGCAAAATTAAGCTAAAGGCGAAATAAATTAAGCTAAAATAATAAGCTATTGGCAGTGAGAAAGCTGTCAATAGCTTATTCTTATGCTGTAATATTATTACCGCACCGCAAAATAATGCTATGCTATGTTACTGAAACATACGCTCGTACCAGTTTTGGAACACATAAAACGCCCAAAGCTCGCTGAAACGGTTTTCCCTGTGCCGCATATGCGAGTCTATCATTCCCCTGATATACTCCGCATTAAAAATCCCCTGCCGCTTCAGGTACTCCCTGTCCGCATAGGCGTTCAGCTTCGCATTTAGCTTATGCTCCAACAGCTCGCCTATCGGAACGGCAAAGCCGTGCTTCGGCGCATGGAACAGTTCCTCCGGCAGCAAATCCCTGAATGTATCTTTAAGAATTATCTTTCTGTTTTTCTTATCTATCTTAAATTTTGTAGGCATACGAAACGCCAGCTCTATAACCTCTCTATCAAGCATAGGCACTCTGGTTTCAAGGGAATTTAACATACTCGCCCTGTCAACCTTGGCAAGCATATCCCCCTCAAGCACGGTCTTTAAATCTATGTACTGCGCCCTCTTCTGCTCGTCGGCATTTTTTAAAAATTCGTAATCTTCTCTGATAAAATCCATAGGGTCGGCAAAAGCGTCGGACAAAAGCTCTTTTACTTCGTTTTCCTTAAACCCCAGGCTCATCAACCGTTTGCGTTGTTCGTAAATATCGGAGTCGGCAATTTGCAGTACCTTATTAACCTTTCTTGCGATACTGCTTTTTTTAGGCAACATTCCGGCAAACGGCTCGATTACGCCTTTCCTTATGGGCTTGGGGACTTTTTTATACATATCGGAATAATAGGAAATCAAGTATTTGTTATACCCTGCAAAAAGCTCGTCCCCGGCGTCCCCCGTAAGCGTGACCGTGACGCATTGTCTTGCCATTTTTGATACGGCATATGTGGCTATCAGCGACGAATCGGCAAAGGGCTCGTCGATATTCTCTAAAATTTTATCTATATCTTCAAAAGTCTCATTCCAATCAAGCATAAGCACCCTGTGATTGGTATGGTTCTTTTTTGCTACAATCTCCGCCAAAGGGCTTTCGTCAAACTGCTTTTCCTTAAAGCCTATTGTAAAGGTATTGATAGGAGTTTGCGAAAGCTGTGACATAATGCCGACAATTATGCCGGAGTCAAATCCGCCGCTCAAAAACGCCCCTATCGGCACATCGCTTATCATTCTGCGCTCTACGGAGGCAAACAGGGCGTTGCGAAGCTTCTTTTTGCAGGCTTCGTAGTCCTCATACTCCCCGTTATCATCGTCAATATCAAGCTGCCAGTACGGCTCGGTTGAGATATTCCCCTGCAAATCAATCCTCATAACACAGGCAGGCGGCAGCTTATACACATTTTTAAAAATTGATTTCGGCGCAGGTATATATGTTAATTGAAAATACCGTGACAGGGCCTCTTTGTCTATCTGCTTTGGCACTATGCCCGTACAGACAAGACTTTTAAGCTCCGAAGCAAACAGGAAATTCTTACCGTCACGGTAGTAATATAACGGTTTTTCGCCGATACGGTCCCTTGCCAGCACCCAAACTTTTTGCTTTAAATCATATATGGCAAAGGCGAACATTCCCTCCGCCTGCTTTAAAAAATCAGTACCGTATTCCTCGTACCCGTGCAGCATAACCTCCGTGTCCGAATCGGTTGAAAAGCGATGCCCCTTTTTTATAAGCTCCTGCCTTAACGGGAGGAAATTATACAGCTCGCCGTTAAAAACAATCAGCTTATCGTGTGTCTCGTTCCAAATCGGCTGGCTTCCTCCCTGCAAGTCTATAATAGACAGGCGGCGCATGCCAAGCGCACATTCCCTGTCCGCATAAAGCCCCTCGCTGTCTGGCCCTCTGTGTATAATCTGCTCGTTCATCTTATGGACAATGCTCCTAAGATTTTCAACGCTGTACTTTTGTTCAAGCTGAATAAATCCCGTTATTCCGCACATAATTTTACTCCCCTTGCAATTCCGTTATAGCGCCATGCCCGTTAAAGATAAAAATACTTCTCTTCTCGCCCCGTGCCGTCCCGTTTTTCCTGCGGCGGTAAAATATTTCGGGAAAACGGATACAAAGCTATATCCCGAACATTTTGTCCTTAAACCATTAATTTAAGGACAGAGTGCCGCAAAGCCCCGAATGTGCTGTGTTATCGGCATTATCGGACGGTAAATTTTGACGGCTATTTGTGGAGTTTATTCAGTTTATTCATCTGCTGTATTTTGTGTTCCTTTAGGGAGTGGGCATATAAATCGAGGGTAATTCCCACCGACGAGTGCCCGAGGATTTCCGAAAGCGTTTTGTAATCCATACCCACCTCCAAAGCACGGGTGGCAAAGGTGTGCCGCAGGGAATGATACTTAATATCGGGCAAATCCGCCCTTTTCAACGCCGCCTTAAAATAGCGGCGGTAAGTGCGTACATCGTAGGGCTTCCCGTTATGGGAGACGACAAAATCGCCATTGTGCGGCAGCAGCTTCAACTTATTGAGCAAGAAAGGCGGAACGGGAATTTCCCTATTTGAAGTCCTGCTCTTGGGCGAGAGGATTTCAACGCCGTTTTCCGTCCTTGCCTGCGTGCCGTTGACAGTCAGAATTGCGCTTTCTAAATTTATATCCGACCATTTAAGGGCGCACAGCTCTCCTATTCTCAAACCCGTATAAAGGCATATCAAAATTCCAATATCTCCGTCGCCCGTCAGCACATTTTCAAGCTGACGCTGTTGCTTCGGCGTAAGCACCTTTACAATGGCTTTCTCGCACTTGGGGACTTTAATTTTGCTCCATATATCCGTTATAAAGCCCCTGTCCTGCGCCGCAGACAATGCCGAGCGCAGTATGCTGAAAACCGTCTTGACAGAAGATGCGGACAATTCAATATTGTCAATAAACGCCTGCAAAATTTCAGTATTTAACTTTTTCAGCGGAATATTGCCGATTGCCGGACACAGGTGGTTTGCGATGTAGCTTTTGTAAATCTGTTTGGTTGTGGGCTTCAAATTACTTTGCGATTTGAGCCATATATCCAGCCAATCGCACAGCTTTACGGAAGCCTGTACGGGGGTGCGCCCCTTTTCGGCTTTTCGCTCCGCCAGCCGTTGCTTTACCGCAGTATATTTTCTGTCGTAAACATATCCGTAAACCGCTCTGCCGGATAAATCGTAGTATTTTATATATCTGCCCTCGTATCTTCCGTCCTTGCGCTTATATATGTTTTCGCCTCTGCGTGCCATAAAAAAACACATCCTTTCTTTGACTGTAAAATTGACGGCAAATCAAGCGGAAAAAAGGTAAAAAAGAATGTAAACGCTTGATTTATTGCCGTTTATATGATAGTATTAATTAAACTTATTTCAAAAGGCGTCCGGCCGAAAAGCCTTGAAATAACGCAGGTTATCGCCCTGTCCTTAAATTAATGGTTTAAGGACAAAACGGCATAAATACAAGCGCTCACAATAAAACAGCAAAATAAAAAACAATCGGAAGCGTTCTGAAACACTTCCGATTGTTCGCATTTATAAAATTATTCGTCCACACAGCGGACTCTCCGCACTTCTTCACTTTTCAATATTACTTTTTTATTTTAAATTATGTCCCTTTTGCTCTTAACCCTACACCGCAGGCGTAAACCGAAACGGGTTGGTAGCACAACAAAGCCGTTGTGAGGGCGTTTACAACCGAACAGGCGACTTGTGCGTGACCCGTTTCGGAGAGGAGGAGCGACGGCGTGAGCGAGGGACGGATTTTCAAAAGAAAAGCCGTCACGAACGATACACAGTCCGTGACGACGAGGCGCGCTGCAAGGGATTCGGCTTCGTTTCACTCCGCCGCCTTTGCTTCGCAAACCTTTTTGCGAAGCAAATTTATCCTATTTTATGTCCCTTTTGCTCTTAACCCTACGCCGCAGGCGTAAACCGAAACGGGTTGGTAGCACAACAAAGCCGTCGTGAGGGCGTTTACAACCGAACAGGCGACTTGTGCGTGACCCGTTTCGGAGAGGAGGAGCGACGGCGTGAGCGAGGGACGGATTTTCAAAAGAAAAGCCGTCACGAACGATACACAGTCCGTGACGACGAGGTGCGCTGCAAGGGATTCGGCTTCGTTTCACTCCGCCGAAGTTTGCTTCGCAAACAAATCCTGTTTTATGTCCCTTTTGCTCTTACGAGCAAAAGATGGACGACGGTTCGAATCCCTTGCCGGTTTCTGCTTCTCTAAAATTAAAAAAAACGCCGCAAGTAATATATATCCTGCGGCGGTATGGCGCGCTGCAAGGGATTCGGCTTCGTTTCACTCCGCCGAAGTTTGCTTCGCAAACAAATCCTGTTTTATGTCCCTTTTGCTCTTACGAGCAAAAGATGGACGACGGTTCGAATCCCTTGCCGGTTTCTGCTTCTCTAAAATTAAAAAAAACGCCGCAAGTAATATATATCCTGCGGCGGTATGGCGCGCTGCAAGGGATTCGAACCCCTGACCTTTTGGTTCGTAGCCAAACACTCTATCCAGCTGAGCTAGCAGCGCATATTCTTTTGTGCTGAAATATATTATCACTTTTAAATGAAAAAGTCAATAACATTTTGCACTTATATTTAAAAGTAAAATTTCATTTGATTTTTGAGTTCCCGTTTTTATGTTTTTTTTAAAAATTTTCCGTAAAGAGAAAAAATATTCAGCAATCCTACAAAAATTAAAATAATAATTTCTTTTTTATCGCTTTTATGATAGAATGTAAAATGTAATTATATGATTTGAAGCAAAGAGATGTTTTTTATGGAGAAAAGATATGATGTGCTGATAGTCGGAAGCGGAGTCGGCGGCCTTTATACGGCGCTTTCCCTGCCCGAAAGTCTTTCGGTGCTTGTTCTTTCAAAAAAATCGGATACGCTTTCAAACAGCAACCTTGCGCAGGGCGGAGTTGCCGCTGTTTTGAGCTTTGAAAACGACAGCTTCGATTTACATATTAACGACACCTTAATCGCCGGCGGTCAGGCCAACGACCTCGACGCAGTAACGGTGCTTGTGCATGAGGGGCCCGACGAGGTCCGCAAAATTATGGAATACGGCGTTGACTTTGACAAAAACCCCGACGGAAGTATTCAGAAAACTCTTGAGGGCGGCCACAGCAGGAGAAGAATTGTTCACCACAAGGACACAACGGGCGCCGAAATCGTAAAAAAACTGCTTGAGGAGCTTCACCGCAGGAAAAACATAACCCAGCGTTCAAACGCTCTTGTATATAACCTCGAAAAGGTTAAAAGCGGCTTCCGTGCCGATATTCTTTTGGACGGCGCAACGCCCGTAAGCGTTTTTGCCGACTACTGCGTGCTTGCAACGGGCGGAATAGGCAGGGCGTACAAATACACCACCAACCCCTCTGTTGCAACGGGCGACGGAATACGCCTTGCATATGAGCTTGGCGCTTCGATTAAGAATTTGAGCTATGTTCAGTTCCACCCGACCGCTTTTAACGGCCCTAACCGTGAACAGTTTTTAATAAGCGAGGCTGTTCGGGGCGAAGGGGCGTACCTTTTAAACTGCAATCGGGAGCGCTTTATGCAACGCTACGATAAACGGCTTGAGCTGGCTCCCCGAGATGTTGTTTCAAGGGCAATAATCCTTGAAAGCAGAAAAACGGGAAGCAATAATTTCTATCTCGATATTACACACAGGGATAAGGAATATTTAATAAACAGATTTCCCGGTATTTACGCAGGCTGTCTTGAACAGGGTATTGACATAACCAAGGATTTAATACCTATTTTCCCCTGTCAGCACTACCTGATGGGCGGCATCGATGTTTCGCTTGAGTCAAGAACCTCCGTTTCCCGTCTGTACGCAGTGGGCGAATGTTCCCACACGGGGGTACACGGCAAAAACAGGCTTGCAAGCAACTCCCTGCTTGAAGCCCTTGTATTCGGCAGGAGAGCCGCAGAGGACATTGCAAAATGCGTGAACGCAGGTTTCGCCCATGTTGCCGTAAGCGATAAGGAGCTTGACATTTCGGGCGCTCCGCTCCCCAAGGGAATACGCACGGAGATACGCTCAATGCTTCAGAGGTCATATTTTGTTATCCCCGACATTGACTCGGCGAGGACGAGCCTTAAACAGGTTGACAGGATTTTAAGGAGACTGCACTCCGGCAAGTTTGCGATTACTCCGGATTACTGCGAGGCGCTGAGCCTTGCCACCGTAGCGCACATAATTCTAAAGGAGGTTGACGAAAGATGAATTTGCCCTCATTCTATGTTGATGAAGTTATCAAAAATGCGCTAAAGGAGGACATTAACTATATTGATGTTGCCTCCGATTACCTTATAGACGAAAACCAGACAGACGAGGCGTATTTTATTGCAAAGGCGGACGGCACGCTCTGCGGCATTAAAATTGCCATGCGTGTGTTTGAACTGCTTGACGAAAGCTTTGAAAGCGAGGTATTTTTTTCCGACGGCGACCGCATAAAGAAGGGCGATGTAATTGCAAGATTTAAGGGCAGAACCGTACTCCTTTTAAAGGGCGAGAGAACTGCGCTCAATATTATTCAGCACCTTTCCGCAATAGCAAGCGCCGCAGACAAGGCGGTTGAGCTTTGCAAGGGTACAAACGCACAAATTACCGACACACGCAAAACCTTGCCGGGACTGCGTGCCATGCAAAAATATGCCGTCACCTGCGGCGGAGGGAAAAACCACCGATTTAATCTTTCCGACTGCGCCATGCTAAAGGATAATCACATAGACGCCGGCGGAGGGATAACAAACGCCGTCAATACACTTAGGGGCAAAATCGGCCATACGGTCAAAATTGAGGTTGAAACCCGAACCCTCGACGAGGTCAGGGAGGCCGTAAACGCCGGTGCGGACATAATTATGCTCGACAATATGGATATTGACACTATGCGTGAGGCCGTCAAAATTATCGGCGGCAGGGCAAAGACGGAGGCCTCGGGCGGAATTACCGAGGAAACCGTCAGGGCCGTAGCCGAAACGGGGGTTGACATAATTTCGCTGGGTGCGCTCACCCACTCGGTTAAGGCGTTTGACATTTCAATGAAAATGGCTTAATTTTAATTTTTATAAAAGAACAGCACAGAAAGCATTTCAGTTTTGCTCTCTGTGCTGTTTTATTTCAGAAAAATTATTTATTTTTTACCCGCTTTTTTCGCCGCTTTTTTGGCTTCCTTCTCTGCCCTTAATTTAGCGGTAAGGGCGTCCTCCTCGGCCTTAATGCGTGCAATCTCCGCCTTGTCTGCCTCAAGCTTTGCGGTATATCTCTCCTTGGCCTCGTCATAAAGACTTAATACATCGTCAAGGTGATTATAGGTCTGCTGCTGATTGATAAGCTTTTGAGCGTACAGGTACGGCTTTGCGGCTCTGCCGAAGCGTGCGTGCATATCCATTTCGATTTTCTGCTGTCTGAAAATAACCTTCCTGTCTGCGGCAACGGATTTAATCTCGGCCTTTATGCTCCTGACCTCTTCTTTATTCTTTTCCTTTTTGGCCTCCGAGAGCTTTGCGCTCAGCGCCCTGAGCTTCTCCTCGCACTCGTCCTCGGCATTAAACAGCTCGTCAAGCCTTGTAAAGTCAGGCTCCTTAAGCTCCTGACCGTCCGAATAATATTCCTTAATCGCCCTGTATGAGTCTAACTTTTTCTTGGCTATTTCAATGGCAAGCTTACGGTTTTCCTTTTCTTCTTCCGTTCCCCTGGGCATTCTCTTAGCCTGCCTTAACTCTATGGCGTTGCTTTGGGCGTCCTGCGAAAGCAAGCCCGAAAGCCCGTTTTTAAGCACAACGCTGTTCGCCTCTACCTGCTTTTGATAGAAAGGCGTGTTAAACTTGTCAAGCTCCTGGCAGACAAGCTTTGAAATTTCAATTTCCTCGTTAAATTCAAGGGCCTTTTTGTATTCCTTTTTGCCGGCCTTTCTCAAAGCCTTGTCTTCAATGCTCTTGTAGGTCTTTTCAACGGGAACGGGCTGAGCGTATGCGGTTTCCCTTGCAAAATTGATTATGTCAATGGCCTCAACCGTATTTGCGTCGTTTACAACGCCGTTGTGGTAATCCTCAAACAAAGCCCTTATTTTAAGGATACGGACTATAGCCTTCTGATGCCTTTCGTCAAGGTCATAGAAGAAATACGGCACAACATTTAAGAATGCGCCGACGGCCGCCATAATTATCATAGCGCCCATAAGCTTATATAAAAGATTTGCGTCGCCGTTCTTTATATCAAGTATGTCAAAGGGCTTTTCGTAGCCGTTGCCCTCGTAAACGCCGTAGAACTTTTGAACTATGGGAGTTACCGAAGAGGTTACAAGCGTAACCACGCTGCCTATCGTAGACACCGCCGCAAACATACCGTCTATTCTTTCGCCGGATCTGTACTGCTGATAGTCACGAATATCCGCCTGAATTGCCGGCGTTGTAATCTGCTCGAATGCGCCGACAAGCCAATTCAGGTAAACGCAGATAAACAGCCACCAAATGTTCCGCATATCAACAAGCATTGCGAGTATGAACAGAACATTGAGCATATTTACGCCGATAAGCACCTTTTTCTTGCCCCATTTTCTGATGCAGATAGGCGCCAACAGCATACCCCAAAGGCTGGCGTTGCCCGTAAGGGTGCTGATAAGGGCGTAAACATCACCGTCGCAGGTGTGGCCGTAGGTGTAAGACCACTGAAGAATTGCACCGTAAGAGCTTTCAAGGAAGCCGAGCCAGCCTGCAAGGGCGATAATCCAGAAATACTTGTTTTTTGCAACCTCTCTCAGAGAGTCCATAAAGCTTATCTGTATGGTATGCGTCTTCGCCTGAACTATCTTTTCCTCCGTATAAGCGTAGACGATTATCGTAAGCGCCATACCGAATATCGCAAATATGGGATAGGTATAGCGATATACCCTGATGTCGTAAAGGTTGTTATCCGTACACCATTTCGCAACAAGGGGAAGCACAATATTTACTATTGAGGGCGCAAGCGAATAAACTACCGATTTTATTGCCAGAACATCAGTTCTCTCCTGAGTGTTCGGCGAAAGAACATGAATAAGATTTGTATATGCGTCGTTAAAGAAATTAAAGAAAAACTGAAGCAACAGGCTAAAAATTAGTACCATTGCGCATTTTATTACATATCCGGCGTCTTTACCGAAAATCATATTCGGGAAAAGCGAGTACATTTCTTTGTACGGGAACCAGACATAAGCTATCGAGATCAGCGCCGTGGGGATACCCATGGACAGAATGTACGGCCTGTATTTACCGCCCCTGCCCCTTGTGTTGTCGATAATATTGGCACGCACCGCCGTCAGCGGTATGTTCGCAAGGGTTGAGATTATGTAAAGAATATACATATCCGTAGGCGCTACGCCTATTGCGCCGCCGACTATCATATTCTGCGTGCCCACCAAAAGCGTTGAGCCCAACTGAATGATGAAATAGGCGCCTATACCGCCGCCTGCGTATGCCGCTATTTCCTTAAAGGTCATATAGCGGCCGAACTGCGGCACTTTCCAGTAGGTTTTTACATTGCCCACTATGCCCTTAGCCTTTGAAACCAAATCCATTTTTATTGAATTCCCCCTTTTCTTATATAACATTATAATTCTATCATACTATTAATTATTTTACAATAACTAAAATTCTACATTATTTTTATTGCAAATATGTTTGATTTGCACATAAATATGGGTTATAATCTAAACGAAAAATTGTTTCAGGCAGGTGAAATTATGGTTTTTTATGCTCGGGATTTTGGGATTTTACCGGAAAAGGAAGTCGGCGGCGAGCTGTGTGCGGCGCTTGAAAAAATGTCCGCAACCGACGGCAAAAAAACGCTCGTTTTTGAAAAAGGTATTTATTATATTGACTCCGACAACTGTAAAGGCAAAATGCTTTACATAACAAATACCGTCGGCGACGGGGAATTTAAGGACGGCGAAACTCCGCACTACGCCAAAATTGCGCTGAATTTTCAAAACATAAGCAATTTAACCGTTCGTGGAAACGGGGCGGAATTTATAATTGACGGGAAAGTGACAAACATTGTTGCCGAAAACTGCGAGAACCTTACGATAGACGGCTTGGGCATAGATGTGAAAAATCCGCATCTGCATGAGTTCACCGTCGAAAAAGTAACGCCCTTTTCCGTTACCTTTGCCCTTGACAGGATAAGCGAATACGAAAAAGATGGGAAGAGCTTTTATTTTGTCGGCAAGGATTACAGGGAGGATTTTTTCGCCGACCGCATGCACGCCGGTTGGACGGCTCTCGTAAAAAATGACGATATTAATTGCGTTCAGAGGACAAGCCACCCCTTTGCCGGAGCGCTCGGCATAAGGGAAATCGGCGACAGGAGGTTTAAGCTCGGCTACCTTTCGACAAGGCGGTTTTCAAAGGGCGACAGATACTATGTCTTTAACCCTCGCCGTGAGTTTGTGGGTGTGTTCGTAAACCGCTGCAAGAATTTCAGCTTAAAAAATTTCTCTCAGCGCTTCAACTACTCCCTCGCAATAGTCTGCCAGGACACGGAAAACATAACTATCGACGGCGCTGACCTCTCCCCCTCTGTCTCTTCGGGCAGGCTTATATGCTCGCTTGCGGATTTTATTCAAATCTGCTGTTGTAAGGGCAGGGTCAGCGTAACCGACAGCAATTTCTGCGGAGCCTGCGACGACGCAATAAATGTGCACGGCATACATATGTATATTGACGAAATTCGGGATAACAAATTAATTTTAAGCTTCCGCCACCCTCAGACCCACGGCTTCAATCCATTTCACACGGGCGACGAAATAGAATATATCGACCGCCAAACTCTTGAGAGCAAGGGTCGGGCAAAGATAATTGAAAGCAGGCTGATTTCCGAATACAAAATAGAAATGACGGTTGACAGCGTTTCGGCGGCGCAGGTGGGTATGGCGGTTGAAGATATTACAATGTGTCCCGAATTTTATTACGGCGGCAACACGCTCAACAGAATAATCACAAGGAACATACTCGTTACCACAAGGAACAGGGTTTTAATCGAAAACAACAAATTTTTAAATTCGTCCATGGACTGTATTCTGCTTTCCGACGACGCAAAAAGCTGGTATGAGAGCGGCCCGTGCCACGATGTTGAAATAAGGAACAACTACTTCGGCGACTGTAAGGCCCACTTCATAAATGTTCTGCCCGAAAACGCCAACCACAAAAACACGGTTCACAAGAATATTAAAATCACGGGCAACACCTTCGATTCACTCTTTGACAGGGGCATTTCCGTAAAATGCGCCGAAAATGTCGTAATCCG
This sequence comes from uncultured Clostridia bacterium, assembly GCA_947630285.1. Lineage (GTDB taxonomy): Bacteria > Bacillota > Clostridia > Oscillospirales > Acutalibacteraceae > Fimenecus. The sequence goes on along the minus strand of CANRHD010000009.1, from coordinate 2,129 downwards.
TAATAACACGATAAAAAATACGGGACAGCCGGATAACTTCGTCCGCTTTACCGACACAAAAAATATTGTGAATGATTTTTAAATTTTAAAAATATAGTATTCCCATACGGCGATGTTTTGTTTATAATATTTATGTATAAATTTCAGCACGCACACTAAAGGAGAGTTTGCTTATGGCAAAAAATAAAAACGGCCTTAAAAGAACCGGAACCACTCATTTCGGTATCCAAAGGAAAATCGTCGCCAATATGACGGCGGAGAGCTGGGAGACCATACCCCATGTAACATACAATTACGAGCCCGATGTTACGGAGTTTATGATTGAATATAAACGCCTTAACGAAAACTGCGCTCCCGAAGATAAAATCACCCTCAACACCCTTATGCTTAAAATCATTGTAGAGGGGCTTAAGGCCGACCCGGCAATGAACGCCCATATTGATTTTGACCGCAAGCTTGTAAGGGGCGAAATACACACCTTTGAAGATATTAACATTTCCATGCCCATGGTTCTGCCCAACGGCGAGATGATGACAATTAATCTCCACAACTTTGAGAGCAAAACCCTCGACCAGATGGTAGACTATATCGCCGATGTAAACCGCAGGGTCAAGAACACGGATTTAAACGAGGTAATGTTCGATGTTTCGCTTGACAATACGCTTACTGCGCTCAAGCAGGGCAAGGTCAAGCAAACCATTTACCGCCTTATCGGTTCGAAGACGGGCAAGCACAAGGTTAAAACTCTTTCGGGCAAGGCGAAAAAGGCATATGAGGCAATACCCGAATCGGACAGACTTACAAAGCACGATATTGAACAGGGCACAATAACCGTATCAAACATAGGCTCTACCTACCGTCAGCAGAGGGGCGAAACCTGCCTGCTTGAGATAGTTCCGCCGCAGGTTTGCGCCATTGCGCTGGGTGCGGTTCAGGATAAGCCCGTAGTTATCGTAAACGAGGACGGCGAAAAGGAAATCGCTATCCGTCAGGTAATGCCGCTGTGCATTGCGTTCGACCACAGGGCGCTCGACTTCGGCGAGATAGTTCCGTTTATCAAGAGGCTTGACGAAATATTTGAAGAGCCGGAAATTATACACACCTGGCGCACCGGCGGCACCGACGACCTCGATATGGAGGAAATTAAGGTAGAGCGTCAGGAAAGGGAAGCTAAGTTTGAGCAGTCCAAGGAGAGGGAAAAGCTCCGCAAGGAGGCCGAGGAAAAGGCCAAAAAGGCGGAAAGGGAGGCTCAGAAGAAGCTCCAAAAGGCTGAAAAAGCCAAAAAGGAAGCCGAAAAGGCAAAGAAAGAGGCCGAGGAAAAGGCTAAAAAGGAGGCCGAAAAGGCTAAGAAAGATGCCGAAGAAAAAGCTAAAAAGGAAGCCGAGAAGCTGAAAAAGGAAACTGAAAAGGCGGAAAAGGAAGCTCAGGAAAAGGCGAAGAAAGAGGCTGAAAAGGCGAAAAAAGACGCAGAGAGAGCCAGGAAAGAAGCCGAAAAAGCCGAAAAAGAGGCTCAGGAACGGGCTAAAAAGGAAGCCGAGAGGCTCAAGAAAGAGGCTGAAAAGGCGGAAAAGGAAGCCGAAAAAGAGGAAAAAATCAGGCGTGACATTGAAAAGGCCGAGGAAGAGGCCAAAAAAGCGCAGGAGGCCGCACAGGAAGCCGCAAGACTTGCCCAAGAGGCCAAAAAGAGCGCCGAAGAAATTTAAAATATTAATTAGAAACTCATAATTTTACAGGTGTTTATCACACCTCATAGAGTTTTAATAAAATCCTCCGAAAGCCTTGAAAATAAAGGATTTATCGCAATCAGCACACCTTATTTCTTTATATGGTTTCATACAATGTTACCCTTGTTTTGAACAACCATAAGGGCAAAATCAAGGGCAGAAAAATCTCATAACAAGATATAACAAAGTGTGGCAATCGGGGAAATGTGATGTATGTGCGAATATATTATAACGGAGGATTTTTTAATGGACAAGTATATTTATGATGAAAGCAACGGTCTTTGGTATGAACTGCAAGGAGATTATTATATTCCTTGTCTCATCTTATCAGCCGAAAAAGAACAGCCTATCGGTTTGTGGGGACAGCGACACTTGCGGTATCTGAAAGAATACCGCAGAAGTACC
>CANRHD010000008.1 GCA_947630285.1 uncultured Clostridia bacterium | reverse complement strand
TGTGGCACTCCTTTTGGCATAAAATGCACCCCCATTAGATATTATATCACATTGTCCAACTTTTGGGGTGCAGTTCAGCGAGGGTTCCCCACCGAAAAACAGTCCACCGGACTGTTTTTCGCCCCTCCTGCGCTTTTTTGTGTATAAGAATTTCGCAGTCTGCGGACTGCGACGGGGGCTTTGCCCCTCGACCCTTACCCTTTTGTCTGCTTCGCAGACATTTCCCCTGGCAGGGGAATCTTCTTTTTGAAAAAAGACGGACAAAAACTTTTGGACATTTTGCTATCGCAAAACAGTTTATCGACAGGCTGCAAGCTCTCCCAAAAAATAGGAGAGCTTAATTTTGTCCGATTTCCCGATTTATATTTCATTACATAAAAAGACAAAGTATTATCGGGATAAATGTTGCCAAAACAAAGTTCCCGATTTTCAGCTTAGTTACTTTCAGCATATTTAATCCTATTGCGATAATTATAAGCGAGCCTACGGCCGACATTTCATTTATCATATGGTCGGTCAGCAAAAAGGAAATGTATTTTGCCGCAAGCGTGAGTCCGCCCTGATATAAGAGCAGAGCCGGAGCCGCAAGCAGACAGCCTGCGCCGAGCGTGGTTGTAAAAATCATTACGCTGAGGCAATCAAGCACGGCCTTTGCATAATATGTAGTAAAATCGCCTTTCATACCTGCCTCTATCGCCCCGACTATCGCCATTGCGCCGGTACAGATGAAAAGCGTGCAGGTGACGAAGCCCTCGCCGAAGCTTCCCGTCTTGTCCTTTGAAAGCTTGTTCTGCAAAAAGCTGCCGAGCCTGTTCATTTTGCCGTCAATATCTATCCATTCGCCCAAAACAACGCCTATGCAGATGGAGATTATCATTATTACGAAATTTTCGGTTTTCAGCGCCCCCTGAATACCTATAACCACAACGCATAAGCCCATTGCGGCGTTGAGCGCAAATTTTATTTTTTCGGGTATGCCTTTCTTTAAGAACAGACCCACAATTCCTCCGGCCGCCGTCGCCGCCGCATTTACCAATGCTCCTGTCAGTACCATTTTGTTGCCTTTCCCCTATACATTCCAGCTGTTAATATATTTTTCCTGCTCGGGGGTTAATTTGTCTATTGATATTCCCCAGCAGTCGAGCTTACGCATGGCGACATTTTTGTCTATCTCGGCAGGCACATAATTGACCCCCGTTTTCAGTTTTTCTCGGTTTTCTGCTATGTATTTTGCGCTAAGAGCCTGTATTGCAAAGCTCATATCCATAATCTCGGCAGGGTGTCCGTCGCCTGCGGCAAGGTTTACAAGCCTGCCCTGTGCAAGCAGATTTATACAGCGTCCGTCGGGCATTTCATAACCTGTGATGTTTTGGCGGCGCTCATAAACCCTGACTGCGTTCTTCTCAAGGTCGTCTATGCTTATTTCCACATTAAAATGGCCGGCGTTGCAGAGAATAGCCCCGTCTTTCATATTCTTTATATCCTTTTCCGTGATAACGCCCTTACAGCCCGTAACGGTAATGAAGAAATCGCCAAGCTTCGCCGCCTGCTCCATCGGCAGAACCGTGAAGCCCTCCATTTTGGCCTCCATAGCCCTAATAGGGTTAATTTCCGTTACAATAACCTCTGCGCCCAGGCCCTTTGCTCTCATTGCAACGCCCTTTCCGCACCAGCCGTAGCCTGCAACAACTACCTTTTTGCCGGCTACCACAAGGTTAGTGGTTCTGTTAATTCCGTTCCAAACGCTTTGACCTGTTCCGTAGCGGTTGTCAAACAGATATTTGCACTCGGCGTTATTGACCGCCATCATGGGGAATTTAAGCTTCCCCTCTCTTTCCATGGCTTTAAGCCTTATAATTCCCGTGGTCGTCTCCTCACAGCCGCCCAAAACGCCGTCGGTAAACTGCGGATATTCGTTATGTATAATGTTCACAAGATCTCCGCCGTCGTCGATAATTATATGGGGCTGTGCCTCGATTACCTTTCTCAGGTGCGAAAAATATTCTTCCCCGTCGACGCCGTGAATTGCAAAAACATTCATTCCGTCCCTTTCAAGAGCAGCCGCAACATCGTCCTGGGTTGAGAGCGGATTGCTCCCCGTAACATACATTTGCGCTCCGCCTGCCGCAAGCACCCTGCAAAGATGCGCCGTTTTCGCCTCCAGGTGAACCGAAAGCGCAATTCTCAGCCCCTGAAACGGTTTTTCGCTTGAAAACTCCTTTTCAAGACCGTAAAGCAGAGGCATATTTGCCTTTACCCACTGTATTTTTTTCTCGCCCGAGTCCCACAGGCTTTTATCCTTTACTATACTCATTTTTTCACCCTGTTATATTTTTTAACAACGATAATTTATCATATTATTTACAAAAAATCAATATCTGTCAAGGTCAATTCTATTGACACTGTCAAATTATTATGAGATAATATATTATATATTTCTAAGAGGGGTGTGCTGAATGAAAAACGAAGAAAAAAACAGCAGAATAATGAAAATCTCTGCGGTTATTCTTACCCTTGCGCTTCTTATTGGCATAGCCTCCTCCTGTTCCAAGAACAAACAGCAGGAAGAGGAAATCACAAGAGGCTCCAATACCATCGAAGCCCCTGTAAACAAGGGTGACAACAACATTTTCGGGGAGGAATTTCCCGATGATACAACGGTCACGACAAGCGGTCAGACGACTACGGCCGCCTCTACAACCAAAAAGCCCGTTAAGACTACGGCCGCCGCAAAGGTTCCCGTTACCGTCGCAAATCCCCAGGCTAACGCACAGATAAATCAGGCTGTGAACAACGGAAACTCCGGCGGACTTGACGCCGCATCCCTTGCGGAATTTGTAAATGTAATGGGCTATGATTATGACCCGGTACAGGGAATTTTCTACACAAGCCAGGACAACTGGCAGAGGCAGGGTAATTTCGTCGAGCATTACGACACCGCCGCCAGCTACTTTAATATGAATTACCGCACCGTCCGCATAGATTTCGGTCAGACCGACGGTATGGATTGGCGTATTCAGCTATGGAAAGGTCTTTACGGCCCGTTCGGCGGCTGTGAAATAGGAGTTTATAATAAAGACCCGATTGAAAACGAAAAGCTTTACCATTGCACGGACGACGATCACCTTTTGTATATGGAATCGGCGCTCTACCTCAACAAGGCGGATTACGAGGCCGGCAGGGTTTTCTTTACGAGGGAATGGCAGGCTCACTGGTGGCTTACGGGCTTTAAGCTGAGTATAGTAGACCCGGAAAGGCTTGTTATGACTATGAGAATACGCATGAGATCGGCGTCGATGGCAAATCAGTTCGAGGAGGGGCTTCTCAACGCCGGCTTCCTTAAGGGCGACGCAAAAACCCAATACGACACATACAGAAGGAGCTTAAACGACTTCTATATTCTTTGGGACGACATCGGAGAGATGAATTACATAGCGCAAAGAAGCTGATTAACAGATAAAAGCCCACGGTCGGTGGGCTTTTATAATGAGCAGGTGAAAATATGAAAAACTGTTTTTATGCCTTTACGAGCAGGATAAAATACATAAACCGCTGGTCTCTTATGCGGAACACAACATACGAAACGCTCAGCCAGCACTCGCACGAGGTTTCGGTAATAGCCCACGCCCTTGCGGTAATAGGCAATAAGCGTTTAAACAAAGATTATGACAGCTCAAGGGCCGCTCTTTTGGGGCTTTACCACGATGTGCCGGAAATAATCACGGGCGATATGCCTACACCGGTCAAATATTACAGCAAGGATATGAGAAGCATTTTTGAAAAGGTGGAAAACAACGCCTGTTCAACGCTTTTGGATATGCTGCCGGAGGATTTACGGGAAGAATACGAACCTCTTTTTTACAGGGACGGCTCCGACAAGGAGCTTTGGGCGCTGGTAAAGGCGGCGGATAAAATCAGCGCCTACATCAAGTGTTTAGAGGAGAGAAAGGCCGGCAACACGGAATTTACGGAGGCGGAAAGCTCCACCAAAAAAATTATACAATCGCTCAACTGCGAGGAAGCCGATATTTTTGTAAAGGAGTTTTTACCTGCTTACGAGCTTCCGCTTGACAAGCTGAAATGATATAAATTGATTAAAAGCTGAACGCTATGCTCTTTGGGCATAGCGTTGTTTTTACATGAAACGGTCTGTACCTTGAAAAATGAACATTAGAATAATATTATGGGGAACCCCAGTGCGTGGGTTCCCCACCGCAAAACAGTCCGGTGGACTGTTTTGCGCCCCTCCTGCGCTCTTTTGAGTATAAGATTTTCGCAGTCTGCGGACTGCGACGGGGGCTTTGCCCCTCGACCCCACCGTCTTTTTGAAAAAAGACGGACAAAAACTTTTAATTTTTTTTATTTTGTGGCAAGCTAAAACGCCATGCCCTTTGAGCACGGCGTTTTCCTCTTCAATATTACAAAAGCTTATTTTTCTTTCGGTGCGGCCAAGTCTATGCCAAGCTCTTTTAGCTGAACGCCGTCTATTTCCGACGGTGCGCCGCTCATAAGCTCGCTGGCGTTTTGCACCTTCGGGAATGCCGTTACATCACGGAGGCTTTCTGCGCCGCAAATCAGCATTGCAAGCCTGTCAAGCCCTATTCCCATGCCTCCGTGCGGAGGAGACGCATATTTATACGCCTCAACGAGGAAGCCGAATTTTGCTTCAATTTCCTCCTTTTCCATACCAAGCAACGAGAACATTTTGTTCTGCAACTCACAGTCTGTTATTCTCATTGAGCCGGAGGACAGCTCTATCCCGTTGAGAACCAGGTCAAACGCCTTTGCCCTGACCTTTGCCTTATCGGTATCAAGATACTCTATGCACTCGTCAAGCGGCATGGTAAAGGGGTGGTGCATTGCTACCCACTCGCCGCTGTCCTCGTCAAACTCAAAGAACGGCATCTCGGTGATCCAAAGGAAATTCCACTTGTTTTCGGGAATTATATTAAGCTCCTTTGCAACGCTCAGGCGAAGCGCACCCATTACCGACAGCGCAAGGTTCGTCTTGTCGCTTACAATAAATACACAGTCGCCCTTTTCGGCTTTTAAGGAGTCAAGAAGCCCCTTGAGCTCGCCCTCCTTTAAAAATTTTGCAAACGAACAGGAGGGCTCTTCCTCCGCCCAGCGCACATAAGCCAGACCCTTTGCGCCTATGCCCTTTGCCTGTTCGGTCAGCTTGTCTATTTTCTTCCTTGTGTAAACATCGGCGCAGTTTTTCGCAACTATCGCCTTAACGCTTCCGCCGTTTTCAACTGCGCTCTTAAACACGGCAAAATCGGTTTTGCCTGCCCAATCCGATATATCCTCGATAAGCATACCAAAGCGTGTGTCGGGCTTGTCCGAGCCGTATTTGTTCATTGCGTCGGCAAAGGTAAGCCTCGGCAGGGGGAACTCGATATCAACATCGAGCGTTTCTTTCATAAGCCTTTTTATAAAGCCCTCCGCCATATCCATAATGTCGTCGGTGTCTACAAAGCTCATTTCAAGGTCTATCTGTGTGAACTCCGGCTGGCGGTCCGCTCTCAAATCCTCGTCCCTGAAGCATCTTGCAAGCTGAATGTACCTGTCAAAGCCCGAAACCATCAAAAGCTGTTTGTAAATCTGCGGACTTTGGGGCAGGGCGTAAAACTTTCCGTTATGTATTCTGCTTGGAACAACATAGTCCCTTGCGCCCTCGGGCGTGGATTTAATCATCATGGGCGTCTCTATTTCAAGAAAACCGTTTTCGTAAAAATACTCACGGGCAATTCTTGCAATATTATGGCGCATTATAATGTTTTTTGTAAGCTTTTCGTTCCTCAAATTGAGATAGCGGTATTTAAGCTTCGTTTCCTCGCCGACTTCGTCCGCCTTTGCGATTTCAAAGGGCGGAGTCTCGCTCACGGAAAGTATGCGCAGATCCTTTACCTCTATCTCTATCTCGCCCGTGGGTATTTCGTAATTTTTTGAGCTTCGCTCACGAACCGTCCCCTTTGCCGCCAAAACAAATTCGCTCCTGACCGTAAAAGCCTTTTCAAATACGGTTTTCTGCGTGTTTTCGTCAAATGCGAGCTGTGCTATGCCCGTTCTGTCCCTCAAATCAATAAATATAAGCGAGCCGAGGTCACGGCGGCGCTGCGCCCAACCGCAGAGAGTTACCTCCCTGCCCACATCTTTTATTCCCAGCGTACCGCAATAGTCGCTTCTTTTAATGCCTTTCATATTATCCATTCAAATCGCCTCCCAAAAGCTCGGTCAAATCTACCCCTTGTATAGGCGTTGCGTCAAGCCCGTCCATAGCCTGTTTTATAATCATAGACTGGAAGCTGTCCGTAAAATCCTCAAGCGATATATCGGACTGTTCGCCCGTTTTCATATTTTTAAGCGACGCCCTGCCGCTTTCAAGCTCGCTGTCGCCTATAACCATGGTGTAGAGAGCGCCTATTTTATCGGCGTATTTCATTTGCGCCTTAACGGATCTTCCCACCGTGTCAAACTGCGCCGAAACGCCCTCGTTTCTTAAATCGGCGGCAATAACGCTCGCCCTGATATTGGCGTCCTGACCCATAGAGCCTATGAACAAATCACAGCTTTTAGGCGTGGGAAATTCCGATTTCTGCGTTTCCATCAAGAGCAAAAGTCTTTCAAGGCCAAGCCCGAAGCCGCATGCCGCAGTGGGCTTTCCGCCCATTTCCTCCACAAGCCCGTCATATCTGCCGCCGCCGCAAACGGTACCCTGTGCGCCTATCTCGTTTGAGACAAACTCAAACACCGTTCTTGTGTAATAATCAAGCCCTCTTACTATAGTCGGGTTTACCTTGAACTCTATATTGTTTGCCGTTAGATATTTTTTAACTAACTCAAAATGTTCCCTGCAATCGTCGCAGAGATAGTCGAGAATTTTCGGTGCGTCCTTTCCTATTTCGGAGCAAATCGGACTTTTGCAGTCAAGTATCCTCATGGGATTTTTTTCGAGCCTGCCCTTGCAGGTGTCGCAGAGCTCGTCGTAGTGCGAATTAAAATAATCCTTCAGCGCCTGCTGAAATTTCTTCCTGCATTCGGGACAGCCTATGGAATTTATCTCAAGCGTAAGATTATTTATCCCAAGGTAATTGAAAATCTCGTTGCCCAGCAGTATTACCTCGGCGTCCTGCGCAGGGGTGGCGGCGCCGAAGCACTCTATACCGAACTGGTGAAATTCACGAAGCCTGCCCGCCTGCGGCTTTTCGTAACGGTAGCAGGGGGTGATATAATATATTTTCTGCGGCATGGCCTCGTTAAAAAGCCCGTGTTCAAGGTAAGCCCTGACCGCACCTGCCGTACCCTCCGGCTTTAAGGTGACAGACCTGCCGCCCTTATCCTCAAAGCTATACATTTCCTTTTGAACAACATCTGTCGTTTCGCCGACGGAACGCTGAAAAAGCTCCGTATGCTCAAAAACCGGAGTACGCATTTCACGGAAGCCGTAATTCTCCGCAATTTCACGCATTACAGCTTCGATATACTGTATTTTATAACTGCCCGACGGCAATGTGTCAAGCGTTCCCTTTATCGCATTTGTTATAAGTGCCATTTTTCATTCCCCTAATATAAAAGAATTGTCCCCTTCCTTTCGGAAGGGGCGGTTTTTGTTACATCATTTTGGATTAACAATATCACGCCAGTCAAGATCGCCCCTGTCAAGGCTGTGAATAAGCGCCTCCGCAGTTGCGATATTCGTTGCAACGGGAATATTGTGGACATCGCAAAGCCTTAAAAGGCTGGATTCCTTAGGCTCGCTGGGCTTAGGCTCCAAGGACCTGAAAACCAATAATAAATCTATTTCGTTACAGGCAATTCTTGCGCCTATCTGCTGGTCGCCGCCCTGTGGACCGCTTAAAAACTGTGAAATTTTAAGGCCCGTTGCCTCCGAAACAAGTTTACCCGTAGTACCTGTTGCGCACAGGTTATGCTTTGAAAGGATACCGCAATACGCTATACAAAACTGTATCATGAGCTCTTTTTTCTCATCGTGTGCCATAAGTGCAATATTCATAAACTATCTCCTTTCCTCAAACTTAAAAAGGTATAAGCCTTTTTAATAAGTGTATAATATCAAACTTTTTAATCTTTTTCAACTGTTTTGACAAATGTTTTTTATTAAGGAATTTTTTGTTTTTTAAAAGCCTGTTTTAAATTAATTACAAAGTCTTGGGATCAAGGCAAATCTGCTCGCCCGTTATCCTCCTTGCAATTCGGTTAAACGCCGACTGCGCCTTTTGCGAAAGCGTACAGCCGCCGGACATATTGCCGATCGTTCTGTCCTCGGGCACAACGCCTGCCAGACCCACCCGAACGGCGTCCATGGTATCGTCCAAATTAAGCTGTCTGCCTTTTAAAACCTCCGCCTTGTTAAAGCGGTTGACAATAAGCCGTATGTCAAGCCCGTCGTTATACTCCCCGATTTTTGCCGCCGCAGTTTCCGCACTCCTCACGCAGACGCTGTCCGCCGTGGCTATCAGCAGGGCCCTGTCGCAAAGCCTTGCGAAAATTTCGTGCAAAGCGCCGCAGCCTGCCGGGGAGTCAACAAAAATATAATCGTATTTGCCGTCAAGCCGTGAAAGCATTTCCCCGACGCTTTCAAGGGTGATTTTTTCGCTGTAATTGTTGGGTGCGGACAGCAAATCGGGACAGCCCTCGGCGCTCACCGCCGCCCTATCGGCGTCACAGCGGTTCTCCATAAGGTCAAGCCAGTTGTAAACCGCCTGATTTCCCGTATTAAGAATAAGGTCAAGACTTCTGAAGCCTATATCGGCGTCAATGCAGAGAACCTTTTTGCCGCAGTATAAAAGACTTTTTGAAACGGCGGCAGTAACCGTGGATTTTCCGACTCCGCCCTTACCCGAAAAGACAAATATTTTCTGCGCCATGCCGTTCACCCCTTCTTACGGTAAAACCGTATTCATATCCTGACTTTTGTTAATTTCGCTTTTTGCGCTGAAATACGCCTTGTAAATATTCGCTACAAGCTCCGATGTGGCGGTACCGCTGTTAAGATTTTCTATCGCTACGCACACCGCAATTTCCGGCTTGTCCGCAGGGGCAAAGGAAACCATAAAGCCGTTAAGACCCGATTCGATTTTCCCGTTTACCTTGGCTTTCGATTCGGCAGTACCCGTCTTTGCGGCGACGGGTACCGGAAGGTCCTTAAAAGCGCTCAGCCTTGCGCCGAGTCTTTTCATACCGCCCTTAACAATATCTATGCTTTTTTGTGAAATTCCCGTTTCGTTCAAAACAACGGGCTTGTTGTCAACAACGGTCTGCGCATAGTCGGCGGACTTAACCGTTTTTACAAAATGCGCCTTGTACCTCGTTCCGCCGTTTGCGACGGTTGCGACATAGTTACAGAGCTGAATGGGCGTAAACAGGTTGTCCGACTGGCCTATCGCCGCCTGAACTGTGTCGCCGGGGTACCAGGTGCCGCCGTGCGCCTGCCTGTATTCCACGCTTGCGAGAACACCGGCGGATTCGTTTATTTCGACCCCGGTTTTTTGGCCGAGTCCGAGCCTTGTGCAGTAATCGTTCATTTTTTCAATGCCGAGCTTTCTGCCCGTTTCGTAAAAGAAGATATTACATGACTGGTTCAGCGCCTCGGTAACATCAACATGGCCGTGCCTGTGCAGACATTTAAACTTTGTATCCTCAAAGTAATCGTAAATCTGATTGCAGAAGACGGTGGTTTTGCTGTCGATTACGCCCTCCTCAAGACCTGCAAGCGCAACCGAGAGCTTAAAGGTTGAGCCCGGCTCGTATGTGCTTTGAAGCGCCCTGTTCCACAGAGGCGAGGATTTATCCTTTGAAAGAGTGTTGTAATCGTCGTAGTAGCTTGTTAAATCATAACTCGGGTAAGTGGCGCAGGCCAAAATCTCGCCCGTGTTTACATTTGTGACAACCGCCGAGCCCACCGCCGGAATTGCCGCATTGTCCCTATGGCTTTGGACAAAGTTTTTAAGGGCGTTCTGAACCTGCAGCTGTAAATCGGCGTTGAGCGTAAGCACAACCGTATCGCCCTGAACAGGGGCGGTCAAAACCTCCGTCGTTTTGTTGCCCTGTGAGTCGGTAATAGTCCTTTCTACGCCGTTCGTACCCCTTAAATATTCCTCCATGGCGCTTTCAAGCCCGAATTTGCCTATGGTATCGTTTAAGGAATACGCACGCAGATCCAAAATGCTCTGCTGCTGCGAAGTGAGCGTCTTATCGTTTTTCGCCTCTTCGTATTTTTTAGTCTCCCTCTCATATTCTTCGGCGTTGAGAGGGCCTGTTATGCCAATTATGTGCGGAGCTATGGTGCCGTCCAAATACTGCCTTGCGGTGGTTACAACTATCTCCACGCCCGCATAAAAGCCGCTGTTTTCCTTAATTGCGGAGGCGAGCTCGACGGGAACATCGTCCGCAAAGGTGTAAGGATTGGTGGTTGAAAATACAAGCCTTTTAAGAGAACAGCATACCGAGGCGATTTTCAGAGCGTCGGAGTCCGAATATTTTTCGAGGCTGAATTTTGACTTTATCTCGTCAAGGCAGTTTTGAGCGGTGGCATAGTCGTTAAGATAAAGTATGCTTTTTGATTTTAAAAGCTTAATATCCTCTTGCCTGTCGGGTTCAAACTCCACCCTGCCGTTTGCGTTAAGCTTCAGAGGAAGCCAGTCGTTCCACGGCGTATTGTATTTTTCAAAAAGTCTTATAAGGGAGATTATTATTTCGTTTCTCTGCTGTTGCTCCGAGGTTCTCGGAAAATACGAGCCGTTAAACACAACGGAATTTACCTGCTTGTTTGTAACGAGCTTTTTTCCGTTGCAGTCAAGAATTTCTCCCCTGGGGGCTACTATCGTGGTGTCGCTTTGCTTATAGGCCACCCTTGTATTTTTATACTCTTCGCCGTGAATAATCTGTATTCTGAAAAGGTCGGCCGCAAATATTGAAAAAACAACCGCAACCGCAACAGAAAATGCGCTTATTCTGAACCGAAGTTTATTGCCGTTCATTTGCAAACCTCCTTAAAAATCAAAATCCGCCTTAAATTTCGTCCTCCACGGCGGTTCTTCTCATAACCGCACGCACAAACAAATAGCACAGCGGCACAAAAAGCACCGTGTAAACACAGGAGGGCAGGTAATACCTTAAAAACAAATATCCGCCCGAGTCCACGCCCTGCGCAATTATAAAAAATATAAGATATGCGCCCGAAAACGCAAGGCTTGTAAGCGCACAGAGAATAATCGCCGTAAGCAAATGGTTTCTCATAAGCACATTAATCAAAAAGCCGCACACGGCGCCGACAGCCATAAAAAAGAAGGCGTAGTACCCGTCGCCCGTTCCCGAAACGCTGTCCCAAAGCGCCCCTGCGAAAAGGCCGAGCAATGCGCCGGCGAGCTCCTTTTCAAACATTGCAATGCAGACTACAAGCGGTATAAGCAAAAAAGCTCTTGCGCCGAAAACAGTCGGCACAAGGCCCGATGAATTTTGCAAGATGTGAGTCATTAATATTACAAGCGCAAATATTATGCGTCTTGCTATTAGTAATTTTGTATTCCTACGCATCGCCCTTGCCCTCAAAATCAGTTATTACAAATGCGTCCTGAATTTCGTTAAAGTCAATCTGAGGCTTGACCTCGGCATAGTACGAGACATCGCTTTCCTCCGGCTTTACCGAAGTAACCGTGCCTATAATCAGCCCTCTCGGGAAAATTCCGCCCACGCCCGATGTGCAGACTATGCCGCCCTCCGCAATGGCGGTATCCTTTGTAAGGCCGGCAAATTTAATTACGGACTGCACGCTCATTTTGGCGTTTGTGTCGGTATAGCCCAATTCGCCCGTTTTTATCTCATATGCCGCCGTATTTACCTTGGGGTCGATAATTGTAAGAACGGTACAGGTGGTAGGCGTCGTCTTGCTGACTATGCCCACAAGATATTCTCCGCTTATAACGGGGTCGTTGACGCTGACAGAATCGTTTGAACCGCAGTTTAGCTCAAACGAATAAAACAAATCTGCGGAATCCCTGCCTATAACAGAGCCGGAGGTAAATTTGTAATCGGGATTTTTTTCCTTAATGTCAAGGAATTTCTCATATGCCTCGACCTGTTTTTGGAGCTTTTCGTAATCGACAAGCTTGCTCTGGTAATCGGCCACCTGCTTTTCAAGCTCGGCGACCCTTTTCATATATGAGCCCGAAGAAATAAAGCCGCCCTGCATATTGTCAAACTTTTCGGTTATGTATGTGGAAACACGGGAAAGAGGAGAAAATACAGTCGCTATAACCTTGGTGACGGGAGATGTACGGCTTCCCAAAGAAGCTGCGGCAATAATGCCGGCAAGCAGAATAACTGCCGTCACGCATAAAATTTTGAATATTTTGCTTTTGGCAAAGCCCTTCACAGCCGCACCCCTTTCCTTAAGCCGAAATTAACCGTATTTAAAAATCAGTCGTAATTTTTTCTTGACATAAGCCCCGAATTTTCAAGGCAAATGCCCGTTCCCTCAACAACGCAGTCGAGCGGATTTTCCGCAACATGGACCGGCATTTTCGTCTCTTCCGAAATAAGCTTGTCAAGCCCTCTTAACAATGCTCCGCCGCCTGTCAGCATTATGCCCCTGTCGATAATATCCGCCGACAGCTCGGGCGGCGTTCTCTCAAGCGTTACACGGATAGTGTCAAGAATTTGCCCCACGCAGTCCGACAGCGCCTCCCTGACCTCCCCGGATGTGATCTCAACATTCTTGGGCAGACCGTCGAGCAGATTTCTGCCCTTGACATCTACTGCGCCCTCGCCGTCATACGGCGAAGCCGAGCCTATTTTTATTTTTATATCCTCGGCCGTTCTCTCGCCTATCAAAAGGTTATGCTTTCTTCTTATGTAAGCTATAATGGCCTCGTCAAAATCATCTCCGGCAACCCTTGCCGACTGCGCCGTTACAATGTCGCCGTAAGAGATGACGGCAACCTCTGTTGTACCGCCGCCTATATCCACAACCATACTGCCTGTAGCCTCCGTCACGGGAAGCCCTGCGCCGACAGCCGCCGCCATAGGCTCCTCAATAAGGCTTACATATTTTGCTCCGGCGGAACGGGCGGCGTCGTGAACCGCTTTCCTTTCAACCTCGGTAACGCCCGACGGGATACAGATAAGCACCCTTGCCCTTGAAAACGGCGACGAGCTTATTGCCATTCTGATAAATTCCTTTAACATATCGGAGGTTATATCGAAGTCTGCGATAACGCCGTCCTTGAGCGGTCTTACCGCAGTTATTGAACCGGGTGTTCTTCCTATCATCTGCTTGGCCTTGTTGCCGACGGCGACCACTCTCTGCGGATAGGAGCTGACATCGACCGCAACTACCGAAGGCTCTCTTATAACTATTCCCTTGCCCTTGACAAAAACCAATGTGTTTGCCGTTCCGAGATCTATTCCAATGTCCTGGGAAAACAACATCTTTTTTCTGCACCCTTTCTTTAATTTGCCGTATTTTTCACACCGTAAAAACGATAAAACGAGTTGTTTTTTTAAATTACAATAAATCAGTTTATATTATAACCTTTAAAGGTCAAATTCTCAACCTAAATTAAGCAAAAAATTATTAAATAAATGTAAATAATTATAAAAAATTTAAAAATTCAGCGTATAGAAAAAGTATGTGTCACTTGGCAATATGCACAAAAGGAGTAAGATTATGGTGAACCCCATGCGTGGGTTCCCCACCGAAAAACAGTCCACCGGACTGTTTTTCGCCCCTCCTGCGCTTTTTTGAGTATAAGAATTTCGCAGTCTGCGGACTGCGCCGGGGGCGTTGCCCCTCGACCCCACCGCCTTTTGAAAAAGGCGGACGAAAACTTTTGGACATTTTGCTATTGCAAAACAGTTTATCGACAGGCTGTAATTATAAAAAATTTAAAATTTAAACTCAGCTTTAAAAAATCACATAAATTCTTTTCCGTTTCTTCTCCAATGGAAAAGATACTGCTGAGCTATGCCGTCATATCCGTCAATACAGTCGGGCAATCCGTTCGGGTACATCTCGCCGACTACCCTCTTGACCCATACATCTGTGGGGAACGCCTGAAGCTTGCCGAAGCCGTAAAGCAGGGTACATTCCGCCACCTTTTTGCCGACGCCCTTTATTTTTATAAGCTCCTCACGACCCGTTTCAATGGGCGAAGCCTCGATTTTTTCAAAATCCACCTCGCCGCCGGAAACCTTTTGGGCGGCGTCGATTATATATTTTGCCCTAAAGCCGGCACGCAGCGGCGCCAAATCCTCTGCGCCGAGTCCCTTTAACCTTTCGGCCCCGGGGAAGGAGAAAAAGCCCTCGTCTATCTCCTCGCCGAAAGTGCGGCAGAGCCTTTCAATTATCCCCTTAATTCTGGGTATGTTGTTGTTCTGCGAAATTATAAACGAGCAAAGCGTCTCCCAGGGCTGTTGGCGCAAAATCCTGATGCCCGAAAACTCATTGACCGCCCTTTTGAGGTATTCGTCACGGGAAAATGTATCCGTAAGGGTCTTGTAATCCCTGTCAAAATCAAGGTACGGCCTGAGTACGCTGTTAAATTCCGCCTGCGTGCAGTTGCAGATGAGCCTGCCGTCCTTTTGCATAAGCTTGTAAACCCTGCCGTTTACAACGCCGCACATACGCCCGTCGGCGTCTTTTTTCCAGCGAAACGCCTGTCCGCAGTCGAGCGTCAGCTCAAGGTCAAACACTTCGGGGACGGCTATCTCAAAATTTTCTTCTTTCACTTTTTTCACTCCGCAATAATAGACAAATTTTTTGGCTTTTTTTAGTTAAAACAGACAAGGTTATTTTGCACAAAAAAGCAAGTCCGCTTTACTTAAAAAATTACTACAACTTGTATAAAAAGCAAAAAACTTTTAAACTTTCCGTAAATGTTTAAAAATCCGAAAAAGTTATAAACATTTTGAAAAAAATGTGAAAATCACAGGTTTTACACAGTTTTAAAGGCACTTATTAACATTTTGAACAGGGTTTTGAACAATTTGTTTAAAAAATTCCTTATACTATTTGTATAATTTTAAAATTTATATTTTTGTGAAAAATCCCATATTGACACAAATTTTTTGTTGGCCGGAATATTTCAGCTTTTGTCTTTTCATACTAAAATATATAAAAACCAAACGAGGAAAAAGATATATGATAAAAGGCGTAAACAGACAGGTACTTGAAATACACGATACAGGCAATCAATACTTTGAAAAGGCTCTGCTTTTTGTAAAGCCGGAATACTCGACTCTCAGCGAAACCCGTTTAAGAGATGCCGCACAAAAGGCGTTTGGCGCCTGCGACAAAATACCCAAATGCAGGGGAAAGAAAGCTTTGGGCCTGATACTTAAAGTATTGAGCCTCATCGCCTCCGCAGGCACGGGTGCGCTCATCACCTTTTTTGCGGTAAATCAATAAATTCTCTTTAAAATAACTGCGCTCATTTTCGGCACCTCAATGCTTTGGGTGGCCGAAATATTTTTTGTAAGCTCCTTTGCAAAGTGCCATCTTTCGGGAAGATCATATGTTATGTCCTCCTCGTTCCTGTTGGCGATTATCAGCAGAGCCGACCTTGAGCCGTTTCGTTCAAACGCTACACAGCCGAGCGCCGCCGAAACAAAGCGTATCTCTCCCTGCCTCAGGCACTCGTTGCTCTCCCTGATAATTCCCAATTTTTTATAATAGGCCTGAAGCTCCGTGTTTATATTGTCCCAGGAGAAAAAGCCCCTGTTAAACGGGTCTTTGTACCCCTGCATACCTATTTCATCGCCGTAATAAATGCAGGGAACTCCCGGAAGCAAATACTGTATTGAAGCGGCAAGCTTTAAAAGCTTAACACCCTGTTTATACGCCTCCTCGGGAAGCCTGTTATGCTTTTCCTGCCAGTCACGGTCGGTAAATTCACAGCTCTCGCCGGCTATTCTTGTAATGGCTCTCTCCGTATCGTGGGTGCCTATATGGTTCATCATAACATTGAGCGCCGCAGCCGGATAGTTTTCCGTTATATTCATAACCTGCTTTTCAAAATCCTCCGCTATGCCGTATCTCGCAAAGTCGAGCACGGCGTTTGCAAAGGGGTAATTCATAATGCTGTCAAACTGTCTGCCCAAAAGGAAGCGCCTGCGCCGTCCGTATGAGAACTTGTTTGTTGCGTCCTCCCATACCTCGCCCAAAAGAACAGCCTGCGGATTTTCCGCCTTTACCGCTTTTCTCACCTCGTCAATAAAGATGTCGGGCAGTTCGTCGGCAACATCGAGCCTCCAGCCGTCTGCGCCAAGCCTTATCCATTTCCTGACTATTCCGTTTTTTCCCGTTATAAATTCAAGGTACTCCTCGCTCTCCTCCACAACCTCGGGCAGGGTGTCAAAGCCCCACCAGCTTTTGTATTTGTCGGGATATTCCTCAAACTTGAACCACTTGCAATACGGCGAGTTTTTGTCGTTATACGCTCCCGAATTTCCGTATCGGCGGTACTTGTTAAAGTAAACGCTGTCGTCGCCCGTGTGCGAAAAAACGCCGTCAAGTATAATTTTTATACCCATTTTATGCGCCGCCGCACAGAGGCTTTCAAAGTCCTTTTGTGTGCCCAGAAGCGGATCTATTTTAGAGTAATCTGCGGTGTTGTACCTGTGATTTGAGTGCGCCTCAAAAATCGGGTTGAGGTAAATACAGCTTACGCCCAAGTCCTCAAGATACGGCAGTTTTTGCTCTATGCCCTTAAGGTCGCCGCAGAAATAGTCGTTATTTAATACCTTGCCCTCTTCGTTCGGCCGCCAATACGGCAGGTTTTCAACATCTGTTCTTATAATTCTGTCCTTGGGAACGCCCCTCTTTATTTTTCCCGAATTATAGAACCTGTCGGGAAAAATCTGATATATAATTCCGCCCTTTAGCCAATCGGGGGTTGAAAAATCGGCGGAAAAGACCGTAAGCTGCCACTCGGAGCAATAGGCATTTGCCGTATTGATAACACCCTTGGAGCTTCCGTCGTTATACAGCGAAAACTCGCCCCAGGGGGAGTACAAATTAAAATGGTACCAATAAAGACCCTCCTCGGGCGCAGTGATTTCAATATCCCAAATCTCGCTGTCGTCACAATACATACCTGCCCAATACATAGGCATATGGGTAAATTCCTCACGGGAGTCGTTGCGTATTTCAAAAGAAGCGCCGTTTGCCATAAACGAACGGGCAATAATAATTCTGAATTTAATGCTTTCACCCGATTTTACAGCTCCGAATTTGCTTTTGTAAAAGCTGTCACGGGAATTAAAGGGTACAATATCCATTCTTGGTCCTTCCTGCGTATTGAGAATATTTTAAGTATAGCATAATTTCCGCAATAAATAAATATTGAAAATTCAAAATACCCCTTGAAAAGCTTTAAAAAATACGCCCTTTGTGTCAAAAGCGGAAAAAATTAAGCCAAAACGGTTAAAATCGTCAAAAAACGACATTTGGAGTTCGTCTGAACTTATTATATAATCATATTACAAAGAATAGGGAGTGATGATTATATTAAAGAATATACCCGGCACGGCGCTTGAGTGGACCGAGGGACTCAGCAAAAACGCTTTTGCGGTACTTTCGCCCGTAATGTCCGTCACAAAGGGGCTTACCCTAAGTCAATTAAAAGAATTGACAGGATTAGAGGGCTACACAATTCAAAACTGGGTAAAGCGAGGCTGGGTCGAGCGTCCCTCCGGCAAGCGGTACGCAGAGCAGCAGGTTGTACGCATAATACTTATAAATATGCTTCGCAACGCCATGCAGCTTGAAAAGATAATTGCGCTTATGGGCTACATAAACGGCAAGGTTGACGACAGGAGCGACGATATTATACCCGACAGGGAGCTTTTTAACCTCTTGTGCTCTGTCATTTCACAGATAAGCGAAATAAGCACAACCGACAAACAGCAGATTATGGCGGTAATCGAAAACGAGCTTAAGGACTACACGGGCCCGAATTCCGACTCAAAGCAAAAGCTTGAGGGCGCTCTGCTGTGTATGACCCTGGGCTTTATCGCCTCGGAGGTAAAGAGGGAGTCCGATTTGGAATTTTCAAAATTGTTCGATTAAAACGCCCTGTTCCCTTTCCTGCAAAAAAGGGGTTACGGCTTTATTCCTCTGAAAATAATCGGTATAGCCGAAGCTTTCGGCTGTCTTTTTTAAGGCGGCCGAAGGCTTTTATTTTTTGTTGCCGAAAAACGGCTCAAATTTACGGTAGGCGGAACAATATAACGCACGCTTGCGGCAATTTCAAAAAGACTATATACTTGTATTATGATAAAATTTTCCGAAAATAAAAAATTTTTTGTTAGGTTTTGCCGATTTCAGGCACTACATTGCGAAGGACAAATTACAGCAAAGGGGAGATTGTATGGCAAAGGGCATCGAAAAAGATGCCGTGGAATTTTTTCGACAATGCTATGACGAATATGCCAAAAGCCTCGTAAACTTTGCCTGTGCCCGACTTCGCAACAAAAGAGACTGTTCGGAGGACTGCGTGCAGGAGGCGTTTATGGTGTTTTATAACAGACTGAAATCCGGCGAACGCTTTGAGTATCCGAGGGCGTTTTTGTACCGAACTCTCGACCAAATAATCAAAAAGCAACAGTCAAAAATTTCAACGGAAGAAAAATATACGCTTTCTCTCGACGATCCCGATATACATATCGACCTGGCGGCGCAGGAGGCCGTCGATTACGAAAAATATATCAGGCTGTTGGAGGAAAAGCTCGATAAACAGGAACTGTTTTTCTATACCGAAAAATATGTAAACGGGAAAAAGATTGAACAGATAGCAAAAGAGGCCGGTCTTTCGGTCGGCGCAGTTACCATGAGGCTGTCAAGACTGCGTAAAAAGCTTAAAAAAGAGCTTGAAGAGCTTATTATTTAGAAAGGCGGAATTAGATGAATACGATTGTTTTTAACAGAGAAATTGCGCTTCGTATTTTTAACGACGGCCCGCTTAAAAACGAGCTTGCCGAACTGTTAAACGCTCTGATAGACGACGAGCTTATGAAAGCGGACGGCGAAGCGGATTTTGATTTGATAGACGAATACTGCGATTTGCTCAACGATATGCAAAGCGAATACGGCGTTCTGCGTGTTCTCGGCAAACTGCAAAGCTCGGACGAATTTTTAAACCGTGTTTCCGATATTCAAAAGCGGAAATACATAAGGCGCACGCTTCAAACGGCAATCGCCGCCTGTGCGGTGCTGGCGTTAATTTTTACGGCGAACACGGTAACGGAAAAAACCACGGGCGTAGATGTGCTGGCAAATGTTGCGAGGGCGGTCCGCAGTATCTTCATCGGGGAGCGGCAGGACCCAACGCCCGACTCGCCCTCAACTACTGACGGGAGCGTTACCAAAAAGGCTTCCGAACCCGTCTCCGAGCCTTTCGGGGATAAGACCGAAATTCGGACTATCCCGTCCGCCGATGCCGCTTCGGACGCCGTAACCGCAACCGAAGCCGCAGTAAAAAATTCGCATACAAAAAATCCCCCGGAAACGACAGGCAGTCCCTCGCAGAGTTCGGTGAAGCCCAAGGACCCGAGCCTGCATCAGGTTCTTTCCCCGGAGGAGCCTCCCACTTCCGAGCCTGCCGAAACCACAACGAAAAAGCCGTTTATCAGGGAGGACGAGTACGAGACGGCGGCGCCGCAAATAATCAAGCTTTCGCCGTCATACGGGTCCGATTTTAAACGGGATTACAAGGTCGGGGAAGCGGCGGATTTCAGCGGCCTTACCATAACGGCGCTTTACGATAACGGCAGTCGGAAGCAGATCCCCGTATCTTCCTGCGATATACACGGCTTTTCTACCGAAAGCCCCGTAAACAGGATTGTAACCGTAACATATGAGGGCTGTTCGTTCAGCTTTCTTATAAGAGTAGAGGAGGCATAATTATGAAAAAGACTTTAAAGTATTCGCTTACGGTAATATTTATAACCTTGATAATGTCGGTTTTTACGCTTGCCTGCTTCGGCGAGGATTTAACATACACCGACAAAGACGGCAACACATACAAATATGTAAATTCAGGCTCAAAGATAACTATAACGGGCTTTTCCTCGGCAAATACGGATATTGACCTTGTCATACCCGACACCATTGACGAAACGGCGGTCTGTAAAATCAATTCCTCCGTATTCAGCGGACAGCCGCTTAAATCCGTATATATTCCGAAAAGCGTAACGGAAATCCGCGAAAACGCCTTTGCATACAACCCCACGCTTGAAGAAATTTCCTTTGCGGACGGTATAACCTGCAATGTGTATAATTACGCCTTTTCACAGTGCGGCATTAAGCAGCTGTATGTTCCCGAGGGCGTAAGTCTGAGGTCAAATGTATTCTACGGCTGTGACAGGCTCAAAACCGCCGTTCTCGACACCCAAAGCGGACAGCAGTATTACGCTTTCAGCGCCTGCACGGCTCTTAAAGAGGCGAGCGTAAAGCTTTTGGCGACAGGTATGTTCTCCGGCTGTGAAAGTCTTGAAACGGTCAACAGCGCAAATAAATTTACAAGCCTGCCGTCAAATGTTTTTAACGGCTGTAAAAAGCTCACGAACGAAGCGCTTGACAATATCATTAACTATGACCGTCTTGACAAGATAGGCGGTCAGGCGTTACGGGGCTGTTCGGCGCTTACGCATTTTGATTTTGACAGGCTGAAAAACAGCTATTGTTACATTGAAAGCCGAGCGTTTGCGGACTGCACGGGGCTTCAGGTTATCACTCTGCCCGACCGCCTTAAGACCTTTGACAGCGTCAGCTATACGGAAAGCGTATTCGGCGGCTGCACCGGACTAAAGCGTCTGCGCCTGGGCGAAAGCTTTGCCGATACGCCCGAATCGATAGGGCTTGAAAATCTCCCGTCGCTCGAAGCCGTGGAGGTTTCGCCGAACAATCAAAAATATTTTTCCGATAACGGCGTGCTTTATTACCGTGATACCGACGGTATTGCGCTGATTAAATACCCTGCCTGCAAAAACGGCGGCTCGTATTCGACCGAAAATGCGGCGGCAAGCCCCGACAAGGTTCTCAAAATTTTCAACTTTTCCTTCAGCGGCGTTAAAAATCTAAAAGAGCTGGAGCTTACGGGCAAAGTAACCCTTGCCTCTTCAAGCCAAACCTCCTCGCCGTACAGGGGATACTGCGCCTTTGAAAACTCCTCGGTCGAAAAAATTACTTTCCGTGACGGAGATTTTAACCTGATTGCCGACAATATGTTCAGGGGCAGTCAAATCCGTGAAATCGACCTGCGCAACATTACCTCCATAGGCGACTGCGCTTTTGAAAACTGCCAAAGGCTTGAAAAAATCAACCTCTTAAAGTGCAAGTTCTTAGGCGACAGGGCCTTTGCAAACTGCCCGTCGCTTAAAATTGCGATTTTCGGTTACGACGGCCTGTTTATCTCCGACGAGGCGTTTGAAAAGGACGGCAAAATAACCTTCTATTGCAGCGAGCTGTCCACGCCCTACGCCTTTGCGACAGAAAACAACATTCCCTTAAATGTTATTAATATTGACATTCCGAATAAGGCTCAATTCCCCTACACGGGCAAGGCTGTATGCCCGAGTATAATTGTCAGCATAAGCGGAATGACGCTAACCCCCGAAAAGGATTACACCGTTAAATACAGCGACAACAGGGCGGTCGGCACGGGCCTTGTCACAATTAATTTTATCGGCGATTTTGAGGGCCTGCCCGAAATGGGTAAACCCTTTACGATAACAAAGTGCGATATTGCACAGCTCACGGTGGAGTATGTTGAAGACAATATGTATTCCGGCGAAGAGATAAGACCTGCCGTCACGGTCAAAAACGGAGATGTTCTTTTGGTGGAGGGCGTTGATTACAACATAAAATACAGCTCAAAATCCGATTACGGCACAATGTTCTTTACTCTTACGGGCATAGGCAATTACACGGGCTCGAACAAATACTTTTACAACATTGTGCGCCGTGACATCTCGGAAGCAAAGGTTCTCAAAATTCCCGACAGCGTATATACGGGCGAGGAAATCAGACCCGTTCCCACGCTTACATGGAACGGTTTTACGCTCGTCTACGGCAAGGATTACGAGGTGAAATGGTTTGAGAATACAGATGTCGGTTTCGGTACTGCGGTAATTTACGGTCTGGGCAATTTCGACGGCACGGTTCGTGTGCAGTTTAAAATTTTCGGTAAAGATATTTCCCGTGCAACCGTTTCGGAAATTGCCGACAGAGAATATACCGGCGGTGAAATAAGACCCGAAATAACCGTAACCTCGGACGGCAAAGAGCTTAGAGAAAATGTCGATTACACCGTTGAATACCTAAACAATATTGAGAGCGGTACGGCGTCGGTAATCATAAGGGGCATAGGCAATTACAGCGGAGTTACAGAAAAATCGTTTAGGATTTACAAAAACAGCGTTTACTCGTTTACCGTTTTCTCCGAAACGAATATGACCGAAACCTATAACGGCTCTCCGCTGAAGCCGAAAATGGAGGTCTACTTCGGCTCTGAGCTTTTGAAAGAGGGCGTAGACTACACGGTGCGCCTTGAAAACAATGTAAACGCCGGCACGGCGACCGTAACCGTCTGCGGTATAGGCCGCTATGAGGGCGAGCGCTCGTACAACTTTACAATAAGACCCTGCCCGTTTACTGCCGACGATATAACCGTGGAGGGCAGTACGCAGTACAACGGTTCGGCGGTTGAACCCGTTGTAACGGTATATAAAGACGGCAGGGTGCTTGAAAACGGCAAAGATTATACCGTCAGGTACTATAACAATACGGGCGTCGGCACGGCATATCTGACCGTAGAGGGCATTGGCAACTACAGCGGTTTGGAACGGCTGGAATATGAAATTTATGCCGCACAGGACGACGGGACGGACAGCCCCGATAAAGGGGAAATCAATGGCGGCGAAAATTCCGACAGCGAAACTCCGGCAGAACCCGACAAAAACACAGACGCTTCCGACACGGACACAAAAGGGCCGAACAACACCGAAACGCCGACAGACGGCGATTTTACCGAACAAACAGGCGGCTCTGCATCTCAAAGCGCCCCCGAAAACAAGGGCGAAGATATTAAAGGCGGCAATCATACAGCACATTCCATTCCGAAAACCGGCGCAGACGAGCCGTTATCCGAAACCGCTGTTTGGGTATGTGTTACCGTTCCCCTGCTGATAGCGCTTAATATCTTATCCGACAAATGGCGTAAAAAGCACGGCAAAAAACCTTTGCCCAAAGAATAAAAGACGCAATTAACAATAAGCTTTAATTCAGTGTGTAGAAAAAGTATGTATCGCTTTGCAATATGCACTAAAGTAGTAAGATTATGGTGAACCCCATGCGTGGGTTCCCCACCGCAAAACAGTCCACCGGACTGTTTTGCGCCCCTCGCCTTAGGCACAAGAATTTCGCAGTCTGCGGACTGCGACGGGGGCTTTGCCCCTCGACCTCACCGCCTTTTGAAAAAGGCGGCCGAAAACTTTTGACATTTTGCTTCGCAAAACAGTTTATCGACAGGCTGAATTCTCGGTTTTTTTAATTTACGGAACTTTTATACAACAAGAAAATGTGCGCCCGAGCAGGACGCACATTTTTCAATATGAAAATGAATTAAATTAAATATCTGCAAATCCTTATCAATCAAAATCCTTTACCAACTGCTTCAGATATTCCTTAAAATCTTCTCCTATTTCCTCATGGTTCAAAGCAAATTCGCAATTCGCCTTCATAATTCCGAGCTTATTGCCCATATCGTAACGCTTGCCGTCAAAGTCAACGGCGTTCAGACTGCCGTCCCTTGCGAGCATTACCATGGAATCGGTAAAAAGTACCTCTCCGTGCTTTTCATCGGTCGGGGTACGCCTGATGTAGTCGAAAATCGAGGGCGGCATAACCACCCTGCCGAGTATCGAATAACATGATACTATCTGCTCGGGCGCAGGCTTTTCTATAATGTTGTGAACGCTCATAATGTTTTCCTCAAGCGGCGTAACATCAAGCGAACAGTATTTTGGAACCTCTGCTCTCGGAACCTCCTTTACCCCTACACAGCCGACCCCGTATTTTTCGTAAGCGTCGATGAGCTGGCCGATTACGGGCTTTCCCTCGGGCGAAGCAATTACATCGTCGCCGTAAAGTATCGCAAAGGGCTCGCCGCCTATGAATTTTTCGGCGCAGGCGATGGCGTTTGCCAGGCCTTTAGTTTCCTTTTGCCTGATAAAATAAATATTTGCAAGATTGGACGGGTAAACCACATCGTCATAAATTTTCTTCTTTGACGCATTGCCCTTAAGGTTTGCCTCAAGCTCAAAGGAGTGGTCAAAGTGATCCTCGATAGCGCCCTTTCCCCTGTTCGTGATTATCAAAATATCCGTAATGCCGGCGGCAACCGCTTCCTCTACAATATACTGAATTGCCGGCTTATCTACAATATTGAGCATCTCCTTGGGAACGGATTTCGACGCCGGAAGCACCCTCGTTCCGAGTCCGGCGGCCGGAATAATGGCCTTTGTAATTTTCATAATCTGTTCTCCTTTACCTTAATAAAAGCATTGTCAGAATTTGATCCGCACAGAAGTAGCCGACTATGGAAAGTCCGCACATAATTCCCGATATGCCGCCCCGTTTAAACAGCATAAACCTGTATTCCTCCGGGGAGGACGCATTTTGCCAGCAATCGCCTATTTCCTTTTCAACCTTTTTCTTGTAAAGATAATTTCCAAACATTCCGCAGAAAAGCTTTATTGCAAAACCCGAAACGCTCATAACCGCAATCTCGGGAAGCTCTGCTATCTTGTTTGAAATTTCCGCAAACTCCTCGTCGCTTATTTCGCCTGCATAATACTGCTCGACCGCATTGGTGTATTCCTTTGTGAAAGCGGTTACCCTATCGGTGGTGCAGACGCCCGTAATCAAAATAGAAATAAGCATTATAATAAACCCGGTAACATGCATTTTTCTGAAAAAGAACCAGTACGGGGAAAAGAAAAACGACGCCCAGTTAAAGCTCAGCTTTTTGCCCGTCTTTTCCATTTTATAAAACTTGGGAATATACCTGTTTGCGTTTAACTGAACAAACTCGGCAACATCGGACACCTTGTTGCCGCCGATTGTATCGTCGGGCGAAATTCTTATGACATTGTCGGAAAACTGCTCGTTTTGCATATTCGGAAGCATTACGGGACGGGGTGCGGAGCCGTTCAAATTGTTGTAAAGCCTTTCGCCGCAGTTTAAGCACACGGGCTCGGAAGCGGGGTTCTCTCTGCCGCAGTTGGGACAAAATATAATTTGATGACCGTCGTTTTCCGCCTGCACCGTCTCGTTTGTATTAGACGGCGTCCACTCAAAGCCCTCCGAATGGAGCGCCTCGTTTTTACATCTGCCGAGACTTTCGTAACATTCCCTGTGATGAGGAGTGCCGCAAACTGGACAGACAACCGTATCGTCCTCCTGTGTAAATTCTTTTTCGCAAACGGGGCATTTTTCTTTTAAATAATTCATAAAATCAACTTCTTATAAAAGATTTTTCAGACCTTTATTTCCACGCTCAAGCCAAGCTCGTCTTTATATTTTTCGATTATGGGCTTAACCTCCGCCTCGATAAAATCCTCAACCTGCTCGGGCGCTCTGCCGACAAAGTTGGAGGGCTTCATCTGGGCGAGAATTTCCTCTTTTGTAAGCGAGAACATCTCGTCTGCGGCAATTCTGTCAATTAAATCGTTGGGCTTGCCCTCAACCTTGACGACCCTGCCTGCGTCCATGGAATGTACCCTTATTCTCTCGTGCAGTTCCTGCCTGTCGCCGCCCTTTTTTACCGCCGCCATCATAATGTTTTCGGTAGCCATAAACGGAAGCTCCGCCAGGAGGTGCTTTTCTATCATTTTCGGGTAAACCACAAGACCGTCGACAACATTAATGTAAAGCTCCAGCACGGCGTCGATGGCAAGGAAGGCCTCGGGTACGCTTATTCTCTTGTTTGCCGAGTCGTCAAGCGTTCTCTCGAACCATTGGGTGGAGGCCGTAATCGCAGGGTTTATTGAATCGGCGATTACATACCTTGCAAGCGATGAAATTCGCTCGCTTCTCATCGGGTTCCTCTTATATGCCATGGCGGACGAGCCTATCTGATTTTTTTCAAACGGCTCTTCGATTTCCTTTTCGTGCTGTAACATTCTCAGGTCGCCCGAAAACTTATACGCCGACTGCGCAATCTGCGAAAGCACGGAAAGCACATTGTAGTCAAGCTTCCTCGAATAGGTCTGGCCGGAGACGGCAAAACAGCTTTCAAAGCCCATTTTACGGGCTATTTTTTTATCAAGCTCCTTTATTTTTTCCGAATCACCGTTAAACAGCTCGACAAACGAAGCCTGCGTTCCCGTTGTGCCCTTTGAGCCGAGCAGACGCATCTGGGAAAGCTGAAATTCAAGCGAGCGCATATCCATTACAAGGTCGGAAAGCCAAAGCGATGCACGCTTGCCGACCGTTGTAGGCTGTGCCGGCTGATAGTGCGTATATGCAAGGCAGGGCATATCCTTATATTTAAGCGCAAATTCCGAAAGCCCGTTTATAAGGTTTACAAGCTTTTTGCGGACGATTTTCAGGGCGGTCGTCATAATAATGACATCGGTGTTATCGCCCACATAGCAGGAGGTTGCGCCCAGGTGAATTATGCCCTTTGCGCCGGGGCATTGCACGCCGTAGGCGTAAACATGGCTCATTACATCGTGGCGAACAAGCTTTTCCCTCTCCTCGGCAACCTCGTAATTTATATCGTCGGCATGGGCCTTTAATTCGGCAATCTGTTCGTCTGTAATATTAAGACCCAGCTCCTTTTCGCTCTCGGCAAGGGCTATCCAAAGCTTTCTCCAGGTTCTGAATTTAAAATCGGGAGAAAAAACAAATTTCATCTCGGCGCTTGAATACCTCGAATTTAAGGGGCTTTCGTAAATATCCTTCATCATATTCTCCTTTTGTTTAGTCTTTCCAAAAGCAAAAGTTATTTTGCAAAATAATTTTTAATCCTCTCGACCGCTTTCTCGGTATTTTCCCTGGAGCCGAATGCGGTGAGCCTGAAGTATCCCTCGCCGTTGGGGCCGAAGCCCTCGCCGGGAGTGCCTACCACCTGCAATTTGTCAAGAAGCATATCAAAGAACTCCCAGCTTCCCATATTTTCGGGCGTTTTAAGCCATACATAGGGGGAATTTTTTGCACCGTAGACCTCGAAGCCGCAGGATTTAAGTCCCTCGTAAATTGTCTTGGCGTTATGCTGATAATAGCTGATTATTTCCCTTACCTGCTGTTTGCCCTGCGGTGAATAGACAGCTTCGGCAGCTCTCTGCGTTATGTAGGAAACGCCGTTGAATTTTGTCGCCTGACGCCTTGCCCAAAGCTTGTTGAGCTCAGCGCCGTCGGCAGTCTTCAGCTCGTGCGGAACAACCGTGTAGCCGCAGCGCACGCCCGTAAAGCCGGCTGTTTTGGAAAATGATTTAAACTCAATGGCGCAGGTTTTTGCGCCCTCTATTTCATAAATCGTATGCGGTACATCGTCCTCGGTTATAAACGCCTCATAGGCGGCGTCATAGAGTATTACCGCATTGTTTTCGTTTGCGTAGTCAACCCACTTTTTAAGCTGTTCCTTTGTAATCGCCATACCCGTGGGATTGTTGGGGAAGCAAAGGTAAATCAAATCCACCTTTTCCTCGGGAATACGGGGAAGAAAATTATTCTCCGCAAGGCAGGGCATATAGTAAATGTTTGACCATTTTCCGTCCTTTTTATCCCCCGAACGGCCGGACATAACATTTGTGTCAACATAAACGGGGTAAACTGGATCGCAGATGGCAACCTTGTTTTGAAGCGAGAAAATATCGCCGATATTTCCCGTGTCGCTCTTTGCGCCGTCGCTTACGAATATCTCGGAGACATCAATTTCCACGCCCCTCGCCTTATAATCGTTGTCCCTTATCGCCTCAAGCAAAAAATCATAGCCGTACTCCGGCGGATAGCCCCTGAAGGTCTCGCCCCTTGACATCTCGTCTACGGCCTTGTGCATGGCCTCGATGCAGGCCGGCGCAAGAGGACGGGTTACATCGCCTATTCCGAGCCTTATTATGTTTTTGGCCTTTTCGGGGTTTGCCTGCGAATATTCCTTAACCTTTTTTGCTATGTTTGAAAAAAGATAACTGCTTTCGATTTTTAAAAAGTTTTCGTTAATTTTCATAATCTTCCTCCGTCTGTTTTATTCTTCTGTTTCTCCGTCGCAAATTTTTTCGGCCGGGCCCGTCATAAAAACATCGCCCCCGGCGCTCCAATTTATATAAAGAGTTCCGCCTCTCAAATTTACCTTTATATCCGTGTCCCTGCCGCAGTAACCGTTAAGTACCGAAGCCACCGCAGAGGCGCACGCCCCCGTTCCGCAGGCGAGAGTTTCTCCGGAGCCCCGTTCCCAGACCCTCATATCAAACTCTCTGTCGCTTACAATGCGGACAAACTCCGTGTTTATCCTTTCGGGGAACGCCTCGCAGTTCTCAAACAGGGGGCCGATTTTCTCAAGCTCAAGCCCGTTTACATCGTCAACAAACACCACGCAGTGAGGATTTCCCATGGAAACGCAGGTGACCTCGTATTCTTTTTCGCCGATAGTTAATTTTTGTCTAACAACCGTGTCGCCGTCAAATTTTGTGGGGATTTCCCTGCCCTTTAATATGGGGCTTCCCATATTCACCTTTGCGGCAACGGCAACAGAGTTTTCAACCCGAAGCTCAATATACTTAATTCCGCTGAGGGTTTCGAGTGAAATATTTTTCTTGTCCGTCATTTTGTTGTCGTAAACATATTTGGCAACGCATCGGGCGGCGTTTCCGCACATTTTGCCCTGCGAGCCGTCGGCATTATACATCGCCATTTTAAAATCGGCGACCTCACTCGGGCAAATAAGCACAAGGCCGTCCGAACCGACGCCGAAATGCCTGTCGCTTACCTTGACGGAAAATTTTTCGGGATTTTTCACGCTCTCTTTAAAGCAGTTGACATAAATATAGTCGTTGCCTGCGCCGTGCATTTTTGTAAACCTCATAACGAACCTCCCTTTCCTGCGGTACAGCCGTTTTACGGCAAAATCAAATGCCTGCCGAAATGCGGATTAAAGCTGTATTAATAAAGAGTATATTTATTGCAAATCTCCGTAACGCCGCTGCGTATGTAATCCGCCTTGGCGTCAAAATCCGTTGCGGCAAGGGAAATGTATTCTGCGATTTTAACCATTTCCTGCGCACCGAAGCCCCTCGTTGTAACGGCAGGCGTTCCGAGCCTAAGACCGCTTGTGACAAACGGCTTTTCGGGGTCGTTCGGGATTGCGTTCTTGTTTGCCGTGATAAATACCTTGTCAAGCCTCTGTTCAAGCTCCTTGCCCGTAATGTGCTTTGAGCGCAGATCGACAAGCATAAGGTGATTGTCGCTTCCGCCCGAAACAAGGTTAAAGCCGTTGTCAAGCATGGCCTTTGCAAGCGCTTGGCAGTTGTCAATGACCCTTTGCTGATATTCCTTAAATTCGGGTTTAAGGGCCTCGCCGAAGCAGACGGCCTTGCCGGCAATAATGTGCATAAGCGGACCGCCCTGAGTTCCCGGGAAAATCGCCTTGTTAAATTTCTTGCCCAATTCCTCGTCGTTTGTGAGAATAAGGCCGCCCCTCGGACCCCTCAGGGTTTTGTGAGTTGTCGAGGTGACGACATCGGCATACGGTACGGGCGACGGGTGAAGCCCTGCGGCGATAAGGCCGGCAATGTGCGCCATATCAACCATAAGATATGCGCCGACCTCCTTGGCTATCTGTGAAATGCGTTTAAAATCAATTATTCTCGGATAAGCCGAAGCGCCTGCCACGATAAGCTTGGGTTTGCACTCCTTTGCCTTTTTCTCCAATGCGTCATAGTCGAGAAAACCGTCCCCGTTTATGCCGTAGGGGACAAAGTTAAAGTATTTGCCCGACATATTGACGGGACTGCCGTGAGTCAAGTGGCCGCCCTCGTTAAGATTCATACCCATTACCGTGTCGCCCGGTTCAAGAAGCGCAAAGTAAACCGCAATGTTTGCCTGTGCGCCCGAATGGGGCTGAACATTGGCATAGTTTGCCGAAAACAGCTTTTTAACCCTTTCAATAGCGATGTTTTCCACAATGTCAACACATTCGCAGCCGCCGTAGTAACGGTGAGCCGGGTAACCCTCGGCGTACTTGTTTGTAAGCACGCTGCCCATTGCCGCCATAACCGCCGGAGAAACAATGTTTTCGCTTGCGATAAGCTCAATGTTTCTCTTCTGCCTTGCAAGCTCCTCTCCCATTGCCTCGCCGACCTCGGCGTCAAAGCGTGAAACAAATTCCGCCGAATTAAAGACCTCATTATACATTTGCTGAAAATTCCTTTCTTTAGAAAAATACATATCTGTCCATTTTACACAGTAGATTATAACATTTAATTACCTGTTAATTCAATAGATATTTAAAAAACACCCGTAAATATTACAGGTGTTTATCTTAAATTTTTATTTAATCTGCCAATTTATCTATAATCGGGTTTAAAATATCGGTATCGGCAAGCTCTACTGCGCCCTTATCGACAAGTCCCGCCGTTTTCGGGTCAACAGGCAAACGGGCAAGAACGGGAACCCCAAGCTCCTTTGCGGTTTCCTCTATTTTGCTCTTGCCGAAAATCTCATGCTTCCTGCCGCAGTCGGGACATTCAAAATAGCTCATATTTTCGATAATGCCCAAAATCGGTATATTCATAAGCTTAGCCATATTATAGGCCTTTTTTACAATCATTGTAACAAGGTCCTGCGGAGTTGTGACAATTACAATGCCGTCAAGCGGAAGCCCCTGGAAAACGGTGAGCGGAACATCGCCCGTGCCGGGAGGCATATCGACAAACATACAGTCAACATCGCCCCAGACAACCTCCTGCCAAAACTGATTGATAATGCCGGAAATTACGGGACCTCTCCAGACAACGGGAGCGTCCTCCTTTTCAAGCAAAAGATTTACGCTCATTATTCTAATGCCGAGCTTTGTTTCGACAGGGAAAAGCCCCTGTTCGTCGCCCTGCGCCCTCTGATTTACGCCGAAGGCCTTGGGAATTGACGGGCCTGTAACATCGGCGTCAAGTATGGCTGTCTGTAAGCCCTTTGCCTGCGCCGCAACCGCAAGCAGAGAGGTTACCGTGCTTTTGCCCACTCCGCCTTTGCCGCTGACAACGCCTATGACCTTTTTTACACTGCTGTACTCGTTTGCAGGCAGTCTCATATCCTGCTTTTCCTCACTGCATTTTGAAGAACAGCTTGAACAATCGTGATTACACTCACTCATTGATAAAATCTCCTTTCAAACCGAACAAAAAGACCTTTGCCGTCCGTTTGCCGCAAAAATAAAAAGGGAGAAAAGCAGTCCCTTTCGGCTGTTTTCTGGCTCTATTTATCCTGCCTGAGCTTTTTAAAAAAATCCGAAAGTATGCCGGAACACTCCTCTTCCAATACGCCGCCCTCAATTTCGGGTATATGCGTAAAAGGCAGGCTGAACATTTGCCCAACCGACTCCACCGCACCGTTTTTATAATCCCTTGCGCCGTATGTAAGCTTAATCAGCCTTGAATTGATTGCCGCCCCTGCGCACATCGGACAGGGCTCAAGGGTGACGAACATTTCGCACTCCCAAAGCCGCCAGCCGCCAAGCTTTTTACAGGCGGAAGCTATTGCCTCCAGCTCGGCGTGGCACAGAGCGTTTTTTTCCTTTTCCCTGCGGTTCCTTCCCGTGGAAACGACCTCGCCTTTTCTGACGATTACGGCTCCTACGGGAACCTCGCCCTCGTCATATGCTTTTTTTGCCTGTTCGAGGGCAAGCCTCATAAAATCAAATTTATCCATTTATCGTCTTAATATAGGTAGCCGTGCGAACCAAAAGTATTATCATAGCGCACAGCATGGGCATATTACCCAAAAAGCCCGTAATTTTTTCATTTGTCCCAAGACAGCTCACCCTGCCCCGTGACAGATGCGACAGAGCGTTCCCGTTTTTAAGGTAAAACAGCACGCAGCAAATTACGCCGATGACAAATATAACCGCATACGACACTTCCACAAACAGAAAATACGCTCCGCTCGACAGCCTTTCGGACAGGCACATTAACAATACCGCAAAAGCATTGTTAAGAAAATGCACCAAAATTCCCGTCCACAGACTGTGCGTCTTTATTGCGATATAGCCGAGCCCTATGCCGGCGATAAACGCAAAGGGTATCTGAATCATATTGCCGTGCATGAGCGCAAAGACGAACGACGACATTAAAATTGCATAGCCGTCGCCGTATTTTCTCAGCGACTGGAGCACTACGCCCCTTATGGCAAATTCCTCCGAAAAAGCCGGAATGAGCGCAGACGAAAACAGAGAAATCAGCGCCCCCGTAACGGTGGTGTAGTCCGAGTTATCGTCGGGCTGGATAAATTCTATGCCGAACAGGGAATTTACCGCCTGTGAAAATGCGCCCGTAAACATATTGCCCAAAATACATATCATAAACGCTATGGGGATAAGCAGGATAAAATCCTTTGCGTCCCTCGGCCTTGCAAACGGAAGCTCTTTCAACAGCCGCCTTTTTTTGAGCGACGAATAGGCCGCCAAAAACGGCAAAAACAGGGTTACCAAAGAAAGTATGCCCTCAAGCAGGGTGACAAAGTTCGGATCACCGTAATAAAGCCTTGCGAGGCTCTTTATACGCAGGAACAAAAGGCCGAGCAAAAAGCCTATCAACACGCCCGAAACCGAAAACGCCACTACGGACATTCCGCAGGTTCTTCCTATTGCGGAAAGCCTCCTTTTTTCGCTTTGCTTATATGCCATAAACCGCTGATAATCATAATTTTGCTGATAAAACATATATCTTTTCCCTTTTATCTGTTTTGAAAAAATATATCACTTTAAAATTAACAATTTGTTACCAAAGAAAAAACAAACTGTATCATTATTCGCCGCTTTCGGCGTTTTCGGCGTTTTCGGAATTATCCGAAGTCTCCCCGACGGCGTCTTTAACCTCGGTAAGCTCCTCCCCGTCGTCATGGTCAACTATGGAGAATGCGGCAACCTTTTCGCCGTTTGACACCCTCATTACCCTGACGCCCTTTGATGTTCTTGAGAAAGTGCTTATATCGGACGCCTTTATTCTTATGATTATACCGTCGGAGGAAATTATGATAATATCCTGGTCGTCGTCAATCATCGAAACTGCGGTGACATCACCGTAAAGCTCCGTCTTATAGTTTGTAATTCCCTTGCCGCCCCTGTTCTGAACACGGTAATTGTCAATGGTGCTTCTTCTGCCGTATCCCGTTTCGGAAACGGTGAGAACCTTTTTGCTCGGGTCAAGAATACACATACCCGTTACCCTGTCGCCGCTTCTGAGCGCTATGGCCTTAACTCCCCTTGCGGTCCTGCCGATTACCCTGGCGTCCGCTTCGTTAAAGGTTATTGCAAAGCCGTGCTTTGTTGCTACCATAATATCCCTTGTGCCGTCCGTAAGCGCAACCCAGCGAAGCTCGTCGCCCTCGTCAAGATTAATCGCCAAAATGCCCGTTTTGCGTATATTGCGGTAGGCGTTGAGAGGCGTTCTCTTAATGATGCCGTTTAGCGTCAGCATACACAGATAATAATTTTCTTCTTCGTTAAAATCGGGCACACGGATCATCGCCGTTATTTTTTCGTTTGCCTCAATGGGTAAAATGTTTACAACATTCATACCCTTGCTTGAACGGCTGCCCTCGGGAATTTCATATCCTTTAAGCCTGTAGACCTTGCCAAGGGAGGTAAAGAACATAATATAGTCGTGCGAGGAGCAGGTGAACATTGTTTCCGCATAGTCCTCCTCACGCCTTGACATACCCTTAATGCCCTTGCCGCCTCTGCGCTGGCTCTGGTATGCGGAAGCCGACTGGCGTTTGATATATCCCATTTTTGTGAGAGTGTAAACGCAGTCCTCCTCGGGTATAAGGTCCTCTATGTCAACCTCGCCGGCGACGCTTGAAATTTCCGTCTTTCTCTCGTCGGCAAATTTCTGTCCAAGGGCGGAAAGCTCCGTCTTTACAATTTCCTTAACCCTGGCCTCGGAAGAGAGAATTTCAAGGTATTCGCTTATCTTCTGCCTTAATTCGTCCCGTTCGCTGATTATTTTGTTAATTTCAAGACCTGCAAGCTGTCCCAACTGGAAATTGACGATTGCCGTCGCCTGTGGGTCGTCAAAACCGAATTTTTCCATAATTGCCGCCTTTGCCTCGGGCTTTCCGCCTTTGCAGGCACGGATCGTGGCAATTATATCGTCAACAATATCAATGGCCCTGGCAAGACCCTCAAGGATATGCTCCCTCGCCTGAGCCTTTTTGAGATCGTAACGGGTTCTCCTTGTAATGACCTCACACTGGAATTTGATATACTGCTCGATTATTTCTTTAAGGGTAAGGATTTTCGGCTCGCCGTTTACAAGGGCAAGCTGAATTATACCGTAAGAAATTTGAAGCTGCGTCATCTGATAAAGCTGGTTTAAAATGACCTGCGGATTTGCGTCGCGCTTTAAGTCAATAACTATTCTGATGCCGCCGCCGCGCTGTGAGGAGTAATCGTTTATATCCGACATACCCTCGATTTTCTTTTCCTTGTGTAGCTCCGCCATCGACTCGATTAGACGGGCCTTGTTTACCTGATAGGGAAGCTCTGTGATGATTATTTGGAATTTTCCGTTTTTCTCGTTTTCAACTATTTCCGCCCTGCCCCTGAGGGTGATTTTTCCCCTGCCGGTGGCGTAGGCGGCCCTTATTCCGGCCTTACCCATAATTATGCCCTGCGTCGGGAAATCGGGACCCTTAATGTGTTCCATAATTTCCTCAAGCGTGGCGTCGGGATTGTCGA
Organism: uncultured Clostridia bacterium; assembly: GCA_947630285.1. Classification (GTDB taxonomy): domain Bacteria; phylum Bacillota; class Clostridia; order Oscillospirales; family Acutalibacteraceae; genus Fimenecus. Next base: position 44,823 of record CANRHD010000008.1, on the reverse strand, counting down.
TTACACAGCAGATGCCGTCAATGACCTCGCCCATATTGTGAGGGGGGATATTTGTCGCCATACCGACCGCAATACCCGTTGAACCGTTTACAAGAAGATTGGGGTATCTCGACGGCAGAACGGTGGGTTCTTTGAGACGGTCGTCGTAGTTTGTAGTAAAATCAACCGTGTCCCTGTCGATGTTTGTGAGCATCTCAAGGGCAATTTTGCTCATTCTCGATTCCGTATAACGGTAAGCGGCAGGCGGATCTCCGTCAATGGAGCCGAAGTTTCCGTGCCCGTCAACGAGTATATATCTCATTGAAAAGGTCTGCGCCAAACGAACCATTGCGTCGTAAACCGAAGCGTCGCCGTGCGGATGGTATCTGCCCAGCACCGAACCGACGGTATCGGCGCATTTACGGTAAGGCTTGTCGGGATAAAGACTGTTTTCATACATCGTGTAAAGTATTCTTCTGTGAACGGGCTTTAAGCCGTCACGAACATCGGGAAGCGCTCTTGATGTAATAACAGACATGGAATAATCAAGGAAAGAATTACGCATTTCCCTGTTTATTTCAACATTTACTATGTTTTGTGCTTCAAGCGGTATATATTCGCCCAAAGAGTGATTGTGTTTCTCTGCCATTTCTTTACCTCTTTTTATATGTCAAGATTCTTAACATATTTTGCGTTTTTCTCAATAAATTCTCTTCTCGGTTCTACCTTGTCGCCCATGAGAATTGAGAAAGTTTCATCGGCTTCCATTGCGTCCTCAAGCGTTACCCTGAGCATTATTCTTGTGGCAGGGTCCATAGTGGTTTCCCAAAGCTGTTCGGGGTCCATTTCGCCCAAGCCCTTGTAACGCTGAATATCACAGCCGCCGCCCATTTCCTCGGTCAGCACATCACGCTGTTCGTCCGAATAAGCGTATTCGTGCCTTTTGCCCTTTGAAAGCTTATAAAGAGGCGGTTGAGCTATATAGACATAGCCCTCGTCTATAAGCGGACGCATATACCTGAAAAAGAAGGTCAAAAGCAGGGTTCTGATATGCTGGCCGTCAACATCGGCATCCGCCATAATAACAATTTTATGGTACCTGATTTTTGCCAGGTCAAATTCCTGTCCTATTCCCGTGCCGAGAGCCAAGACAACGGGCGTTAATTTGTCGTTTCCTATAACCTTGTCAATTCTCGCCTTTTCAACATTGAGCATTTTGCCCCAAAGGGGGAGAATTGCCTGTATTCTGTTGTCCCTGCCCTCTTTTGCGGAGCCTCCGGCGGAGTCTCCCTCTACTATAAACAGCTCTGTGTTTTCCGGATTTTTGTCAATACAGTCGGCAAGCTTGCCGGGAAGAGAATTTCCCTCAAGCGCAGATTTTCTTCTTGCGGTGTCCCTCGCCTTTCTTGCGGCCTCTCTTGCCCTTGAAGCGTCGAGCGCTTTTGAAAAAATTGTCTTTGCGACTGTGGGATTTTCCTCAAAATAGGTCATCATTTTATCATAAAGCATCTTGTTTACAAGGGAGCGCATCTCGGTATTGCCGAGCTTTCCTTTGGTCTGACCCTCAAACTCGGCTTCCGTAAGCTTAACGCTTATTACGACGGTTAAGCCCTCTCTTACATCGTCGCCAGAAAGGTTTTTGTCGCCGTCCTTAAGCAATTTAAACTTTCTTCCGTAATCGTTGAAAATCTTTGTCAGCGCCGTTTTAAAGCCGTCCTCATGAGTACCGCCGTCAATGGTCCGCACATTATTTGCAAATGAAAGTATTATTTCGTTGTAGCCGTCGTTGTAGGAGATTGCAACCTCTGCGCTCTTATCGTCCTGAACGGTCGAAAAATGCAGAATTTCATCGTGAATGGGCGTAAGTCCTCTTGAAGTATTGATATAATCGACAAAAGAACGGATACCGCCCTCATAGCAGTAGGTTTCCTCTATTATGTTTTCTGCGTCTCTTTTATCCGTAAGCGAAATACGCAGTCCGGCGTTCAAGAACGCCTGCTCACGAAGCCTGCGCTGTAATATTTCAAACTCATAGACCGTGGTCTCCGTAAATATTTCCGGATCGGCCTTAAAGCGGATAAATGTGCCCGTTTCGTCGGTATCGCCTATAATTTCAAGGTCCGAAACAATTTCTCCCCTTTCAAACCTCTGCTTATATATGTGGCCGTTTTGGCTGACCTCAACCTCAAACCACTCCGAAAGCGCATTTACTACCGAAGAGCCTACGCCGTGCAAACCGCCCGAAACCTTGTATCCGCTTCCGCCGAATTTACCGCCGGCGTGAAGTACCGTCAATACGACCGTTACGGCAGGCAGACCCTCCTCCTCGTTAATGCCTACGGGTATGCCCCTTCCGTTATCCCTAACCGTGATAATATCGCCGGGCAGAATTTCAACCTCAATATGCGTGCAATATCCTGCAAGAGCCTCGTCTATTGAGTTATCGACTATTTCATATACAAGATGATGCAGGCCCTTGGGTCCTGTTGAACCGATATACATACCGGGCCTTTTTCTGACGGCTTCAAGTCCCTTTAAGACCTGAATAGCGTCGGCGCCGTATTCCTCGGTAACAACGGTATTCATTTCCTCTTCCTGAAGTTCTTTAATTTCTTCGCTCATTTTTTCCTCCATTTATTAAAAAACGATATATAAGCGTTTTTGTAATCCCTTTATTAATCAATTCTCTTAAACAGCGTGGTCGTTGAATAAGCGGAAATATAAACTGTCTTTTTGTTTTTCTCAACCGTAACTATAAAAGATTTAGGTAAATCGTAAGAAACGGCGACGGCCTCCCCGTTTGCCTCGGCGCAGTTAAGGTATTCCCTCGTCTGCTTTGAAACCGTCGTGTTGTCAAGATCAAAAATTCCGAGAATATCGCTGTCTTTTATAAATTTTTCCGTACCTATTTGCAGATACATCAGATAAGACACCCTTTTTCGATATGAAATGTTTTCCCTCCGCTCAAATTTAAAACGGTAGGGTCACAGCAGGTTATAAATACCTGCCTGCCGTCAAGATGGTTTAAAATATAGTCCTGACGGTTCAAATCAAGCTCGCTCATTACATCATCAAGCAAAATTACCGGTTCTTCGCCGGTTTTTTCCTTTATTATGTTTGCTTCGCTGAGCTTCAGAGCCAGCGCACAGGATCTCTGCTGACCCTGAGAACCGAATTTTCTTGCGGAAATTCCGTTTATTTTAATATCCAAATCATCTCTTTGAGGGCCGACGCCGGTTATTTTGTTATAAATATCTTCCCGACGAGTTTCTCTCAATCTTTTTAAAAGAAATGCCTGTATTTCGTTAAAATCCTCGCTGTAAAGCCCTATATTATTTACATATTCTATACTTAAAGCTTCCCTGCCCGACGACAGACCGTTATAAATTTGACCGGCGTTTTCCGACAAAAGCTTTACATATTTAATTCTGTCGCAAACTACGGCCGCACCGTAAGAGGCCAATTTTTCGTCCCAAATGTCAAGGGTATCGTACAACTCCGAATGAAACTGAATATCTTTGAGCAAAGCGTTTCTCTGCTCGAGCGTGTGCATATATCTTGCAAGACCCTTTGCATAAAAGGGCCTTAACTGACACAGGGCGGTATCCAAAAATTTTCTTCTGTTTACCGGCCCCTCCTGAATTAAACACAGATGCGAGGGGGAAAAAATTACGGCGTAAAATTCGCCTATAAGCTGTGATGGGCTTTTCATTTCAGCCCCGTTTTTTTTGGCGTGCCTTGTCCTGTCAATTATCAGCCGGGCGGTTTGATCCCTGCCGTAAGAAAAATAATTAATTTCGTTTTTGGCGTATTCCTTTTGAAACCTGACAAGCTCGCTGTCACGCTTTGAACGGAAGCTTTTACAGCCGGTAAAAAGCCATATGCTTTCAATAAGGTTGGTTTTGCCCTGGGCGTTTTCCCCGAAAATTATATTAACGCTTTTAGACGGCGAAATTTGAATATAATCAATATTTCTGAAATCCGAAATCGAAAGACTGTTAATAAACATTTTTTCCCCTGTTAAATAATCTCGTAGACCGTGTTATTGTATTCAAAGCTGTCGCCCCGTCTCAGTTTTTTTCCCCTGACGGCGCAGGGTTTTCCGTCAATTTTAACTTCCCCGTTTCCGATTATAACCTTGGCATGGCCGCCCGTCGCCGCAATGTCGGCATATTTTAATGCCGAGTCAAGCCTGATAAAATCGGTATCTATTTTCAACTGTACCTTATTTTTTTCGGCAACCCGTACCGTAAACTTTAATTTTTTCATTTTAACTTAACGGGCAGAACAAGGAATAAGAAATTATCGCCCTGTTTCGGTACAATTATTATGGGAAGAACGGGACTTCCGAGTTTAATAATTACCTCGTCGGTATCGCAAACCTTTAAAGCGTCGAGCAAAAATCTGTTGTTAAAACCGATTTCAATTTTATTTCCCTGAATTTTTGCCGGTATTTTATCGTTTGCGCTTCCCAGGGAAGTTGTAGATGAAATTTTTATAAAATCGCTGTCAAATATACATTTTATAGGACTTTTTGCCCTGTCGGTAATAATCAGAGAAGTTCTTTCGATACTGCTTATCAGCATTCTTGTATTTACTTCTACCACCGCAGTTTCGTTTATGGCGATGGCGGATTTATAATTCAAAAATTCGCCGTCAAGCAGTCTTGAAACCAAAATATAATTGCCTATCTCAAAAACTATATGCCTTTTTCCTATATTGAGCGAAACCGATACTTCGTCGTCCGTAATAAGCTTTATAACCTCGTTGAGAGCTTTTTTGGGAACTACAAAAATCTGCTCCTCGCCCTGATAGTCAATAGCTTCGTTTCTTATTGCAAGCCTGAAGCCGTCAACCGCAACAAGTCTTATTGAATTTTCACCTATCTCAAACCTTACGCCCGTGTGTACCACTTTGGTATCGTTTTCGGCGGCGGCAAAAATCGTTTTCCTTATCATATCCTTTAATATTTCGCCCTTTACAACTATAGGGAAGCTGCTGTTTACGGACGGAAGCTCGGGATATTCCTGTGCGCTTATTCCGATAAGCGAAAATTCGGCGTCGCCGCTCTTTATCGTAGTTGACATTCTTTCATCGGCCTCAACCCTTACCGTCTGCGCCGGAAGACTTCTTAAAATATCGCAGAGTACCTTTGCATTTAAAATAATGCTTCCCTGCTCCTCTACCCTTGCGCCGATTGAGGTTATAACGCCGACCTCAAGGTCATAGCCCGTTACGGTTATTGTGTTTTCGGTGGTGGTAAGCAAAATACCCTCTATTGCAGGTATCGTTGACTTGCTTGATACCGCCCTTTGGACATTTGAACATATTTCAGCAAATTTTTGAGTGTCACAGATAAATTTCATATTTTTTTCCTTTCAAAAAAATAAATAAATATAAATTAATTAAGCATTAGTATTAGGCGTTTACGAAATTGTTTAAATCCCGCTTAAACCGTTTAAATAAAAGGGAAAACCGAAAAATTAAACCGTCTAATAATTGTTCAAAAAGTAAATATTTTAAACATAAATTTTAAGACAGTTTTTAACTGTTCAAAACCCGAATGTTTAAAACAAAAACTTGTCTAAAACTTTTTTAATACTCCTGAACATTTTTTATAATATCTTCAACCGTTTTTCTGAAAAGAAAATCCTCGTCCATTTTTTTTCTCGTCATATCAATGGAATGTTTTACGGTCGAGTGTTGTTTGCCGCCGAAATAGTTTCCTATTTCCACCAGAGAAAGACCCGTAATCTCCCTCATAATATACATTGCGACCTGTCTTGCGTCTTTAATATTTTTGTCTCTTTTTTCCGACATAATATTTTCTGCCGATATTCCGAAGGTATTTGCGATGTTGTCTATAATTTTTGAATTTATTACGGTAACCGGCTGGCTGTTGTTGGTAAGCTCCTTAATAGCTTTTTTTGCAAGCTCAAGAGACGGCGAAGCGTTTACAAGCGAGCAGAGCGATTTAATTTTTATTACTGCGCTTTCAAGCTGGCGTACATTGTTTTTAAGCTCCGAAGCAAAAAATTCTATAATTTCGTTGTCAAGCTCAAGTTCAAATTGCTCTGCTTTGTTTTTAATAATTGCCATTCTTGTTTCAAAGTCCGGCGGCTGAATATCTGCCATTAAACCCCATTCAAATCTTGTTTTCAGCCTTTCCTGCAAAATTTGAATTTCGTTGGGCGGCCTGTCCGAGGTCAGAACAATCTGCCGCCCGTATTCGGTCAAAGCATTGAAGGTGTGGAAAAATTCCTCCTCCGTCTGTTCCTTTTTTGCGATAAACTGAATATCGTCCATTAAAAGGGCGTCTGCGGTTCTGTATTTTTCGTGAAATTCATATGTAGTCTTGTTTCTGATGTGATAAATTAAATCGTTTGTAAAATTTTCGCTTGTGGTGTAAATTATATACGACCCGGGATTTCTTTTTTTCATCTCGTTTTCGATAGCCTTTAAAAGATGAGTTTTACCCAGACCCGATTTTCCGTAAATATAGAGCGGATTATATGATTTTCCGGGATCTTCCGCAACTTTCTTTGCGGCGGCATAGGCATAATTGTTCGACTTGCCGACAACGAAGTTTTCAAAGTTGTCGCCCAAGGTTCTTTCGGAAACCTGCGAGTTTTCGGAATTTTGTTCAAATTCCCCGTCCTTTAACTGCTCGTAAATAAATTCAATTTCAACCTCAAAGCCCAATACCTCTTTAAAAGCGGTGTTTATGGTTTCCGTATATCTGTTAACTATTAAAGGAAAAAGAAATTCGTTTGATACCGAAAGAATTGCTTTTTGACCGTCAAAGGATTTTAAAGAAATGGGCTCAAACCATAATCTGAAAGCGCTGTCGCTTACATTAAGGTTTTCCCTCGCATAGGCGCAAACCGCTTTCCACATATCATTAAGCGATTCCATAAAAACACTCCAATCTCACAAAAAATTAAACGGTGTATAAAAAGGCATATTTAATATAAAAATTTAAAATTATTTAAAAACATATGCTAAAATCAATTATTGAAAAATTGACTTAATTACCGTAAAAGAATAAAAAGGCGATATAACGCCAAAATAATTAAAAATACAGCAATTATCATTTTAGCATATATTTTTATAAATATCAATATAAATATTGGCAAAATATTTAATATTCAATTTAAAAAAATTTATTTGAAAAAATTAAAAGTTTTTGTCCGTCTTTTTTCAAAAAGACGGTGGGGTCGAGGGGCAAAGCCCCCGGCGCAGTCCGCAGACTGCGAAATTCTTGCGCTTCAAAAAGCGCAGGAGGGGCGCCAAACAGTTCAGTGAACTGTTTGACGGAGGGGAACCCTCGCCGGGGGTTCCCCTGCAATCTTGTACTAATTTTCACAATAACAACATTTAAGGTTTTCGACCGCATTTTATTGTTCGACGAAATATAAGGTAAAATATTAACTATTATAGTTATTTATTATATATAAATAAAATCAGCCTGCAAAAAGCAGACTTAAACCATAAAAAATTCAAATTTTAAAATTTTTAAATACTTAAAGAAAAAATTTTTTAAATAAATTTACTTAAAATTTTAAAAATAAAAGAAAAAATGCACTATATTTTGTTTTAAAAAAATTTTTTTCACTATAAATAGTTGAAAAATTAAAAAGCCCTTAAAATTGTGAAAAATCTTGACTTTTTAAGTGTTTTTAGTATATAATATCTTTCCGCAGATTATTTTTGTAATGAAACGGAGGTAGCGTGATGAAAAGAACATATCAGCCGAAAAAGCGCCATCGCAAGATGGAACACGGTTTCCGTAAAAGAATGTCCACAAGAAACGGAAGAAAAGTACTTGCCCGCCGCAGAGCCAAGGGCAGAAAGCAGTTATCTTATTAATAATTTTCTTAAATGAAAACGGTAACTTTAAATCGTAATTGTGATTTTAAACGCCTTTACTATAAGGGCAGATCCTATACAAATCCTGCACTGGTTGTTTATTTGAAGCCTAACGGTGCGGGAATTTGTCGTATAGGTATAACCGTAAGCAAAAAAATCGGTAACGCAGTTGAAAGAAACCGCTGTAAAAGAATTATCAGAGCGGCGTACAGAAATGTTTCGCCGCAGATCAAAGGTAATTGGGATTTTATTTTTGTTTCAAGGTCAAAAACCAAGTATTTAAAAAGCACGGATATTGAAAAAGTTTTGTTTGAAATGCTCCAAAAAGCGGGTGCCGTTAAATGAAAGAATATGCTATTAAAATGATAAAATTTTATCAGCGTAAAATTTCACCGCTTTTTCCGCCGAGATGCAGGTATTACCCCACCTGCTCTCAGTATGCGCTTACAGCCATAGAAAGGTTCGGCGTATTAAAGGGCGGTTTACTCGCAGTACGGCGTTTGTTAAGGTGCAATCCCCTTTTCCCCGGAGGAGTGGATTTAGTGCCCGAAAAAAAGGAAAAATTAAAAAAATAAAATGCGCAGGCATTTTGTTCGGAGGAACATAAATGACAAGAATTTATGAAATATTGGGTATCCCTTTCGGGTTTGTCATTTCAATATTTTATGCCCTGACAGACAATTATATTTTGTCAATTTTTTGCTTGCTGTTGGTAGTTAAATTTTGCCTGCTTCCCTCTGCAATCAAACAGCAGAAAAGCATAGCGATGCAGCAGCGCCTTCAGCCGAAGCTCAGAAGAATAAGAGAAAAATACGGCAACGATCAGCAAAAAATCCAGCAGGAGACGCAGGAGCTGTATCAGAGAGAGGGCTTTTCCGCAATGGGCGGCGGCTGTTTGCCTTTGATTATTCAGCTTCCCGTAATGCTCGGTCTTTATCAGGTAAACCTTCACCCGTTTTCAATGGTTTTGAGAATACCCTCGTCGGTTGTTGAACAGCTTAAAACCATGGGTATCGCCTTTGGCACAAATGTTTATGAAAAGAACAACTACAGGGCGGAGCTTACCGCATTGATGAATTGGGATAAGCTTGATTTGGCGTCCGTCTCCGGCCTTACGCAGGAGCATATTAAGAGTATAGAGCTTTTCATAAGCAAATTTAATTTATTCGGCCTTGACCTTGCAAAAACTCCGGATTTCAAACACTTTGATATTTTTTGGATAATTCCCATTGTTTCGGGTCTTATCGCTTTTGCGACGAGCTTTTATTCTATGTACCGTCAGAAAAAGACCAATCCCGATATGGCAAAAAATCCGTCAATGGGCTGTATGATGCTCTTTTCACCGATAATGCAGATTTATTTTGCATTCCTTTTCCCGATAAGCATCGGTATTTATATTATATTGTCTTCGTTATTGTCGTTTGTTCAAATGATAATTTTGAACCATGTTTACGAGCCGAAAAAGGTTTTGGCAAAAGCAATGATTGATGAAACCGTTTATCGCCGTTCAAAGGAAGAAAACACGAAAAAAATTAACGAGTTTAAAAAATAAGCTTACAGCAGGTGTAAAAAATGATTAAAGAAAGTATTAAAACAGCTTCTACCATCGAGGAAGCAAAAAATGCGGCTCTGCTTGAGTTGGGCCTTACCGAAATGGATCTTTATAATCTTGAGGTTTTGAAAGTTCCGGAGAAAAAGAAATTCGGCCTTTTCGGCGGCTCTCCGGCTCAGGTAAAGGTTACAGTTGAAATTCCCGACGAAAAACCCGTAAAAGAAGAAAAGGCTAAGGGCGAAAGGGAAAACGGCAAAAAATCCGCAAAAACCGCAGAGAACAGAGCGCCGAGGGAAGTAAAGGCCGTTGCGCCCGAGGAAAAGAGAGACTCCTTAAAGCCGACCGACGAATATAACGATACGGCGGATTACATCAAGTCAATTATTTTGGGCCTCGGTATAGAGCAGTGCGATATAAAGGTTCTTGCCGACGACGAGGAAATTTATTTTGAGCTTGAGTGCGGCGAGGATTACGGCATAGTAATCGGCAGAAGGGGCGAAACGCTCGACGCTATACAGTATCTTGCAAGAATGTCCGCAAACAAGGGCGGCGCAGGCTTTAAAAGGGTGTTCATCAATGTCGGCAATTACCGTGAAAAAAGAGTTGCCGTTTTGGAAAACCTTGCAAAAAGAACCGCTGTCCGTGCGGTTAAAACAGGCAGAAGCGTTGCGCTTGAACCTATGAACCCCTACGAGAGAAGAATAATCCACACGGCGGTTCAGGAAATCAAGGGCGCAACTTCATATTCAACCGGGGAGGACCTTGACAGACGGGTTATAATTGCTCCCGAAAACGGCGGAAAGGGAAACTACGGCTATAAGGACAGGGGCAGAGGCTCAAGGGACAGAAGACCCAAGAGGGAAGCCTATGTTCCGGAAATTTCGGAAAACCGTGAAAAGAGGAGCGATTACTCTTCCGCTTCCCTTTACGGCAAGGTTGAAGTTAAAAATGACGAAGAATAAGCGTAAGTTTTTCGCAGTCTGCGGACTGCGCCGGGGGCTTTGCCCCTCGACCCTTACCCTTTTGTCTGCTTCGCAGACATTTCCCCTGGCAGGGGAATCTTCTTTTTGAAAAAAGACGGACAAAAACTTTTGAACATTTTGCTATTGCAAAACAGTTTATCGACAGGCTGAAAAAAATAAGAGGGTGCTCCCTCTGGTGTAAATCGGGTGGGTTTCCCTCCCGATTTTATTTTACTTTAAAGAGGTGATAAAATGAGTACAATCGCCGCTATTTCAACAGGACAGGCCGCCGGCGGCATCGGGATAGTCAGAATTTCGGGCGAAAACGCCCTGACCGTGGCCGACAGAATTTTTAAAAGCGTATCGGGCGTAAAATTAGACAAAATGAAAGGCTACACGGCGGCATACGGAAAGGCGTATTTTGAAAACGAAGAGATAGACGAGGCGGTTGCACTTGTTTTCAGGGCGCCGAAAAGCTATACCGGCGAAGATGTTGTTGAAATCTCCTGCCACGGAGGCTTGCTTGTGACAAAGCAGCTGCTTAGGGCGGCTCTGTCCTCGGGCGCAGTCGCCGCACAGCCCGGCGAGTTTACAAAAAGGGCTTTTTTAAACGGAAAGATGGATCTTACGAGCGCCGAATCCGTTATGAATATTATAAGCGCAAAGTCCGAGCAGGCAAAAGCGGCGGCGCTCAACACCCTTGACGGGGCTTTATACAAAAACATTTCGGAAATTTCAAATTCTCTTAAAAAGAGGGCGGCACAAATGGCGGCATGGGTGGATTACCCCGACGACGAGATAGAGGATTTAAGCGATGAAAATTTGCTTTTTTCGCTGAAAAGCAACGGCGAAAAGCTGAAGCGGCTTATTTCACGCTTCGATGTGGGACAGGCCGTAATCGAGGGCGTTGAAACCGTTATAATCGGCAGGCCGAATGTGGGAAAATCCGCCCTGATGAATATGCTTACCGGGTACGAAAAATCAATAGTGACCTCCGTTGCCGGAACTACCAGGGATATAGTCGAGGAAACCGTCGTTCTCGGCGGCACGGTTCTGCGCCTTGCAGATACGGCAGGGCTTCACGAAACGCAGGATACGGTAGAGAAAATCGGCGTTGACAGAACCAAACAAAAAACGGGCAGGGCGTCGCTTATACTTGCGGTTTTCGATTTTTCGGAGAGCCTGACCGCCGAAGACGGGGAAATTATCAGGCTGTGCGAGGGCAAAAACGCCGTAGCCGTGATAAACAAAACGGATCTTGTTCGGAAAATTGACGCCGACGCCATAAAAAACAGCTTTAAAAATGTTGTGTTTATAAGCGCAAAGCAGAAAAAGGGCATGGCGGAGCTTGAAAGGGAAATCGAAAAGGTTTTGGGTACAGATGAATTTGACGCTTCCGCCGCCACTTTAATGAACGAGAGGCAGTATTCCTGCTGTAAGCTTGCTTATGAGGGCATATGCGAGGCGGTTCGGGCCGTGCAGGCAGGTATGACAAGGGACGCAATAAGCGTCAGCATAGACTCCGCAATAGAAAATCTTGATATTTTAACGGGAGAAAAGGCGACGCAAAGCGTAGTAAACGAGATTTTTTCGCAATTTTGCGTAGGGAAATAAAATTGTTTCACATGAAACATTTGAGGTATTGATATGGAATATTTTGCAAAGGAATATGATGTTGCGGTAATCGGCGCCGGACATGCCGGGATAGAGGCCGCCCTTGCGTCCGCACGGCTGGGAGTGAAAACCGTTGTTTTTGCGATAAACCTTGACTCTATCGGCAATATGCCTTGCAATCCGTCTATAGGAGGGACTTCCAAGGGGCATCTTGTCCGTGAGGTGGACGCCCTCGGCGGTGAAATGGGAAAGGCGGCGGACAAAACCCAAATTCAGACGAGAATGCTCAACAGGGGCAAGGGTCCCGCCGTTCACTCTCTGCGTGCGCAAATCGACAGACGGGAATATTCAAAATATATGAAGCATGCGCTTGAATTACAGGAAAATCTTGATGTCAAGCAGGCGGAAATAGTCGATATAAGGAAAACCGGTGAGGGCAAATGGCAGTTGAGAACAATGCTCGAAGCCGTTTACACCGCAAAATGCGTAGTGCTTGCAACGGGCACCTTTTTGGGCGGTAAAATATACATAGGCGAAGTATCCTTTGAGAGCGGCCCCGACGGTATGTTCCCTGCGGCAAAGCTTTCCGAAAGCCTTAAAAAGCTGAATATTCCGCTTAGAAGATTTAAAACGGGTACTCCGTCAAGGGTGAACAGGAGAAGCGTTGACTTTTCCGTTCTCGAAAAGCAGGAGGGCGACGAAACCGACACCGCTTTTTCGTTTGAAACCAAACGGCCGCCCGAAAACAAGTCGTTTTGCTATATAGCATATACGAACGATGAGACGAAAAAGGTCATACTTGAAAACCTTGACAGATCGCCCATGTACAGCGGTAAAATCGAGGGCATAGGCCCGAGGTACTGTCCGAGCTTTGAGGATAAAATCGTTCGATTTCCCGAAAAGCAAAGGCATCAGTTCTTTATAGAGCCCTGCGGACTTGATACCGAGGAGCTTTATTTGCAGGGAATGTCGTCGTCGCTTCCCGAGGAGATACAGCTTAAATTCCTGAAAACAATTAAGGGTCTTGAAAAAGTTGAGGTTATGCGGACGGCATACGCCATAGAATATGACTGTGTCGATCCCTTGGCGCTGAAACCGAGCCTTGAATTTCTTGACCTTGAGGGCCTTTTCGGCGCAGGGCAGTTTAACGGCTCGTCGGGCTACGAGGAGGCGGCGGCGCAGGGGCTTATTGCAGGCATTAACGCCGCTTTAAAGGTTAAGGGCGAAGAGCCGTTTATACTTGACAGAGCTTCATCGTATATAGGTACGCTTATAGACGATTTGGTTACAAAGGGCTGTATGGACCCCTACAGAATGATGACATCGAGGAGCGAATACAGGCTTTTGCTCAGGCAGGATAACGCCGATATAAGGCTGACCCCTTACGGGTACAGGCTGGGGCTTATTTCCGAAGAGAGATACGGGGCGTTTTTAAACAAGCTTAAACAGATAGAGGAAGAAAAGCGCAGGGTTACGCAAACCACCGTCCACATAAGCGGCGAGTTGCAGAATTTGCTCGTTTCGCACGGAACTTCTCCGCTTGAAAAGGGCGTTAAGCTTGCGGAGCTTTTAAAGAGGCCGCAGTTGAGCTATGCGGATTTGGCGCCGTTTGACAGCGAAAGGCCGGATTTGCCCCCTGAAGTCTTTGAGCAGGTGGAAATAGAGCTTAAATATGAGGGCTATATCAGGCGTCAGCAGGCGCAGATAAACGAAATGAGAAGACTTGAGGTAAAAAAGCTTCCCGACGATATAGATTATAACAGCATCGAGGGTCTGCGCCTTGAGGCGAGAGAAAAGCTTACAAAAATCAGACCGCACAGCGTAGGCCAGGCGTCGAGAATTTCGGGCGTTTCCCCGTCCGATATTTCCGTGTTGCTTATCTATTTAAACAAAACGGGAAAATAGAGGTTCATATGTTAAATAAAAAACTGCTGTATGACACAATAGAAAAATTTAATGCGCCGCTTGGCGAAAAAGCGTATGAAAGGCTTGAACGCTACGCCGAACTGCTTGTCGAAACAAACAAAAGCTTTAATCTGACGGCCATCACACAGCCCGAAGAGGTCACGGTAAAGCATTTTGCCGACTGCCTTGCAGTTTTTAAATATGTCGATTTTCCCGAAAACTCAAGTCTTATCGACATCGGCACCGGCGCAGGCTTTCCGGGGCTTGTTCTGCTCATTGCAAGACCCGATTTAAAGGTTACGCTCCTCGACTCGACAAAAAAGAAGCTCGGCTTTATCGAAAGCGTGCTGAAAGGAACCGGTCTGAACGCCCAAACCGTTCACGCAAGGGCGGAGGAAGCAGGAAAAATGCCCGAATATCGGGAAAAATTTGATTTTGCGGCGGCGAGAGCGGTGGCAAACCTGACTAACCTTTCCGAGTACTGTCTGCCGTTCGTCAAGGTCGGCGGCAGGTTTGTCTCAATGAAATCTGCGGCGGCGGACGATGAGATTTTGCAGGCGAAGAAGGCCGTTTCGCTTCTCGGCGGAGAAATTTGCGGCGATAATTTGTTTGATTTGGTCGAAAATGTTTCCCGTAGGATTTTAGTGATAAAAAAGATTTCGCAAACTCCGACAAAATACCCGAGAGCGTCCGCCAAGATTGCAAAAAAACCCATAAAATAATCACGAAACCCATGATACGGCGTCGTTTTCGGACGAACGAATTTTCTTTACAAATTAACCTCTTCGGTGTTATTCTATGTTCAGAGGACAAGCACCGGGGAGGTGTTTTTATGAAAACAGAAAAAATAAAATGTGCGGCCGAGGTCTATAACATTCCGCAGGATTTGATTGACCCCAATCCCGACCAGCCAAGAAGAAGATTTGACTTCGACGAGCTTGAGGGTCTGGCGCAGTCGATAAGGGAAAACGGCATCTTACAGCCGATTACCGTAAAAAGGGCCGGCGACAAGCGCTTTGAGCTCGTTACCGGCGAGAGAAGGCTCAGGGCGGCAAGGCTTGTAGGCTTTTCAAAAATCCCTGCGATAGTCGTTGACATCGACGAAAAGGACTCCGCGGTATTTTCTCTGCTTGAAAACCTGCAAAGGCAGGGCCTCGACTTCTTTGAAGAGGCCGAAGCGATAGAGAGGCTCATAAATGATTTTTCAATGAGCAGGGAAGCCGTTGCAAAAAGGCTCGGTCTGGCGCAATCGACAATTTCAAACAAGCTCAGGATTTTAAAACTGCCCGAGGAAATGAGATTTAAGCTTTCAAGGGCAGGACTTACCGAAAGGCACGCCAGGGCGCTTTTAATGCTCCCCGACGATGTTCAGAGGGCGAGGGCGCTCTCCATTATAATAGACAGGCGCCTCAATGTGACCGAGACCGAAAGGCTCATCGAACAGATGATTTCAAGAAGCCGCAAGCCCAAAAGCGCAATAAAGGGCATAAGGGATATAAGGCTTTTTATAAACACGCTTAACCATGCGGTTGACACCATAAGGCGTGCCGGCGTAGACGCAGACACAGCCAAGAGCGAGACTGCCGAATATATAGAATATATCGTAAGAATACCGAAGCTCGAACAGCTTCGCATAAGTCTTCCCGGAGATTCGGGGGAGGCGGTTTAACAAGTTAAAACAGGTGCGCTTTAATACCCCTGTTAGGGCGTCCCGTTTTAAATACCCATATCCTTCTCTTTCACACCCCACATCCACAAGCAGGACGACGGTTATCGGAATATTTACCGATGCCGTCGTTTTGCATTGTTTCACATGAAACATTTTGCAATAATCTCATAAAATTTGACAAAAAGTATTTAATTTTGTAGATATTTATGTTATACTACTGCATATACGCTAAGAAATGTTATCGGAGTGAATAAATTTGGCAAAGACCGTTTCTGTAATAAACCAAAAGGGCGGAGTGGGCAAAACCACCACGGCGGTAAACCTCTCTGCGGCAATAGGCGCTTTGGGCAAAAAGGTTTTGCTTGTTGACATTGACCCCCAGGGCAATTCCACAAGCGGTTACGGAATAAATAAAAGGGAGATTGAAAACTCCACCTACGATATGCTTATAAATTCCGTTAAAGCGTCGGAAATTGTGATAAAAACAAAGTTTAAAAATGTTGATTTACTGCCGGCCGACATAAACCTTGCCGGCGCAGAGGTTGAGATGATAGGGCTTAACAGGCGTGAAAGCCTTGTTAAAATGGCTTTGGCGGAAATATGGGATAATTATGATTTTATATTTCTTGACTGTCCGCCGTCTCTGGGCTTAATTACCATAAACGCCCTTTGTGCGAGCGATTCGTTTTTGGTTCCCATACAGTGCGAATACTATGCGCTTGAGGGCTTGGCGCAGCTTATGGCGACCGTCAGGCAGATAAAAAGGCTCTATAATCCGCAGCTTGAGCTGGAAGGGGTTCTGCTGACCATGTATGACGGCAGGCTGAACCTTACCGGACAGGTTGTTGACGAGGTTAAAAAATTCTTCCCGAAAAAGGTTTACTCCTGTGCAATTCCGAGGAATGTCAGGCTGTCCGAGGCTCCGAGCTTCGGCGAACCCGTAATGTATTATGACAGGAGCTCCAAGGGCGCTGCCGCATATGAGAATTTTGCAAAGGAATTTTTAGACAAACAGTAACGGAGGTTACGGTATGGATATTAAAAAGATAATTCCTGTTGTATTGATTTTTATAATTGTTATAACCGCTGCATTTGCGTCATGCCGCAAACCGCAGACCTTTGAGCCTGCCCCGATTATCACCACTACCCGTGAGACTACGACTAAACCCGTTGTGCCTCTCAGCGAGTACAAGGTCTTTAATACGCAAATGGGTATGAGCGTTGAGGAAACGCAAAAGGCGGTAGGGCAGGAAATAAATATTTTGCTTAGCAACAGCGGCCGGTATTACTTTGTAATGGAAAAGGAAAATCTGGACTTTGTAAAAAGCGGTACAAAATCCACCGTGTATTTTATTTTTGATTTAACCGCAAATCTTTGCGAGGTTCAGTACGAAACAAGCGAGGAAGCGGGCTTTAAGCTTGACAGCGCAATAAAACGCTTCGACGAATTATACGGCAGGCACGCCGTACTCAAAAAAGAGGATAAGGAAAATTATATCTGGTATTATAAGGGCGATTATATACTCATAACCGTTACTTCCACGGGCAGGAACGCAATTACATACTTCGGCGAGGATTATTTTAAGCAGAATAATCCGGAGGAATATAAGGCATATAACAAATAAGGAGAGGGATAATGGCAGTAAAAAAAGGCGGACTGGGAAAGGGCATTGACGCTTTGATCTATGACAATTCCGTAGACAGCGGCCCGGGGGAGAGCGTTATGCTCTCCATAAACGAAATAGAGCCCAATCACGACCAGCCGAGAAAAAGCTTTCAGCCGGAGGCTCTTTCGGAGCTTTCAAAATCAATAAAGGAACACGGCATTTTACAGCCTCTGCTTGTAAGGCCCATGGCGGACGGAAGCTACAGGCTCGTAGCCGGCGAAAGAAGATACCGTGCGGCGAGAATGGCCGGCCTGAACGAGGTTCCCGTAACAATAAGGGAGATGACGGACGAGGAGGAGAGCCTATTTGCCCTTATCGAAAACCTGCACAGGGAGGACCTTAATATTATTGAGGAAGCTCAGGGCATTAAGGCGCTTATTGACAACTTCGGCCTGACCCAGGAGGAAGCGGCCAAAAGGGTCGGCAAGTCAAGGGAGGCCGTGACGAACATTTTAAGGCTTTTGAAGCTTCCCGAGGAAATTTCCGAATATGTTAAGCAGGGCAAAATAACAATGGGGCACGCCAGGGCGCTTCTGAGCTTTGAGGATAAGGACGAGGCGGTAAAGGTTGCCCGTATGGTTATTAAGGACGGCATTTCGGTGCGTGATGTGGAGCGCCTTGCAAAGAGTGCGCAGAAGACAAAGAAAAGCCCCGAAAAGCGCCAAAAAAAACGGGACAGCTTTTATGACGAGGCAGAGCTTGCCCTTACGCAGGTACTCGGCAGAAAAACAAAGGTTTTTGTTTCAAAGGGCGGAAGCGGCACGCTTGAAATAGAATTTTTCTCAAAATCCGACCTTGAAAAGCTTACAAAACAGCTTGAAGAGCTTGACTAATAAATACTTTGGAGGAAGAAAATGCTCGATATAAAATTTGTAAGGGAAAATCCCGAAGCGGTAAAGGAAAACATCAAAAAGAAATTTCAGGACGAAAAGCTTGTGCTTGTTGACGAGGTAATTGAAATTGACAGGCAGTTCAGGGAGTCCAAGAACAAGGCGGACACGCTCAGGGGCGACCGCAACCGCATAAGCAAACAGATAGGGGCGTTTATGGCTAAGGGCCAAAAGGACGACGCCGAGGCCGCAAAGGCAAAGGTAAAGGAAATCAACGACGAATTGGTTTCGCTTGAGGCCAGCGAGACGGAGCTTGAGGCGGAGCTTAAAAAGAGAATGATGGTTATTCCGCAGATGATAGGCGAGAGCGTGCCTATCGGCAGGGACGACAGCGAGAATGTAGAGCTTCAAAAGTTCGGCGAACCGGCAGTACCCAATTTTGAAGTTCCGTACCATGTTGATATAATGGAAAATCTCAACGGTATCGACCTTGACAGCGCAAGAAAGACAAGCGGCAACGGCTTTTATTATCTTTGCGGCGACATTGCGAGATTACACTCTTCAATCCTCTCATACGCAAGGGATTTTATGATAGACAGGGGATTTACCTATTACATTCCGCCGTTTATGATAAGGGGCGAGGTCGTAACGGGCGTTATGAGCTTTGCCGAAATGGAAAATATGATGTATAAGATAGAGGGCGAGGACCTTTATCTTATAGGTACAAGCGAACATTCGATGATAGGCAAATTCATTGACACCATCATTCCCGAAGCCGAGCTTCCCAAGGCGCTCACCTCTTATTCGCCGTGTTTCCGCAAGGAGGTAGGCGCACACGGTATCGAGGAGAGAGGCGTTTACAGAATACATCAGTTTGAAAAGCAGGAAATGGTAGTTGTCTGCAAGCCCGAGGAGAGCGATATTTGGTACGACAGGCTTTGGAACAACACGGTTGATTTCTTCCGCAGTCTTGACATACCCGTAAGAACGCTTGAATGTTGCTCGGGCGACCTTGCGGATTTAAAGGTCAAGAGCCTTGATGTCGAGGCGTGGAGTCCCCGTCAGAAAAAATATTTTGAGGTCGGTTCATGCTCAAATCTCGGCGACGCACAGGCGAGAAGGCTTGGCATAAGGATTAAGGGCAAGGACGGAAATTACTTTGCTCACACGCTTAACAATACCGTTGTCGCACCGCCGAGAATGTTGATAGCGTTCCTTGAAAACAACCTCAACGAGGACGGCTCGGTCAATATTCCCGAACCTCTCAGAATGTATATGGGCGGCAAGGACAAAATCGAAAAGTAATTTTCGGGCATGTGTCTGACAGAAAAAGAAAAACGGCTCTCTGTTGCAGGGAGCCGTTTCAGTATGCAGAAAGAGTATGTTTCACTTGGCAATATGCACAAAAGGAATAAGATTATGGTGAACCCCCGGCGAGGATTCCCCACCGAAAAACAGTCCACCGGACTGTTTTTCGCCCCTCCTGCGCTTTTTGAAGCACAGGTGTTTCGCAGTCTGCGGACTGCGCCGGGGGCTTTGCCCCTCGACCCCACCGCCTTTTGTAAAAGGCGGCCGAAAACTTTGGATATTTTGCTATCGCAAAACAGTTTATCGACAGGCTGAAAACGGCCCTCTATTGCAGAGAGCCGTTTTTTATCGTTTATTTTTACTTATTTATGATATTTACCGCCCGATGAAATTTGAAACGCTCTGTAAAGCTGTTCAAGGAGCATAACTCTCGCCATTTGATGCGGAAAAGTCATCTCGCTGAGCGAAAATTTGCTGTCCGACAGCTCTTTAATTTCTTCGCTTAATCCGAACGAGCTTCCGAGTATAAAAACTATGTTGCTCTTTCCGTCAACGGCAAGATTAGATATTTTTTGACTAAACTCTGTGCTGGACATTTGCTTTCCCTCAATGCACATCGAAAAAACATACGCTCCGCTCGGAATTTTGGCCTTAATCTGCCTTGCCTCCGCTTCAAGCGCATTGTTAATTTCACTCTGCGAGGGGCTGTCGGGGAGCTTTTTGGGGCTCAATTCGATTATGTTTAGCCTACAGTAGGCGGAAAGCCTTTTTTGGTATTCCTCGGAAAAATCCCTCATATATTTTTCCTTTAGCTTTCCCAAGGCGATTATCGTTATGTTCATAGCATTATGGCCCTGTCTTCCCAAACGGGTTTGGCAACCTTAAGTATGTAATCGCTGTCCTCCTGCATACCTGCCTGCGTCAGCATTGCGTGGGTGGTCTGGTAGGCAAGCTCGGGGAAATTGTTTTCCCTGCTCAAATGCCCCAAAAAAAGCCTCGTAGTTCCGCTTCCTATAAGCTTTACGGCCTCCTCGGCGCAGGCGTCGTTTGAAAGATGCCCCTTGCCTGAAAGTATCCTCTCCTTGAGCTGATAGGGATAAGGCCCGTTTTCAAGCATTTTAATATCGTGATTGCTTTCAAGCATTACAAGATCACAGCCGGATATTGCGTTGTGTACGGTTTCCGAAACATAGCCCAGGTCGGTCGCAACGGCGATTTTTCTCCCGTCGGGAGTATCAAGCGTATAGCCGCAGCTCTCCCTTGCGTCGTGCGAGGTTCTGAAGGGCTTGACGAAAATTTCGCCGGCCTCGACGCCGTCCTCGCCCATGACTTCGCATTTAAGGCTGTCCTTGGCGGTGGAGAGCTCATAATTGTCAAGGTAAAACGCCGTGCCCTTTGTGGCGTAAATTTTAATTTTGTGCTTTGCGGCAAACACACGCAGACCCTTTACATGGTCGGAATGTTCGTGCGTAATGAAAATCGCCCTTATAGAGTCGGGGTCAACGCCTATATTGTGAAGCGCTATATCGGTTTGCTTTGCGCTCATACCGACATCGATAAGCACTCCGTCCTCACCGCAGCCGACATATACGCTGTTGCCGCCCGATGAGGAAAACAGGGGACAGAACTTTGCCATACTTTCTCCTTAATGCTGAATTTTTTATCTCGGAAGAATTGAATTTGTCGTGATAACGCTGACGCCTGCGGAAAGCATATATTCAAGCTGTTCCTTTTTGTCAACCGTCCAGCAGGCGGCCGTCAAACCTGCGTCGATTACCTTTTTTATGTAATCGGGACGGCCTGCGTTAAAGGTTTCCGAAAAATCCATACCCTTACAGCCTGCGTCAAGCGCCTGCTGTATATTTTTATTGTCAAGGTAATCGACAAGATACCACATTTCAATGTTTTCGTCTATTTTGTGAAGCTCTCTCAAATCTTCTATAATAAATGAAATGACGACAGCCCTTTCAACAAGTTCGTTTTTCTGCAAAAACTCATAAAAGCTCTTCATGGTTTCGGGTCTGGGGTCTTTAATTTCAATTATCGGCCTGACATCATATTTTTTGCAAATATCAACATATTCCTGCAAGGTGCAGATTTTAACGCCGAGGTGCTTGCCAATGTTTGCGCCCCTGAGCATTTTAAGAGTTAAAAGCTCGTCGTAGGTTTTTTCCTTGACATCGCCCTCGCCGTTGTAGAGCGAGTCGAGGTTCGGGTCGTGAATTACCACCCAAACGCCGTCCTTTGTCATATGGGTGTCGCACTCAAAGCCGTAATAGCCGCCCTGTTCGCCTGCCGCAACAAACGAGGGAACGGTATTTTCGGGGTTTACGCCCGAAAGCCCTCTGTGAGCGACAAATTTAACGCCCTCAAGACTTCTGTCCGTCAAATCGCTTGCGTTTTTAAGCTCCAGCGGCTCAATCGCCTTTTTACGCATACTCTTATAAACCAATTTACTTACAAGAGGCGAAAACTTGTAACCGACAAACGCTTCAAACCTGTTTAATTTTTTCATGACGCATCCCCCTAATTTAAGTTTATATTAATTAATTCAATAATTATACAATAAAAAACCGAAAAAGTAAACAGTATAATGAGTATAAAACGCCGTCTTCTGCCTATAATAGGAAAAAGGAGTTGAAGAAATGAGCGAAGAAAACAGAAGCGTGGAATTTTTAAACAAGGTCTATGAAAACGCAACCATGGGCGGCGAGTCAATATCAATGCTTTCGGAAAAAGCGGAGGACAAGGGCGTTTTGCTTGAATTACAGCGCCAGCACAACGAGTACACGAAAATTGCCGGCGACACGGTGCAGGCACTCGCACAGGAAAAAGCCGTGCCGAAAAAGCAGAGCCCCATTTCAAAGATGGGCCTTTGGTCGGGCGTGCAGATGAACACTTTAACCGACAGAAGCAGCGACAAAATCGCCGAAATGATGATACAGGGCAGCACAATGGGCATAATCGACCTATCAAGGCTTATGAAGGAGTATTCCGATATACCCGACAATTACAAAAAAATTGCCGAAAAGCTCATTAAGCTTGAAGAGGACGGTTCGCAGAGAATGAAGCAGTTTTTGGGCTGATTACTTTATTTTGATTATACCGCCTTTATATTTTTCGGAGGACGGGACTTTGCGTCCCGTCCGATGTTTTTATTGGCTCTTTCTCTTGACACAGATATTGTAATATTCTATAATTAACCAGTATATATATTGTGTTAATAAGGTAAAAAAGAGGTGGTTTTTATGCGTTTTGAAGAAAGAGAATTTCTCCCCGTAATACTCGGTGCGGATATTACCGCTTATTCGCTTGCGAGAAGCTTTCATGAGGAATATCACATCAAATCTCTTGTATTGAGTATGTCAAAGGGCGGCTATATAGCCAACTCCGATATAATAGAAAACCGAATTTTTCCGGGGCTTGAAAAAAAAGAGGTTCTTATCGAAAAACTGCTTGAAATAGGCAGGGAGTTTGAGGGCAAAAAGAAGCTTATAGTCCTGGGCTGCGGCGACTGGTATGTCCGTGCGCTGATAGAGTCCAAAAAACAGCTTGAGCCTTACTATATCGTGCCGTACATAGATGAGGATTTACTCAACAAAATAGTTCTGAAGGATAAGTTTTACGAAATCTTTGAGGAGCTGGGGCTTGATTATCCCAAAACCTATGTCTATGAATGCGGCAGGGAAAACGATCTGAAATTTGATTTTAACTATCCCGTTATAGCGAAGCCCGCAAATTCCGCCATGTACCATTACGCAAAGTTTGAGGGCAAAAAGAAGGTCTTTTCTTTTGACAACGAAAAAGATTTAAGAGCCATGCTTGACCGCCTTGAAAAGTCAAGCTACAACTATAAGTTCCTTATTCAGGACAAAATCCCCGGCGACGACAGCTATATGAGGGTGCTTACCTGTTACTGCGACAAAAACTCAAAGGTGAGGTTTGCGTCTTTGGGCAGGACTCTGCTTGAGGACCATACGCCCACGGCCATAGGCAACCCCGTCGCCATTATTAACGAGGTGAACCCCGAAATTGTAGCGGCGGCAACAAAATTCCTTGAGCACATAGGCTATGTCGGGTTCGCAAATTTTGATATTAAGTACGACGAGCGGGACGGGAAATATAAATTTTTCGAGATAAATGTCCGCCTGGGAAGAAGCAATTTCTATGTTACGGGCAGCGGCTTTAACACCGTTAAATGGATAGTAAACGACTATATTTACGACAACCTTGAAGACTATACGGTTGCCGACAATATAAACCTCTATTCCGTCGTTCCCAAGGGCGTTATTATGAAATATGTTCCCGAGGGCGATTTTAAAGAGCTTGCCAAAAAGCTTTTCAGAGAGGGAAAGGTTACCTATCCCCTTATTTACAAGGCGGATAAAAATATCAAGCACAATTTCTATGCAAGGGCGGCCCTGATAAACCAGTACAGGAAGTTTGACAAATATTTTTAATTGAGAATGTGAAAAAATGAAAGAAAAAGTTTTAGGCGTTTTGGGCGGCGTAGGCCCTTTGGCTACAATATATTTTGCGGACCTGGTAGTTAAAATGACCGACGCCGCAACCGATCAGGAGCATATTGCGATGGTTATACTCAACCACTCGTCTATTCCCGACCGAACGGAGTACATTATAGACAAAACCAAGCCCAATCCTCTCCCGGTCATGATAAACGACGCAAAAATGCTTGAAGAGGATAACTGCGATTACATTGTAATCCCCTGCAACACGGCGCATTATTTTTATGACGAAATCCAAAAAAGCGTCAGCGTGCCCATTATAAATATACTTGAGGAAACGGTCAAATACTGCGAGCGGACTATCCCCGGCATCAAAAAAATCGGGGTGCTTGCCACGGACGGCACAATCAAGTCGCAGGCATATCAGAACATCATAAAAAAACACGGCCTTGAATGTGTTGTTCCCGAAAAGGAGGAGCAACAGTCCGTGATGAATATTATTTACAACCAGGTAAAGGCCGGCAGAGAAGTGGATATTTTTGAATTCCACAGAATCATAGGCAGTCTTAAAAATCTCGGCTGTGACGCCGTAGTTTTGGGCTGTACGGAGCTTTCCATAATAAAAAAAGATTTTAAAATAAGCAGAAAAGATATAGTGGATTCAATGGAATGTCTTGCACGGGCGAGTATTCTGGCCTGCGGCAAGAAATTAAAGCAATGACGAGGTAAGCGTATGTGTGGGTTTGTAGGCTATGTAAACGCTGAAAATGACAGCGAAAAAAATCAAAAGATCATAAGGGCTATGGCGGACAGAATAGTCCACCGAGGGCCCGACCAGGACGACTATTATGTTGACGACGCCGTTTCGCTGGGCTTTCGCAGGCTTTCAATCATCGACCTTGAGGGCGGAAGCCAGCCGATAAGCAACGAGGACGGCACCAAGGTCATAGTCTTTAACGGAGAAATTTACAATTACAGGGAAATCAGAGAAGAGCTTATCAAAAAGGGGCATATTTTCAAAACAAAGGCCGATACGGAAGTCATACTCCACGGCTTTGAGGAATACGGAAAAGATATACTCAATATGCTCAGAGGTATGTTCGCCTTCGTCATTTGGGACAGCAGGGCAAAAAAGCTTTTCGGCGCAAGGGATATTTTCGGCATAAAGCCGTTTTTCTATTATATCAACGACGGCAAATTCCTTTTCGGGTCGGAAATAAAGGCTTTCCTTTCAAACCCCTATTTCAAAAAGGAGTTAAACGAGGAGAGAATACCCGATTACCTCTGTTTTGAATATATCCCGACAACGCAGACCCTTTTCAAAAATGTATATAAAATGGAGCCGGGAAGTTATTTTGAGTACACCGACGGCGAGCTGATTACGCAGAGATATTTTACTCCCGAATACAACATAGACGAAGCGAAGGATATTGAATACTGGGAAAAGCTTATCGACGAAACCTTTAAGGGCTCGACGGTTGCGCACGGCATAGCCGATGTTGAAGTCGGCTGTTTCCTCTCAAGCGGCGTGGACTCAAGCTATGTTGTGCATGAAATGGCAAAAAGGAACAAGGTTAAAACCTTTTCCGTAGGCTATGCGGAGGAAAAATATTCCGAGCTTGACAGGGCGGTAAAATTCGCCGAGCATGAGGGAGTTCCCAATTTTACGAAAAAAATTACTGCGGAAGAATATTTTAACATAGCCCCCACAGTCCAGTATTATATGGACGAACCGCTTCCCAACCCGTCGGCAATAGCGCTGTACTTTTTGGCACGGCTTGCCTCCGAGCAGGTCAAGGTAGTGCTTTCGGGCGAGGGCGCAGACGAGCTTTTCGGCGGCTATCACTATTACAGAGAGCCGCTTGACTTTGAAAAATATATGCGGCTTCCGCAGGGCGTCAGAAACGCTTTGGGAAATATCGCTCAGAAAATGCCCGCTTTCCACGGAAAAAGGTTTTTGACAAGGGGCAGATACCCCATTGAAAAAAGATATATCAGATGTAACTATGTTTTTAACCACAGCGAAGTGGATAAACTGCTTTCAAAGAATATCCCCTCAAAAGAGCCTTGGACTTACACGCTTGATGTTTTTGACGAGGTAAAAAACGAGGACGATATTACAAAAATGCAGTACGCCGACATCAGGACATGGCTTGTTCAGGATATACTTGTCAAGGCGGACAGAATGAGTATGGCAAATTCGCTTGAGCTTCGGGTTCCGTTCCTTGACAGGGAAATGCTGAAAATTGCGCTTGAGATCCCTGCAAAATACAGGATAACCGATGAAACCACCAAGGCGGCGCTAAGGGGTGCGGCGGCAAAGGAACTGCCCAGAGAAACCTCCGAAATGAGAAAAACGGGCTTCCTCACGCCGCTCAACGACTGGCTAAAGCGTGATGAGTTTTACGCCATGGTTAAGGAAAAGTTTGAATCGGACGAAGCGGCTCTGTTCTTTAACCGAGGCTACATTATGAAATTGCTTGACGAGCATAAATCGGGTGCGGCGCACAATATGAAAAAAATCTGGTCGGTATATTCGTTTTTGCTTTGGTACGAAAAATATTTTGTTGAAAATTAAATTCTTTAAAATGAACAAGGGAACTCCGAAAAAGGGTTCCCTTGTTTGTCTAAAAATGCTTTTCGATATTAAAAGTTTTTGTCCGTCTTTTTTCAAAAAGAAGATTCCCCTGCCAGGGGAAATGTCTGCGCAGCGGACAAAAGGGTAAGGGTCGAGGGGCAACGCCCCCGGCGCAGTCCGCAGACTGCGAAAAACTTATACTTCAAAAAGCGCAGGAGGGGCGTCAAACAGTCCGGGGGACTGTTTGACGGAGGGGAACCCTCGCCGGGGGTTCCCTTAATTTTTCGGAAATTCGGGCGAAAACTTTTGGACATTTTGCTATCGCAAAACAGTTTATCGACAGGCTGAATTATTAATTAAACACAACTACATTTCCGCCGGGAAGCTCCGAGCTGTCAAGCAGGGTGATTTTGTCAATCTTTTCTCCTGTCTCACGGTCAAAGGCATACAGCTCGTTTGTATTTATCGCAAAAACCGTACCGCCCGTATAAGCTCCCCTGATAAACATACCGTTTTCGGAACTGTCCGCCTTGTATTTTTTCAGCACGGATATACTGCCGTTGTCTACCCTGAACGCACAGATAAAGGGTTCTTCTTCGCTTTCGGAGCTTGCGCCGTAGCTTAATATCGGTATCGCAAAATCCCCCGTATCACCGAATTTCATATAGGCTTTGTGTTCATATGAGGCGATTGAATAAGCCGAAGTGCCGCTTACAGCCTTGCTTATCTCTTTGGGATTGCTTTTGTCGCTTATGTCAAACAGCGAGATTTTAAGCTTTCCGTTTGTTCCGCTTTCATTGCCGTCCGTGCCGACGCCTATCAGGAGCGTATCGGAATACGGATAAAGCATATTTGAAAAGCCCGGTATTTTAAGCTCTCCCTCTATTTTCGGCGAAGACGGATTTGACAGGTCAATAACAAACAACGGGTCCGTTTGGTAAAAGGTCACAATGTACGCCTTGTTCCCGATGAACCTTGCGGCATATACCGACTCGCCCTTTGCAATGCCGCCAAGACTGCCTATAACGCTGAGGCTCTTGTCAAGCACGGTTACATAGCTTTGCAGGTTACGCTCGCAGGTGGCTATTCGGAAAAATCCGTTGTACTCGTCCATGGAAAATTGGTTTAAAAATTCTCCCGGCAGTTTGACCTCGGATTTGTACTCAAGCCCGTTTTCAAAGCTGAAGCGGAAAATCTGCGTAAAGCTTTTGGACTCGCCCTCTTTTTCTTCATAGGAGCGTTTTGCAAGGTAAATATCCGTTTTACTGCAATACAGATCGCTTGAACCGCCCAAAACCGCACAGGTTTGCGGCTGTGCGCCGCCGTCTTTTAAGTCGATTTTCATAATGACCGAATATGAATTTTCCCTGTTATCGGGCAGAATGTGAATTTGCTTTTCGGGTATTTGATATTGTATGCCGTTTATATAACCGGAGGGAATACAGGCGCTGTCAAGCTTTTTATCGTCCTTATATAGGGGAACGGTGTAATTTGAGGTGACCAACAGCGTACCCTCGGTGAGTCTTGAGCCGATGTAACAGCCGTCAAGCATATATTCGGCGGTCTTTTTCGGCTTGGTGACATCGCTTATATCGTAAATTAATGCGCCGCACCTGTTTACCGTGCCTCCCGTGTTGCCGTACACCGTATAAGCGCCGTTATTCCCGTAAATATCGGGATAGACCGAGTCTGATTTGGGGCTTGTATCTGCAAGCGCTATCAGCTTGCCGTCATACAAAAATATCTCCCGTGCCGTGTAAAACTCGTCGTCTGTTTCGGGCAGGCTTATTTTTGCGGCCGTTTTAAGCTTGTTTGGATTAATTGCGTCCACTATAACAATTTTGTTCGGATTTGCCCTGTGAACTATATACAAATACCTGCCGTCGTTTTTGATTATATCCGCCTCCTGCACGCCCTGCGTTTGGGCGTCGGTTTGGCTTATCGCACGGTTTTCCGCCTGTGAGACGCCGTCGGCAGAGTCGTCGGCCGCACCGCTTGTTTCGGCTGTATTGTATTCGTCAAAAAAGCTGTTTGATTTGCTTTTTTCCCTGACGGAATGGAAAAACTCCCGTATCTCGGCATAGTCGTCCGTGCCTGCCTGCGGACCGCTTTCCTCCGACGGGGAAACGGGCTTTATCTGCGGTCCGTAAAACCGCAGACCGACTGCCGCCGCCGCAAAAAGAATAATGGCGCACGCCGCTGCGGCGGAAATTCTCTTAACCGTTTTACGGCTCTTTTTATTTAAGGCCTCGCCCTCTACAAGCTCCGATATGCTGTCGGGGCTTAATTTTTCGGGCAGGCTTACGGGTTCTTCCGAGATTTTATTTTGAAGCGTTTTTAAAAATTCTCTGTCTGTGTTTTTCATATTAATTCACATAGCCTTTCCGACTACAAACAGTAATAAAATATCACGGTAATTCCTTGTTGTAGCCGAACAAGGCGTGATGTAAATTCAGCCGTCTTAAAATTATGCGCAGGCAATTTTTGAGGGCATATAATCTTGTTAATGCGGTTTATCACACTAAACCTCCTTTTCAAGCAGGCTTCTGAGCTTTGCGAGCGAGCGTGAGAGCTTTGAACGCACAGAGCCGCCGGTAAGGCCGGTTATTTTGGAAATTTCTGCGGAAGTGAAGCCGGAAACCACGGCGAGCAGGACGATTTCCCTTTCGCCCTCGCTTAGAGAGGACAGAGCGCTGTCGAGCATACTCTTTTCGATAACCGAGCTCTCCGTACCGCCGCCGTCCGTCAGGTTTTCCGTCTCCTCCGGGCCGACAACGGTAAATTTATTTTTTGAGATTATGTCCCGACAGCAGTTTGAGAGGGCTTTAAAATAATACGCCTTAAAAGAACCGCTGTTTCTGATGTTTTTAATGTTCCTGTAAACGCTCAGGCTCGCCTGGGAAACGGCGTCCTCTGCGTCCTCGCGGTTCTCCAAAAATTTATAGGCGTACAAATAAAGCTGTTTTGCATATTTTTCGTACAGCATAGCAAACGATCGGGCGTTTCCGGTCTTTGCGCTTTCAAACAAAAAATCGTCGTTGTGCAAAAAATCACTTCCTTTTTCCAAAAGCCGTGCCCGGCATTTTTGAAAGACCTTTCATAATATTAGACTGTCACAGGCGCAAAAGTGTTGCAAGCGCTTCAGGCTCTTTTCGGCGCTTTTACGCTTCTTTTTATTGCCCTGAGCCGTCAAGGCTTTCCCGTCCGCACGCAAAACCACACGAAAACGGCTCTGCGGCAAGAGCAAATCCGCCGTTGAAAGCAGATGCGGTTAAGCAAAAGCCGATGCGGTTAAGCATTTGTGAACAAATTGTAAAATATTGCAAGGTATATTGCATTACAAGGTAGCGTGTGATATATTGTATTTAACACAGTAAAGATAATGCGGCGCAAAGCCCGACAAAATTACATCTTTATAATACAACAACGGAAAGGGGAGCGTCAATGAATATTCAGTTTAAAAAGGGCGTGCTTGAAATGTGCGTGCTGTCCTTATTAAAGCAGGGCGACAAGTACGGGTATGAATTGGCCGACACCGTCGGCAGGCAGATAGATATTTCCGAGGGCAGTATTTATCCGCTGTTGAAAAGGCTGAAAAACGAGGGCTATTTTGAGGTTTATCTTAAAGAGTCGCCCACCGGCCCGGCAAGAAAATATTACAGGCTCACCGCAAAGGGCATAGATATGCAGGAAAGTCTCGAAAAAGAATGGTACGAATTTTCACACAGCGTTGACAGAGTTTTGGGAGGAGGACAGAAATGACAAAAACAGAATTTTTGCAACAGCTTTACAATAATTTATCTCCGCTTTCGGACGGGGAGAGGAAAGAGATAATACAGGATTTTGAGGAGCATTTTTCGGTAGGTCTGGAAAACGGCAAAACGCAGGAGCAGATTTGCTCCGAGCTGGGCTCTCCCGAAAGCTGTGCCGCTTCGTATTTGCAGGGCGCAAACGCCGCCGAACGGTACAGTCAGGGCAGGTCTGCGGCATATACCGTTCCAAGCGTCAAAAAAGGGGGCGCAAACCCCAACGACGGAAGAAACCGCTTCCTTTGGTCAATTATGTTTTTATTCCTCGTAATATGTGCGTTCGGCGTTTATCCGACGGCAGTATGCCTTATGCTTTCCCCGATTGCGGTCGCATTGCTTGCGCTGTTTGTGCTTGCCGTTTCGTGGAGTGCGGCGGCGGCAGGCTTCCTCGTCTGTCTTTCGGTTGCGCTGTTTTCCGCAGGGCTCTTGATTTTCCTTGCAATGACTGCGCTTTTGAAAATGAGCTTTAAAAGATCGGGATTTTAAGGAGGTATAAGTATGAAAAAAGCGATAGCGGTTACTGCGGCGGTGTTCCTTGTTTCTTCGGTCTTAACCGTGGTGTTTGCGGTAGCTCTGGGCGCAAGCGGTATAAGAAGCCTTTTTGACGGCAGGGCCGAGGCGTATATCGACAGAGTGATAGACAGGGCCGAACAGCTTGACGATAAATTCGACGATTTGGACGACAAAATAGACGATAAATTTCATTCGGACTTTGATTTTGACGATGATTTTTCCCTGACCCTTTCAAAGCACGACGAGCTTGAAGCGAATAAGGAGAGCGTAGCCCTGGGCTTTGACGCTGCGGAAATCACGGTCGTTCGCTCAGACGGCGGCAGTCTTTCCGTGGATTTGAACGAATATTCCGCAGAGGGAAGCGGCGAGCATTTTCAAATACAGAAAAATGTCAACGGCTATGATTTTTATATCAAAAAGCTTGACGACGGCGGCGAGGCCAAGGTTACGGTGTCTGTGCCCGAAAGCGTAAAGAATATTAAAATAGATGTTGACGCAGGCGATGCGGAAATTAAAGACATAGCCGCAGAGAGCCTTGTTGTTGAAATGCAGACGGGCGAAACCGAGCTTGAAAGGGTAAAGGCAAACGACTGCAAAATAAATGCGCAGACAGGAAAAATAAAAATCGACGCTCTGTGCGAATTTAAAAGGTTTGAGGCAAACGGGGACACGGGAAAAATCTCGTATGAGCTTGCGCAGGGCGGCAATATAAAAGTAAGCTACAGCGCAAACCTCGGCTCAGTCTCGGCTCAGGACGGCCTTTCGGGCTTCGTTGCCTATGACGAAAACGGCAAAAGGACGGGCGCCCTTGCAAAAAGCGGCAGGCTTGAGAGCGAAAACGCCGACCAAAACGCCTGCGAAATTATTTTGACCGTCGGTACGGGAAGTATTGAATTTGAAAACGAAATAGGTTAAAATAAATTTATTAAAAATATTAAAATTAAAACAAAGGAGCAAAATTATGGAAAAGAAACTTTACAGAAGCACAACGGATAAAAAGCTTTGCGGAGTACTCGGCGGAATAGGCGAATATTTCGGCATAGACTCCACCCTTGTAAGGCTTGTGTATGCAATAGGCGCAGTATTTACCGCAGTAATGCCGGCGGTTATAATTTATATCGTCGCCGCAATTATCATTCCGGAGGGTCCGTTTACCGTAGAATGATTTAGCTTGCGACCCGTAACAACGCAATAATTTATATTTTGACAGCATAATATGACATACAATTCACCGTGCCGAAGATATAATTTTTTTGAGTAACCCGATAGAGGGAAACCTAATTATATCTGTGAGGTACGGTGATTTTTTTGAAATCTGCGGCGGAAATAAAAAGCGCCTTGGCGCAGGAAAGCGAAAGCGGCTTTGTCAAAACCGTAAAAAAGACAGTTTATATCCTGCTGTATTTTGCCGCAGGCGTCCTTGCGGCGGGAATTAACGATATGGGCGCATTTTCCCCGTTCGGCGTTGCGTTCGTAACGGCGGTAAAAAATATGTACCTTATTCCCTGTGCGGCCGGTGCGGCGGCAGGGTACATACTGACCCAGGACAGCGTCACGGCTCTGCGCTACCTTGCGGCAATAGTCAGCGCCGCAGTAATAATCAAGCTTATAAGCGATAACGAAAAAATCAAAAAATTCAGGCTTATTCCGTCCTTCGTAACTTTTTTGACTTTGTTCCTGACAAGCTTTATAATGCTGTTTTCCCACCCGTCGGATTTCAGGTCGTTTATGATTTTTTTCGGCGAGGCCGCCCTGGGCTTTGCCTGTTCGTACTTTTTTTCTTCCGCCCTGGGAGCGCTGGAGCTTTTTCGGGCGCAGGGAGGGTTTAATATCAAGGATATTGCGTACCTGTCCCTCTCGTTTTTTTCACTGCTGCTGAGCGTGGAAAAAATCACGGTTTTCGGAGCGTCGGTGTCAAGAATACTTGCGTCTGTGGCAATTCTCACAATGGCGTATGTGTATAAGGAGTCCGGGGGAGCAATTACCTCCGTTGCGGCAACGCTTGTTTTTTCGATGAGCAGGGAGGTCGGGGTGCTTGCCGTAATAAGCTCTGCTTCGGGCTTTGCGGCAGGTATTTTTTCATATATGGGCAGGTTCGTCATAAGCGGCGTGTATTTCCTTACATATCTGATAATGTTTATACTAAATTACGAGTCCTACGGCCAGATTAATTTACTGCTTGAAAGTCTTGCCGCCTGCGTAATTTTTGTGCTGATAAAAAACAGCGCCCTTGAGAAAATTTCAAATTTCCTTTTAATAAGGAAAGAGCCGCAGGCATCGGAAATTCAGAGAAAGCTTGTCACCGACAGGTTAAAGGCCTCCTCTGCGGCGATAGAGTCCGTGTCAAATTCCGTTTCGGCGGCGTCGGGAATACTTAAATACGAAAACAGCGACAACGATATAAGCATTTACTCCGCAATTAAGGACAGGGTGTGCGATGACTGCCGCCACAGGGAGCGATGCTGGGAGAAAAATTTTGACGATTGCAAAAGGGCTTTCGACGAAATGGGCGAAACGCTTAAAAATCTCCAAATGGTAAACAGGAGCAATTTGCCCAAATATCTGTCGGGCTGTTGCGTTAATACCGAAAAACTGATTGATGTTTTTAACAGGAGCTATCTCAATTACATATCCGCCCAGGCAGGGCAGAAGAAGATAGAAAAAATAAGGCAGATAACCGCAGAACAGTTTAACTGCGTTTACACGGTGCTGGGCGAGGCGGCACAGCCTTTGAAAAAGGGCGTGCGCTTTGACTCGGCAAGAGCGGACAGGGTGGCGGAAATGCTTTTGAACAGATTTATGCTCAAAACAAAGTCCGTGCTCTGCCTTGTTGACGAAAACGATAAGTTAAGGCTTGAAATCACCTTTGGGGAAAAGCTCTCAAAGGTAAGGGAATCGGATTTAAGGCCTGCGCTTGAGGAGGTGTGCGAAACCTCCTTCGATAAGCCGGTGGTAAACGAAAACGGCAAAAGCGTCACCCTGTGCATTTGCCAGAAAACGCAGTACAGGGTCGAGGTTGCCGCCGCAAGGGTTGCGGCAGATTCGCAAAAGCATTGCGGAGACAATTTTGAAAGCTTTTACGACGGCAAGGGCAATTACACGGTTATCTTGAGCGACGGCATGGGTACGGGAATGAGAGCCTGCGTCGATTCCTCGCTTGCGGTGTGTGTATGCGGAAAGCTTATCAGGGCAGGCTTTGACTATGACTCGGTGATAAGGCTTGCAAACTGCGCCCTGCTTTTAAAATCCGCAGAGGAGTCGCTTGCCACGCTCGACATAATGCAAATAAATTTATACACGGGCAAAACCGGGTTTTACAAGGCAGGGGCGGCGGCGTCGTTCATAAAAAAGAACGAAACGGTCAGCGAAATAAGGAGAGCTTCCATGCCCATAGGAATACTCAACGAGGTAAATTTCAGCAAAACGGACGAAAATATGGAGCAGGGGGATATTGCCCTGCTCGCCTCGGACGGGGCGTTTGAACACTCCGAAGCGGTTGTTAAAAATTCACTTGCCATAGCCGTGGACGAAAAAATCGAGGAGATAGCCGAGAGAAGCGCCGCCGGTGCGAAAAAGGCAGGAAAAGGCAAAAGAAACGACGATATTACCGTTATAGCGGTAAGACTGGTAAAAAACGGGTGATAACCAAGCCAAAATCGGACAGGAATTTTTGAACAAATTATATAAAAATTAAAAAATGTCGAATAAAAAATAATTTATCATTGACATTTTGCGAAATTTATTGTAAATTTGTAGTTGTATAGAAGTGTGAAAATGCACAATTCTACGCTATCAGTCTGAAAGGGGATATTAATCAGATGGCAAAAAAGAATTCACTTCCGTTGACTCCTGAGGAGTTGGCGGCAAAGAAAGAAAGAAAATCAGAAAAAAGAAAGATTTTCGGCGACACATTTTTTAAGGCTATTGCAGTAATGCTTGCAATCGTATTTGTTTATTCGGTTGTCTATGTAGCCTTCGGTCAGGGCATGACCGTTATGCAAAAGGTTACCGCAACAGGCACGGCCGCAGGTTCGGGCTCTGCTTCGGCAGGCACGGGCTATGCTTCAACCGACACAGGTGCGGCTTCAACCGACACAGGCGCAGCTTCAACCGGCACAGGCACGGCGGCAAGCGGCACAGGCACAGCGGCAGGCGGCTCAACGGGCGGCAGTGCGGCAGCTGTAGATGCGGCTACGGTAGCCAATAAAATCAACAAGGCGACAGCGGCCGCCGCAAACGGCAAAGCCGGTTATGATTGGGTAAGAACCTGCAAATGGACAACACCCGTTGATGTCGGCGGTTCAACAGTTACCGCTATCCTTAACGGAATTATTCAGGGCGTTTCCAAAGGCGACGACCTCAACTCCGTTGTAGGCGGATTCCTCGGCGTCGGCGAAAAGAAGGGTACTATCGCAAAGGGCGGCAAGTTTGAGTATCCCAACCCCGAGCACCCCGAAGAGATGTCAAATTACCATGCCGACGACTTTGCTCTCAAGGCAACACAGCTCAAGCCCGAGGATCTTCAGGGTCTTCAGGTAAACGGTAATACATACACATTCTCAATAGCAAATGTTACCTCTCCTCAGAAGGATAACTCCACACCGCTCTCAAGGCTTACCAACGATATAGTAGTTCTTTCACAGGTAAACCAGGAAATCCAGGAGCAGGTCGGTACTGCCGTTGTAGTAAACGAGCTTGAGGCAAACTATAAAAACATCAAGGTTACCGTTACCGTTGACGGCGACAAGCTTACTTCGCTTGCGTTCTCACATGACGCAGACGCAACTCTTAAGCTTAAAGCCGGTATAAGCATTACAGGTACGGGCGCTATACAGACATCAGTTAAGTACTCTAATTTCAAGTACTAAGAGAGGATAGGGGTAATTAGATATGTCAAAAAAAGATAAATTGCTCACTCCCGAAGAGTTGGCAGCAAAGAAAATTCGTAAATCAAACGGTTGGACCCGTTTTTGGGCTATAGTAGTTGCCCTCGTCCTTGTATGCGGCGTTTTTGCGGTTGCACAGACGAACGGCAAAAAGGTTTCGGCTGAGATTAAGAGCGAAACCACAACTTCGGCGGATACTGCGGCAAATGCAGATTCATCGGCAGGTTGGGATTCAGGCTCAACCGGCGGCGATACCGCAACAGTCGGCGGAGATACGGCGGCGGTCGGCGGCGATACCTCAAATTCAGGCGGCACAGCTACAAATAACAGCGGTGCGGCGGCAAATAACGGCGGTGCGGCCGCTGATACAAATGCGGCGGCTACTGCGGCAAACGCAATTAATGCGGCAACAGCTAAGGCGGCAAAGGCCGGCTACACCTGGGCAAGAACTTGCAACATAGAAAATGTCGATGTAGGCAACGCTACAGACGCATTGAACAGAATTATCCACATGGTTGACGAGAACGCTTCAATCAATTCGGTTGTAGGCAATTTCCTCGGCGCAGGCAATAAGAAGGAGACTGTTCCCAAGGGCGGCAACGCAGAGGAAATAACAGGCAACAAGAACTATCCGCTTAAGGCTACCGCTCTTAAGGCCGAGGATCTTCAGGGTCTTAAGGTTGAGGGTAACAAGTATTCATTCACACTTGCGGCGGCTTCAAATCCGCAGAAGGACAATTCAACACCTATTTCAAGGCTCACTAACGACTTCATCACCTTGGCTGAGGTTCAGGAAGGCGTTGCCAACGCATTGGGCGGACTTAGCAGACTTCTTTCGGTTAAGTCGGCAGATGTTGAGTTTAAAAACATAGCGGTTACATTAACTATAGAAAACGGAAACCTTAAAGAGCTTCATTACAGCTATTATATGGATGTTAAGTCTCTTGAGCTTAGCGTTGCAACAGGTACGGGCTACGGCACGGTTGAGGCTACATACAGCAACTTCAAATATTAATAGCACAGATGCTTTCCAAAATATTTAGAAAGGAAACAAAGCGATATGGCTAAAAAGAATAAAACACCGCTAACCCCTGAGCAAATCGCAGAAAAGAAGCTCAACGGCAGAAAAAAATGGGCGAGATTTTTCGCTGTTGTTTTGGCGCTCGTAATTACGGCAGGCGTATATCTTGCCGGCTCCAAGGGCGGCCATAAGATAGAAAGAGTAGAACCCCAGGCGGTTGTTGTAGATAATGTTGTAGAAAAGGTTGTTACACAGCCTGTTACCGTAACGGTTACTGTTCCTGCTCCGGCTACCGAAGCTCCGGCAACCGAGGCTCCTGCCGCTACGGAAGCTCCCACAACGGCCGCACCTCCTGCGGACAGCGGCTCGGACGGCGGAAGCGATATACTCGGCTCAATTACTGATATGCTCGGCGGTCTTACCGACAACTTAAGCGGAGGAATTGATATGTCGGGTGCTGCCGATACCATTGAGGGAATCGGCTCCAGCGCAAAGGATTTCTTCTATAACATTGCCGATAAGGTAAGCACAACAGAGCCTGCCGAGTCAGCAGAATAAAAAAGAAAGTTGTTAAGTTTATATCCCCATAAATATACAACGGCTCACGGTCACAGGCTGTGAGCCTTCTTTTTTGCTTTGCCCGGCAATTTGTATTGACTTTTTTTTAATAAGAAATTATAATTAAAATACGCATAGGAGCTTGTTTAGTAAAAAGGAGTTTTTACCGATGGAAAAAAGAATAATCGCAGTTGTGTGTGTTTTGATTATTTGTATAAGCGTCTTTGCCTCCTGTGGGAGAAAGGCGGCTATAATAAAGGGTGCGGACGGCAGTGAGCATTTGCTTGTTACGGACGAAGAGGGCAATACGGTTTTGAACGCCCAGGGCGATATTGCCGTGTATCCCACCGACAGCAACGGCGAAATTATCACATATGAGGGCGGCGAAAAGCAGACAAACTTTATCACTTTCCCAAATAAGGTAGTTGACGGCAAAAAGGCGAAAATCGAAACTCCGCAGTTTAATTTTGAGCTTCCCGAGGATTGGAAGACCGACGATGACGGCAACTTTATTTATAAAAACAACGAAAATATTATGTTTGAACAGCCCGTTGCATCTTCTTTAAAGGGCAGAACCTTGTATGACGCTATCAGTACCCAGGTTGAGTTTATGAAAAAGCTCAACGAGGAGGAGGAAGGGTATAAGGGAAAACTCAAATACAGCACCGAGGAGGAAATTCTTAAAATCGGCGATAAGGAGTTGGATTGTATAACCGTGTTTATGCAGCTTCTTGCCGACAATAAGAAAGATGTTCAGTCGATGCAAAGACTTTATTATATTAAGAACGGCGACACGCTTATTCAGATTTCCTATGTGTGCAAGGATAATACCGCATTTGATACCGTTGACGACCATGCGCTTGTGGAAAGCGGCCTTACCGTAAAATAAGGGCTGAAAATGTTAATAAAAGAGGGAGGCGGCAAAGCTACCTCCCTTATTTTGACGCAAAATAGATTTGCCAAACATTCAAAGTTCCCCCCCAAAAACATTCAAAGTTTTTGTCCGTCTTTTTTCAAAAAGAAAATTCCCCTGTCAGGGGAAATGTCTGCGCAGCGGACAAAAGGGTAAGGGCCGAGGGGCAACGCCCCCGTCGCAGTCCGCAGACTGCGAAATTCTATATTCAAAAAAGTGTATGAGGAAAACCATTTTCAAATAGCGCAGGAAAATCATTTTCAAAAAAAGCAGGAGGAAAACAATTTTCAAAAAGCGCAGGAAAAACCTCTCACCGGCTGTTTACCTGATATATCATGTTCAATTTTCAAGGTTCGCACCCTCCGACTCGCCGCAACCCTGCGCAAAGCCAAAAAAATGGCAAAAATTTCACCATACACAATATTTTGATTAAAAATAAACAAAAAAACAATATATAGAAAATGTCAAAAAAATGTTCAAAACCCGTAAAAAACTATAAAATTTATTAAAAATGTTCAAAACTCTGACTAAAAAATGGCTATATTTAAAATATTAACAGTTTGTTCATAATTTTATTTAAAAATTGACAAAATTATTTGCTCATTTTGCCCAAAAATCACAAAAATATTTGTGAAAACTATAAAAACGGTAAAAAAGTGTGAATGAATTATTGACTTTTTTGAGAGAAAATTTTATAATTACAGTAACCATAGGAATGGTGTTATAGGGCGAAGTGACTAAATTTTTAGCCGCATTTGTCAAACTCGCATATTTTTGCGTAGACGCCACCCTGTTTGATACACATCCTTTGGTAATAAATTTACTCGGGTGTGTATCATCGTCTCCCATCAGCTTACATGCTTGTGGGAATGGTGGGGGGCAGACCGAGTAACAACCCGGACAAAAGTTTGCGGAAACCTCCTTTATATTATTAAAGGTGGTCAGAGGCGGAAACAAACGCAGTCCACAAACGCCGATGACTGCATCCCATCGGTATTTGGTATCTGGATGCGACGGCATTTTTCAAAGGATTAAAACAAAAAAAGTAGGAGGAATTGAAAAGACATGAAAAAGTCAATGAAGCTGTTAAGTGTACTCTTAACAGTGCTCATGATTTTCTCAAGTGTATCTGTTGGTGCATCTGCTGCAAAGGCAAGTTATCAGACAGTACAGAACTTGAAAGACTTGCAAGCCTATTCACCTTACGGTACTGTTACAAGACTTTCAACAGAAGAGAGAATGTCAATCCTGTTTGACTCGCTTGACAATCTCCTTGCCCCGATGACAAGTCTTAATATGGGCTACCTTGTCAATGTAAACCTTTTGATTACAAAGATTCAGCTCTATGTTAACCTTACATCGGTAAACGAGATATGCAAGACCTTAGACAGCGCCGCAAGCTTGCTTACAAGCACTATCGGCTCAATCGCTAAGGGTATTGTTAATCTCGGTATTGTTGAAGAAGTCAACCTTAAAACTTGGAACAACACATACAGCGGCATGTCGAGGGAAAATACCGACCAGCTCAGGATAGTCCAGGGTATCTTGGACACTCTTGATGACAACGGCGCCGTAATTGACACCGTTTTCACAAACGGCCTCGAGCTTGGTATGATCAAGAACTTCATTACGGGTCTTGACCTTTCCGGTATCAACAAGCTTATTGTTGACCTTCCCAAGATGATCAACGCTTTTGTATTGCCGTTGTTCTCAAGGCCCGACGACAAAGCCGACCAGAGAACTGTTCTCGGCAATGTCGAGTCCGACCTTATGACAACCGCACAGAGTTTTGTAAACGGCTTGTTCACAAAGCCCATGAGCTGGACCTCATACAGAGTCGGCGCAGACGGCAGTGATCTTGGCTACACAGCAGCTCTTCCGACCACTCCGGAGGATACAACAAGGTACTTCGTTATCGGTGACAACACCATAACGCAGTATGACTACAATTACAAGAGTGCGCTCGGTAAGGAAGAAGCAGGCTTCAAAGAAACAGTTACCTATACCAAGTCGGAAACCGAAGAGTACGAGGGTTCGGGTACATATTTATATGTAGCTCCCGAGGGCTATAACGGCGACCAGACACTTAAATGGTATAAGGCTGACGGCAAAACCGACCTTAACGGTAACATTCAGTCATCGTATTGGCTTCCCTCAGTTAAATCTGCCTTTGACAGCGGCGCTCTTACCCTTGAAATTAACGGAAAAGATTCCTTAGCCGGACTTCTTTACAAGTTCATTCCGTATATTTTCAACGAGATGGCTCCCACAGTTCTTAATGGTTCTGTTAAAAAGGCTATCGCAAGCGCATTTGATGTAACCTTTACCAAGGTTGGTAAGAAAGGCAGCCCTGAAGTTCAGGCGCTTGTCTCATCAACAGGTAACCCAGACAACTTCTTCACAAGCGATCAGAAATATTACACCTGGGAGTACACAGATTATAAAGTAATCAAAGGCGTACCTTACTACAGGTATCAGGACGATTTCTTTGTAGGTGAAATCCCGAATAATATCTCTGCCTTCTACAACATGATCAACTGGGATTATAAGATTCCTGCAACCGGCTTTATGGATAAGTATATCCCGACCTCTGTCGGCGGTACCTCCAAGGCAGGTTACAACACAATCCTCGGCGGTCTTAACGATTTCGTTTATGACCTCATTCAGTTGTTCATCAACAGCGAGTGGGAAGTTAAAGGCAAGACTGTTAAGCGTGACGAAGTCTTTAATTGGACAAAGGGCGACAACAGCAAGCTTATCGAGAATATCAAGAAAGGCGCAAGGGCTGTATTTGCTCTCGCTCCCGAGGAAATTCTTGACGAGTATTACATGGACGCTCAGTTCTATGACAAGATGATGAACGGCACGACTGAACAGGCTGTCAACGGACTTATCTGCGAGCTTGTTAAGCTCATAATGCCGCAGATTAAGTTCTCCGACGACATCATCGATCAGCCTATGCTTGCTATCGGAGCGGTAGTAGTTCGTGAGCTTTGCACACAGCTTATGCCTACTTACGATTTCGACGCTATGATTTATACGGATTATACGGCTGAAAACAGAACGATGCTCGCCGGTAAAGATTCAAATTACTGGCTTGACACAGTAATTTATATGGGAGTAAACCTCGGTGTTTATTATCTCCGTAACCTTGCCGATTTGGGCGAAGACGACGCTGCTAACGGCTACTACGGCGTAATGAAGACCATGGGCGCACTTCCCGAAGACACAGCGGATGGTATGACTTTCAAGGCCAACTCTCAGTATATTGGCGCAGAGACTCCGGAAAATGCATCATGGCTTCGCATGGTTGACTGGATTATCGACTGGGCTCTCTCTACTGAAACCGAGTGGACATGGAAGTTTAGCAATATTATTGACTGCGGTTCTACGGTAGCTCTCGCTTCTTATGAAAACCCGTTCAATAAGCTTGATACCATTCTTCTTAAGCTTCTTCCGTTTAACCAGCTTCTTAATGACTCGGGTCTTACATGTACTTACGGCTCAGATTCATTCCTTGAGAAGATCCTCAAGGGCGGCCTTGTTGATGCAATCACAGGTCTTGATGTACCTAAGCTTTTGGGCATGCTCAAGATTCCGGACGGCGTATTTACACAGGATCACATTGCCGATAACCTTGTTAAGGTCGTAGTAGGCCTTCTCAACGGCATTACAAGCAAGGTTGCAGGCGGTGCTCTTATTGATACAAACACAATCAATTCTGTGGATTCACTTCTTAAAATTGATGGTGCAAAAACCGCCCACAAGAACATTGTAGCCGTAGTTAAAAAGCTTGTTCAGAGCCTCGGCGCACTTTATAACAACGGTCTCCTCGACACTGTACTTCCTATAGCCAATTTCTTCATCGGTTGGACTGTAGATCCGCAGAAGTACGAAGAGCCCACTGCTTATATTACAAATGACTGGGGTTCAACTTATCAACATTCAACCAACAACCCGAAATTGAGAGTGTATAACTCATCAAGTGGTATGCTTCTTACACACAGGAACTCTTCTACAGAGGACAGTGCGTATACTATCACCATTTCCAATGTTGAGCTTACAAACGGCGTTTCTACGACCGCTCAGTTCCCGGTTAAGGTCAATCCCGGTGAAACGGCTGACATTCCGCTTACCGTTGCCGGCGAAGGTACCTTCAAGGCTACCATCACCTATAAGTTCAACGGCAAGAACGGTAAAGACCTCGGCGGTGAACGTACAAAGGTTGCTTACGCTTATGTATCCGATGTAACCGACCAGCTCAATGAAGAGGCCGGCGAAGTTGATAAGGACTACACAGTTAACAACAAGTACAAGAAGTACGAGTTTACAGAAGACGCTTTTGACACAATTACTAACTACACAGCCACTGTTTCGTATAAGGGTGCAGGAACTATTTTTGATCCTAGTAGCAGAGATCCTGCTTCAATCGGTACTAACGGTAAAGCGATTTCCGGCGAAGCCGCCAAGTATTTCGAGCATATCGACAAGGTTGGAGAAGCAGGCTTCGTAACCGTTTATAAGAACCCGAAAGACGGTCAGGTATCGTCCTCAACAGGTCGTCTTTACAGGGCAAAGGCCGGCGTAACTGCCGAAAGCTTTGCTGCGGAAGCTCAATACGGCGTTTATGATATGGGTATGACCACTATCAAATACCGTAATTCCGGTAAAGACTACGAAGTTGACTTCATTTACTACAACGACTCTAACATAGCCAATGTAGCGAATGAGTATGTTGGCCTCAACCTCAGGGCTTCTGACTACGAGCCGAGCGCAGCTTCTGCGTTTGAAACCTACGAACAGGCTTTGGAAAAGGTAGTTAAACTCGCAGGTGTGGCAAAGAGAACTGACTATGTTGAAACCGTACAGTCTCAGATAGAACCTGCTATCCAGGCTCTTGAAGAAGCTTACGTGGCATTGAACGAGTTTAAGAGAGCTACATCTGATGTTACGGTTGAAACTGTAGCCAATAAGCTTAATTCTCTTGAGACTGACCCGAATAGAGACATTAACTATCAGGACTACAAGCTCTTCGAGTACTTCAAGTATGAAGCACAGAGAACAGCGGCCCGTAACATGATTAAGTCAGCTACACCTCCGGCAGAACCCAAGGCTTATATTGAGAACGACGGCGCGTCATATGAGACTATCAAGGCTGTTGAAAATGCAGTAACAGGTAAAAATTCTGAAAAGGTTAAGGCGGCTATCGAGAAGACTCTTGTTCAGCCCGATATGGACGCTTACGCCCAAGAGCTTGAAAACTATGTTCCTGCAACGCATACAGACCTTGAGATCTATGACCAGGAAGCCCAGCTCCAGTATTACTATGACTTCATGAAAGCTAACGCTAAGACTGCTGATACTGATTTCCTTACAAAAGAAATCACATATGCAACTAACCAGAAGTATGATGAGTCTAAGTATTCAAAGGATTCATGGGCACGCTACACAGCGGCTCTTGCTGCTGCGCAGGAAGCGCTTAAGTCCCAATCGGAGGCTGAAGTCTTCGATGCTAAGTACGAACTCATGGTAGCGCAGAACGAACTTCTTGAGAAAGAAAAATCAATGAAGGAAAACGGCTATCTTGATTTCGAGCTCAATGCAGTCATCTCGCAGGCTAACAACATCATTGACTGTTACGGTTCATTGTATCAGCTTGCCGATGAAAGCAAAGACGAGGCAGAGGCTTTCGCACAGCTTCTTGAAGCTCTCGGCGTTGCTTACAACGCTACGGGCGAAGGTTCTGTGGACAAAGTAGCTACAAATCTTGCAGGCGGCGACGAGGAATACACCGGCATACTTTACAGCAGATCGGCTATCACTTTCCAGGCCTATGACAGGCTTAACACGGTTAAGAATAAGAAAGCCGTTGACGCTGCTGCCGAGAAGCTTCGTGACGCTATCAAGAACTTTAAGATTGATGTTGCAATCGAGTCTACCGATGCAAACGCTGTTGAGCAGGTTAAGCAGGATGTCAGGTTCATTCAGGGTATCACACCCGGTTCAATGGACTCCATCGACGACCTTCTCGCAAAAGTTGAGTGCAAGACCCCCGGC
This sequence comes from uncultured Clostridia bacterium, assembly GCA_947630285.1. Lineage (GTDB taxonomy): Bacteria > Bacillota > Clostridia > Oscillospirales > Acutalibacteraceae > Fimenecus. The sequence continues at coordinate 667 of CANRHD010000008.1, read as the reverse complement.
ACTAAGATCGAGGGCAAGACCAACGAATACGGTATGTTCGGTACTGGTGCGACTGTAACAGTCAAGCTTACTGACGGTGATGTTGAGGTTGCCAAGTACTTCGTTATAATCTATGGCGATGTAAACGGCGACGGTGCTGTAGACGGATTTGATACCTTCGGTGTTGATAAACACATGAACCGTCTCGACACACTCCTCAATGTCTATGAAACTGCCGGCGACACCTCAGGTGACGGCCTTATAGATGTCACAGACTATGGCGCTATTAAGACTGCATCTTCCGGCGGTACTCAGGTTGCTCAGACTAAATAATAGTTAATTAATTTAATATTATTTGCGGTGGCGTAAGCCATCACCACATCGGTTTGCGCCATCGCTTAAAATGAGTAACCACATTCCTATATATCGCTGATTCCCCCGGAAATTATCAAAAAAAATATTTAACATTGTCGGTGAACGGTAGCTTTGAACCCTGCCGTAGCAGATCAATATATAGAGTGATAGCTATTTTGATCCCATTCTCTATTGTTTGCGGCGTGCATGTTTGCAAATGTTATTGGGTTTCGGCAAATGTTTTCCGCATTGTATAAAATATATTTTTTGTATAAATGCAAAGGGGAGGGTGATATTTTTGGGATTTATAAGGAGGTAAAAGATGAAAAACATA
>CANRHD010000007.1 GCA_947630285.1 uncultured Clostridia bacterium | reverse complement strand
TGGCACGGGAAATATCTTGAAAAGAAAGGCCGACCGAAAGCTCATGTGATCGAGGTGCTGACGGAAAAGGTGTCCGACCGCTATCTTGCCTATCTGCGCAGCTTCGGAATCTCCTATCTCTTTGCCGGAAAGGAAACCATCGACTGCGACTTGCTTTTGCAAAAGCTCAAAACCATTTTCGGAATCGACCGGGTAATGCTTGCCGGAGGCGGCGTGACAAATCAGGCTTTTGCTGCGGCTGGGCTGATTGATGAACTCAGTATCATTTTAGCGCCCACGGCAGACGGCGACAGCGGCTCCGCTTCCTTGTTTGAAACGGGCGGATTTTCTTCCGCAGTGCCCGTTGCGTACACTTTAAAAGCGGTCGAGCAGATCGAAAACGATACGCTTTGGCTTCGGTATATATCAAAAAACAGGAGGAAAACACAATGAGAAAGAATTTTGGCGTGAAACCGTGGGTCTATCCCCAGCCGGTGCTGATGATCGGCACCTATGACGAAAACGGAAAGCCGAACCTGATGAATGCGGCTTGGGGCGGTCAATATGACGCAAATCAGGTCATGCTGTGCCTCAGCTCCCACAAAACCACAGACAATATCAAAGCGACCGGAGCATTTACCGTCAGCTTTGCTACCGCTTCTACCGTCATTCCCTGCGACTATGTGGGGATCGTTTCCGCAAAGCAGGAGCCGAACAAAATGGAAAAAGCGGGCTTCACGACGGTGAAAAGCGAATTTGTCAACGCCCCGATCATCAACGAGCTGCCTCTGACGCTGGAATGTAAATTCCTCAAATGCAACGAGGACGGCAATGTGATCGGTAAGATCGTCAATGTCAGCGCCGACGAGAGCATTCTGACGGACGGCAATGTGGACTATAAAAAGCTGGACGCCATCATCTTCGACCCGACGGCGGCCGCCTACATTCGCCTGGGGGAAAAGGTAGGAAACGCTTTCAAAGACGGCGCAAAACTGAAATAAAAGATTGTCTGTCACCCGTCCACACTGCTTTGTGGGCGGGTATTTTTATCAGTTCTAACTTGTGGTCATAACTGCTGAACCAACCGAGACTTCCACCCACCTGCAAAGCAGGCTAAAATAGAATTACAAACAAATACACAGGAGGCTTTATCATGGAATACATCACACTCAATAACGGAATCAAAATGCCTATGGCCGGAATCGGCGTGTTTATGATGTCCCCGGCAGAGGCGGAGGCGTCGGTGGAGAGCGCACTCAAGAGCGGCGTTCGCCTGATCGACACGGCAAACGGCTATATGAACGAGAGCGGCACAGGCCGAGGTATCAAGAAAAGCGGCGTCAAGAGAGAGGACATTTTCCTCGTCACCAAGCTGTGGCCTACGGTCTATGAAAAGGAAACGGCGGTAGACGAAACCCTCGCCCGGCTCGGCACGGACTATATCGACCTGCTGTTCCTACACCAGCCTACCGCCAACTGGCGAGAGGGCTATCGGAACATCGAAAAAGCGGTCAAGGCCGGCAAGGTGAAGGCCATCGGGCTTTCCAACTTCCCTGATGAGCTTTTACGGGAAGCCATTGACACCATGGAACTGAAACCCCAGGTCGTTCAGGTGGAGGCCCATCCGTACTATCCACAGACCGAGCTGAAAAAGCTTCTTGCCGAAACTAGTCTGGGGCTGATGGCATGGTATCCGCTGGGCCACGGCGACAAGAGCCTACGGGAAGAAGCGATATTCACGGAACTTGCGAAAAAGTACGGAAAGTCGGGCGCCCAGATCATTCTGCGCTGGCACATTCAGAGCGGCAATGTGGTGATCCCCGGCTCCAAAAATCCCGATCACATCCGAGATAACTTCGACATTTTCGATTTTGCGCTTACCGAGGAAGATATGGCGGAAATCGCAAAGGTAAACAAAAACAAACGGTACTACACGGCAACGCCGGAAATGATCGCAGCTTACGCAAATATGGAGCTGGGGCCCGACCTTTGATTTGGGAACTGACAGGAGGGATTTTATCATGGAATACACGATGTTAAGCAACGGCGTGAAAATGCCTATGGAGGGCTTCGGCGTCTTTCAGGTGCAAGACCCAAAGGTGTGCGAGCAGGCGGTTCTGGACGCCATCAGCGTGGGCTATCGGCTGATCGACACGGCGGCGTCCTACGGAAACGAGGAAGCGGTCGGCAATGCGCTGAAAAAGAGCGGCGCCTGCCGGGACGACCTGTTCATCACCACCAAGCTGTGGGTGTCGGATTCCGGCTACGAGGGTGCAAAGAAAGCGTTTGAAAGCTCGCTTCAAAAGCTGGGGCTGGAATACCTCGATCTGTATCTCCTGCACCAGCCCATGGGCGACTACTACGGTGCGTGGCGTGCGCTGGAAGAACTTTACAAGGAGGGCCGCATTCGTGCCATCGGTGTCTGCAACTTCTATCCCCATGTGTTGGCGGATTTCTGCGAGACGGTGGAAGTCCTGCCGATGGTGAATCAGGTGGAGCTGCATCCATTCTTCCAACAGCCGGACGCCCTTTCCCTTATGCAAGAATACGAAGTACAGCCGGAAGCCTGGGGCCCGTTTGCGGAAGGCAAGCACGGGATCTTCACCCACTCGGTACTGACCGAGATCGGCGCAAAGTACGGCAAGAGCGCAGCGCAGGTCGCCCTTCGCTGGAACATGCAGCGGGGCGTGGTCGTGATCCCAAAATCCACCCACCGGGAGCGCATGATGCAGAATTTCGACATCTGGAATTTCAGCCTGACCGACGAGGAAATGGCGGCCATCACGCCTCTCGACATCGGCCACAGCGAGATCGTGAACCATTTTGATCCGAACTTTGTCCGGGCGCTTCACGGGCGTTTCGCCAAATAAATATATCGTTCCGAGAAAGCGAGGACAGAAAGTGATTTTTTATTTTTCATCTACGGGTAACTGCAAATATGCGGCAGAACAGATTGCGGCAAAAACGGCGGATCGAGTTGTGTCGCTGAGCGCCGCCTATCAAAGCGGAGATTTCCACATCCTGCCTGAACCGAACGAAGCGCTTGGCTTTGTTCTGCCCACCTATTTTGGTGTTCTACCGTCCATTGTGGCGGATTTTCTCCAACAGGCGGAAATTCGGCTGGACAGCAGCAACTATGTCTATACCGTAGACACCTACGGCTTCCATTATGGAAATGTCGCTGCTGAGCTTGCAAAGATTCTCCGCAAAAAAACCGGCAGAGAGCAGGACGCAGACTTTCTGCTGCAATCCGTGGATAACTGGGTGCCGAACTTTGATCTTACCGATCAGGAGTATGTGCAGTCGGCGCTCGATAAAGCGGACGAATTGCTCGGCGGCGTCATAGCTGACATTTTGGAAAAGAAGCGCATCCGGATCAAGGAAGAATGGCCTGCGCCGATGCTTATGATGATGAAAAAAGCGTATAAAGGGGCAAGCCGCACAAAGAATTTCACTGTCAGTGACAAGTGCGTGGGGTGCGGCAAGTGTGCGGCACAATGTCCGCTGAAAGCAATCACGATGACGGACGGGCATCCCATTTGGAACAGGACAAGCTGTGCGCTCTGCCTCGGCTGCCTGCATATTTGCCCCGAAAATGCTATTGCCTATACAAAGGCTACCATCGGACACGGACAATATTACAATCCGAAAACCACTCGATAATACTGTTTTTGATTAAAACATAAAATATTTCATGTTTTAATCATGCAGCAAAGCTTCATTCGGCAAAGCCAACGGCTTTGTTAAAATCAGTATTGCACGGCATTTTTGCCCGCATTTTATGCGGTTGTCAGGCGCTTTTACGCCTGCCAAATAAAAAACTTTTAAGTTTTTTATCAAAAATTAGTATAAGGAGGTTCAAGGGCTATGAACAGCTTTACATACCGTTATCCCGTAACGGTTTATTTTGGAGAAAAAGCGGCGGAAAAGAATCTGCCTGCAGAGCTTGCAAAGGTCGGTAAGAATGTAATGCTGGCCTACGGCGGCGGCTCTGTCAAGCGAAACGGCGTTTACGATGAACTGATGGGACTTCTCCGAGCTTGCGGAAAAAATGTCACGGAGTTTACCGGCATCATGTCGAATCCCACTTACGCCAAAGTGCAGGAAGGCGCTCGCCTTGCCTGCGAGAATGAGATCGATTTCATTTTAGCCGTGGGCGGCGGCAGCGTCATCGACTGCTGCAAGGTGGTATCGGCGCAGGCAAAAACCGATGCCGACCTGTGGGAACTGGAAACCGTGCAGCACGGCGGCCCTGCGGCGTTTATCCCAATGGGTGCGGTGGTGACGGCTTTCGGCACCGGTGCGGAAATGAACAACGGCGCAGTCATTACAAATGAAGAAAAGAAGGTCAAGGGCCCACTGTGGGGCGCATTTTACGATTTTGCCATCCTCGATCCGGCTTATACCATGACGATGCCTATAAGTCAGGTTGTTTCCGGCGCTTTTGACGCCCTTTCCCACTGTATGAAAACCTACATGGGTACGCCAAGGGAAACGAACCTCTCCGACGAGATCAATGAAGCCTGCCAACGCAATATCATCCGCAACCTCCGGGCGACGCTGAAAAATCCGCAGGATATAGGTGTGCGCAGCGAGCTTGTATGGGCGGCGGCCATGGGCGAAAACGGCATCTTAAAAATCGGCAAGGTCACGGATTTTCAGGCGCACATGCTGGAACATCAGCTCGGCGCATACACGAACTGCAACCACGGGCAGGGGCTGGCGGTGATCCACCCCGTCCTCTACAGGCACATGCTCCCGGAGGCCGCACCGCAGTTTGCTCGTCTCGCCTTGAATGTTTGGGGCGTTGATCCTGCCGGAAAGACGGAAGCAGAGCTGGCAGACGCTTTTATTGACGCCCTTGCATCGTTCATCAAAGAAGTCGGTCTGCCTATGACATTTGCGGAAATGGGCATTCCGGTCGATACGGACTATAAGGCTGTCGCAGACAGCACCGTTCTCACGGGCGGCTGCTGCAAAAAATTTACGAAGGACGAACTGCTGGCGGTTCTCCATGCGTGCAGATAGATGAAATCGAAGCAGATTTTGAAAATTATTGCCGACATTCTCATGATCGCCACTCTGTTGCTTTTAATGGCATACAGCTTGGTGTACGGGGACAATCCCACCATAGGGGAAGCGGTTCACGAGTGGCTTGGAGTTGGAATGTTTGCACTGTTTGTCCTGCATCATATTCTGAACCGAAAATGGTGCAAAGGCATCTTTCGCAGACGATATACCCCCTACCGTATTCTACAAACCGTCCTTGTCCTGCTTATCTTACTTTCCATGTGCGGCTCGATGATCAGCGGCATTTTGCTTTCCCGCACGGTCTTTTCGTTTCTCGGTAGCCGGGGCGGACAAATGACGGCGCAGACGGTTCACATGCTTTCGGCATACTGGGGATTTGTGTTCATGTCTTTGCACCTTGGACTGCACTGGGGCGGAATCATGAGCATGGCAAGGAAGCTCACAAAGAAGCCCTCTAAATATAGGAAATGGACGCTCCGGAGTATGGCGGCTTTAGTTGCCGCATACGGTGCGTATGCGTTCGTGAAAAGGGATTTTGGTGAGTTTTTGCTCCTGCGAGTCCACTTCGTTTTCTTTGATTTTGATGAACCGCTTGCTCTATTCCTGCTGGATTATGTCGCAATTTTCTTATTTTTCGCCGTGTTGGGATACTATGTTTCCAAAATCATGCGCCAACAGCAGTCAAAATTTGTACCGCAGTAAACAAAGAAAGAGCAAAAATCCGGCGAAAACACCGCCGCAAATTGATGTTTTTTTCGGGCAAGATTCTCTATATCAAAAAGAAAAGGAAGAAGCACAAGGCTTCTTCCTTTTCTTTTTGGCAGGGGCAGAAGGACTTGAACCCTCGGCACGCGGTTTTGGAGACCGCTGCTCTACCAACTGAGCTATACCCCTACAATATCACGCAGTTTAAACAGTGGTGGGCCAACAGGGACTCGAACCCCGGACCGTCCGGTTATGAGCCGGATGCTCTAACCAACTGAGCTATTGGCCCCTATCCAAACCGCTTTAATATTATAGCCGTATAATTCCTATATGTCAAGTTTATTTTCAGAAATTTATCAAATTTTTAAGATGAATTTTTGCCGCAGGCGGCAGGCAGGCTAAACTCTCCTCACTCTTGCTTTCTCCCTGCGTGCGGTTCTGTAATATTTTACCTTGGGATAACCTATTACCAGCGTCGTTACCGCCTTTTCCCCTCTTTTCATACCGAGCGTTTTTTTGATCTTCGGCACGCTGTTGGCGCAAACCGTAAAAAATCCGCTGAATAAAGCGCCGAGTCCGTTTGCCTCCGCCATAAAAGCCATATTTTCGGCCGCCAAAGAGGCGTTTACGCTGTTACCCGTCAGCACAATTACCAACGGCGCTTTTTTAAAGAAAAAGCTGTCGTCAATATCGACCCTGCTCAAAAACTTTGAAAACGGCTTTGCAATACCGGTTAAGCTTCGGAACAGCTTTACTGCGCTTTTTTCAAGCTCGTTTTTGCTTTTGTCAAGCACAATAAAGCAGGTATTCTGCGAGTTTGAACCAGTCGGGGCAAGTCTGCCTGCCTCGATGATCATATCGACAATATCCCTGTCTATCTCTTTATTATCAAAATTTCTTATGCTTCTGCGTGTGCGTATTGCCTGCAAAAGCTCCTGCGGATCAAGCCTTGTTTGCGTATTGAAGCTTTCGCTTTCTTCCTCAAATCCCGTTAAAACTATTGCCGACTGCGGACAAACAGCCTCGCAGTGACCGCAGGCAATACAGCCCTCCTGCCCTGCCGTCGCTTTGCCGTTTTGGATTTTTATACAGCTTGCAACGCAGTCCGAAGCACACAGCCCACAGCCTATACATTTTTCGCTGTTTAACAATACCCTGTGATTTCCCGACATATGCAAAACTCCTTTCCCTTTTTATATCAATATTCTAACACAAAATTCCGCTTTATCAATAAAAATCGAATTTTTTTATTTTTTATATTGCATTATACGCAAAAAGCTATATAATACTTTTAAAAAATACATAAGAGGTGTTTTGCTTAATGAAAGCACAAAATTCCATGCTCGAAGGAAGCGCAATAAAAAGCATATTGTTTTTTGCTTTTCCGATAATGCTTTCCTCTCTTTTACAGTACAATTATTCGCTTGTAGATAATATAATCGTCGGGCGGTATGTCAGCACAAACGCCCTTGCCGCAGTCGGCGGAGTGGGCGCTATTAACTCCTTTATAATCGGCGCCGCTTTGGGGCTTACAAGCGGATTTACAATTCCCGTTGCCCAAGCTTTCGGCGCAAGGGACAGGGAGAGAGCGTCGCACTATGCCGGCGGCAGTATTACGCTCGCCTTTCTTATCGGCGTGATACTCGTTATCATAGCACACGCCGTTTCAACTCCGCTGTTAAAGCTTATCGGCACTCCGCAGGAAATTCTCGGCACTTCTTCGGCATATGTTAACATACTCTATTTCGGTATCCCGTTTCAGATGCTGTCAAACAACTTTACGGCAATTTCAAGGGCCGTCGGCGAAAGCAAAAAGCCGCTGTATTTTTTTATAGTTAGCGTTATAGTAAACTTTATTCTCGATTTGCTGTTTGTAAAATCCCTCGGCTGGGGCGTTGAGGGTGCGGCGCTTGCAACGCTTATATCGCATCTTACTGCGGCGTTGCTTACGGGTATTTACATATTCAAATTCAATCCCGATATTGACATACGCCCCAAAGATTTAAAATTCAACCCCAAAACCGCTTTTCGGCAACTCAAACTCGGCATACCCGTTTCCCTGCAATTTACCATAACCTCGATAGGCTCTATGTGTCTGCAAAGCGCTGTAAACTCATTCGGTGCAAATGTAATGGCCGGGTTTACCGCCGCAGGCAGAGTAGAAAACCTGACAAACATACCTATGAGCGGTCTGGGCGTGGCGACCCAAACCTTTGTCGGCCAAAACTTCGGCGCTGAAAATTACGAAAGAATTATTAAGTCCGTAAGGAAAATATTTATCCTTGACCTGCTTGTTTCCGTTATTATGAGCCTGACGCTTTTAACCATAGGTATGCCCGTTGTCAAGCTGTTTATGAAAGAGATGAACGACGAAATACTTTTTGCGGCGAACAGGTATTTAATTGCAACCGCTCAATGCTATTCTCTCGTCGCCGTGCTGTTTGTGCTGAGGAACACCCTACAGGGTCTTGGCTTTACTTATTCCAACACCATTGCCGGCGCAGGAGAATTTTTCGGAAGGCTTACGGTAGCTTTTGTCTTGACGCCCGTAATCGGCTTTAACGCCGTATGCTATGCGGCGCCTGCCGCCTGGTTGCTTGCAGATATTCCCCTTGCGGTAATTTATCTCGGCAAGCGCAGAAAATTCAAGGAGCTTTCAAAAGGTATCGGCAAAGCCGCCGAGGTCTGAAAATAAAATAACGGCGTGATTTTGAAAACGCCTTAATATTGATTAAAAAAGACAGCCGATGATTTACGGGAAACCTCATAAATCATCGGCTCTGTTTTTATGTTTAAAAGATTTTACTGTTTTTTTGCTTTTTCGGCGTCACGGTCTGATGTCAGCTCCTTTTCGCAACGGGAGAAGGCCGCAAACAGGAACAAAAGCGGTGTAACGATAGGCTGTGTTATATTTACCGCCGCCTGAACAAGATATGCGATTATACATACGGCGACGCAAGAGGAAAGCAGGGAAGTTTTTTTATCCTTAAAAAGCCTTACAACCGCCGAAATTACAAAGGTAAGGTATGAGGCGAGGCCGAATATACCGATTGAAACAAGGTACTGCAAATATTCGTTGTGGGCGTTATTTGTGTAGTTGCCGTAAGCGAGCATCTCGTTAAAAAGCTCCTTTGTCAATGCGTTGGCAAGGCAATCCTGACCGCAGCCGAAAAGCTTCTGCGACAAGGGCAGTCCGTTATAAAGCTCAAGGTAAATTCTCCACACAAAGCCCCTGTTTGTACCCCAGCGGTCGTTAAATCTGAAATAATTTGAAAAAGAACCGAGGTCAAATTCGGTGTTGATTTTTGTAAAATAAATGATTGCAAACAAAACGGAAAACGCCAGCGCCGCAGAAACCGTAACAAATATTATCTTTAAAGCCTTCAGCGCTTTGCCGTTGATTTTAACGGCCGTGAACAACAGCGAAGTTACAAAGAACAACGCCATACCTATATAAACGACTTTGGTTTGCGTTACAAGCTGTGAGAAAAAGGACATTTCCCTTTTTATGATGTTGAGCTTATAAAGCGTGCCGTACAAAAACGCCAACAGGAAAAATAACAGGCAGAGGCCGTTGAAGCGGCGAAAGCTCCGTGCGCTTTTAAACGAAAGCAGGCATATTACGAAAAATGCCGCAAAAATGCCCAAATATCCGCTGTCGCTGTTTGACAGGAAAAGACCGGCAAAGCCCAAAACGGCGGTGATGAAATATACAAAGCCGTACTTTCCTTCGCTCTGCCTAAAGCAAATCATATACATCGAAACGGGCAGAGAGATTGAAAGGAAAGCGGAGAAAATATCAATATTTCCGAAAGTGGAGATAAAAATTTCCTTTTGGTAATCCGCAATGGGAGAAATCAGATTGAACAAATCAATTCCGCACGCCTGAACAAGCCCTAAAATACACGCCAGAGCCATTGAAAGCTCAAAGGCGAAAAGCTGATATTCCTTTAATATATTGTACCTTGAAATAAAATAATACGCCAAGCCGGCGGCAAGAAAAAAGCCGTAGCCCATATATCTGCCGTCATTGCCTAAAAATGCGCTTTTCCCCATACCGCTGACGCACACCGTTACGGCGCCGAAAACCAGCAAAGCGAGGTACGACGCATCGGTTATATCCGTTTTTAATATCCTCTGCCTTAAACCCGACTTATTCTTTTGAGCCTTTTGCGACACGCTGTCGCTCGTTGAGAAAAAGCACAGGAACGCAAAGATGACGGAAACCAGAGTAAAGAACGCAAACTTCGACAAGGTTATATTAAAATATTTATTCCCCATAAAAAGAGGATATACGAACAAAAGCAACAGCGTTCCGACTGCGGCAAAAATATTGTTAAGCTTTAACGCAGATTTATTATTTGATTTCAATATAGACCACCTGTAAATTCAGCCTTACGGCGTGTGTTCGGCTCCTCTCGCCTTAACAAACATTATATTTCATTAAGATTTTTTTGTCAACTTTGGAACTCCTTAGTATTCTGCCGTAAAGGGCCTTAATTATTTTTTAATTTCCGATTTTTTAATAATGGTTCGGCGTTTCTCATATATATTTAGTAAATCTAAAGAAAGAGGTGTTAATTATGAGCGGAATAACCGGAGAGATTTCATTTAAAAACAATCCCCCTCTCAAGCAGGAGGAGCTTTTTAACATGATGCAATCCGTAATTCACAGGGGAAGAAAAGAAAAAATGATTTTTTCCGATGAAAGAAGCGTTTTGATGCAAAACGGCGGCTCGTCGGGAAAATCTGTTCCCTATTCGATAACCTATTTGTGCAAAAAATATGTTATCGTTTATGACGGTATGATTTTTAACTGTGACGAATTAAAAAGCAAACTTAAAGAAAAAGATTTCGCCGCCTCGGGTGAGTCCGACGAGGAATTGATTTTAAAGCTGTATATTTGTTTTGGCGAAAAGGCGCTTGACCTGATTAACGGTGTTTTTGCGTTCTGCATCTGGTGTCCCGAGGACGAAAAACTTTTTATCGCAAGGGACAGACTTGGAATTAAGCCGTTTTTCTATTCAATAGTAAACAACAATTTTATTTTTGCCTCGGAAATTAAGGCGATACTTTGCAACGGCGAGGTAAAGCCGGTAATAGACTCAAACTCAATTTATGAGATAATGCTTATAGGCCCCGGCAGAACCCTGGGCTACGGCGTTTTTAAAAATATTTTTGAGCTCAAACCCGGTTACTGCGGCTATTTTACAAAGGACGGTCTTGCAAAAAAGTGCTACTGGAAGCTTGAGGCTCACGAACACAGGGACAATTTTAACCAAACGGCGGAAAAAGTAAGGGAGCTGATGATTGACTCGGTAAAAAGGCAGTTAAAATCCGATGTTCCCGTTTGCTCCATGCTGTCGGGAGGGCTTGACTCAAGCATAGTTACATCAATTATCGACAGGGAGTATGAAAAAAGCGGTATAAAGCTTAACACCTATACCGTTGCATACACAGATAACGACAAATATTTTAAGAAAACCGATTTTCAGCCCAACAGCGACACGCAGTTTATCGGCATAATGAACGACTATTTGCACGCAGAAAATCACAGCGTTGAAATTAATTCAAAACAGCTTGTTTCGGCGCTCTACGACGCCGTTATTGCCCGTGACCTGCCCGGAATGGCCGATGTTGACTCCTCCCTGCTACTCCTTTGCAAAAAAATAGCCGAAAATGAATCGGTGGCGTTTTCGGGAGAGTGTTCCGACGAGATTTTCGGCGGCTATCCCTGGTACAGGGTTAAGGAGATGAGAGATTACGACGGTTTCCCATGGGCGAGATCCACTAAGCTGAGAACCGACTTTATGTCGGACGATGTACTTAAATTCTGCGATCCCGAAGAATATATACACTCAAAGTACATGGACACCGTAAACAGCGTTTCTCTCACAGACAAAAACGACCCCGACAAGAGAATTAAAGAGATTATGAAATTAAACCTTGAATGGTTTATGATGACGCTCGTTGACCGCTGTGACAGAATGAGCGCATATGCCTCGCTCGATGTCAGGGTGCCGTTCTGCGACTACAGAATAGTTGAGTATCTGTACTCCGTGCCGTGGGAATACAAGGAATATAACAACCGTGAAAAAGGGCTGTTAAGAGAAGCGTTTAAGGATTATTTGCCCGATGAAATTATGCACAGGAAAAAGAGCCCGTATCCAAAGACGCACAACCCGGACTATCTTGCGCTGGTCAGAGATGAGCTTAAAAATGTGTTGAATAATCCCAATTCGCCGATTTTCGGCTTTGTAAAGAAAAATAAGCTTGAAGAATTGCTTACAGGCGAAATACCTCAAAATTTCTACGGTCAATTAATGACGACTCCGCAGACTATCGCATACTTCCTGCAGGTAAATTATTGGCTGGAAAAATACAATATTAAGATAGATATATAAAACAGGCTTTATCATACTTGTGCAAAGATGTAAAATTTATTGGGAACCCCCGGCGAGGGTTCCCCACCGCAAAACAGTTCACTGAACTGTTTTGCGCCCCTCCTGCGCTCTTTAAATTACAGGTGTTTCGCAGTCTGCGGACTGCGCCGGGGGCTTTGCCCCTCGACCCCACCGCCTTTTTGTAAAAGGTGGGCGAAAACTTTAAATTTTAAAAAACCGTTTATCAATAAACAAAGCCGCCGTAATTTTCGGCGGCTGTCAGTCTATTTGATGTATTGTTTTAAAATCATAACCGCCGGCAAGCTTGTTAAGATTTTTAATTACCTTTATAGCTCCGCTTGCGGTACTGTATAACGGGTCCTTTGAAACCTTGGTGGTAATTCCCGTTTCCCTCTGCACAAGCTTATCCATACCGTAAAGCAGAGAGGTTCCGCCCGTAAGGGTAATTGAGTTGTCGGAAATATCTCCCGTAAGCTCCGGAGGAGTTTTTTCTATAACGGACTTTATACCGACTATTATCTGCCCGACTACATCTTGAATACAGTCAAAAATCTCGGTGGAGGTCACCTCAAAGGAAATGGGCATATTGTCCGTTCCGCTCTTGCCGGAAACAAGCATTGCAAGCTCGCCCTCCCTGGGCACGGCGCTTCCCAGGCAAATTTTAATTCTCTCTGCCGTGAGCGGCCCTATCATAATGTCCCTTGTCCTTTTAAGGTGTTTTTGTATCGCCTCGTCAATATTAATTCCGCCTATTTTTATTGTGTTTGCAACCGCTATTTTCCCCATGGTTACAACCGAAACATCGACCGAACCGCCGCCTATATTGACAAGCAGTCTGCCCGAAAGCGCATGGCGCTCAAAGCCCAGACCTATCGCAGAGGCAAGCGACTCCTCAAACAGGCACACCTTGCCTGCGCCGGAAGATGTGAGAATGTCAACCATGGTCCTCCTGTCCAGATTTGTTGCGGCGCTGGGTACGGTTATTATAACATTGGGCTTAAAAATCATATTTCCGCAAACCTTTGAAATATAATATCTCAAAAGCGTTTGCGCCATTTTATAGTTTGAGATAACGCCGTTTACCACGGGGTGGACAACCTCGATATTCTCCTCGGTTCTGCCCATAATCAGGTAGGCGTTGTTGCCGAAGGCGATCGGGTATCCCGTTTCCGAATCAACGGCTATTACGGTGGGCTCGTCAAGTATTATACCCTTTTTTTCGTCAACGATAACGGTTGACGAAGAACCTAAATCTATACCTATATTAAGACCTATCACCCGACGCACCTCCGTTCTTTATCATTCCCTGTTATTTTATCACAAAAACAAACCGATGTAAACAAAAAAGAAAGGATGCAGTAACTGCACCCTTTCTGCCGTAACAATTTTGATTATTTAACCATGTTTGCAATTTCGGCGGCAAAATCGTCCTGCTTCTTTTCGATGCCCTCGCCCTTTGCAAAGCGCTCGAAGCCCTTGATTTTAATTTCAGCGCCGAGTGATTTGGCAACCGAATTGACATATCCGTCAACAGAGCCGTCAAAGAGATCCGAACGGACAAACGCCTGCTCCAGAAGGCAAGTTTCTTTAATTTGCTTAGCCATACGGCCCTGAACAAGTCCGACGAAAATTTTGTTTTCGGAAATTTCAGCCTTATGAGAAACAGCAATTTCCGCAAGAGTAGCATATGCCTCTTTTGAAATAAAGTTTGTAAAATTCTTTCTCTGCTTTTGGTCAAGACCCTGATAAATGTTTATATCCTCATCGGCCCATTTTTTATCCGAAACGGCCTCTGTAATAACGCTGTTAAGAATAGGAATAGGAAGCGAATCGGGTTTATTAAGAGCGCTGTCAACGGTAATTGACTTCATCTTTGCAAGCTCATCGTCCGGTATATCGCTCTTGCTTAAATATTCCGGGCTCATGGCGGCAATCTGCATAGCTATATTCTTGCCCATTTCGACAAATTCGGGCTTTGCGGCAGTTGCGTCGTCGGTGTCAAAGCCAACCATAACGCCTACGGTACCGCCGGCGTGGATATAGGTTACGATATGACCCTCCATGCGTGCAAACCTGCGTACCTTCATATTCTCACGAAGTGCGAGGAATACCTCCTGAACAGCCTGCTCAACCGTGTTTTCGCTGTCCGCCGCCTTTGCCGCAAGAAGTGCGTCAAGGTCTGCCGGATTAGCCTCTACAACAGTTTTTGCAACCGTGTTTGCAAGGTTTACGAAAGGCTCGCCCTTTGCAACGAAGTCTGTTTCGCAGTTAATTTCAACAATAGCGCCCGCCTTGCCGTCATTGTAAGCGGCAACAGCGCCCTCGGCGGCAACTCTGCTTGCCTTTTTAGCGGCAGAAGCAAGTCCCTTTTCCCTTAAAATGTCAACCGCTTTATCCATATCGCCATCGGACTCCTGAAGAGCCTTTTTGCAATCCATCATACCTACGCCTGTCTTCTCACGAAGAGCCTGAACATCTTTAGCTGTAAATGCCATAATATATCCTCCGTTTTTACTGAATTTGCCCGTGCAAAAAATTGTACGGGCAATTTAATAATTGATTAATTATTCGGCTGCTGCCGCTTCCTGTGCTTCTGCCTGCGGTGCTGTTTCCTCGGCAGCCGCGCCCTGCATACCCTGTCTGCCCTCGATTACTGCGTCGGCCATAGCGCCTGCAATAAGCTTAACGGCACGGATAGCGTCGTCGTTACCGGGTATTACATAATCAATTTCATCGGGGTCGCAGTTTGTGTCAACAATAGCTATAATCGGAATACCGAGCTTCTTTGCCTCTGCAACCGCAATTCTCTCTTTCCTCGGGTCAACTATGAACATAGCGGCAGGCTGTTTTTTCATCTCGGTAATGCCGCCCATGTATTTTTCAAGCTTTTCAATTTCAAGCTCAAGCTTTGCGGCCTCTTTCTTTGTAAGCATTTCAAAAGTGCCGTCGTCCCTCATAGCGTGAAGCTGGGCAAGCCTTTTAATTCTTTTCTTGATTGTGTTAAAGTTTGTAAGCATACCGCCGAGCCAACGGGCGTTTACATAAGGCATACCGCAACGGATAGCCTCCTCCTTAACGGAATCCTGAGCCTGTTTTTTGGTACCTACGAAAAGGATCTCATCGCCCTCTGTGGCAATATCACGCACTACCATATAAGCCTCTTCAAGCTTTTTAACGGTTTTCTGAAGGTCGATAATGTAAATACCGTTTCTCTCCGTGAAAATGTACTCGGCCATTTTCGGATTCCATCTTCTGGTCTGGTGACCGAAGTGAACGCCTGCCTCAAGCAGTTGTTTCATTGATACTACTGACATAAAATTGTCCTCCTTATTTTATCCTCCACACGGTTCAGCTTACTGTAAGACATATAAAATGCAATTTTACAATAATCCCCATGTGTGCGAATTGCTAAGAGATTATAGCACATTCAAATTGAAAATGCAAGAAAAATTTATTGCCGAAACAAAATTTTCAGCGCTTAATTCATTTGCCTGCGCCTGTAAATTATAACTGTGCAGGCCGCCGTGCAAATTAAAGCGGACAAGACGAAAATAAACGGGATAATGCTCTTTTCTTCTCCGCCGGTTTTCGGTATTTCGTTATTGGCGGACGGGTTGGAGACTGTCGCCGTATTTTCCGCCGGCGTGTTGTCGGACGGCGCATCGGTTACGGGGTTATCGGCAGGCTGTTCGGGGGTTTGTGTCTGCTGTGCCTGACTTAAATCCTTAATCCCGTTTGCCGTTGCCGCCGTTATCAAATAGCTGTACCGAGAGGCGTCCTGCTCCGAAAGAGGGGTAAACTCAAAGCTTTTGCTTCTCAACTGCGTCTGCCTGTTATAAAGCGTATATATAACCGTAATTTCAAACGGGCTTGAACAATCCGACAGCAAATGCTCCGGAAGCGTTATACTGCCCGTTTCGCCTGCCGCAAGGCGCTGAGAAGTATTCGGTTTTAACTCAAACTCGGCGCCGTTTATCCGAATGTACCAAACGGAGGCTTCGTATTGAGAAGAAAGGTTCGTTATCAACAGCTTTTTATCCGCCGAGCTGTGATAGCCCGGAGAGGTGCCGTCGAAGCGGACGAACATACTGTCAACCGGATTGTGCGAATAATTGAACTGCGGAAATTTCGGGTCGGAAAATACATTCTTTAAAGAATCCGTAGACAGCAAGGTTTTAACAAGCTCTTTGGTATATGGGTCAAATACATACATACCGTGGAACTGCCCGTTTATAAACCAAGTGTTGTCGGGAAGATATGCGCATGAAGCGTCCACATTGCGTTCGGGCGAGATGTGCATATGATTTTCATTACTGCAATTTGTGCCCTCGGCCGTATAATCCGCCGAAAATTTGCCGTCGAACGGCGCACAGTATGCGCCAGAAGACAGGGCGGTTTCTATGATGTAATCCGAATTTTTATTTGAGCCGGTTAAGTTTTCATGACCGTACTTTGTGAGGATTGAAACGCTTATTCCTTCGTCCTGCGCCTTTTTAAGGCCCTCGCTCATATGCGCCATGGCCTCATAGTGGAATTTGTCGGAATTTTCAATAATTTGGGCGTTTTCAATCGGGTCAAGGCGCTTTTCCTTTGCCTCTTCGTAAATTTCAAGCGGACAGAAATCCCAAAGGCTCGGAATATTTTTTGCCAGGTCAACGAGATAGCGTTCGCAAAGCTCGGAAAGCACCTCGTTCAAATTTTCAAAGCCGATGTATTTTATCAGCCACTCAAACTCCTCCTCGGTTCCGTTGCCCAGCTCTACAAATTCCAATATGGTTGCGAAGTCAACATTGAGCGGAACGCCGAGCATCGGGTCGCCGAGCATATAGGTACCGCCTATTGCAGGTGAGTCCAAAACAACTCTGCGCACATCTTTTTTGTAGCCGTAATAGTAGAGGTATGAAGCTCCGCACTGACCGCCGTGGCTCAGGCCGAAAATATCGACCTGCTTTGCGCCGGTCAAAGCCTTAACCTCCTGAATAAACTCATCTATCGCCTTGGCGTAGGCAATCTGCCCCTCGCGCCAGTCATGGTTGAAAATGAAGATATTGTCCGCTCCCCGTTCGCTTGCCATCATTTCAACAAGCTCTTTTTCGGCGACAAGGTTTTCCTCGCCGTTTGCACGCAGGGTTGAAACACGGGCCTGCTCGGCAGTCTTAATGTGGGGAACGATATTGTAATAGGACGAGCCGTCGGGGTTACAGCGAATAGGGTCAAGTGTCTCCTGCAAAATTCCCCCGAGTATGTCTACAAGACGGGTCGTATCGCCTTGGAACGCCTCGCCTGCCGTTCCGGCTATATCGGGTAATGCCGAAACTATGCGGTCGCCTACCTTGGAAAAGTCCAAACCCCAGACCTGCTCGCCGGTATCGGCATTATCAAGCCTCGGTCCGCTGTAGCCCTGTAGGATAACCAAAGGGGTTTTGTCCGCTTCCGCAGCCGAAACAAAAACCGGAACAGCGGAAAAAACAAGTAAACATGCCAACAAAACAGAAAGCGCCTTTTTCATATATATCTCCTCCTTAAATTGTGCCTTCCCGTAAAAATTACCCTTTTTTTTGACCGTCTTCTTTAATCTTCAGCTTGTTATCTTTAATTCTTTTTAACGACAGCTTTATAAGCTTAAATATACTGTTAAATTCGTATTTGTCTTCCTCGGGTATTTCGATATAAATATCGCTGTAGGTGAGCTTTTCCTGTATTCTTCTTAAATCAAACTCATAGGCTTCTATAGCCCTTTTTAAATTAACTACGGTTTTCCTGATCATAAGGCCGGAAAAAACCAAAAAATACACGCCTATTATTGACACTATCGCAAGAAAGGCGTCCGCCACGGGAAAGCCCTGGCTGAAAATCGGATACATAACGATAAGGCAGACGGCAAACAAAAGCACGAAAAGAGCTTCTTTCAAATTTTTTGTCCACCTGTCGGAAATCGTAAACAGCTTTTCTTTAGCTATTTCCTTGAGAGAAAAATAATCAAGCACGCTTTTGATTTGATAGTTGTCTATACTGTCCATATATTACCTGCCTTTCCCCATTGAAATTTTTGATATTCAAACGGATAAACGGGTGGGTTTGATAATTTACTCGTCAAAAAGTGAATTTTGCAATTCGTTCAAGGCTGTTTTGATTTTTTCTGTTTGCGCATTGTCGATAAAGTACATTCCGCTGTCATCTTTAACCAAAACACAGCCATCCTTAACACTTTCGGGAAGCTTGTCGAGGCTTATCTGCGAGGTTTTGCCGTTACTTACCAAAACCGCAAAAGCCCCCTCTATTCTGTCTACAGAATACTTTTCCATAAAATTACCTTTCCGTTATAACCGAAATTTCCTTTCCGTCGCTGACAACAACGATATTACCGTTGTTATCGGTTCTGAAGCACTCTATGTTTCTCTCCTCAAGCCGTTCGAGCACCTCTTGGCTCGGATGATTGTACTTATTATTCTTTCCGCAGCAGGCAACGGCAACCTTTGGGCTTACGGCGTCAAGATATTTTGCGGTATTTGAAGTTTTACTGCCGTGGTGGCCGAGCTTGAGAACATCTGCCCCGACCTTAAAGCCGTTTTTAAGTATATCGTTTTCGGACTGCGCCTCGGCGTCTCCCTGAAAGAGGTACGAGGTGTCGCCGAAATACGCCTTGATTACCACGGAAGTGTTGTTAAGCTCGCTGTAATTAGCGTTGGGAGCCAACACTGCGAAGCCGAACGAGGGAAGCTCGTAAGCGGTTCCCGGCTTAGCCTGAATTATCTTTGCGTCACACTCCGACAAGGTTTCAAGCAAATGCTTATAGATGTCGTTTGTCGGCGTATTTTCTTTTGTAAGCTTTGTCATTATTATGTTTTTCGGCTTGTAATTCTCGATAACCATAGCCGCACTGCCCATATGGTCTGCGTGCATATGCGTAATTATAAAGTAGTCTATTTCCTTTACGCCCTGTGAATCAAGATAAGAGGAAATGCTCTCAAAGCCGTCCACATCTCCGGCGTCAATCAAAACAATGTCGTCGCCGCACTTTAACAGCTCGCAGTCCGCCTGCCCCACATCTATAAAGTGGGCGTAGAACTTGCCCTCTTCTTCTACTATGTTCTGATTGACCTTAATCGACTTTGAAACGCCGTTCCAGCCTGTATCGGAGCCGTATTTGACAAACAGGCAGGCAATTATCGCTATAACTGCCGCAATGCAGGTTATCAGCCGTTTTTTCCCGAAACGGGACTTTTTGGGGACTAAATCCTCAAAGGGAATAAAGCCCTGCGTATTTTCGGATTTCTTTTTTCTGCTCATATTATTCCGTTTCCGAATCAAAAGTTATTACTGTGTCGTCGGGGTCTGCGGCGTTCGGAGCGCTCTGAGGCTCCTGCGGCGCAGGTGCGCCCTGCGAGAGTGCGTTCATCTCATACCACTGCTGTTTTGTGATAAGCACCTTTCTGGGCTTACTGCCCTCGTAAGGGCCTATAATTCCCCTCTGCTCAAGCTCGTCAATAATTCTCGCCGCACGGGCATATCCGAGCTTCAGCTTCCTCTGCAACAGGGTTGTGGACGCCATTTGATTTTCCACAACCACCTCAATGGCCTTTGGCAGCATCTCGTCGGCGTCGGAATCGCCCGACTCCGATGAGGACTCGGCAGTTCCGCCGTTTTTCTTCTTATCCAATGCGGCCTGGCGTTCAATTTCCTGTATAACCTCGTCGTCATAGGAGGTCTGCTCCTGCGACTTAATAAAATCGACTACCTTTTCGACTTCCTTATCCGAAAGGAAACAGCCCTGTATTCTGACGGGCTTTGCAATACCCACGGGATAGAAAAGCATATCGCCGTTTCCAAGCAGTTTTTCTGCGCCGACGGTGTCGATAATGGTTCTTGAATCTATCTGCGAAGATGTTTTGAGCGTAAGACGGCTCGGAATATTTGCCTTAATGAGTCCCGTGATGACATCAACGGACGGCCTTTGGGTTGCGATTACAAGGTGCATACCTGCCGCACGGGCCATTTGCGCAAGACGGCAGATAGAATCCTCAACCTCGTGCGGAGCGGCCATCATAAGATCCGACAGCTCGTCTATAAATATAACTATCTGCGGCATTCTTTCCTGCCCTATGCTTTCGCATATGCTGTTAAAGCCCTCAATGTCACGGACATTGTTTTCCGAAAACATCTTGTAGCGGCGGAGCATTTCGCCCACCGCCCATGCAAGCGCACCCGAAGCCTTTCTCGGGTCGGAAACCACAGGCACCAGAAGATGCGGTATGCCGTTATATACGGTAAACTCAACCTGCTTGGGGTCAATCATAAGAAGCTTTACTTCGTCGGGCTTGGCGTTATAGAGTATGGAAACTATCATGGAGTTCATACATACGGATTTACCCGAGCCCGTAGTACCGGCAACAAGAAGATGCGGCATCTTTGCAAGGTCTGCATACATACATTCGCCGGCAATATCCTTACCCAGCGCAACATTGAGCTTTGATTTTGAAACGGCTTTTCTGTAGGCGTCCCTGTCAATCAGCTCACGCAGCGTAACCGTCGCCCTGCTTCTGTTGGGAACCTCGATACCGACCGCCGCCTTGTTGGGTATGGGCGCTTCAATTCTGACGCCGGAGGCCGCAAGGTTGAGCGCAATATCGTCAGCAAGATTTGTTATCCTGCTGATTTTAACGCCTGCGGCAGGCTGAATTTCATATCTTGTGACCGATGGGCCCCGGCTTATATCCACAATTCTTGTTTCTACGCCGAAGCTTTTAAGAGTATCGACAAGCTTTGTCGCATTTTGTTTAAGCTCCGCTTCGTAATTGCTGCCCTTTGAATTTTTGGGCAGAGCAAGGCAGTCAAGGTCAGGCATAATGTATTCTTTTTTGTCCTGCTCCCCGTCGTCCCCGTCGCCTTTTTCCGTGTCCTTGACTTCCGCTTTGCCCTTGGAAGCCAAGTCTTCCTGCGGTTTTTCCTCAAACGGAGGAGGATTGTTAAGGCTGTTGATTATATCGTCAAGCTGAACGGGCTTGGGATTGAGAGGCTCCTGCGCCTTTATAAGCTCGGCCTCCTGTACCGTTTCCCCGTCCTTTTTCTCAGGCAGGGCAAAGTCTATTTGCTTTTTAGCCCTTCGTTTTACAGGTTCTTCCGCCGTCTTTCCGGCTTCATCTTCCTCTTCATCTTCGCCGTCATCGGCAAACCTGTCCTGAATATGCTCCTCGGTCATTCTGCCCATTTTTCGCACGGGCTTTGACAGGCCGCTGAAAAGCTTTATAAGCGTTGTGCCCGTGACGAGCATAACGACAAGGAAAATCAAGATAAGTATTATCGCTATTGCCGGACCCTTTGAACTGCCGGTTATAAGCAGAATAAGTCCGCCGAATATTGCGCCTATGGCGCCGCTTCCGAAGACAAAACCGTCTGCGGAAAATTCCGTGTAAGCGTAGCTTATGTCGTTAAAGAAATCGACCTCGCCGGAAAACTTAAAAATATGTATAGCGCTGCTTATCAATACTGTCAGCAATGCTGACTCTATGACCTTACTGCCAACCTTGGAATCCGTTTTACCGAGAGCCACCATTACCGCAATGTAAATCAATATAGCCGGCCAAATATATGCGGTAAAGCCGAAAACACCGAAAAGCAGACCTCTTAAAAATCCCCACGCCGCCTCGCCGGGTATAAACGCAAGGCATAAAAGCAACAGAGAAAAGCTGAACAGGAATATTGCATAAATCTGCCCGTTATTTGATTTTTCGGCAGTTCTGCCCTGCCCCGCCTTTTTGGAGTTTTGGGGAGGCTTTTTCCCGTTTTTTTGATTAGTCTGTGTTCCCTTTTTAGGAGCTGCCATTTAATAACCTCCGAAAATATTTCATTTTTTCTGTGTAATTTCAGAATATAAATAATCCAATGCGTCCGAAAGTCCGCCAAGCTTATCTATCAAGCCCTCGTTGACCGCATTTTCACCGTCAAGCACCGTTCCGACATCCATAATAAGCTCCCCCGTATCCATCATAAGCTGTCTGAAGCGCTGTGACGACATATTTGAGTTCGAGGTAACAAAACGGACTATACGCTCCTGCATTTTGTCAAAATACGATAGAGTCTGCGGCACGCCGATAACCGTTCCGTTCATTCTGACGGGGTGTATCGTCATGGTGGCAGACGGCACAATAAAGGATTTATGGGCCGCAACCGCAAGCGGCACGCCTATGGAATGGCCTCCGCCCAACACAAGCGAAGCTACGGGAGTTTTCATTCCGCTTATAAGCTCCGCAATGGCAAGCCCTGCCTCAATATCCCCTCCGACCGTGTTGAGGATTATCAGCAGACCCTCGATTTCGTCGCTCTCCTCAACCGCTACAAGCTGGGGTATTACCTGCTCGTATTTTGTGGTTTTGTTCTGCGCCGGTAAGATATAGTGACCCTCTATCTGCCCTATTATTGTAAGGCAATGTATATAGTGCCCGTTTTTCGCTATTGTGGCAGAGCCGGAGGAAAGCGGCTGTTCGTCGCTGATAATATTGGCGGATATGATCTCGCCGCCCTCGTCATGCTCCTCGGATATTTCGCTGGGCAGGCTTCCCGGAAAGTCTGCGGAAAGTTCAGGCTTATTCTTATTCATAATGCAAATACCTCTGTAAATTTTCAGACAATTAAATTATTGCCTGAAAGCTTACAAATATTGCATTCCAATATATTGTAGCATAAACTTAAAAATATATCAACAAATTGTTGTGCGGATTTTTAATATATTTAATGTATTTTTACAATATATCGCAATATTGATTGACAAATTATTGACAATGAATTAAAATAACTTTGTTAAAAAAGTAAACAAGTTTAAGGAGAAAAAACATAATGGGACTTACAGTTGCGCAAAAGCTTATTAAATCGCATCTTGTTTCGGGCGAGATGACGCCCGGTAAGGAGGTAGGCCTTAAAATCGACCAAACCCTTACGCAGGACGCTACGGGTACCATGGCCTATCTTGAATTTGAGGCTATGGGAATTGAGAGAGTAAAGACGGAGCTTTCCGTTGCTTATATCGATCACAACACATTGCAGACGGGATTTGAAAATGCCGACGATCACCGCTTTATCCAGTCCGTCGCAAAAAAAAGAGGTATCCGTTTTTCCCGTCCCGGCAACGGAATATGCCATCAGGTACACCTTGAAAGATTCGGCAAGCCCGGAAAAACGCTTATCGGTTCGGACAGCCACACCCCCACGGGCGGCGGTATAGGCATGCTTGCCATGGGCGCAGGCGGCCTTGATGTTGCGGTAGCTATGGGCGGCGGCACATACTACATCACCATGCCGAAAATCGTAAATGTTCACCTCACCGGCGCTTTGCGTCCGTATGTTGCGGCAAAAGATGTAATCCTTGAAGTGCTTAGAATAATGAGCGTTAAGGGCGGCGTCGGAAAGATTATAGAGTACGGCGGCGAGGGCGTTAAAACGCTTTCGGTTCCCGAAAGGGCCACGATTACGAATATGGGTGCGGAGCTTGGCGCCACGACCTCCGTATTCCCCTCGGACGATGTTACAAAGGCGTTTTTAAAGGCTCAGGGCCGTGAAAAGGACTGGTCGGAGCTAAAGGCCGACAGCGACGCAGTTTACGACGAGGTAATTGAAATTGACCTTTCACAGCTTGAGCCCATGGCCGCCATGCCGCATATGCCCGACAGGGTTAAAAAGGTCAGCGAAATAGGCGAAATTAAAGTAGATCAGGTCTGCATAGGCTCCTGCACAAACTCCTCGCTTATGGATATGCTTAAGGTTGCCGCCATACTTAAAGGCAAAACGGTATGCCCGTCCGTAAGTCTTTCAATCGCTCCGGGCTCAAAGCAGGTTCTCAATATGCTCGCCCTCAACGGCGCTCTTTCCGATATGATAGACGCAGGCGCAAGGATACTTGAGAGCGCATGCGGCCCCTGCATAGGAATGGGTCAGTCGCCTAATTCCGCAGGCGTATCTCTGCGTACATTCAACAGGAATTTCCTTGGCCGTTCGGGAACGGCAGACGCAGGTATTTATCTTGTAAGCCCGGAGGTTGCCGCGGCTTCTGCGCTCACCGGTAAGCTTACAGACCCGAGGACTCTCGGCGAACCCGTTAAAATCCTTATGCCCGATTTTTTCGTAATTAACGATAATATGATAGAGCTTCCTGCCGCACCGCAGGAGGCCGACAGCGTAGAAATACTTTACGGGCCCAACATCAAGCCTTTCCCGACGACGGAAAAAATGCCCGAAAGCATTGAGGCCAAAGCGATACTCAAGGTCGGCGACGACATTACAACCGACCACATTATGCCGGCAGGCGCAAAGATACTCCCCTACCGTTCAAACATTCCGCATCTTTCGCAGTACTGCTTTGCCGTGTGCGACGAAACCTTCCCAGAAAGGTGCAAAAAAGAGGGCAAGGGCATTATTATCGGCGGCGCAAACTACGGTCAGGGTTCTTCAAGGGAGCATGCGGCGCTTGTTCCGCTCTATCTCGGAATTAAGGCGGTTATTACAAAATCATTTGCAAGAATACACTGTGCGAACCTGATTAACGCCGGAATACTTCCCCTTACATTCGCAAACCCCGACGATTACGACAAAATAGATCAGGGCGACGAGCTTGCCCTTAACAATATCAAGTCCGCTATCATTAACAGCGAAACCGCCTATCTTGAAAACAAAACAAAGGGCGAAAAATACGAACTTAAATACGAGCTTTCACAGCGTCAGAAGGATATAATAACGGACGGCGGTTTACTTAATTACACAAAGGAAAATATATAACGGAGGCATTAAAAATGACAGAAGAAAATTTGCAGGCGGCTCTCAAAAAATTTGAAGAGCTTGTTCGTGAGCAGTCCGCACGCTCCGACAAAATTAAGGCGGACAGGGAATTTATCGACTACGGCAAGCTTGATAAAATAATAATCGGCGTATGCGGCGGAGACGGAATAGGCCCGATTATTACAAATGAGTCCGCAAGAGTGCTTGAGTATATTCTCGCAGACGATGTTAAGTCGGGAAAAATTGAATTTAAGGTTATCGACGGCCTTACAATAGAGAACAGGATTGCGCATATGAAAGCAATTCCCGACGATGTTCTTGAAGAGCTTAAATCCTGCCATGTAATCCTCAAAGGGCCCACAACCACTCCGCAGGCAGGCGACGGTATGCCGAATATCGAGAGCGCAAATGTAGCTATGAGAAAGGCGCTTGACCTTTTTGCAAATGTAAGACCCGTTAAAATTGCAGAACAGGGAATCGACTGGACCTTTTTCCGTGAAAACACGGAGGGCGCTTATGCAGTCGGCTCAAAGGGCGTTCATGTTGACGACGACCTCGCCATTGACTTTGTTGTTACCACCTCCGAGGGTTCGGAAAGAATTGCAAGAATGGCTTACGAGTATGCCAGAAAGAACCGCAAGGAAAGGGTTTCGATTATCAACAAGGCAAATGTTATTAAGACCACCGACGGCAAGTTCCTGAACATCTGCAAAAAGGTGGGCGAAGAGTACCCGGACATCGTCACGGACGAATGGTACATTGATATTACGACAGCAAAATTAATCGACGAAAAGCGCAGAAAAGATTTCAAGGTATTTGTGCTTCCCAACCTTTACGGGGATATTATCACCGACGAGGCCGCCGAGTTCCAGGGCGGCGTAGGTACTGCCGGAAGCGCCAACCTCGGCAAAAGGTACGCTATGTTTGAGGCGATACACGGCTCTGCTCCGAGAATGATTAAGGAGGGCAGAGGTCAGTATGCCGACCCCTGCTCCATGCTCAGGGCGAGCGTAATGCTGCTGTCGCACATCGGCAAACAGGACGAGGCCGATTTGCTTGAAAAGGCGCTCGACAAATGTATGTTTGAAGAGAAAAAATATGTTGTTACCGGCCGTGAGGACGGCGCAACCTGCTCTCAGTTCGGTGATTATGTAATGGAAACCTTAAAACAGCTTTCAAAATGAGGTGTTTTTAATATGGCTAAAAACTCAGTAGTATCGGCTTCGCTTATAAAGCGTCTTCCGAGATATTACAGATTTTTGGGTGAGATCAAGGCCGGCGGAACTGTCAGAATTTCATCGGGCGAGCTTTCAAACCGTATGGGCTTTACAGCCTCGCAAATCCGTCAGGACCTTAACTGCTTCGGCGGCTTCGGCCAACAGGGCTATGGCTATAATGTAGAGCAGCTCCACCGTGAAATAGGTAAAATTCTCGGGGTAAACAACAAAACAAAGACTATACTTGTAGGCGCAGGAAATCTCGGTAAGGCCGTTGCCTCGCATATGTCGTTTGAGGAAAGAGGCTTTAACCTTATAGGTATTTTCGACAAAAACGAGGCCTTACAGGGACAGCTTGTTAAAAACATTCCGATAAGGAATATCAGCAGTATGTATAATTTTTGCAAGGACAACTCGCCGGAGGTTGCGGTTTTGTGTATTCCAGGCGAAAACGCCAAGGAAATAATCGACGAGCTTGTTTCACTGGGTATAAAGGGCTTTTGGAATTTTTCGCATTTCGATATTGCAAAAAATTATCCCGGCGTTGCGGTTGAAAATGTTCACCTCTCCGACAGCCTGATGATGCTAAGCTACAGGGTCAGCAACCTGTAATCGCTGTCGGGTATATTAATAGGTGTTTCGCAGTCTGCGGACTGCGCCGAGGGCTTTGCCCCTCGACCCTTACCCTTTTGTCCGCTGCGCAGACATTTCCCCTGGCAGGGGAATCTTCTTTTTGAAAAAAGACGGACAAAAACTTTTAATTTTTTCAAACAGTTTATCTGCAAAAAACAGCTCTGTACCTTTTACGGTGCAGAGCTGTTGTTGCGTTTAAATTTAAAGCATTTATTGAATTACTATTTTATAAAACACCTTTTTACCCTTTTTGATGATTATATATCCTTTGTCAAAATCGGATTTTTTAACTGCGTCAAAGGGAGTGTTCACCTTTGCCCCGTCAACGGATACGCCGCCCTGCTGAATAAGGCGTCTGCCGTCGCCCTTAGAGGAGATAAGACCCGCCTTTAGCATAATATCGTTTACAAGGATCTCACCGTTCTCAAAATCAGCTTCGCTTAAAGCAAAAGTGGGCATATTTTCGGTGTTGCCTGCGCCCGAAAACAGCGCTCTTGCGCCCTCCTGCGCCTTATTTGCCTCTTCCTCGCCGTGGACAAGCTTTGTAAGCTCAAAGGCAAGTATTTCCTTAGCCTTATTGAGCTGACTGCCCTGCCAAGAGTCCATTTTATCAATTTCCTCTATCGGCAGGAATGTAAGCATTCTGATACATTTGAGCACATCGTCGTCCGCAACATTACGCCAATACTGATAAAAATCAAACGGGCTTGTCTTGTTCGGGTCAAGCCATACTGCGTTGCCTGCGGTCTTGCCCATCTTTTTGCCCTGAGAATCCGTAAGGAGGGTTATGGTCATTGCATGGGCGTCCTTTGCGAGCTTCTTCCTTATAAGCTCGGTACCGCCGAGCATATTGCTCCACTGGTCGTCACCGCCGAACTGTAAATTGCAGTTATAGTTTTTAAACATATAATAAAAATCATAGCTCTGCATTATCATATAGTTAAATTCAAGGAAAGACAGACCCTTTTCCATTCTCTGCTTATAGCACTCCGCCCTGAGCATATTATTGACGGAAAAGCAGGCCCCAACCTCTCGCAAAAGCTCCACATAGTTAAGGTTTAAAAGCCAATCGGCATTGTTTACCATTAAGGCCTTGCCGTCCGAAAAGTCGATAAACTTTTCCATCTGCTTTTTAAAACATTCTGCATTGTGCTCAATATCTTCCCTTGTGAGCATCTTTCTCATATCGCTTCTGCCGGACGGGTCGCCTATCATGGTTGTTCCGCCGCCTATGAGCGCAATGGGCCTGTTGCCTGCCATCTGAAGCCTTTTCATTAAGGTAAGCGCCATAAAATGGCCTGCCGTAAGGCTGTCAGCCGTGCAGTCAAAGCCGATATAGAATGTGGCCTTGCCGTTGTTGACAAGCTCCCTTATCTGTTCTTCGTCCGTTACCTGAGCGATAAGCCCTCTCTGCTGAAGCTCTTCATAAATTCCCATTTCTGTACCTCCTGATGTCAATAAAAAATCCCCTGCCGAAAGCAGAGGACGAAAATCCGTGTTACCACCTCAATTTACCGTTTTCTCACAAAAACGGCCTCAACGGGTATAAATACTACCCTATTCTGTAACGGGAATACCCGTCCGCCCCTACTGAAAGTTCAAGGCGGCGGCTCGGCGATGTATTTCGCAAGGCTCAATGTTTTCTCGCACCGTCCGAAAACTCTCTTAAAATGGAGCGTATTGCTACTTCTTCGCGTCAATGTCTTTTGGTTGATTATACTCGTTTATTAATCTTTTGTCAAGCTTGGTTTTGAGCGTTTTTCAGCATTTGTTCGGCGTTTTCAAGCATTAAATCCGTAATTTCCATGCCGCCCATTATCCTTGCAAGCTCCCTCTTTCTCTCCTCAAAGCCCAGAGATTCAAGGTGGGTATAGGTTTGCCCGTTTTCCTCGGACTTTGATATAAGCATATGCTCGTCCGCATAAGAGGCTATCTGCGCCAAATGGGTTACGCATATTACCTGATGCGTTTTTGAAACCTCTTTCAGCTTTATTGCGATTTTTTGAGCCGCACTTCCGCTTACGCCGGTGTCTATTTCATCAAAAATAAGCGTGGAGATATTGTCCTTTTCCGCAAGCACGCTCTTAATTGCAAGCATAATCCTTGAAAGCTCACCGCCGGAAGCGATTTTATGAAGCGGTTTTGCGTCCTCGCCGACATTTGCCGAAAGGAAAAACTCTACATCGTCAATGCCGTTTTCGCACAGCTTACACTCTTTAATGTCAACAAAGAATTTTACGGCGGGCATATCGAGAAATTTAAGCTCACGGCACACGCTTTCCGAGAAAAACTCCCCTGCCTTTTTCCTTGTGTGTGAAAGCTCAAGCGCATTTTCGCAGGCTGTGGCGTAAAGCTCTTTCACCTTTTTTTCAAGTTTATTTTTAATCTCGTCCGAATTTTCTATAGCGTTCCTCTGTTCGAGCGCACTGTCGTAATATGCGAGAATTTCCTCCTCGGTTTTACCGTACTTTTTGGAAAGCTCGTAAAGCACCTCAAGCCTCTCCTCAACGCTGTTAATATCCGCCTCGTCGAAGTCGAAGCCGTCAAGCATTTTTCTTATCTCGTCCGACAAATCGGAAAGCGTATATGCACAGCTTTCCAATCTTTTGGAAACATCGTCGATTTCCTCCGAAAGCTCGGCCGCATGGTTTAATTTGCCTGACGCACTGAAGCAGAGCTCAACCGCTCCCCCGTTGCCGTCGTCGCTGTTAAGGCAGGAATACGAAGCATTCAGGGCAGAACAGAGCTTTTCCGCATTTCTGAAAAGCTCCTGCCGTCTGCGAAGCCCGTCCCATTCGCCGACCGTAATATTTGCCTTTTCGATTTCGTCTATCTGATAGCTCAGCATTTCATAACGCCTTGCCTTTTCGCTCTCGTCAACATTCAGCTTTTCAAGCTCTTGCACGGCGGCGGCATATTCGTTGTAAGACTCGGTAAATTTACGGAAAACCTCCGAATTTTCAGCAACGCTGTCAATAAACGAGCAATGGTATTCGGGATTTAACAAAAGCTGGCTGTCGGATTGGCCGTGGATATTTACAAGCGCAGAGCCGAGCCTTTTGAGCATGGAAACCGTAACGCCGATACCGTTTACCTTGCAGATATTTTTACCGTCGCAGGTCATTTTTCTTGTGATAAGCAGGCTCGAATCCTCCTCGGGCTCAATGTCGAACTCCC
This sequence comes from uncultured Clostridia bacterium, assembly GCA_947630285.1. Lineage (GTDB taxonomy): Bacteria > Bacillota > Clostridia > Oscillospirales > Acutalibacteraceae > Fimenecus. Next base: position 51,969 of record CANRHD010000007.1, on the reverse strand, counting down.
CGAGTATATTTTTAATTTCCTGTGTGCTGTCGTAAAACAGGGCGCTTACCGCCGCATAGTCGCAGTTGGTTCTTATAAGCTCCCGTGAAGTCCTTTCGCCGAGCACGGCGTTTAAAGAGTCGATTATTATCGACTTGCCTGCGCCCGTCTCGCCGGTCATAACATTAAAGCCGTCCTTAAAGTCAATGACAGCTTTTTTGATTATTGCAATGTTTTCAATCTGCAAATTTGACAGCATTGTTATTCACCGTGTAAAAATTCTTCAATCTTCTTTTTAAATACTTTTGCGGACTCCTCTGTTTTTAAAAGTATAAAAAGCGTATCGTCGCCTGCAATGGTACCTATAACCTCCGGGTAGTTGAGGGCGTCAACCGTTGCGGCCGCCGCATTGGCAGTTCCGGCAAAGCATTTGATACAGCATATGTTCCCTCCCACGGCAACGCTTATTACCGACTGGGCGAAAATGGTGTGAAATTTATTTATGTTTTGGGAATTGAGCTCGTTAATGGCATATTTTTGCCCGTGCTTTCCCTGTATCTTAATCAAATGCAGTTCGTTTATATCCCTTGAAACCGTTGCCTGCGTAACGACAAAGCCGTTTTTTTGCAAAAGCTCAATAAGCTCCTCCTGGGTTGAAACTTCGTTTTCCTTTATCAGCTTTAAAATCAGTTCGTGTCTTTTCTTTTTCATTTTTAAACCCTCCTCTGAGCAAGCTTACTGTTAAGCACATCTATAAACGAATCGTTTTTTATTCTTATAAAATTGGCGTAAATATCGGATTTTTTAATTTTAATTATACTGCCGGAGGGTATGTTTACCGAATCGTCCCCGTCGCAGGAGATACATATTTTTTCGCTCTCGTCCTCGGGAATTTGCACCGAAAGCTCCGAATTTGAATCGAATATCAGCGAGCGTGCAAACAGCGAATGGGTGCAAATCGGCGTCAGTAAAATGCTTTCTATTCTCGGGTCTACCACCGGACCGCCGGCGGAAAGAGAATATGCCGTAGAGCCCGTGGGCGTTGAGACGATAATGCCGTCGGCATAATATTTGTTTATCCTTTTTCCGTCGCAGGAAACAATAAGATTAATAAGCTTTATCATTTCTCCCCTGGCTATCACTATATCGTTGATACAGTAATCCTGCCGCATTATGGGGCTGCCGCCTGCGTCAAGCACGGCCACGGCAAGGAGCATACGCCTGTCGGTCGTATAATTTCCGTTGATAAGGGAGTCAAGCAATTCAATCTCATGCTTTTCAATTCCCGACATAAACGCCAAATTTCCGGCGTTGACCCCGAGTACGGGCTTCGAGTACCTACAGGCCTTTTTTGCCGCATGTATAATCGAGCCGTCGCCGCCTATGGCTATCGCCGCATCGCACAAGGGCAGAAGCTCCCCGTCGCTGAGGTAGCGCCTGTCCGCTCCGAATTCGCCGTCAAGCTCTTTTTCAAAGAAATATTCGACCTTTCTCTTATCAAGAAAAGCGCAGATGTTTTCGGTAACCTCTCTTGAATGTTTCCTCGTCAAATTAGGCAACAAAGCAATTTTCAAACCATTCACCGCCCTTTCAGTTTAGTTCCCGATGCGATTTTTCCACTGTCAAATCCGAATTTTCGACCGCAAAAACGGGTTCTTTTTCCTTTTTTATATACATTAAATATTCAATATTACCCTCGGGGCCCTTAACGGGTGAAAAGTCAAGGTTTAATACCGAATATCCGTTTTCATATGTAAATTTGAGTATATCCTCCACAACCTGCTTATGTGTTTCAATATCCCTTACAACGCCTTTTTTGCCGACCTTGTCCTTACCTGCCTCAAACTGCGGCTTGATAAGGCAGACGGCGCAGGCGCAGTCACTCATTAAGCCGTAAAGTACGGGCAGGATAATTTTAAGTGAAATAAACGAAACATCGACGCTTGCAAAATCAAGCTTTTCACCTATATCCTCGGGCTTTATATAACGGAAATTGGTGCGCTCCATATTTACGACCCGTTCATCGGTTCTGAGCTTCCATGCAAGCTGGCCGTAGCCCACATCTACGCAGTAGACCTTTTTGGCGTTGTTTTGAAGCATACAGTCGGTAAAGCCGCCGGTCGAAGCGCCTATATCCATACACACCCTGCCGTCAAGCTCTATGCCGAAGGATTTAATCGCCTTGTCAAGCTTAAGGCCGCCCCTGCTGACAAAGGGAAGCTTACCGCCCTTTAATTCAACCTTGTCGCCGCTTTTAAGAGCGTACCCGGCCTTTGTGACCTTTTGACCGTTTACGAATACCTGACCCGACATTATAATTGCCCCGGCCTTCGACCTTGAATCGCACAGGCCGTTTTCAAACATATATAAATCAAGTCTTTTGCCGTCTGAAGCCATAAGTTATTTCTCCGTACAAATTTTATACATTCCGTCGGCGTCAAGCATATACTCCTCGTACAGCTTTGAAACCGGAGCGTGGCGCACAAAATGATTGTCAACGGCGGTGAGCCTGTAATTGCCCTTATAAGAGCTTTCGGCAAGCAGTTCGCCGAATGTTTCGCCTATGCCGCCGTTTTTAATCCCCTCTTCAAAGAAGTATATGTTCTCCGAACCGAGCGTCTGCCCGACGGCCTGTCTGTCAATGGGTTTAATTCTGTTAAGCCTTATCACGGAAAAATCCCTGCCGTCCTTGATTAACAAATCCCTTGCCGTGCAGGCGTGCGAAAAAATCCTGCCGTATGTAACTATATAATTTTTCGCTTTTATATTTCCGTAAATATCGTAATTTTCGGATACATTGACAATGTTTTCAGGTATGGGCTTTTCCTCGCCCCTCGGATACCTTACGGCGACAACGCCCTGCGTATGGTAAGCGGCCCTGACAAGGCACTGCCGCAGACCCTCATAGGTTGTGGGCGAAAAAACGGTTATGCCGGGAATACTGTTTAAGAACGAAGCGTCTAAAATTCCCTGGTGGGAAACGCCGTCCTCGCCGACAAACCCTGCCCTGTCAATGGCCAAAATCATATGTAAATTCTGCATGGTGCCGTCGTGCACGACCTGGTCAAAACAGCGCTGTAAAAAGGTCGAATAGACCGAAAATACGGGAAGCATACCGCCCTTGGCAAGACCGGCGCAAAAGGTTACGGCGTGTTCCTCCGCAATACCGACATCAAAAAATCTTTCGGGGAAATTAAGGCTGAAATCATTGAGCCCCGTTCCCAGAGCCATTGCCGCAGTAACGGCGCAGATGCGTTTGTCGTTGTGAGCCATATCGCAGATAAGCCTGCCGAATTCCGAGGAAAAATTCTTCCCCGAATAAATGGGTTCGCCGGTGTTTATATTGAATTTTGAAACGCCGTGAAATTCGCTCGGGTCCTTTTCGGCAAAATCGTAGCCCTTACCCTTAATTGTATTTATATGGAGCAATACGGGCATATCCTTAATCATTTTTGCGCTTTCGAGAGCCTCGCAAAGCTGATCTATGTTATGGCCGTCGATAGGACCCATATAGCGAAAGCCGAGGTCCTCGAAAAATGTGCTTTTGTATATCATATTTTTAAGCCTTGTTTTAAGCTTATATACAAGCTCGGAAAGGCCTGCGCCGACAAGAGGTATTTTGTTAAGCGCTTTTTCGGTGTTTTCCTTTAATTTATAATACCTCGGCGAGGAGCGGATAACGGCAAGGTACCTTGCGACAGAGCCGACATTTTTTGAAATCGACATCTCGTTGTCGTTTAAAATTACTATAAGCCTTTTACCCACTCTGCCGGCGTTGTTAAGCGCCTCGTAAGCAAGACCGCCCGTAAACGCCCCGTCGCCGATGACTGCTACGGTCGTGTTCTTTTCGTTTTTCAGGCTGTTTGCGGTTGCAAGACCCAGAGCCTGGGAAATCGAAACGCTTGAATGGCCGCTGTAAAACAAATCGTGTTCGCTCTCGTCGGGCTTTGTGAAGCCGGAAAGACCGTTTTCGGTACGAATTGTGGAAAACTCGTTATACCTGCCGGTCAAAAGCTTGTGGGTGTAGCACTGGTGGCCGACATCCCAGATTATTTTATCCTTGGGAGAGCAAAAGACACGGTGAAGCGCTATGGTAAGCTCAACTACGCCCAAATTGGACGCAAGGTGACCGCCGTTTTTGGAAACGGTTTCAATGAGTACCTCCCTGCATTCCTTAGCCAGCTCGGGCAAATCTTTTTTATCAAGTTTTTTGACATCGCTCGGGGAATTGATTTTGTCCAAGTACTTCATTTTTTGCTCCGATAATCAGTTTTTTCTCTTTGCCAGGGATAGGGCAAGCTCTTTTAAAAGTTCGCCGTCGCTTCCGAAACATTCAAGCGCATTTACAGCCTCGTCTGTAAGCCTCTGCGCTTCTTTTTCGGAATTTTCTATGCCCATAAGAGAAACATAAGTCATTTTATTGTTCTTTTCATCACTGCCAACAGGCTTGCCGAGTACCTCCGATGTGCTTGTAACATCGAGTATGTCGTCAACTATCTGGAAAGCGGAGCCGATGCACTCCGAGTATTTCTCCGCCGCGGCAAGCATTTTTTCATCGGCACGGTTTGAAGCGTAACAGCCCAATAAAGCCGCCGCCTTAATTAAAGCGCCCGTTTTCAGCCTGTCGATGGTTTGCAGTTTTTCAAGCGACGGTTCGCAGTTCTCCGACTGCAAGTCAAGAACCTGACCGCCGACCATACCGGCAACGCCGGCAAGGTTTGCAAGCGTTTTTACGGCTTTAATTAAATTTTCCTGTTTAACATTTTCGCTTTTAAGGGCGGTTTCAAAGGCAAGCGTCAGCAGACCGTCGCCGGCAAGCAGGGCGTATTCCTCGCCGTAAGCCTTATGGCAGGAGGGCTTGCCCCGTCTGAAATCGTCATTGTCCATACACGGCAAATCGTCGTGTATGAGCGAATAGGTGTGTATCATTTCTATCGAGCAGGCAAGGTTCAGGGCGTCCTCGGCGTTTCCTCCGCAGGCCCTGCAAAATTCAAGAGTCAATACGGGTCTTATCCTTTTTCCGCCGTTTGAAAGGCTGTAATCCATGGCCTTTATTATATAATCCTGCCCGTCGTTGACGCTGTAAAGCATCTCGGAAAGCTTTGAGTTTATAAGCTCAATGTACTTGGGCACATCGTATTTTTCGCTCAATTTATTCACCCCTGTTTTTTGCTTGAAAGCTCCGTAAACTTCTGCTGTGCAACATTAAGCTTTGTATTGCAGTAATCGGCAAGCTCGATACCCTTTTCAAAAAGGGCGATGGACTCGTCGAGCGAAGCCTCCCCGTTTTCAAGCGCTTCAACGGTTTTTTCAAGCTCCTTTAGAGCCTGTTCATAGGTTAATTCTTTCATATTTTCTCCTTAACATCGCAAACAACGGCGCCGTCGTTAAAGCATATTTTCAGCTCATCTTTTATGTTTATTTCGCCTGCGGATTTGATTATTTTTTCATCTTTATACGCAACGCTGTATCCCCTTGCAAGCACATTTAAAGGACTTAAAGCGTTGAGCTTTGAAGCCAGAGCGGCGAACTCCGCCCTTCTGAGCTTAAACAGATTGTCTTCTAAATTATACAAAGAATATGAATATTTATCAAGTATTAATCTTTCGTTGGCAATTAAAGCTTCGGGTTTGCCGAGGAAAGACCTGTCCGTTATGAAATCAAGCTTTTCCCTCCGGCTGTTCAGCATTGCCGCAATGCTGTTTTTAAGCGAAGAGCAAAGCTTATTTATGTAAGCCTTCTGCTCCGAGGAATCGGGTACGGCAAGCTCCGCCGCCGCAGACGGTGTAGCCGCCCTTAAATCTGCGGCAAAATCTATAATGGTAAAATCCGTTTCGTGTCCCACGGCGGAAATAATCGGAATTTTGCAATTATACACCTCACGGGCAAGAGCCTCGCTGTTAAACGCCCATAAATCCTCCATAGAGCCTCCGCCCCTGCCGATTATAATTACATCTGCGGCGTTTTGGGCGTCCATGTACCTGATGCCCTCAATCAGTTGTCCGACCGCCTCCTCGCCCTGAACCTGAGCCGGATAAAACACGACCTCGGCGCACTTAAAGCGCCTGTTTAATATTTTGATTATATCCTGAACGGCCGCACCCGTCGGCGAGGTTATAACGCCCACCCGTTCGGGGAACTTCGGTATAGGCTTTTTGTGGGAGGCGTCAAAAAGCCCCTCCTTTTCAAGCCTGTCCCTAAGCTGTTCAAAGCTCATTGCCAGAGCGCCCACGCCGTCGGGCTGCATATCGTCAACATACACCTGGTACTGCCCCGTCGTTTCAAAGACGGAAACCCTGCCCCTGATTATTACATTCATACCGTCAAAGGGCTCAAATTTGAGCCTTGCGGCGTTGTTCCTGAACATAACCGCTTTTACGGCGCAGTTTTCGTCTTTCAGGGTAAAGTACATATGGCCGCTTCTTAAATTACTGACAAAATTTGATAGCTCGGCAGTCAGAAAAATGCAGTTGAGGTTATAGTCCGAATCAATAACGGACTTAACATACCTGTTTAATTGTGTAACCGTTAAAACTACGGGATTTACATCTACCATAATTAACCCTTGCTTTTCAAATGCGTTAAAAATGCCGTTCCTGCGGCGTTGTCCGCAGAGTATTCGGGAGCGGCGAATATGCAGTCGTATTTTTCGGCAAAGCGGCTTCTCATAAGCGTATTTGAGGACACTCCGCCCGAAAACAGAACCGGAAGACCGCTTTTTTCTTTTAAAACCGCCGTCAGCATTGCGTCAACCGCCGCCGTTACGCTCATAACGGTAAACTTAGCAATATCCTCCCTGCTTTCGCCGTTTTCAAACATTTGCTTAAATTTATTTTCTATGCCCGAAAGAGAGCAGTCTGCGCCCCTTACGGAGGGTTTTATTTTAAACTCCCTGTCGGAGCTTAAAGAGAGCCTGTCAAGCTCTGCGCCGCAGGGGAAGCCGAGCCCCAGCATTACACCTGCCCTGTCGATAACTTGTCCCGCCTTTAAATCAAGCGAAGCGGCGGCAAGCTTTATGTTGAAAATTTTATCCCTGTCGGGCTTTACGAGCAGGGCCTGCGTGGTTCCGCCGGAAAGATGAAGAGCGATAAATTCCCTCTCCAAAAGCTCAAAGCGTTTAGTCGAAGCTATAACGGCGGCTATATGGCCGGCCTGATGCGAAAATTCAAAATAAGGTATTTTAAGTATTTCAGATACGGACTTTGCAACCGAAACGCCTGCAAGGAAGCAGGGCATATAAGAACCCTGCTCCGCCGTCGGGGCATTGGATACCCCGACAGCTTCAACACTGCCGATATTGTCATTAAAAAGCGAATTTATCACCTGCGGCAGACGGGCGGTGTGATGAAAGACCGCATCGCTCTGACGCAGACCCTTTTCACCCGGTTTGACCGGAAGCGGCATTTTTTTGCTTTTTATAATGCCGCCGGCGCCGTCATACAAGGCCGCCGAAGTTGTATAGTTACTCGTATCTATTCCGAGGCATTTACACATTTTGGGGCAAACCTCTTAAATACGAGCCGAGCAGTCCGTTGATAAACGAGGCGTCGGACTCGGTCGCATATTTTTTGGCAAGCTCAACCGCTTCGTTTACGGACACGCTTTCGGGAATAGAGTCAACAAACATTATCTCGCAAAGCGCAAGCCTTAAAATTGAAAGCGATACCTTGGGCAAACGCTCTTTTTTCCAGCCTATTGAATATCTCTCGATTACCTCGTCTATGGGGTCGATGTTCTCAAAAACCGATTTCGCAAGGCTCTCGGAAAACAGCGATTCTGAGAAAACCTCAACCTCCTTAGCATAGGAAATTAAATCGTCCACATCCACCTCGTTGTTAAACGCCTTTTCAAAAACGATAACAAACGCCTGTTCTCTTTCTTCTGTTCTTGTCATTTCCTTCCCCTTCCGAAAAATTAAGCTCCCCTGAAAATGCACGGAGAGCCAAACTTTAAAATAAAATCAGTTCAATTCTCCAGGTTCGCAAAATCAATTCCGTAAACGCAAACATTAACCTTGGAAACGACCTTCCCGGTCATGCTCTGCACCGCACTTTTTACAGCCCTTTGCACCGCAGCGCTCACAGCCTGCGCATTGTTGCCCTGCTTAACATTGATATACATTTGGATTTGTATATCGTTGTCGTTGCACGACACCTTAATGGGCTTTACATTGGCCGCAGCCGGTATTGCCTGTGATATAACATCAAACGCCCGGTTTGAAAACGAACCGAAGCCGTCAACCTCGCCGACGGCCTTTGCAGCAATAGAAGCTATAACCTCGTCTGAAATAATAAGCGTATCTTGCTGAGTATTTTCTGCCATGCTCATAGGAAAGACCACCTTTCTTTCCTATTATTATATCACAAATTTTAAAATAAACAACTACTTAGCCTCAATGATTGTAATTTTTTCCGTGGGAATATCCGCTTTTTTTGTTACAATATCTTCTATTTGCAATACAATATCGTTGTTGAGCGTGTTTTTTTCGACTATTACTTCGACAGTATCTCCTATTGTTACAAATACATTTTTCCCCGTTTTTGACTTAATTATTGTTTCAATTTCACCCTGGAGCATAATTTTTTTATTCAATTTTTCCAAATTTTCTCTTGCGACATTTTTGCTTTCCTCATCTGCCTGTTTATTTTCGATAACGCTCTCGTAATTTTTCTTAACCTCGTCCTGAAGCTGTGAGCGCTTTAACTGGGCCTCGGAAAATTCACTGCTTTTTACGGTTGCGTTTACATACTGCGCATCGCCCAGCGCCGCACGGCTTTCCGTAACCGTCTGCTGAGAGTTTAATTTTTCCGTTGACGCCGGCCTTGTGTAGTACCAATTAATATACATTGCCGTTGCCAGAGCTATTACCAGGCCCGAAAAAATCACCCTTTTTCTCTTTTTGTTTAAATCCATAGATAAATCCTCCTATTTTTTCATTTCTAAAACAGATATGCTGTTTGTGCTGATGTCAAGTAATGCCGATACCGCATTGGTAATATCGTTTTTTACTACATTGCTTCCCCCTCCGTCGCATACTACGATTACGCCCTGTATTTGGGGAAATTCGGTGGACAGCAAAACACATTCGTCACCCTTTTCCCCGTCGATAATCACATATTCGCTCTCGGATTTTTTGTCGTCCGAATTATCGCCGCTTTTCGACTGGTAGGACTCGTTATAGGCGTATTTGTTTTCCTCCGCCGTTTTCAGCGTAACCATAACCTTTACCCTGCCTACACCGTTTATCTGCGAGATAATTTCGTTAAGCCGTGTTTCCAGAGAGTTTTCATAGTCGTAAAAGGGCGTAGCGTCGGTTTGCCGGGTATCCTCGGCCGGCTTTTTTTCCATAAGGCAGGAAACAAGTATAAGCGCCGCACCGACTGCGCCGAGTACCAACATTAAAAGCATTTTTCTGTCGGCCTTTAGCTTTTCGATAACACTTCTTAAATCCTTCAATTAACCGTCACCTTCTCCTCATCAAGTCCGCATTCGTCCCTGATGACGCTTTTTATTTTTTGGGCGTCCTCGGACGGGGAAGCGGTTATATTAATCCCGTCTATAACTATGTATCCGTCGCCGTCCACCTCTGCCGAAACATCCGTTTTTTCAATCTTTATTCCGTTTTTTTCAAGCGTATCGCCGATGTATTTTTCAAGCGCTGCTTCATATTGCGACCGCTCATCGAAATTTTCGCTGTACTCCTCCATGTCAAAGCTGAAGCCCGAGGCGTCCGCCGCTTTTCTGTCGGTAAACGGCAGAAACATGGCGACTATGACTATCAGGGACAAAAAGGCGTCCGAAACGCTTTTCATTTTACATTCGGGGATCACAAAACGCATAACCGTTACTGCGGCAAGCAATATGCAGAAGCTGAGGCACCGGGCCTTAAAATCGTCCATTTTTAACTCCTGAGATTTAGCATTATTCCTGTAGATATGATAAATACCGTAGCAAAAAACAGCAGTACCACATTTACCATGGACACGCATGAGCCTATATTTTTTAAAACGGCGGAGGTCGTGCCGTTGCCGGTAAAAGAGCATATTACGGAGCAAACGCCGAGCGAAAAATACCATATCAAAAGGCTTAAAACAGAGGGCAAAACCATAATGAGTATTGCAGCAATTCCAAATGCCCCCACCGTGTTTTTTATAAGCGCAAAAGAACCTAAGACCGAGGAAAAGGCGTCGCCCAGCGCACCGCCGACAATCGGTATCACGCTCCCGGAAATCAGCTTTATTCCCTTTACCGCCACGCTGTCCGCCGCTATGGCTATTTTTGACTTTATCGCCAAAAGCCCCGTGAATATTCCTGCAATCAGCGACAGAACAAGGGTGAGCGCCTTTTTTATCAGGGATATAATATCCTCGGTATTTACGCTTGTGCCTACGGAAGAATACACGCTTGCAAGCGTCAAAAGGAAAACGCAGGGAATTATTAAATCCGTGGAAATTTTTGAGCAAAGCTGGGAAAACGAAAGCAGTACGGCGTTGTATGAGAATGCCGACAGCGACATACCGCTTGCGGAAATTACGGCCGTAAAAATGGGAATGTACGACAGCATAAAGCCGGACATAAGCTTCATTGCGGACACCGCCGAGGAGAGCACGGAGGCAAGCGGTATGACGACCATAATCATAACTACGGACGCCTCGAAGAACGAAAACAGGCTGTCGTTTTTCAGCTTGTTGATATTAAGCGTATTTATTACAGAACCCATAACGCACACGCACGATACTATCCCGACCGTTTTTACCGGCTCTTTCCATTTCCCTTTTATAAGCTCGATAATAAGGCTTATTATTTTTCTCGGCGACAAATCAAGAATATCATTAAAATCCCTGCCGTTTACGCCGAGCTCGTCTAAAAGCTCTTTTGTCTGCGAGTCAAGCTCGTCAAAAATTTGAGAATAGTCGTATTCTCCGGCGGAGCTTTCAAGCGCACAGGCGGTAAGGCTTAACGCATTGAGAAGCACCAGTACCGTTAAAGCGGTTATAATTATTTTTTTCATCATATTATTTTGAAATAAGGCTTATACTAAACTCCATCAACTGCCTGATAATCGGAATTGAAACGGTAACCGTGGCTATCCTGCCCAAAAGCTCAACCTGTGTTGCGAGCGCTGATTCGCCGCAGTCCCTGCAAATATCCGCCCCCGTCTGCGACAGGTAGCAAACGCCCAAAACCTTTACGGCGATTTTTAAATAGGCGGTGTAGCCCGAATAAAGGCCGTCAAGCTCAAGCATTTCGTTAAAGACATTGTCGATGAGCGATATCAGCAAAATTACTGCCGGAACAGTCAGGGCAAACCTCAGCAAAAAAGCATATTCGGGCTTTATCTGCTTTAGCACGGTAATCAATATAAGTCCCAAAAACACAATACCTACTGTTTTAAGCATATCAGAAATCGAATGTATCCTTTACCATTTCAGCAAGTGAAGAAAACTGGGGTATCAGCAACAGCAAAACCACAATTATCCCTGCTATTACCATAAGCAATGCGTAGTCGTCCCTGCCCGTTTTTGAAAGCACCTGATTGAGTACCGCTACAATTATGCCCACTCCGGCAATTTTAAGTATAAATCCTATATCCATACTTCCTCCGTTAATAAAGAATAATAAACACCAGTGCGGCGGCCATCATACCCAGGCAATTACACACCTTTGCGGAAGCCTCCGCTTTTTTTCTCATGCCGTCCGCCCTCTGCTTGAAAAGCTCCGAATAGGTTTCGCAGTTGCTTTTCTGCCCCTGGGTATCCGTGCTTCCCAGACCGTTAAAAAATGCGTTGAGCATCTCGCCGTCCTCCCTTAAAAGGGGCGAAACTTTCAGGTAATCGTCAACTGCGGTCCTCCAGGCAGTACCGCTGTCATTTTCCTTAGACAGCAGAGTATTCGCTTCGCTTAAAAACGAAAGCTTTGAAAATTCGCCGCTTTTTTCAAGGCTCTCCAAAAGCTTGGGAACGGACAGACGGGAATACACAATTTGCGTATTTATGTATTTAATCATAAGAGAAATGCTTTCAAGAATTTCAATTCTTTCAATTTTTCGCTTAGCCAAAGTATTACCTGCCAAAACTATCAAGGCAGACAAAAGGCTCAGTCCCAATATTTTCAAATTTATCACCCAAATCAACGGTTTTTATGATTTTTCCGGTATTTTCCTTTGTGCCCAAGAAGAAAACCGAGCTGAAATATCCGCTTTCCAAAAGCTCTTTTGTAACCTTTTTCCTGAACAAATCCGCTTCGCCGCCGCAATGGACCGTCAATACAAAATTAACTCCGCAGGCAAGCGCCTGGGCTATCTGCCGTGATTCCGTTTCGCTTACGGTCTCGTCACAAAAAACGATGTCGGGCGACAGGGTTCTGACCGCAGTTTCTATTGCCTCGGACTTAGGGTAATTGATAAGCACATCTGTGTTCTCGCCCACATCGCACTCCAATTTTTCGGCGTTACTGCCGGATATTTCGCTCCTTTCGTCAATTACGGCGCACTTGTAATACTCGCCTGCATTGCCGTTTGAAATCTGCCTTACAAGGTCACGCAAAACCGTTGTTTTTCCGCTGTTGGGAGGGCCTGCGATTATGATATTTGAAAGCCTGCCGCAAAAGGAATGTGACACGAGCTTATCGGCACAGCCGTAAACATCGTTAGCTATTCTTATGTTAAGGCAGTTGATATTTTTTACCGAAACAATATTTCCGCCCTCTTTTACGGCGGTTCCGCAAAGTCCCACCCTGTGACCGCCCCTGACGGTAATAAAGCCCTTGTTGATTTCGTCCTGATACGAGTAAACGGAAAAACTGCAAATCCTTTTTAGGGTTTCGTTAAACTCTTCGGCGGTTATCTTTGCAAGCGAATCGCACAGCAGATAAGTGAGCCTTCCGCCCTTTGAAATAAAACTGCACCCCTTTTCGCTGACTATTACTATGGGTTTGTCAATTCTCAGCCTTATTTCTCTGATATTTACGCCGCTTTTTGACGCCGTTTCAAAAAGGATATTCTTAATCCTGACGGGCATAAACAGCAAAATATCATTAAAGCCTTTGTTAACGCCAATCATTTTTTCACCTCAAGAATATATATGCTACTTGTCCTAAAATATAACTTGAAAGCCCGTTGAATATATGGTAAAATTTATTGTACTTTAAATAAGGAGCGGCAGATATGAAAAAGAACAGCCTTATTGACAGGCAGGGCAAAATATATAAAGTTTTCAGCGACAATAAATATGTAATTTTGTCCTCGCTTATTGCGTTTTTACTTACACAGCTTGTGGCGTATTGCTTTGACCTGATACCCTATGGCGATATGACGATTTTAAGAATGGATCTCTACCACCAATACGGGCCGCTCTTCGGCGAGCTGTACGACAGGCTGACGGGCGGAGAGTCTCTGGTTTACTCCTGGAACTCCGGCTTGGGCGAGACCTTTTTGGGCAATTTTTTTAACTATCTGTCAAGCCCTTTTTCGATCTTAATCCTGCTTTTCGGCCATAAGAACATTACCGAGGCCATTTCCTGTATGATTATGCTCAAGGCTGTATTTTCGGCGGGAACATTCACATATTATTTGAAAAAATCCTTAAATCAGCACAGCGCTTTTACTGCCGGCTTCGGCGTTTTGTACGCTTTCTGCGGTTACTTTGTGGCGTATTATTGGAATCTTATGTGGCTTGACGCCATAGCGTTTTTCCCGTTGGTAATACTGGGAATAGAAAATATAATAAATAAGGGCAAGCCTGCGCTCTACTGCATTATGCTTGCCGTTACAATGGTTTCAAACTATTATATGGCCTATATGGTTTGCATTTTCTCGGTTCTTTACTTCCTGTGCTACTATTTTGCAAACTATCCGATAGGCGAAAAATTTGATAAGCTTTCACAAAACAAGGGCGTTTTGCAAAGGCTTAAAAACTCTCTTTTTGTAAACAGCGCCGTAAAATTTGCCTTTTACTCCTTTGTTTCCGCCTGTCTTGCGGCGTTTGCTCTGCTTCCGCTTATCACCGTTTTGTCGCAGAGCTCGGCTACATCGGGCAGTATGCCCACGGAAACGGCCAAGTATTTTACTGCGTTCGACTTCCTTGCAAATCACCTTGCAAACGCAAATCCTACAATCAGGTCAAGCGGCGATACGGTTTTGCCGAATGTTTACTGCGGTATTCTGACGGTAATGCTTGTCCCCCTTTACCTTTATTCAAAAAAAATAACCGTAAGGGAAAAGGTTTCAAATGTTGTTTTGCTTGCGGTTCTCTATTTCAGCTTTAATATTAATATTCCCAATTTCATTTGGCACGGCTTCCATTTCCCCAACGACCTGCCCTACCGTTTTTCGTTTATGTATTCCTTTATCCTGCTTACTTTAGCGGTAAAGGCGTTGATAAACATTTCCGAATACACTTCAAGACAGCTTCTTTCGGTGGGAATAGGCGTTATAGCGTTTATGGTGCTGGTTGAAAAAATAACCTCCGTAAATATTGACGACGCCGCTGTTTTGTTCAGCATTGTCTTTTCCGTCGGATATGTTGTCATACTTTATTTGTTCAAGGACAAAAGGTTCCAGGCCTCGGCGGTTTCGGTGCTTTTGCTGTGTACCGTTTGCTCGGAGGTTGCCCTGGGCAATACTACGAAGTATTCAATGAACCAGCCCAAGGGCGACTATGTTCAGGGCTATGACGATTTCAGGCAGTTAAAATCCCGTCTTGACGAGATGAATAAAAACAACCTCTACAGAATGGAGGTTACAAACTCAAAGACCACCATGGACCCCTGCTGGCTCGGCTATAACGGAGTTTCGGTTTTCTCCTCCATGGCATACGAAACGGTATCGAACCTCCAACAGCAGGTCGGCCTTTACGGAAACTTTATAAACAGCTATACCTACGCTATGCAAACGCCCGTCTACAACTCGATGTTCGGGCTCAAATACATTGTTAAAAACGACGAGAGCATCAGAATTAACCCGAACCTTTTGGAAGAAATGTTCAGCGTAGACGACTACACCGTTTACGAAAACAAATATCCCCTCTCGATTGCGTTTGCGGTAAACAAGGCGGCTTCTGGCTGGGACGCCTCGATTTATGACAACCCGTTCATGGCTCAGGCTGAATTTTTCAGGCTTGCAAGCGGCGTCAACGGCGTATTTACAAAGCTTGACATTGAAAATACGGAATACGGCAATATTGACAGTTTCTCCGATGCGGCGTTTGAACAGGGCGATTTTGCGTTTACCAAGACGGAAAACGGCAAGGCCGCAAATGTATCCTTTGAGATTACGCCCGAAAAGTCGCAGAATGTGTATATTTACATTGACTGCAAGGAGCTTGAGAGCGTTTTGGTAAGCGGCGACGGCTTCAGCAACAGCGTTGAGCAGTTAAGCGAGCCTCACATCTACGATGTAGGGTTCGTTGAAGCCGGACAGTCCGTTTTTGTGGAGCTTAATTTTAAATTGGAGAATAATACCGGTACTTTAAAATTCTGCGCTTACGGTCTTGAGGACGAAAAATTTGAACAGGGCTATAAGATACTTTCGCAAAATAACTTTGAAATTACCAAAAACGAGGAAACCCTTGTCTCCGGCAAATTAGACGCCAAGTACGACGGTATGGTGTTCACTTCCATTCCGTATGACGCTAACTGGAGAGTGTATGTTGACGGCAAACGCCTTGACAGAGACAGCATTTACAAGGTGTCCGACGCCCTGCTCGCTTTCGATATTACAAAGGGCGAGCATACGGTTATTTTCAACTATTATCCGTCGGGTCTTGTTGTCGGCTCGGTTATCAGCTGTGCTACGATAATAATTGCCACGGTGATAATTGTTTTAAAGCGCAGAAAATTGCTTTTCTTTAAAAAGGCGAAAAAAAGCAAATGGGAGCTTGCAGAGGAGCAAAACGATTTTGTGATAACAGCTCAGGAGGTCAACGCTTCAGATGTATCCCAAAATGAAAACGGCGAGGAGCTAAAACGGGAAATATCCGAGGCATTTGAAATAGACCGTGCCGAAGCGGATATGCTGCCGGACGATTTACCGCCTGACACTTTACCGCAGGACGAACCTGCGCCCGTCCCGAATACCAGACCCGAAGAGGAAAAGGGAGAATATACCTAATAAAAAGCAAAGGCTTGTCAAAGCGTAAATTCTGATGATGCTATATTTATCTTTAGTATATGTACCAATTTGCGGAGGAACAATATGTTCTATAAAATGATTGAGAACAAGTGTAAAGCGTGGTATAAATCTCCAAAATGCACAGTTAAAAATTTATTTGAATATATTGAAAAAACAGGACAAATGCGAGACGCACAGATTGAAGCAATCAAGGTTTATCTGTTTCTTAAAATCGCCTGTGAGTGCAGGCCGTTAGAATACCTTTTTCTAAACGGTCGGTTCAACTCTCTTGATTTAAACGATATAGAGTTATCAACGGCAGCCCGTGAATACTTGGAAAAAAATCCGTCAGCGGCCGCACTGTTTGAATATTCCCGATTAACAAACGATAAGGGCGAACAGGTTTCAGAAAAGCTTGAAAATCAAATCAAAAAAGATCCGTCAAGTATTGACTGCGAAAGCTTTTTTCATAACGCTTTTTATGGCGTTTCTTATACGGATTATCTGTTTAGCCTGCCAATGGGTGCCGGTAAAACATATTTAATGGCGGCGTTTATCTATCTTGATTTGTATTTTGCACTAATCGAGCCGACAAATCCCATATTTGCACATAATTTTATTATCTTTGCGCCGTCAGGACTAAAATCCTCAGTTGTGCCAAGTCTCAAAACGATACAGAATTTTAATCCGGCCTGGATTATTCCCGAACCTGCGGCGACAGAAATTAAGCGTTTGATTTCCTTTGAAGTTCTTGATCAGGGAAAAACCGCTAACAAATCTAATAAAACAAAAAACCCGAATGTTCAAAAGATTGCAAATCATCAGCCGCTTTCCGAACTTTTCGGGCTTGTTGCCGTTACAAATGCAGAAAAGGTCATTCTTGACCGTATTAAGGAAAAAAACGGTCAAATCAGTCTGTTTGAGGAAAGCGATGATGAAAAGGACAAGCAGGCAAATGAGCTCCGAAATCTGATCGGCAAACTGCCGTCGCTTTCAATCTTTATTGATGAGGTACACCACGCCGTCAGCGATGAAATTAAACTGCGTGCTGTTGTTACAAAATGGGCGCAAAATAAAACCGTTAACTCAGTAATCGGGTTTTCCGGCACGCCTTATCTTGAAAAGGCCGAGAAATTCAAGGTTGTCGATTCCCTTTCCGTAGGAACGGCGGAAATTACAAATATTGTATATTACTATCCATTAATTAACGGCGTGGGTAACTTCTTAAAGCGTCCGGTAGTTAAAATTGCGGATATTGCCGACAGCAGTTTGATTATTGAAAAAGGCGTCCGTGAATTTCTCAATACATACAAAGATACGATTTATGCAGACGGTTCGACCGCTAAGCTCGGCATTTATTGCGGCACGATTGAAAAATTAGAAGAAGTTGTATATCCTTTGGTATCCCGTATTGTTTCGGAATACGGACTCGGAACAGATGTAATACTGAAATTTCACAAAGGCAATAAGCAATATAAAATGCCTGCCGACAGCCAAATGCAGTTTGATATTTTGGATAAATCTATTTCAAATATACGCATAGTACTGCTCGTGCAAATCGGCAAAGAGGGCTGGGACTGCCGCAGTCTGACGGGCATTATACTTTCCCAAGAGGGCGACTGCCCGACAAATATGGTACTACAGACATCCTGCCGCTGTCTGCGACAGGTAGTGAAGAACAGCCCCGAAACGGCGCTGATTTATCTCAACGAAAGTAACGCCGGCAAGCTGAATATGCAGCTTGAACAGCAACATCACATTACTCTAAAAGAGTTTTCATCTGCCGACAACAGCAAACCGTCGTTAAAGCGTTATAACCGCACGACATATTTAAAGCTGCCGAAGGTCGAGTTTTACCAGCTCAAAATCAGTTATGAAACCGTTACGGTCAAAAAAGCCGATCCGGCAAGCAATATTGCGGTTTCGACCGACGGTACACGCCTTGCAGGCAGTATAATCAAAACTACCGACCTATCTATGGACGAGAGCAAAACAACGATAAGCGTTGACGACTCGGAATACGGGACCGAACCTACGACCTTCCTTTCTTGGGTTTACGGAATTACAAAGGGCAGCTTTCTAACACTTACGGTTGCAGATCTAATGAAATTTGAAAAAGCTCTCAAAGACATTTATAATACAATCACCTATAAGAAAGACGAAGTTTTCTATTTCAGCTCAAAATATGACCGAAAGCAGGTTGAGGCCAATATTCGCAAAGCCTTCTGTGATAAGCTTGACTTTAAAACAACAGAAGAGTTTATACCTGAAGCGGCAAGTCTTTTGAATATCAAAAATTTCACTGACAAAATTCTTACCGACAGACCGCAGGATTACTACCCGGATCAGGTTATTACAGATAAAATCATATTGGACGATGAGGGCAAATTGAAAATTGATCCTAAAACGGAAGATGCCATTCGCCTGTTGGAAGAAGCCGGAAACATAACGATAGCCGAAACACTGCGGGCACAAAACACTTCCCACATCAATAAAGATCGTTCGTTTCATTATCTGCCCTACAGAACCGACAGTGGCTTTGAACAGACTTTCTTAAAGGAAGTGCTATCTTTTGAGGAGATTGAAAAGCTCGGCTTAGAGGTCTACTACAACGGCGACCGTGCTATGACTGAATTCAAAATCAAATGTTATAAGCAGAACGGAGAAAAATGGAAATACATAGGTATTTATACTCCTGACTTTTTGATTATTAAGCGCAAAGGCGACAAGATACACAAAGCGATAATCGTCGAAACAAAGGGCGGTATATATGCAAACGACCCGACCTTTAAAGATAAAAAGACCTTTATGGAAACGGAATTTTCAAAACAAAATAACAAAGCTTTCGGGTATGAACGCTTTGACTATTTATATTTGGAAGATAAGCTGTCGGAGAAAGAACGAATTTTATTGACACAAAAGAAAATCAAAGAATTTTTCAAGGAGGAACATTAATGAATGAAATTCGACCGTCATTTGGAATTGAATTTGACGATAAATATATAGAGGCAAAAAAAGAGCTGTTTAAATGTTATGAGGCTTTTATAAAACTGACAGATGCTCAGAAACAACAACTTGTAATAGAGTTTTCAGAGGCAGTGGGTATGACTGCCGCATATTTGCAATTTGCAACATATATAAATAACGGAGGTCAAGTATAATGCCGATAAAATATGTGCCGTTTATACCCGAACCTATTGAGGGACAGGCTGTGCTTGGAAACTTTAACAGAATACTGAAATACAAGGGCGCAGACGATGTTTCAATGACGCTCCGGCGTGGGATGCCCCTTTATGAAATGGAAAAGCAGGAAACCGTGGGCGAAAACGCCGACGGTAATATGGTCATTCGGGGCGAATGTGTTTCTGCCTGTGCATACCTGAAAGAAAAAGGTATTCAGGTGGATCTTGTGTATATTGACCCACCCTTTGCCAGCGGCGCAGACTACGCCAAAAAGGTCTATATCCGCCGCAACCCCAAAGTTGCGGAAGCTATCGCACAGGCTGAACAGGAGCTTGACATCGACGAGCTGAAAGCCTTTGAGGAAAAAATGTACGGCGATGTTTGGGACAAGGAAAAATACCTAAACTGGATGTATGAAAACCTCATGGCGATCAAATCCGTGATGAGCGAAACAGCGTCGATTTATGTCCATTTGGATTGGCATATCGGGCACTATGTAAAAATCCTGATGGACGAGATTTTTGGGGAGACAAATTTTAGAAATGAAATTGTTTGGCAGAGATTCACATTTCATTCGGATGCTGATAAGTTTGGCTCTATTCATGAAACATTGTATTATTATTCAAATTCGGTTGAGGAATATATCTTTAACAAACAATACATTCCCTTTGATAATGATTACATTAAAGCAAGATTTAATCAAATAGATAAGGATGGTAGAAAATATGGCACTTCGGATTGCACAGCTCCTGCGCACGGATCAACTGGCAAACCGCTTTATTTTGGTGACAAATTGCTTGCTCCGCCAACAGGTTCTATGTGGAGATTCAATCAAGAAAATATTGATAAAATGATGAGTGAAAATAGAATTGAGTTCACTTCAAATGGTTTGCCTCGGGTTAAAAGATATTTTGACGAGGTAAAGGGTAAAGCTGTGCACACAATATGGACGGATATTTTTCCTATTAATTCTCAGGCGGAAGAACGTGAAAATTACGCCACTCAAAAACCCGAGGCGCTTTTGGAACGCATCATCAAAACATCTTCCAACGAGGGAATGCTCGTCGCCGACTTTTTCGGTGGCAGTGGCGTGGCCGCCGCCGTGGCAAACAAGCTCGGCCGCCGCTTTATCCACTGCGACATCGGTCTAAATTCCATTCAAACCACCCGTGACCGCCTGAAATCGGACGGTGCGGAATTTGATGTTTTGGAAATCAAGGACGGGGTTCAGCTCTACCGCAACCCGGTGCAGACAATGGACAAAATCAAGTCGCTGATACCGGGATTGAAAAACGAGGATTCTCTCGATTCCTTCTGGGAGGGCGCCGTTTCCGACAGCAAGCTGGGAACCGTCCCCGTCTATGTCCCGAACTTGGCGGACAGTTCTTCAAAACTGCTCGACAAGGTAATGATGAACCGCATTATTCATCAGGCTATCCCCGAGCTTGACGGCAATATTAAAAAAGTTATTGTCTACTACATAGATATTACGGACAAAGACGAAATCTTGCAATTTATAGATGAAGATGACAGCACAACGGTCGAAATTGAACTGCGTGACCTGAAAACCGTTCTTGACGATGTGATAATCGGCGATTATGCGGAATTTCATACAGAGGAATGTCACGACGACCTGTTCGGCGGATACGCTGTTGTCATTGATAAATTTATGAGCGACCGTGTGATTTCAAAGATAGATGAGTTCAATCAAAAAGCATTTCTTAATTCTTCGGCAAAGAAGCCGTATAAGCCTATTGAAATCAGTGAGGACGGCTTGGAGCTTATTGAGTTTTTGAGCGTTGACTGCACCGCCGTCGAGGGTGAGTGGCACTCCGACAGCGAAATTAAGATTGACAAAAACGGCTATGTGATCGCAAACGGCACGAAAACAAAAGAATTTTGGAACGGGCAAATTCGCTGTGACAAAAAGCCGCTTCGCCTCAAAATCCGAAATATCTGCGGCGATGAAACGGTGTGTGAGATTGTGCAATTATTCAGCGAGGTGATTACTTGATCAACCGAATTATATCAGAAATTCGAGTTGCAATGTCAAATAAATTGTATTTGTCCGCCCTTGCGCTTGCGCTAACCTTACCCGATACTTGCGGTAAAGCCGAATATCCATGTGAAAAAAGAAACGGTAATCGCTATAAAAATTGGCTCTGCCAATATGTTATAAAGGACAATTGCAATTCGCTATATTCTTACGATATGCCTTATTTGAACGAGGAAATCATTTATAGTTTGCGAAATTCTTTTCTGCATCAAAGTACTCCCAGTATAGATAAAAAGAAAATCAATGAGGCTCGTTGCAAAGTTGATAAATTTATACTGGTACTGACAGACGAAATTGGCGCAAATGGTGATATGAGTATGGTTGCTTACGGAAAAGATGTGAAGGTTACATATAGCGAATTAAAAATATATGTATCACATCTGTGCTATATTCTTTGCGATGCGGCCGAAAAGTATTACAAAAACAATAAAGATAAATTTAAATTTATAAAATATGCCATTGAAGAAAACGAAAGCGGCGAAAATTCTTAATAAGCGATAATTTTTAATATGATAAAAGAGAGAGGCGTGGGCTTCTCTCTTTTTGTTTATTCTATGTTTTGGGGATAGACATCGGCGTTTTTTCTCGCCTTTTTAAAGCGGTATTGCGTCCATAGCTCCAGCGCAAGGGGCATCAGGCATAGGGCGGCGTATGCGGTATAAAAAACATATGACGACGCAGTTGTGGGATTAATAATAATTTTCGGGTCGCATACAATATCGGTCTGATTAAGCTGTACCCCCCATTGCTGTTAAGGTTATCAGGGAAAACATACAGATAACATAGGCTCGGTCACGGTTGTCAAAACGATAGACGGAAAACGCCTTTCTCCCCCTCAGCGTACTGCCCCGGCTCTGCATAGACTCGGAAACGGAAATCAGCGAGTCAAGGGTTTGGGTAACAAGCGCAGAAAAAATACGAATACAGTTTTTAAGGCGAAAAATAACGCCTCCGCAATTTACTCCCCTGCCTATTGAGCATTGAGCCGTATTCAGTCTCTCGGCTCCGTTTTTAATCCTCGGCGCCATACGAAGCAGTATTGAGAGGAGCATTGCCGCCTTGGGGCTTATTTTCCCGAACAGATATATAATTTTATCCGCAGAAAAAACAGAATACAGGCACGACAGCCACATTATTACTCCGCCGAAGCTCACCGCAAGCACCGCACCGTAAACCAGCGACTCAAGAGTAATGCTGTTGCCTATGAAATTTTCCGCCAAAACGGTAACGCCGAAATGCGTATAGGAGCTGTAATACAGGGCGAACGCAACAATCGGAGGCAATAGGGCAAGGTTAAAAACAAGCGCCTTCTTTCCGTTGCGTTTTATACTGTAGGCAAATGCACATAAAAATGAAATCGCCAAAAATACGGGGTGGCGGAAATTAACCGTTGCATACAGCATCACCGCAAAATATATGAAATTTACTAAAGGGTGGCAATTTTCAAATCCCATTTTCAGGCTCCAATATTCCGTATTTAAGCTTAAACCTGTCCAATTTTTCGATAATCGGTTTACCGAACACAAGCATTATAACAGCCGTACAGACCCCCTGACTAACATTTACGGGAAAACCCGATATAAACGACGCCGCAAAGGATTTTAAGCCTGTCTGCGGCATGGATAAAAACATATGCGAGCAGTCGAGAAGCGGCCCTATAAAGAACACAACGCCGACAAAGCCGAACAGCGCCAAAATCCACGGCTTTTTAGGTATTTTTCCGTTATAAAACGCAAAGCCCGAAAGCATACCGCCTGCGCCGTACGCCATCATCTGCCACGGCACATAAGCTCCCTGACCGTAGAAAAAATTGCTTACAAACGCCGTTATTGCGCCGACAATATAACCGGCGCTTCCACCGAAAGAAATACCGGTTAGCATAATGAGGGCAAACGCCGCTTTAAAATTCGGCACGGGTATTGCGACACGGCCTATTATGCAAATCAGGCACATAAGCGCAAGCACGGCAAGCTCCCTCGCCTGCGGTTTGCCCTTTTTAAACGAGGCAAAAAGCGGAACGGAAAGCTCCGCAATTAATGCGGCGGCCGTAATATAATAACCTCTGCCCGGAAGCCTGCCGCCTATAAACAGGGTAAGAGGAATAAAAACAAAGAACGCCGACAGTAAAAGCTTATCAGATTTTTTCATATTTCCTCCGCCTTATTCATTCTGTATAATTCAACGACATTTTCCGCCGTAACGGCATTAGTAAAAACATGGCGGCTCATTCTGTTTGCGGCCGTGGTATAAAAGCTGTTTTGTCCGAAAAAGCTTTGCGGTGCGTCGGTGGTAAGTATTTTGCCGTCGAAAAACATACTTACACGGTCGGCGTACTCGGCGCAAAACTCAATATCGTGCGACACCATTAAAACGGTGACGCCCCGCTCTTTAAGCTTAATTAAAAAAGAGGCGAAGCTTTTTTTGTAAACGCTGTCCATACCCTTTGTGGGCTCGTCAAGCAGTAAAATCCTCGGTTGGCTCAGCAATACCTTGGCAAACGCCGCCCTCTGCTGTTCGCCGCCCGACAAATCGTAGGGGTGAGCCTCCAAAAGCCCGGTAATATTGCAAAGCTCTGCCGTCTCCTCTATCTTTTTGCTGTCCTTTGTCATTTCCGAAAGCTCTTCCCTGACGCTTTTTTTCACGAACAGATTTTTTGGGTCCTGCGGAAGCATTGAAACGCCCTTATTAAAAAGCTCATTCGGTTTTAATTTGTCAACAGGCTTCCCGAAAAGCTTGATTTTCCCCCGATAAGGCTTACAAATACCGCATACCGCCTTTAATGCGGTAGATTTTCCGACCCCGTTTCCGCCAACCACGGCGGACAGGCTTCCCTGCGGAACTTCCAGGCTGACCCCTTTAAGCACATCGGGGCCGTCCTTTTCATATCTGAACCATAACTCTTTTAAGCTCAAAGCAGGGTTTTTTACCTCCTGCTCAAACGGCTGTGTCGGCAGTTTGTTTATTTTGGGGCTTTCGCCTAACTCTCGGCTCAGCCAACTACGCCCCTCCCGAACCGTCAGCGGACACTCCCCCTGCCCGTTTACTGCGCAGAAAATACGCATGGGCGCAGGCATAGCCGAAAATATAGGATTTTTTTGTTCGTACAACTGTTTGCCTATTTTTTTAGGGCTGTCATTTGCAATAATTCTGCCGTTATCCATAACAACGGTACGGTCGCAATACGCAATGAGCTCCTCGAGCCGATGCTCTGTTATGATGACGGTTACGCCCAGTTCTGCGTTGATTTTACGCACCGTGTTGAGAAAATCCGAGGCGGCAATGGGATCGAGCTGAGCCGTCGGTTCGTCCAATATCAACACCTCCGGCCGCATAACCATAACTCCGGCGAGGTTCAAAAGCTGTTTTTGACCGCCGGAAAGCTTAGCCGTATCCTTGTAAAACCAATCCTGCATACCGAAGTAGCACGCCATTTCCGCAACGCCCGAACGCATACTTTTTTGGCTGTGTCCAAGGCTCTCCAAGCCAAAGGCAAGCTCGTGCCAAACCTTGTCCGTGACAATTTGTTCGTCGGGATTTTGCATAACATAGCCGATTTTTGACGACTGCTCCCTTGCGCCTATATTTTCAAGCAAAGCACCGTTGAAAAAAATTTCGCCGCTCCTTTTCCCGTGTGGTGACAGCACCGATTTAAAATGGCGAAGCAGGGTAGTTTTTCCGCTGCCCGATTTTCCGCAAATGACCGCAAATTCCCCCTTTTCTATCGTAAGGGAAATGCCGTCCAAAATCTTTTTCTCTTTACTGCCGGGATAGGAAAAACTCAAATCCCTTATTTTAAAATGCTCCACTTGATTTTCTCCTCTTAATCTCCCGTAAAAGGGCAAAGCACGGCAAGAAATATTAAAAAGCTTTTAAAAGCTACCCATTATACTCTGCGCCGACATCTTCGCCGAGACCCTTGCAGGTATAGCACCACACAACGGCTTCTCCACCTGTCAAGCCGTAGCTTGAACAGCCGTAATTCGGGAACCAGCCGTTTACCTTATACATCCAGCCCGATTCGGGGCCGCAGTCAAATTCATAGAGGTTGTTAATTCCCTCCACATAATAACTGCCGTACAAGGGCGTCCAGCTGTATTCAAGCTGTATCCCGTTCTGCCTGCAAACCCGTTTCAAAACATCGAAAACAGTTTCGCCCTTGGTAAATTCGACCCTTACCACAGGTAAAATACAACCGTTTTTCGGGACATAGGCGACCTTTGCAGGCTCAAGCTTGTCCCAATTTTTCAATATTGTGTCACAGCGAATGGTTATCGTACAGTAAAGCTTATCTTTTACATCTGCCGACCCTGTCGTAACGGAGGGCTTGGTCGTTGCGTTTGCAGGTGCGGTCCTATGCTCCGATGTAGTTTCCTTTTTACCGCTTGTATCGGGCTTTGACGAATTAAACGGGTTTGTGACGCTTTGCGCTTTTGCCGTAGTGAAAATTTCGGTAATGTTTTCACTTTTTGAAACTACTTCTTTGTTTTTGGCGGAAGTCTCGGTTTTTCCGCCGCTTTGTACGGCGGTTACGGCCGGGGCGGAATTTTCGGCGTTTTGAATTTGCGAGAGCCTTTCCGCTTCAAGCCTGTCCAAGTCCTCGTTTGTAAATATAAGGGGCTTTGTTTTGTTCGCCCTGCGAATTTGGGCGATATTAAAATCATTAAGGCTGTTGACGGAAAAGCTCCTGACTGAAGCTTCGCCGCCGAGCCATTCCAGCATCTGACCTGCGCCTGCGTTCTCTACTTTTCCGTAATAGACGCTGACGCTTTGCGTACCCTTGCGGACGCTTAAAAGCGCCACGGCGTTATTTATCTGCGTATGTTTTGCGTCAAATTCAAGCCCGACGGGAGACTCTGCATATACAAACGCCTCCCCTGCGGTTACTTCGGCGAGAAAGCCGTCGTTTTTCGGGGTTACGATTTTCGCTTTGGCGCTCTGACCCAGGGCTATGTAACTGTCGCCTATATCTATTAAAACGGAAGCGCCGCTGTCGCAGACAAGCTCGTCGCCGCCGTGCAGTACGGTTTCCCGATTTACGCAATAAGCCGTATTGCTCCGCTTTAGGGTGACAATACCGCTGATTTCCGTTAAAACAGCGGTTTTGCCGTTGGGTTTGTCGAAGCGCCCTTTAATATAGCCTACGCCCAAAACGCCCGAAAACGCAATGGCGATAATTAATATCACCATTATAGTATTTGCGACTGTTTTCCTTTTCATCTTCTGTTCTCCCCGGGAAATGCTTTTTTGCAAATGCTTTTTAAAACGACTATACGCTTATTTTAAATCTTTTTGTACTTCTTCTTTTTCATTAACAGCGCTGTCAACACACAGGCGGAAAAGAGCGGTACAAAGGCGCAAACAGCGGCGTTGCAGTATCCGCCCGTTTTGGGAATATCATGCTTTTTTGAAGCGTTTTCGCCGTCCGATACGGTGACTTTTTGAGAATTGTCTTTTTCCTCCCCTTTTTCGGGTACTCCTCCGTTTTCGGGTGTGAAGCCGTTTTCGGGAACTCCGCCGTTATCGGTGTTTCCGTTTGTAACGGGCGTATTCTCTTCGGGATTTTCGCTTGGTGTTTTATTTTCGCTTATCAGTTTTGAATACTCTGCCTCGGCGGCGGTGAGCACGCCGTAGTTTTTAACCATTGCCTTTTGGCTGTCGGTAAGCGCATCATAAGCCGTGCGTGCCGCTTCTATTGCTTCGGCGCTGTCCTGTGTTACAACACCTATTTCGGAAATTAAGGCTTCAACCGCCTGTGCCGCATCTTCGTCAGAGGTATCGGGAGTATCCGGGCCTATCCTGACATCGCTCATATCATAGAGCGCAGTTTTTCCCTCGATAAAGCGGAAATATGCCGCCAAAGCGTATTGTCCCTGCTCGGTTGCCATACCGTCTAAATTGCCGTTTGGAGTATGTGTGAAGCCGCCGCCCTCAACGGCAAACAAGCACATGGCGTCCAAAACGGAAACGCCGTTTTTAACAAAGCGTTCGTCTGTTTCGGGATCTATTCCCAAGGCGGTCAGGGCGACTATGACCTGGGCGCAGGATTCACTGCATATACCGTCAACCGAACCGAAGCCGCCGTTGTCGTACTGCTTATCGGAAAGGCATTTAAGCGCCCTGTCAACCGCAGTCTTTACATTCTCATCTGTATTGTAATAGGGCGCAAGCGACTGAATTGTCATACCCGTGATATCGACATCGGAATTTTTCCCGAAAGAGCCCAGCGCCCAGCCTCCGTCCTCAAGCTGACTTTCAAGTATAAAATTAATAAGACCCTCTCTGGTTACCTGCTGTGCCGCATCATTGTTAATCGGGATTTCATAACCGTGGCAGTCAAAGGCGATGAGAGCCCAAACAGGCCCGTTTATACCCTGCCATGTGACATAATCCATATCGGTAAGCCCCATTAAAAGGTTGTGTCCGTCAACATCTGTCACATCGTACCCTGCCGAGGTAAGGGCGAGAATTACACGGGAATTATCGGTTGATTTTACCCTGTGGAGCTGTTCTTTTTCGTTAATTTCGGCATTTACATAGTCAACAACATTTTCATAGTAGCCGTCGGGGCAGGCATAGCCCGAACGGGTGAGGTCAATAACCATCCACTCGCCGCCGACAGAGCCTACGCCGGGTGTGCCAAGGGAGCTTAAATATTTGCCTGTTTGCTCATAAATCGCTTTGCAGTCAGCGTTTGCCGCCTGCGTATCCGACTCCGCCGAAAAAGCGGTCAGCGGAACGGCGGTAAAAATCATAATTAAAGCAAGTAATATGCCTATTGTCTTTTTCATTTCCGTTCTCCTGTTAAATTAATTTTTATTTTCTTTTTTTCTTTGACTTTGACGGCTGTTTTTTTGCCTGCTTTAAGCCGGCGGCCTCCAGCGCCCTCGGCCAAGGTCCGAGGAAGGCCTTAATTCGTGACCTTGTAGGTTCGTCAAAATCATCTTTGCGCGGTATTCTTCCAAGCTCTTTGCTTTTTTGACGCAAAAGTTCTTCCGCCAAGGACTTTTTCTCATCAGATGTCACTAATAAACCCTCCTTTACAAAAAAATACCCTTTCAACCAAAAGGTCAAAAGAGTACAACGGATTTATAATACAGCACAGTGAAAACAGGCCCCGGCTTTGAAAAAGTGCAAAGCCAAAGCCGCTGTGCGGCGATAAATCGGTTGCACTCTTCTCACCAAAGCTGTGTTTAACCTAAAAAGACACGGCAGGTTTCCTGACTTATGATGCTGTGAACGGGTCACACAGGGGCATACCTTCTCAGGACGAAAATCCCAATGGTTATACTGCCCCCATATCGTCAAATACAGTAATGGCGGTTGTTCCGGACTCGAACCGGATTCCCTTTTACATCCTACTAAGCTTACAACTTTTCAAAACCGTATCTTCTTATATCGGTATTAAATTTTAGCGAAAAGATAAAACAAATTCTATGCTCTTCAATTTGACATTGTACCATATATCGGCACATTTTACAACAAAAATTTTTCGCACCTGTAACGAAAGCCGTAAAAGCCGTTTAAAGGCAAAGTAAAAGCCCTGTTGTGTAAGCAGGACTTTTTTGAAGCTATTTTTCCAAAACCTTTTTAAGATATTGACCCGTGTAGGACTTTTTGCATTTCGCCACTTCCTCCGGGGTTCCCGCGGCAACGATTTTTCCGCCCTTGTCGCCGCCCTCGGGCCCGAGGTCGATTATATAGTCCGCAACCTTAATAACATCAAGGTTATGCTCGATAACTATGACGGTATTCCCGTTGTCGGCAAGCCTCTGCAAAACGCTTATAAGCTTGTGGACATCTGCGGTATGGAGACCCGTTGTGGGTTCGTCAAGTATATAAGCGGTTCTGCCCGTTGCGGGCTTTGAAAGCTCTGTCGAAAGCTTGACTCTCTGCGCCTCACCGCCGGAAAGAGTTGTGGCAGGCTGTCCGATTTTTATATAACCCAAGCCTACATCGTAGAGGGTTTGAAGCTTGGTACAGATTTTCTTTTGATTTTTGAAAAACTCCATACCCTCCTCAACCGTCATCTCGAGGACATCGTAGATTGTCTTTCCCTTATACTTTACCTCAAGCGTTTCCCTGTTGTACTTTGCGCCCTTGCAGACCTCGCAGGGAACATAAATATCGGGCAAAAAGTGCATTTCGATTTTTACTATGCCGTCGCCCTGGCAAGCCTCACAGCGTCCGCCCTTGACATTAAACGAAAATCTTGAAGCGTTATATCCTCTGATTTTTGACTCCTGAGTGGAGGCGAAAAGCTCTCTTATATCGGTAAACACACCGGTATATGTTGCCGGATTTGAACGGGGAGTTCTGCCTATGGGCGACTGGTCGATATTAATTACCTTGTCTAAATTTTCAACCCCGTCAATTCTCTCATGCTTTCCCACGGGCTTTTTGGCGTTATTTAGCTCGTTTGCAAGCTTTTTATACAGTATCTCGTTGACAAGCGAGGATTTTCCCGAACCCGAAACGCCCGTAACGCAGATAAATTTGCCCAGGGGGAACTCAACATCAATTTTTTTAAGGTTGTTTTCCTGCGCCTTTCTGACTACAAGCTTCTTACCGTTGCCCTCCCGTCTCTTTTCGGGTATTTCGATTTTCCTTTTGCCCGAAAGGTACTGTCCGGTAACAGAGGCATCGACTTTTTCCAAATCCTTCGCAGGGCCGGCGAAAATCACCTCTCCGCCGTGTATGCCTGCGCCCGGGCCTATATCTACAACATAGTCCGCCGCCCTTATGGTGTCCTCGTCATGCTCTACAACTATAAGAGTGTTGCCTAAATCCCTGAGCCTTTTAAGGGTATCGAGCAATTTGTCGTTGTCCCTCTGATGAAGCCCTATGCTCGGCTCGTCAAGAATGTAAAGCACTCCCATAAGCGAAGAGCCTATCTGCGTTGCAAGCCTTATTCTTTGGCTTTCTCCGCCCGAAAGAGTACCCGACGCACGGGATAGGTTAAGGTACCCGAGCCCGACGCTCGAAAGGAAATTCAGCCTCTGCTTTATCTCTTTAATAATAAGCTTTGCTATCATCTGCTCCCTTTCGTTAAGCTCAAGCTTTTCAATAAACTCAAGCTCCTTTTCAACGGAGAGCTTTGTAAATTCCATAATATTAAGTCCGCCTACCGTGACGGCAAGCGCAGATTTTTTAAGCCTTAACCCGTTACATTCGGGACAGTTGCACTCCTCCATAACCTGCGAGATCTCATACCTTGACCATTCGCTTGTGGTTTCGTCATAACGCCTTTGCAGGTTATTGATTACGCCCTCAAAATCGGTTTTGTAAGTACCGCTTCCGTACTCGTTCACCCTTGTCATTTTTATTTTTTTGCCGTTTGTGCCGTAAAGAATTGCGTCAAGCTGTTTTTTGCTTAGCTTTGACACGGGCATATCAAGCGTAAAGCCGTATTCGTCCGCCAACGCCTGATAATACATCTGCGCTATTGTTCCGCTGTCCGCCTTTGACCAACCCGACGCATTTATTGCGCCCTCCCTTATGGAGAGGCTTTTATTCGGTATTACAAGATTGGGGCTGACCCTCATAAAAACGCCCAGTCCCGTACACTTGGGACAGGCGCCGAACGGGTTGTTGAACGAGAAAACCCTCGGCGACATTTCATCAATACAAATTCCGTGCTCCGGGCAGGCAAAGTTTTGCGAAAACATAAGCTCTTCGCCGCCGATAACATCTACTATCACATTTCCGCCGCCGAGATTGCACGCCATATCGACGGCTTCGGCAAGCCTGCTTCTGATTTCACCGCCGACTACAAGGCGGTCAACGATTATTTCTATGCTGTGCTTTATATTTTTATCTAACTTAATATCCTCCGACAAGTCGTACATGCTTCCGTCAATACGCACCCTTACGAAGCCGGATTTTCTTGCGCTTTCAAGCTCCTTTGCATGCTCGCCCTTTCTGCCCTTAATTACGGGCGACATAATCTGAATTTTGGTGCCGTTTTCAAGCTTTAAAATATCGTCAACAATGCCGTCAACGGTCTGCATGGATATTTCCCTGCCGCATACGGGGCAGTGCGGAATACCTATTCTCGCATAAAGAAGCCTTAAATAGTCATAAATTTCCGTAACCGTTCCCACCGTGGAACGGGGATTTTTTGAGGTCGTTTTCTGATCTATCGAAATTGCCGGAGAAAGTCCCTCGATATACTCGACGCTCGGCTTTTCCATTTGTCCTAAAAACTGCCTTGCATACGACGACAGGGACTCTACATATCTGCGCTGACCCTCTGCGTAAATCGTGTCAAAGGCAAGCGAGGACTTACCCGAACCCGAAAGCCCCGTAAAAACAATGAGCTTATCTCGAGGTAATTCCAAATCTATATTTTTTAAATTATGCTCTTTGGCGCCCTTAATTATAATTTTTTTATTCTGCAAGCCTATTTACCTTCTCTCAGCTTTTGAATTTTATCCCTGAGCATTGCCGCATGTTCAAATTCAAGTATTTTTGCCGCCGCTTTCATCTCGGCCGTGAGCTGTACTATCAGCTTTTCACGCTCCGCTCTGCTCATTCTCTTGCCGCTTTCATTCTTATGAGTATTTGAAATCTCAAGTATGTCACGGACGCCCTTTTTAATAGTCTTGGGCGTAATATTATGCTCGATGTTATAATTTGTCTGAATTTCACGGCGGCGGCAGGTTTCGGAAATTGCCCTCTCCATCGACGGGGTTACGCTGTCTGCGTACATGATAACCTGTCCGTCGGCGTTTCTTGCCGCCCTGCCCACCGTTTGAATAAGCGATGTTTCGGAACGGAGGAAGCCCTCCTTGTCGGCGTCAAGTACTGCTACAAGCGAAACCTCCGGTATATCAAGCCCTTCACGCAAAAGGTTAATGCCGACAAGCACATCAAATTCGCCGAGCCTTAAATCCCTGATAATTTCCATTCTTTCAATGGTGTCTATATCATAGTGCATATATTTTACCTTGATTGAATGGTCCTTAAGGAAATCGGTTAAATCCTCCGCCATTTTTTTGGTAAGGGTCGTTACCAAAACCCTCTCGTTCTTTTCGACCCTTAGATTTATTTCCGAGATCAAATCCTCTATCTGCCCCTCGGTGGGCCTTACCGATATTTCCGGGTCAAGCAGTCCCGTGGGTCTGATAAGCTGTTCGACTATCTGTCCGCTCTTTTCCCTCTCAAGCTCGCCGGGGGTTGCGCTGACAAATATCTTCTGCCCCACCCTCTCATAGAATTCGTCAAATTTGAGCGGTCTGTTGTCAAAGGCGGACGGCAGTCTGAAGCCGAAGTTTACGAGCGCCTCTTTCCTTGACCTGTCGCCTGCGTACATTCCCCTTACCTGCGGCAGGGTAACATGCGATTCGTCAACAAAAAGCAGAAAATCATCGGGGAAATAGTTTAAAAGCGTAAACGGAGCCGCTCCGGGCGCTCTGCCCGACATAATTCTCGAATAATTCTCTATGCCCTTGCAAAAGCCCGTTTCACGGAGCATTTCCATATCGTATTCCGTGCGCTGTCTTATTCTTTGCGCCTCAAGCAATTTTCCGCAGCTTTCAAACTCTTTTACCCTCGCTTCCATTTCCTCAAGTATTTCACCTATCGACTTTTCAAGCCTGTCGGACGAAACAACATAGTGCGAGGCAGGATAAATCGCAACATGCGATATTTCGTTCTTAACCTGTCCAGTAAGGGCGTTGATTTCGCAAATTCTGTCTATTTCATCTCCGAAAAACTCAACCCTTACGGCGTTTTCGCTTGAGTAAACGGGGAAAATCTCAACGGTATCCCCTCTTACCCTGAATTTATTTCTTATAAAGTTAATATCGTTTCTTTCATACTGAATTTCAACAAGCTTTTTAAGCAGTTCGTCCCTGCTCTTTATCATACCCTTGCGAAGGGAGATAACCATATTTCTGTAATCTATCGGGTCGCCGAGAGTATAGATGCACGAAACGCTCGAAACTATTATAACATCACGCCTCTCGGAGAGCGCCGAGGTGGCGGAGTGGCGAAGCTTATCAATCTCGTCGTTTATGGCAGAGTCCTTTTCAATATAGGTGTCGGTCGTAGGTATATACGCCTCCGGCTGATAGTAATCGTAGTAGCTGACAAAATATTCAACTGCGTTTTCCGGGAAAAATTCACGGAATTCCGAGCAGAGCTGTGCCGCCAGGGTTTTGTTGTGAGCCAGTACGAGAGTGGGTCTGTTAAGCCTTGCTATGACATTTGCCATAGTAAAGGTTTTGCCCGAACCCGTAACCCCGAGCAAGGTCTGCTCCTGCATGTTTTTATTTACGCCGTCAACCAGCTTTTCAATGGCCTGCGGCTGATCGCCCGTAGGCTTGTACGGAGAAACAAGCTTAAAACGGTCCGTATAAGACCCTCCCTTCGTGCTTATTAACAGTAATTTTATCATAGATTATCGATAAAACAATGGATATTAAACATCAAATCCGCAAAAAATTTGAAACATTTTTTACCTTGCACAGCAAAACCGTCAAGGACATTTCAACAGCCGAATTAACTTATCAATCAAACAAATATGTGTATTTGCCTTTTGTCGCCATTGAATAATAATCGTCGCCGGAAACTATGACGCTGTCAACAAACCTGATATTGAGCTTATGCAGGGTGTTTGACATAGCCCTCATGGCCTCAATATCCTTGCCGGACGGCGCCGCAACCCCGGCAGGGTGATTATGCGCAATTATAACCGAAGTGGAATTTGTATTTACTACACAGCTTA
The DNA here is from genome assembly GCA_947630285.1 of uncultured Clostridia bacterium. GTDB lineage: Bacteria > Bacillota > Clostridia > Oscillospirales > Acutalibacteraceae > Fimenecus. Next base: position 17,916 of record CANRHD010000007.1, on the reverse strand, counting down.
CAATCTTTTTGATGTCAATTTCGGCGCTGCTGATATCGCCCTCCGAAACAACAAAGGTCTTTTTCACCCTCAGTCTGTTGTCAAGACAGCAAACGATAACGACCTCACGGTTATAGCCGGAAAACCGTGAGACGAAAAAACTGCCTGCCTTTTCAATGCTGTCGAGCGCACAGTCGTCCGCCCTCGATTTACTGTACTGGTATTTTGCATATATTTCGGGTATAAGCTTTATTAAAACGGCCGCATTTCTGCCTATGCCCTTTACATTTTCCAACGCCGAAACGGGAGCGTCAAAAACGCCTGCAAGCGAACCGAATTCATCTATTAAATCATGGGCTAATTGGTTTGTGTCCCTCTGAGGTATGGCATAAAACAAAAGCATTTCCAACGCTTCGTGGTCTTCAAACGCAGTAAGTCCCTTTGCTTCAAACCTGTTTCTCATTCTGTCCCTGTGTCCTTGGTGAGAATGTTTTTTATTTTCGTCCATAAACAGTTTCACCTTTTATAAAATAATACTGTAACATAATTATACTATAAAAAATCTCTTTTGAAAAGAGAACAGACGCATCAAGCGCCTGTCAAAACTTAAATATGCGTTTAAATATCTTGCGCCATCTCATATTGTAGAGCGTAATTAAATTGGAAAGCGCAAAATCAAATATGACAAATACCACATTCCCTGCGGCAAGCAGTCCGAAAGCGGCTATAGGGCCGTATTTTTCCATTTCCTCAAACGGAATCATAAACACATATGTGGAAATAAGAAACGCCAATACCATGGAAACATTGAATACCAACAGCTTTAAAGCTATTGAAACGGCTTTACTGCAATGACCCTCTATTACCGCCTTTAAAATAGGATAATAGCCGAAAAACATTATATACATTACCGCCGCTTCCTTGTCCGCAACAAGTAAAATCGACAGGAAGCTTACTGCGGCATAAACGCCGAACGCCCATTTTTTATTAATTTCAATTACCACTATTGTAATAAGTATCCCGGCGGCGGCCGGCAGAGCATAGGTCATAGACGGTATAATCGCCGTAAGGAACATTAAAACAACAGACAGCGCCGCAATTACGCCGCCAACAGCGGTTTTTGCGGAATTTCTGACAGAATTTTTATTCATATCAACAACAGGGAATTAAATGATCGCCGCCGAAACATTCACAGCAACAGTCGGCGCACATAAGTCCCGTACAGATGTCACAGCTGCTGCATCCGCTTGGCTGAGAGCTGTGAGTCTGCCTGTAACCTCCGTTTGTGTAGTTATTCAAATTGTCAAAAGCATTTCTGTACTCGGTATTTTCGGGCTCTCTGTTGCAGGCAGAGGCGTAGTTTTTGTAAGCCTCGTCAAACCAGCCCCTGTTTTGCTGAATTCTGCCCTTTAAATAATACCACTCGGCATTTCTCATATCGACCGGTATGCCGTCAAGTATCATTTCGGCGTCCTCGTAACGGCCGATATTTATTTTTTCCCTTACATCTGAAAACTGGGAATAATCTGCGCTTTGATAATCGGCGCCCTGTGAAGTGTAAGAAGCGGAAGAATATCCGTTGTTCCTCTGCATCATAATTTCATCGTAAGCTCTGTCAAGCTCGTCCATTTTTTTATAGGCTTCGCTGTCGCCGTTGTCGGCGCTGATATGATATGATTTTGCAAGGCTTCTGTATGCGTCCTTAATTTCGTCGAGGCTTGCGTTTTCGCTTACCCCAAGCACAGAATACGGATTATTCGCCATTCTTATCACCTCTTTTTATCTTATCAATCAAAATATTAAGCTCATTTTCCAGACCGTCGAACACTATATTTTCAACTATGGAATTATAGCAGTTTTTATTCAGTTTTTCAAATGCGGCAGCCGCTTCGTTTGCGCTTATTCTTATTCTTGAAATAATTTCCTTTTCCTGATTTTCGGTTACTTCGGCGTTTTTACCCGATAAGCCGTAATAATAAATAAACGGATTGTAGCCGGACGAGGAAATATCTTTTTTCAGGTCGTCAAAGGCATCCATAAGGTAGACCCACCTGCCTATGCAATAGGCGGTTCTTGCCGAAAGCTCCTTTTGCGGAGAGTCCGTCATATCGGCGGTAAAAATTGCGGAAAGCGCCTTTGCCGAGGGGTCGCAGGCGAGATCAACGCTGTCGCTTTTGTCCCTTTCGATAACGGCCTGCCTGTCGGTCTGCTCTTTTATAATATCATTATATTGCGGATAGAGGCTTTTCGCCTTTTTAAACTTGGATTTTATATAAGGATAAATCAAATATAAGGCGATTTTTTTGTAAAACGGCGAGTCCCCGATATTGTCCCTTAACTTATAATAGAACATTATAACGGTTAAAGCGGCGGCCTTTTTTAAAATTTCGTCCTCATCAATATAATTGCATTTTTTTAAGGGATTAAACCTGCAAACGCCGCTGTGGGCGCAGTCGGGAGCGCTTTGGGAAACGCATTTTAAAAAGAGCGCAAAAAATACTGCGTCGTAAGTGAGAAAAAATCTTGTTAAAACGCCGTATTCCTTTCCCAATGTTCTGCAAAGGGAGCAATATACGGCCTTATATGTTTCGTATTCTTTTATTTTAAGCTCCGCTTTACAAGGCTTTACATAGCCGAACAACAAACCACCCCTGAATATATCAGTAATAATATATTAGCACAAAAGCCTTTATTTAACAATAAACGGGGCGCTGTTTTTTCGTTTATCGCCCTGAATTTACATTTTGTTAACAAAATAAAAATAAAATTTTTAAAAAAGGGCAAAAAAATAGCTCCCCTATTGGAGAACTACTTTTAATTATGTCGGCGCCGATCTATTTTCCCGGGCCGCTTCCAGCCAAGTATCTTCGACACTAACGAGCTTAACTACCGTGTTCGGGATGGGAACGGGTGGACCCTCGTTGTAATAAACACCGACTTTTGAAAAACCTGCCCAACGGCAGATCTCTCAAGTGCGTGATAAATTATATCACAGCTTAATATAAAATGCAAGGGTTTTTTACAAAAAATTTAAAATATTTTTTACAAACCGTTAATTATTCTTTTACAAGAACCTTTTGTATTTCCCCTACATATGTTCTGTGATAATCGCCGTTTGAATAGTTGTTTTTTATATCCTGCGACAAAAAGCCGTCCTCGCTCATATCCTGATATGCAATTTTTTTGCAAACTATAACGGTATGCGCCTGCTCAAACGAAACGCCGTTACCCGCCTTTACGGGAACGAAGCCCGTCTCTTTCATTTTATCGCAGTCCCTGCCGGATTTTGAGCCGCAAATGCCCAATTCCTTTTTGTATTCGCCGTCAAAGAAGCTGAGCGTAAAGGTATCGCCCTTCTCCATAAACTCGTAGGTATATCTCTGCGGACGGACAAAGCAAATAACAACATCTTTCCCCCACAGCTCGCCGAGCGCTCCCCAGGAAACGGTCATTGTATTAAAGCTCTGTTCGCTTCCGGCAGTGAGCAGGGCCCACTCGTCGCTTATCATCTGCACCGGGGATTTCTTTAAATCCCTTATGTTAATTTCCTTAAACACTGTTACTCACCTCAAATTAGATTATAGTAATATTATTATAGCACTTTTTCAAAATATGACAATAAAAAAGCGAAGATTTACGCTTTGCCGCAAGTCTTCGCTTTTAGACTTTATCAGTTGCCGAAATAACTGCCGAAAGGATTCCAATTATACGCAGAAGTGGTCATTTCCTCAACATCATCGGACTCGCCCTTATCCTCTACCAATGTGGTTTCGACTTCAAATTCTTTGATTTCATAATTCTTGTCGATGTGGCAGATAGTAAGCTTCAGCTTATCGCCCACTTTGGATTTTTCAATCAACTGCGGCAGAGAATCGGAGTTTTCAAGCTCTTTTCCGTTTACCTTGGTAATGAGGTCGCCTACCTCTACGCCCTTGCCTACAAGGGAGCTGTCAACATTTATCGACTGTATGATAATAGAGCCTTTGGGAAGCCCTTTAACGCCCACTATCATAGAATAAGTCTGGCTTGCCGAGGCCGGAGTATAGGTTATGCCGAGCTTGGGTCTGTTTGTAACATAGCCGTGTTCTATAATTTCGTTGTAGACCTCCGTAAATGTTTTGGACGGAACGGCAAAGCCCATACCCTCATAGCTTGTATTTGCGATTTTTGAAGAATTTATGCCTATGAGCTGACCCTTTGCGTTTACAAGAGCGCCGCCCGAATTTCCCGGGTTGATGGCCGCCGTATGCTGGAGGCAAATCATTTTATAGCCTATCTCACTGCTTATCGGCCTTGCGATTGCGGAAATCATACCGTCCGTGAACGAGCCGGCAAAGTCAACGCCGCCGGGATTGCCTATGGCGTAAACCGTTTCGCCTACGGCAAGCTTATCGGAGTCGCCTATTTCAAAGGCTTTAAGCCCTGTTTTTGCAATTCTCAATACGGCGATGTCCGTTCTCTCGTCGGCGCCTATTACGGTTGCGTCGCACTTGGTTTCGTCGTAGAGCTGAATTGTTACCGAACTGCTGTTGTCAACAACATGGGCGCAGGTGATAATATATGTGTACTTGCCGGTTTTGTCCTCGCCGACTATAACGCCGGAGCCTTCGCCTGCGGTAACGGTGGTGTTCGACGAGTAAACCAAAACGCCTACAGAGCTTTCTTTAACCTTTTCGTAAACATCTGCCGCCGTGAAGCCCGTTGATACCGAGGCGGCCGAATCGGTTGAGGAGTCGGAAACCTGTAAGGAGGGTGCGTCAACCTTTTGCTTTTCGGTTTTCTTTTCGCTTGAAAACATACCTGTTGAGGTAAAAATGATTAAAAGTACCGAGATCAGCGCTATTGATACTATGCAGACCGCAAAAACCTTTTTGCCCTTTTTATTGGAGGCGTTTTGCCTGTTTGGCCCGAATGAACCGTCAGGGCCCTCGGCGCCGTTATGAGGCATATTCTGCTGAGGGCTGTACGGCGGCTGATAGGGATAGTTTCCCCTGTTGGAATTGTTGCCGTAATATACATAATTAGGCGAGCCTTTTCTGCCGTAGGGCTGAGGATTTTGACCGTAATAATATCTTTGCCCGGCCGAATTGCCGTTGTAATTCTGCTCGGGGGGATAATTATTTACGGGCTGTTCGGGTGTCCGGCTCTCTTTGGGAGAACCTTCGTAATCGGACTGCGAACCGTTGTTTTCGGTCTGCGCCGTATTAGGAGCTTCCTCCTGCTGTGAGCCCAAATTTTCTTCCTGCTGTGCGTTTAAATTTTCATCGTTTGAAGTCCCGTTTTCATTTTCCCCACCGTTAAAATTGTTGTTGTCAAATTCGCTCATGACTAAAACCTCCTGTGGTTTTTCTGCTTATATGCTAACTTAATAATATTAACTTGTTATTAACAAGGTTTAAAGTTTTTTCAGTTTCCCGGAGGATACTCGGGCAGAGTAAAGCTGAATGCGGTGTATTCATTTTCCACGCTGTCCGCCTTAACGCTTCCGCCGTGCATTTCAACTATTGTCTTTACAATATACAGGCCCAAACCTGCGCTCTTTGTATCAAAGCTGCGCGATTTATCGACCTTGTAAAACCTCTCGAAAATCTTAGATAAATCCTCGGACGAAATGCCCGAACCGGTATTTAAAATTGTCACCGTAACCGATTTGTCGGAATTTTTCACGGCGGTTGCGGTAATTGTGCCGTCCTTGGTGAACTTAACCGCATTGTCAACGAGATTATATATTACCTGGTGTATCATATCCTCGTCGGCATTGACGAGCAGGGGTTCAAGCTTGTCTAATCCGCTTATCTCAATATTATTATGCTCAATTTGCTGTTCAAATGAGATAATAACATTAATAATATCGTTTGTTATATTAAACTGCTTGGGAGTTAAGTTTAACTCGCCCTCCTCGATTTTGGAGATGTTAAGCATTGAAACAACAAGCCTCGAAAGGCGTTTCGTTTCGTTTGAAACTATTTCAAGATAGTGATTTTGCTTTTCCGGCGGAATGGTTCCGTCAAGTATTCCGTCAATAAATCCGCCGATGGTGGTCATGGGAGTTTTCAATTCGTGGGAAACATTCGCAACGAAGCTCCTCCTCGAGCTCTCAAGCATGGCAAGGTTGGAAGCCATTTTGTTAAATTCCCTTAACAGGCTCTCAAGCTCCCGTCCGCCCCGTACCCGTACTCTGTAGCTGAAATCGCCCTTGGCGTAGGATTTTGTGGCGTTGGACATATCTTTAAGGGGACTTAAAATGTTGTTTATGAAGAAATAAATAGCAACTGCGCCTATCAAAAGCGAAAATGCGGAGGCCAGCAGAAACGCCTTTAAGGTACTTGAAAAGAAAGCTGCGGCGCCCGTGGAAGCAGGTGTTGCCGCAAAGACTATCGCAACGACCTTACCGTTTACTATAATCGGGTCGGCGGCCACAATCTGCTCTTTGGAATACACCCCTCCGAGAGTTGTGCGGATATTTGAATAATCGCCCTTTTGAGCCTCATTGATTATTGTTTTCGGGATATGGTACATTGAGTGGACTATACATTTCCCGTCGCTTACAATTTCGTATTCGTCCGTAACGAGGTCCTTGCACAGAATGACATCGCCTGCAAGATTGCAAACATAAATATCTGCGTTAATAGCTTTTGAAATCATTGAAATATTATTACAAAGCATAAACATAGAGCCCTGTAAATCGGAGTTAATTCGTGTCTCCAATACCTCCGTGGTGAGGTCGGATACATTTTTTGAGTTTTCATGGAGCAGATTGCGTGTCTGATTGAACCAGTTGTTTGCGCCGAACACGCTGAACGACGCTCCCAAAATGGCAAAGCAAATAAATTCAAGTATGAGGAAAGCGGAAAAATATTTCAAAAATATTTCCCTGTTTTTAATTATTTCCTTTCCTCTTTTTAAAAATGATTTGCAAACTTTTGCAGGCATAAAAATTAATCCTTCGTTTCAAATTTATATCCTACGCCCCAAACGGTTTTAAGCTCCCACTTGTCGGAAACGCCCTCAAGCTTTTCCCTGAGCCTTTTGACATGCACATCAACCGTTCTCGAATCGCCGTAATAATCGAAGCCCCATACCTCGTCAAGGAGCTGATCCCTTGAGAAAACCCTGTTCGGGTTTGAAGCGAGATGGAATATCAGCTCAAGCTCCTTGGGCGGAGTGTCTATCTGAACGCCGTTTACTTTCATTTCGTAATTTTCAAGGTTTACGGAAAGCTTGTCAAAGTTTACTTCCTTTACCGCTTCGGGAACGGAGGACGAACTGCTCCGCCTTAGCACGGCCTTTATTCTCGCAACTATTTCCTTAGTGTCAAAGGGCTTTGTAACATAGTCGTCGGCGCCCAATTCCAGCCCGAGGACCTTGTCAAAGGTCTCCCCTTTTGCGGTGAGCATTATTATGGGTTTATATGAAAACTTGCGTATTTCACGGCAAACCTGCCAGCCGTCAAGCTGAGGAAGCATTATGTCAAGAAGCATAAGGTCGGGTTCGTCCTGCTTAAATGCGCTGATCGCCGACATACCGTCGTTTACAATTTTGGTCGTAAAGCCCTCTTTTTCAAGATAAAGCCTTAACAGCTCGCAAATATTAATATCATCGTCAACTATAAGTATTTTTTCGTTTGGCATATTTTATCCTCCTTATGGTTTACACTTTAATTATAAATGAAAATAAAAATTAGATGTGAACAAAAAATCAACAATTATTAAATTGTCACGGCCTGTTGTAAGCTGTTTTGCGGTGAGGATTAACGACAGCAAAACAGAGTTTTGAAAACTATCCAAAACTCCGCTTCGATTAAAATTTTTTACTTTGAAAACCTGTAGACAGAGGTTGAAACAAAGGGCTTTTCCGGTGAAAAAATATTTTGTATGAACTCGCTGTGATTTACGGCGTCGGGGAAATACTGCGTCTCAAGGCAGAAGCCCGTGCGGTATTCGAGCGGCTTTCCGCCCTTACCCGTCTGCGAACCGTCCATAAAGTTGCCTATATAGAACTGAACGCCGGGAAGATCCGTACTGCAATACATAATTCTGCCGCTCTTTTCCGACTTAACCTCGGCATAGAGCCTTAAACTGCCGTCGTAATTTTCAATCCTGAAATTGTGGTCGTAGCCCTTTCCGATTTTAAGCTGTTCGTCGTCCGCACCGACATCTCTGCCGATGATTTTAGCCTCTCTGAAATCAAACGCCGTGCCCTCAACGCTTCTGATTTCGCCTGTGGGCAACGCATCGGGGTCTGTGGGCGTATAGGCGTCGCAGTAAAGCTTAACGCTGTGGTCAAGTATGCTTCCGCCGTCATAGCCGTTTAGGTTAAAATAGGCGTGGTTCGTTACGCTGAGAGGGCATTTTTCACTCGGAACACAGTTATATTTAATGATAAGCTCGTTTTCATCGTTAAACGAAAATGTAACCTCGTTGTCAACCTTACCGGGGAAGCCCTCCGCCCCGTCGGGACTGCGGTAAGTGAACCTTACGCTGTTGTCGGGCAATATCTCGTAATCCCAAACCGCCGTCTCATACTCGTGGTTTGAGTGGAGGGTAAATTTGCCGTTTACATTCTTGGTAATCTGATAGTTTTTGCCGTCAATGTCAATTCCCCTGCCCGATATGCGGTTTGCCACCCTGCCGACGGTTCTGCCCTGCGAGTCCGTGCAAAGCTCCTGACCCTCCATAGTGTCGAAGCCCACAAGCACATCGGCAAAATTGTTATCCCTGTCGGGAACAACTATTTTATTGAGCGTGGCGCCGTATGAAATAAGCTCTACATACGAGCCCGTTTTGTTTTTTATTATAAAGGAATAAACCTCTTTTCCGTCCTTTGTGATACCATATAATGATTTTTGAGTTTCCATAGCCGTTCCCCCTTGTTTTTGTCAAATCAAGTATATAATTTTATTTTAAATGTGTCAAGAATAAGCGCTGTAATTTATTGACATTTCGGCGGTTTGATTGTATTCTATATAATATATTTTTAATTATTGGTTCAATTATGCCGGGAAAGGAGAAACAATGGACTTTTTATTTGAACAATTCGATTATCTTGTCCGCTATGTCTTTGCCGTAATCGCAGTTATAATACTGCTGCGCTGCGTCTTTTCGCTTTTCAGATTGAGGCCGAGGCGTGAGGTAATGGCAAAGCTCGTAAACCTTGCCGACGACAGCGAAATTGAAATTGAAAACTGGGAGACCTCTATCGGCAGAAGCCGCTCGTGCGATATTTCGCTAAAAAACTACAAAACCGTTTCTCGCTTCCACGCCGTACTCGCTTTGAGAAAGGGCGGCTGGTATGTGTTCGATACCGACTCGAAAACGGGCGTGTACCTGAACGGCAAGCAGATAAGCCATGCCGGAAAAATATCCGACGGCGATACCCTGTCGCTTGGAAACGCCGTGCTTAAATTCTCCTCGAACGGCTACGGCGCAAACGAGGACGAGGAAAATGCGGTTGTTGACTACACTAACGCCGAGAGGCTTGTAAACCTCTCCGACAACAGCGCTTATTATTTAAACGGAAGCTGTCTTATAGGCAGGGATTACAACTGTAACATATGCCTGCCCATGAACGATATTTCCCGTGAGCATGCGGAGGTTTATCTGACGAGGAACGGCTGGATGGTTGCCGACCTTGACTCGCAGAGCGGCACATACTTAAACGGTCAGATAGTCGTTGGGGCGTATCCGCTTTACGACGGCGATATTATTTCCGTCGGTGAATACAGCTTTATGTTCAGAGAATAACCCTAAAGGAGGTATATTTGTGTCTGAAAAGAAAACAAAAAGAAAATACAGATACAGAAAACCTGTAAATTGGGTTTTTCTCCTGGTGCTTATCACCGCTTTTCAGATTTTCTGCGCCTGTCAGATACTCTTAAACGGCGGCGAGAAGCTGAACGATACTACAATTTACATTGTTTTCGGCTCATATATAATTGTGGAGTGGGTATATTTTACCGTCTTTGCCGGAGTACTCAGGAGAAAGAGCTTTGAGGTTGAGCTTATAGCCTTTTTCCTTTCCGGAATAGGTCTTGCGCTTACTACGAGCGTGTATCCCGACAAAGCCTACACCCAGCTTATCGCAGTTTTCCTGGGAATAGCGGTATTCATCGTACTGCTGTGGATTTTAAGCGATATTGACAGGGTTATAAAGCTGCGTATTCCCGTGGCGGTAATATCCATTGCGGCGCTTGTCTTTACGCTGATATTTGCCAAGGAAATAAACGGCGCAAGGAACTGGATAATTATAGGCGACGGGCTTTTGTCAATTCAGACCTCGGAGGTCGTAAAGGTTGCGTTTATCTTTGTGGGCGCCGCAACGCTTGAAAGCTTACAGTCTACAAAGCTTCTTACCAAATATATAATTTTTGCGCTCGGCTGTATCGGTCTGCTGTTTTTAATGAAGGATTTCGGTACTGCGCTCATTTTCTTCTTTACATTTATTATAATAGCTTTCCTGCGTTCGGGCGATATTAAAACAATATTCCTTATCTGTACCGGAGCGCTTATGGGAGGCCTCGGCGTACTGACCTTTAAGCCGTATGTTGCAAAGCGTTTTGAAACCTACCGCCATGTTTGGGAATTTGCCGACGGAAAGGGTTATCAGCAGGTAAAACTGCTTATCTACTCGGTAAGCGGCGGACTTTTCGGTCTGGGGCTGGGCAACGGAAAGCTTCGGGGCGTCTATGCCGCTACAGAAGACCTTGCTTTCGGTATGGTCTGCGAGGAATTCGGTATGATAATAGCCTTTACCGTATTGCTCACCTTTGTGGCGCTTGTCGCCTACAGCATACGGTATTCCGTGGCGGCCCGTTCGTCGTTCTACGCAATATCGGCGTGTGCGGCTTCGGCCCTGCTTCTTTTCCAAACCGCCCTGCATGTTTTCGGCGTTACGGACCTGCTTCCGTGGACGGGCGTTACCCTCCCGTTTATCAGCCGCGGCGGTTCGAGTATGATGTGCTGTTGGGGCTTGGTTGCGATTATCAAGGCTATTGATGTCAAGACATACAAGAGATACGATAAGATTATAAAAAATTGATTAATTTAAACCGAAAGGAGTGATAAAGAATGAAATCCATTTCAAGGCGTGCCTGGGTGCTTCATTTAATGGCCGTTGCCTTTTTGTGCGGCGTGGGCTTTCTTCTTTACACTTTTTTTACAAACGCCGATTCCTGGTCGATGAAAAAGGCAAACAGGCATATATACTCCTCAAGCAGTCTCACCGCCGCAGGAAGCATAACCGACGAGAGCGGCGAGATCCTTGCCAAAACCGTTGACGGGAAAAGGGAATATAACGAGTCAAAGGCCGTCAGAACCGCTACGATGCACATAGTCGGCGACCCTCAGGGCTACATTGCAAGCGGCGTGCAAAGCTCCTACAAAGATGTTTTGACGGGCTATAATATTGTAGACGGCATTTACGATTTAAAAAAATACGGCACGGGAAGCGATATACAGCTTACGATAAACGCCGAGCTGTGCAAAACGGCTTATCAGGCCATGGGTTCAAACAAGGGCACGGTCGGAGTTTACAACTATAAAACGGGCGAGCTTTTATGCGTTGTATCAAAGCCGTCATACGATATAAGCAACAAGCCCGTACAATCCATAAACAACGATAAAACGGGCGAATACGACGGCGTTTATCTTAACAGGTTTTTCTCCGGCGTATATACCCCCGGCTCTACCTTTAAAGTTATTACAAGCGCCTGCGCCATTGACAATATCCCCGATATTGAGGACAGAAGCTTTAAATGCGGCGGCGAATATAAAATTGACGGAAGCTCCGTAAAATGCCTTTCAAACCACCATACCATAGGCTTTGAGAAGGCTCTGAACAAGTCCTGCAACAGCGCTTTTGCGCAAATTGCGGTGGAATTGGGCACACAAAAGCTTACCCAAACCGCTCAGACTCTCGGTTTCGGCAAAAGCCTAAAGGTCGGAAATATCAACACCGCAAAAAGCTCCTTTGATGTTTCAAAGGCTACAAAGCTTGATTTGGGCTGGGCGGGAATAGGCCAGTACACTACAAGGGTAAATCCCTGCCATATGCTTACGATAGTCGGGGCTGTGGCAAACGGCGGAACCTCCCCCTCCCCGTATTTCATTAAAACCATAACCTCGCCTACGGGCAAGGTGACATTTAATGCAAAGACCGAGATGCTTGAGCCCATGTTCACCCAATCGACTGCGGCGAAGCTCAACGAGCTTCTGCGTTCCGATGTTGAAAACGGCTACGGCGATTATAAATTCAGCGGACTTGAAATGTGCGGAAAAACGGGTACTGCCGAGGTAAGCTCGGAGGACGGGGGCCTAAGGCCCCACGCCTGGTTCGTCGGCTATTCTCAGCGTGAGGATTTACCGCTCGCCATAGTTGTTGTGGCGGAAAACGGAGGCTCGGCAAGCTCCGTTGCAATTCCGATAGCAAACAAAACAATGCAGAAAGCGGCAAAGCTGTTTTCTTAAATATTTTTTGAATATACGCCGTAAAAAGACATATTTTAAGTTCGGCGACTTTTGCAATCACAAAAAACGGAGGAATTATTATGTGCACGGCCGTTGCCTATACAAACGGCGACTTCTATTTCGGACGGACGCTCGATTACGAGTACTCTTACCATGAGGAGGTCACCATATGCCCGAGGAATTTCCCTTTTAAATTCAGGCATCTGCCTACTGTTGAAAGCCATTATGCCATAATAGGTATGGCCTATGTTCTCGGCGGCTATCCGCTGTACTACGACGCCGCAAACGAAAAGGGTCTTGCCATGGCAGGGCTTAACTTTGTGGGAAACGCCCGTTATAAAGACATTGAAGCAGGCAGGGAAAATGTGGCTTCATTTGAATTTATACCGTATATTCTTTCCCAATGCGCAGATATAAGCGAAGCGGGCGAGCTTCTTAAAAGCATCAATATTACGAACACGCCCTTCAGCGAAGAGATGCCGCCGTCACAGCTTCATTTTATTATATCCGACAAAAGCGGTTCAATAACCGTTGAATCCGTAGAGGACGGGCTTATAATTTATGAAAATCCCGTCGGCGTGCTTACGAACAATCCCACATTTGATAAGCAGATGTTTAATCTCAATAATTATATGGGACTTTCGGCAAAACAGCCGAAAAACAATTTCTCGCAGGAGCTTGATTTAAAGCATTACAGCAGAGGTATGGGCGCTATGGGGCTTCCCGGCGACCTTTCGTCCCAATCTCGGTTTGTCAGGGCGGCCTTTACAAAAATGAATTCCGTTGCCGCAAAGAACCAACAGGAAAGCGTAAGCCAGTTTTTCCATATAATGTCCGGCGTCGCCCAGGCAAGGGGTTGCTGTGAGCTTGAAAACGGCGAATATGAAATTACGATATACACCTCCTGCTGTGACTGCGACAGAGGAATTTACTATTACACGACCTACACTAACCGTCAGATAAATGCGGTAAATATGTACGCCGCCGAGCTTGACGGCGATAAATTATCAAGCTTTCCCCTTATTAAGGGCGAACACATAAATATGCAAAACTGATTTGAGGTACTCCTATGCTATACTATTTTCCCGAAAACTACGGCGCTGTCGGAGACGGCGTTCACAACGACTGCAAGGCCATACAGAGCGCCATAGACGAAGCCGAAAATTCAGGCGGCGGTACTGTTGTGCTTGAAAGCGGAAAGACTTATTATTCAAGCTCCGTAACCCTTAAAAAGAATGTTGAGCTTCATTTGCAGAAAGGCTCCCGTCTTAAGGCGACGAGCGATATTAACGAATATTTCAGGCCGTGCAGCTTTATAAACGACAAGACAAATACTCTTATAGGCAACCCCGTTACGGGAAAACCGTCTTTTTGCTTTATCTACGGCTTTGAGGCCGACGGCTGCTCCATTACCGGCGAGGGTGTTATTGACGCCAACGGCCACAGCTTTGTCGAAAGAAAGGACCGCTACTATGTCACCGGTAATTTTTATCCGAGGCCTACCGTAATTTATATAGAAAAAAGCAATCATATTTCCGTTAAGGGCGTTACGATAGTTGACGCTCCGTTTTGGACGCTTCACCCTGCCGGCTGTGACGATGTGCTGATTTCACAAATCAGAATACTCAATTATCTCGATGTTGCAAACTCCGACGGAATAGACCCCGACCATTGCTCCAATGTCAGGATAACGGGCTGTCATATCGAATGTGCGGACGACTGTATTTGCCTGAAAACCTCTAAGGGCAACGCCGAATACGGCCCGTGCGAAAATATCATTATATCGGACTGCACGCTCATTTCCACCTCCGCCGCAATAAAAATCGGTACGGAGGGCGTGGGAGATTTCAGGAATGTAATTGTAAACAACTGTATTATTTCAAAAAGCAATCGAGGGCTGTCAATTCAAATCCGTGACGGCGGAAATGTTGAGAACATTACATATTCAAACTGCATAATAGAAACAAGGCGCTTCTGCCCCGACTGGTGGGGAACCGCCGAGCCGATAGTAATTACTGCGTTCGACCGTGACGAAAACACAAAGGCCGGGCATATTAAGAATATCAGATTTTCAAATATAAGCTGTAAGGGCGAAAACGGAGTACTCATACACGGCACAAGCGAAAATATGATTGAGGGCGTCACATTTGAGAATGTGAGCGTTGAGCTTACAAAATCATCAAAGTGGGAAACCGGTCTTTACGATATGCGCCCGGGGCTCAACAAAGAGATTGAAAAGCACAAAAATTCCGCTTTCTTCGTCAAAAACGCAAGCGGAGTTACCGTTTTAAAATCAAGCGTAAGCTGGGGAAATATCTGCGGCGATTACGCCCACGCCTTTTACGGGGAAAACTGCCCCGATATTGAATTTGTCCGCTTTAACGCCCGTGCCGCAAGGGAAGACTGCGAGGCTGTGGTTGTTAAATGAAAACGCTTTATTTAACCGATATGGACGGCACGCTGTTAAACAACGAGGGTATAATTTCCAAAAAAAGCAGGGAAATTATCAACTCCCTCGCCTCCTCCGGTATGCTTTTTTCCGTCGCAACCGCAAGGAGCATTATTTCCGCAAAGCAACTGCTTGACGGTGTTAATATAACCGCTCCGGCGGTACTGCAAAGCGGAGTTGTAATTTACGATTTTCAAAAGGGCAAAACGCTTAAATGCTTCGGTCTTGACGAAAACGCTTTTTATAGAGCGGCGGAGGTTTTTACAAAGCACGGCAAGTCCCCTTTTGTCTCCTTTTTTAACGGACAAACCGAGAATTACGAAATAACTTTTACCGATTTAAAGCTTAAAGAGCATGTGAAATTTTATGAGACAAGGCGGAAAATTTCCGGCCTTAACATTCACAGAACCGATCAATACCGTATCCCAAAGGGCTTTACGCCTGTTTTTATCAGCCTGTGCGACTGCCGAGAGGATTTGGAAGCAATTAAAAATGAGCTTGAAGCTATAGGCGGCGTCGGCTGTTCATTTTACAAGGACACATATACGCCGCTGTGGTTTTTGGAGGTCTTCAGCAAACGGGCTTCAAAGGCAAACGGGCTTTTGATTGTAAAGGAGCTTGTGGGAGCGGATAAGGCGGTTGTTTTCGGGGATAACCTTAACGATATGTCAATGTTTGAGGCGGCGGACTATACCTGCGCCGTAAAAAACGCCGTTGACGAATTAAAAAATGCGGCGGATACGGTAATTAAATCCAACGAAGACGACGCAGTCGCAAAATATTTAGTTGAAAATTTCGTGATTTAATTTATTGACAACACGGCTTAAAAATGTTAGTATATTAAGCGCTTTAAGTTTTAAATATAAGCAGATGTGGCGAAATTGGCAAACGCGCAGGTCTCAGAAGCCTGTGGAGCAATCCTTGTGGGTTCAAGTCCCATCGTCTGCACCATCGCCGCCGCAAGCTACATATCGCTTGCGGCGTTTTTACACCTGCGGCGGCGTATATAAAAATCAAATAAGGTCAATAATTCCCTGTCAATTTTACTTTTCACATTTTGCTGAAAAAAGTGAAATTAAAAAATATGTAAACACAAAATCTTAATATTGAATTTATAAATTTTTTATGATATAATCTATGTCATGCGGCTGTAGTTCATCGGTAGAATGCAAGCTTCCCAAGCTTGACAGGTGGGTTCGACTCCCATCAGCCGCTCCAAAAAACGGCAAGACTCGCAAGAGCCTTGCCGTTTTTTACTTTTTCACTGTTAGCTTGGCACTTTTCTCTAACATAACAAGACGACAGCACGGTAAATAAAACATAGGAAGAAACGGGCTTGACATGAAAAAATAACGACACAGCGGATAACTGTGCCGTTATTTTAAATCTGATGATCTACGATCCATTTAACCAAGTTTTCAAATGAGAAATTTCCTGACGCAACATTTAGGATAGCGACCGATAATTCCTCTTGCGTATATTCTAATTCAATCCCGTTTAAAGCGAGAAAGACAAGCATAGCATGCGCTCCGATACGCTTATTCCCGTCAACGAATGCATGATTTTTTATCAGCCCAAAACCGAGCCGTGCGGCTTTTTGCTGTATAGACGGAAAAGAATCAAAGCCGTCAAAGCTCTGAAACGGGGCGTTTACAGCGGATTCCAAAAGCCCCTCATCACGAATTCCGTCCATTCCCCCGGTTTCTTTTATTAGTTCACGGTGAAGCAAAATTATCTGCTTTTCAGTGAGCATTTTCATTTTGCAAGCACCTCATATGCTTGCTTATTTTTTGCTATCAAACGCTTTGAAACTGAAATCACATCTTCATCTGCCGCAAGCTGTTCCTGTTCTGCCTGCCCAAAATCCACAATCAAATATCGGGGAACATTGTTTTTTAATATGACGGCGGCGCCGTTTTCATCGACAAGTCTTGCTACCCTTGAAAAATTTTGATTTGCTTCCGTAATTGAAACAAGATTTTTTGTATTTACATTCATCTGAAACACCTCCATTTACATCTATATTATACACAGTAAATAGGATAAATTCAACCTATATTTAAAAAATGATTTTCTGTTTTGTTTCAATTTGTGAAACCGTACTCCAAAAAAGCCGCTCAAGAGCCGTATATTTTCAGACTTTACCCGATTAAAATTACCGTGTAACCGCAAATAAAATCAACCTTGCATCGAGGATTGTTATTTTGCCGTCCTGGTTCATATCCGCCGCTTTCAGCGAAAGGCCGCCAAGCGAGCGCAGACGGACAATGTTTTGCAACACCCATTTCGCATCAAGGATCGTAATTTCGCCGTCCAAATTGACATCGCCTAAAATATAACGCTTTTCGAGGGAATTTATTGCTTCAAGCAGAGCTTCAACCTGTTTATCCGCCTCGTCCTGCTGGGTGATGTTTAATTCGTAGTTTAGACTTTCAATAACCGAGTTAAGCTTTTCGACGCTCTCGTCGGTGTAAATCGACAAGTCTTCCGGCACTTGTGCAAGAGCAGAATTGAGTTTGGAGTAATTCGCAGGCTTGTATTCAAGGGCGTCGATTGCTTCAAGGATAGCCTGTGTCTGCTCGTTAACAACCGATTGCTCTGTTATGTTCTTGCCGCTGACATCGACATTCAAAGCTTCATCAAGTGCGGTTAAGTCTTGATACAAATTGCGGTCAAGAGATTCTGCCTTTTCAACTGCTTTGTTATACTCTGTGTAGTCCGCCGGCTTGTATTCAAGGGCGTTGATTGCTCCTTCAATCGCTTTTGTCTGCTCGTCAACAACCGCTTGCTCTGTTATATTCTTGCCGCTGACATCGACATTCAAAGCTTCATCAAGTGCGGTTAAGTCTTGATACAAACTGCGGTCTATCGCATTTGCCTTTTCAACTGCGGCATTATATGCGGTGTAGTCGGCGGGCTTATATTCGAGAGCGTTAATTGCATTTTCAATCGCTTCTGCGTAATCGTCAACACGGTTCTGCTCGGTTTCGTCCAAGCTGTAGTCTATGTTATCTAAAATATCCT
>CANRHD010000006.1 GCA_947630285.1 uncultured Clostridia bacterium | reverse complement strand
ACTCCAAAGGCGGACAAAAACATAACTTATCTGATTTATTAAAAAACTTACACACTTTTCTTGACAAAGCCAGAGAAAGTCACCGCAGAGCTGCAACTCCACAGTGACCAAGGCTTTCAGTATACCTCACAAGCGTACTTTAAGCTAACTCAATCATACCGCATAACGCCATCAATGTCAAGACGGTAATCCTTATGACAATACTCTGGCTGAAAATTTCTTTTCTATTCTCAAAACAGAGTGTATTTATCGAGTTAAACTCCAAACCTATGAGGAGGCTTGCCTCCTCATTGATGAGTACATCTATTTTTACAACCATCAGCGTATTCAATTCAAAACAAAACTGACCCCACTTGAATTGCGAAGTCAGTTCATTGCTTAAATCTTAATATTCCCTACCACAGGGGGCTTTTGTGCTGTCCGTACAGTTTGGAGCAGTTCAATTTATTAATGTATTTTTTCCTTTTCCTTAGATTTTGTTCTAAAGAATTTTGATGTATCCTCAATACTTTTCTTGGTTGTAACCTGCGGCTGACGGTCATAATTAAATTTCGATTTCAATATGCCTAACAAATCAGATAATTTGGAAGTATCAAGAGCGTCCCATTCTCTGATAAACGGGTGCTTTTTTGCAAGAATGTGTTTGTGTGCTAAACCGGTTGATTGTTCTTTATAAGCCTGTACTTCGCTTTTGCTTGCTGATTCCCATCCCCGACTCAACATAAACCCATTCCATCTTGATTGCTCCAAAGCGGCCAAATCCTCAAGCTTTTCCCGATATTCTTCCTCAAATTTGGAACCGATATTTGGCGTGTTGAAAAACCTAAAGTTCAAATAGCTATCTTTTTCCTTAAATGCTATACCTGCAGAAAAGAAGCGGTAACACAATCCAATTGCGGTTGAAAGCGAGGAATCAGAATTGTAGGAATAGCTGTAAAAATCGTTTTCTGCTTTTCTCTCGTTGCCATCATAATACGACTTATGTATGCGAAGAGCAAATTCATTCAATACCGGATTCTCGATAATGTTTTTGTACGAATAAGTCTGTGCAGAGATACCAATCGGAAACAAGTCATATTTATTGAAGTATGAACTGCCGGCTGCCTGTCCTGAAAGAGTTAAATGTCTTGCAAGGTATGAGTTTTGTTCATCAGAGCATTTTACAGCTATAAATGGGGCACGATCGAATGTCCCTCTGCTTCTGAGCAG
This sequence comes from uncultured Clostridia bacterium, assembly GCA_947630285.1. GTDB lineage: Bacteria > Bacillota > Clostridia > Oscillospirales > Acutalibacteraceae > Fimenecus. The sequence continues at coordinate 86,818 of CANRHD010000006.1, read as the reverse complement.
CCATGTCCTTAGTTCAGAGGCAAATTTAATGTTTTCAAGATCATCCGAGTAATCTACGACAAAGTAATTTGCTTCAAGCAGCGCATTAACTGCTTCTGCATCGATAGAATGTTCTTTTTTTTCATCAAGAATATGGTCATGAATTTTACCGTAAATTAAATTCGGAAAGTCCGCTTCCTTGACATTACACCTTATGAATTGCGGCATTATGCAAGAAATATGAGGAGTATCTTTGTATATGCCCGGGCACTCCTGACGGAATCTGTTTTCAAGAACTTCAGCATTCTCTCCCATCAAAGTTATATCTATGGGATGCTTTTCTCCCAAATAGGCACACGCAACACTTTCCTTTATGAAGCTATAGTTAATTTCCGAATCCCCGAAGAGAACGACTTTCGTGAACTTTTCTTTTTTTAATCCGCTCAATGCCGGCGTGAAAAGCGGAACATCACAAAGAAGTTTATGGACGGTATCTCTGTTCGCATCAGTGATGTGCACTTTAAAGTAGATGTCATCTCCCATATCACTGATATTTGCGTCAATCAGCATAGATGCCGTTTCGTATTTTGCGCTTACAAAAATGTCAATCAAATCAATAATTTTCCATCTTACTTCTTCCGATTTGCTTAGAACAAAGTTAAATAACTTATCCAGCAGAATCAAACACTCATTCAAATTCTTATCTTCATCTTGACTCATAAAAAGGAAAACAAATCTTGAATGATTAAATCCAGATTTGCACTGCAAATCAATAAATTCTTCTATACCTGAAATTTCATTTACGCCTTCTTTATCCGTTTTGTCGGGCGTGTACATTGACCAAGTTCCGCTTGGAAATGTAGAAGCTACAGTGTAGTTGTTGTCGGTAAAGGTATTTGAATAACAACACGGCGCATTTTTATTATTGATAAATTTAGGAAAAGAATTTCTTTCATTACGCTTCTTACGGCTGATTTCCTGTCTTGCTCTTTCGTTTCCTTTTTTTACGGCCGATTCAAAGTCACGGTTAGCATTTGATTCATTGCCGTATTTTTTTTCAAACTGTCCACGTAAATAAAGGCATTTTCCGACATCAACTATATCATTTTTTCTTTCATTTTCAATTATGTAATTGATTTTTTTAAGAAGCAATTCCTCGGTGATCTCGTCAAATATACACGCATCGTTTAAATATAAGAATGCAACCTCAATAACAGCTTTTGCATAGTTATGTGCAAAAGCTGTTTTTAAATATTCAGTAGCCTCTTCCATTAGACTTTCTTTTAGATAATCATACAAAGAGTAATAAACAGACAGATCTGCTTTACCTGTGTCAATACATTTTTTAAGGTATTGTGTTCCTTTTGATTGACAGCTATTTAATTCCTTGTCATCTGATGAAGTTAAATTATAAAGAGAAAAGCCAAGAATCTGGTATGCGAGAGCTTTAGCCTCGTTTGACGCTACTTGTTCGTATTCATTAAGCCACTCCTCAATAGTTTTAATTGCACTCCTGTAGTTTGCGTTTTCAAACAGTCTTCGAGAATCAAACAAACGCTCATAAGGGGGTGAGATCAAATCGGGTTTCCAAATACACTCCATACCTGTACAACTGAGCAGATAGGTCTTGAACGAAGGCTTTTTGCCCTTACCGGTATCACTGGGAAAATTCAAAGATCTAAGTCCAAGAATGCTTGAAATAAAAAAATTGGAAATAACTAAAATTAACGCTTGATTATCGCCATTCTTACCTTTTTCAATTAAATGTAAAAACTCTTCATTTGATTTAGGCGATGTATCATAGGGAACTATTGTTTCATTGCCAACGATAGAAAGGTATTCAATCAAATCCTGGTTAATACATAAGTTTTTTTCGGCTAATTGGTCGGCAATGTGACATTGTATTAAGTTAATAAATTTTTTCCAACCTAATTTCGCATAAACCTCGTATATAAAGTTTGTGATTATATTGTCGTTATACTTAAGCTGTAGGAAATGGGCATAGTGATCTTCTTTAATGGCGGTATTCTTCTTTTCTTTGGTTAGCTTAAGTTTATCGTCCTTTTCTTTAATTGTTTTGAGTATTTCGTCAGGAAAAATGAAAGAAAGAATTCCTTTATGTCCACAGGGACTATCATCTAATTTAATAAGTGGTTTCTTACTAAAAAATTTTGTGTATTCATTTCCGCAAAAAAGGTCATCAAAAAGGTAAGAGACAGCAAAGCAATTATATTTTCCGCTTTTTGCCTTTGCAATATTTTCGTGAACCAATATCTTTTCCGAAACTGAGCTTAATGAGACATTTTTTCTTATTCCTATATTTGATTTTTCCCCATAACTTGTATTAATCATTCTATAATTTTCCGTCATATAAATCACTCCTATACTCTATTAAAGACTAATGCAAATCTTGACTATAATTATATTCAATATAGGAACTTCCGTCAATATATATTGGAAAAATTAATACGGATATTTTTTATGATTTATAATTTATTGGATTGCAATACTAATAAATAATGCCTAATTGGCTTTTGCCGTAAACTATAAAAGGAATATTTTCTGCTTTATAATATGCCATGCGAAAAAATCTAAAGTTCTTTGTTAGTAATATTGGATATAGATTACAAAAAATGGGTGATTATGTTACCTTATTGGAAAAACAGTAAGTTGCTTGCTGGATTAATTAGGTACTATAATTTAATCAAGAAATATAGGACGGTCTATGCAACAAACAAATTCCAGAAAATTTTGCAGATACCGTTTAGCTTATACATAATAAAACAAAACGGAAACATATCAGTTGACAATGCTTTGAAAGGAGTCATTATGTCGATATTTTACAAAAATAAATTTTTTCCACAGAATTTTATTCTTTTATCAGATGACGAGGAGAGTTTGGACGATCAAATTGAGCAAATTTGTTCTGAGGCCTTTCGCATTTCACCGGACAGCTTTAACGGTGAGTGCTTGTATTTCAAATTTATTTTCAGGTATTGTCTTCCGTATGAGCAGAATCGTTTTCACGAATTAAAACGGTTTCAGGAAACGGCAAGAAGCAATATTCGGTTTAAAGATGAATACAGAGGATATATAGTGATTGATATTACTGAATGGAAAGGACACCTTACAGAGGAGTTATTTTCCGATATTACCCTGCCTTTTTTGAGCGATATGTCAGATATTTGGAAATATATTTTTATCTCGCCCGGAAACAAATTGACTGAAGACGAAATAGAGGTATTACTAAGGTATTTTAAAGTTAAAAGACTTGATAAGGCATCATTTGCCGAATGTGATTTATACAAGTGTTTCTTTGAAGATTTGCGTGAAAAACATGACATTCATTTTCTCACACAAACGGAAAATTTGTTTCGCCGTTTTATTCCCCAAAATGCAATAAAGACAAAGAGAACCGTTATTGCTATAGAGAATGATTTGAAATCATTTTTTGGTACGCATATAACTGTTCGTCCTGAAATGATGGCAAAATATTTTAAAAACCCGGACGGTTTCTGTTTTGACTTGATCTCAGAAAAAGACATGGAAAAAATACAGCGAATCAGCAAAGAGGAGATTACACTATGAAGAGTTATGAAGCAATATATCGAGCGTACACGCATCCAAATCCTAAAACTAATTGGTCGTCAGACGAAAACATAAGGGAAAATCTGGTTTCTGTAAACTACTTGGATGATAGCCCACTCAGCAAAGGAGGTCTTCCAATCGTATCTGACGGTAAAAAAGCTCTTGTTGATGCTTCCGATTCGCATTGTATTGTTTATGGCGCCAGCGGATTTAAAAAGAGTATATGTGTGTTTATGCCGTTGATATGCACCTTGGCTAAGGCCGGCGAAAACATGTTTATCACCGATCCAAAAGGGGAATTGTACGCTCGAACCGCAAACTATTTGAAGCATTTGGGGTATAAAATTCGTGTATTGAATTTCAGAGATTATAACGGAGAAGGATATAACCCGTTATCTTATCCAACAAAATTGTATAGATCCGGAGAAATAGATAAAGCAACATCTGTGTCCAGTAATCTTGTAGCAGCGTTGGCACAGGAGCAATTTGAAAACAGCAAGGTCGATGTGTTTTGGCCAAACACTGCTATGGCCGCAAACAATGGAATACTCCCTATTATGTATTCATCATATCCCAATCCGGATGCCGTTAATTTTATCAGTCTGGCCGATTATTACACAAATCGCACGGCAGGGTATTTGAACGAGTATGTTAATCAGGAGTCGGAACTTGCAAATGCGGCAATGCAGAATCTGCGAACCGTACTCTCCGAGCCGGAAAAAACGCTAATGTCAACTTTAAGCACATGTTCCAGTTTTATTCAAAAATTTATTCAAAACGATCATCTTGCCCGAATGCTTAGTCACAGTACATTTGAATTAGATGAACTTTCGGAAGAAAAAACGGCTATTTATGTAATAACCGATGATTCAAGTACAGTATGCGATCCGATTATAGGAACACTTATTTCCCAAATTCAAAATTTATTAGTTGAAAAAGCTTTCCATTCAAAGGGAGGAAAACTCAGCACCAGAGTAAATTTTGTCTTAGATGAGTTTTGCTCGTTTCCCATACCTGATATAGCCACAGCGCTTGCAACACACAGAAGCAGAAACATCAGATACTATCTGTGCTGTCAATCTATTGATCTTTTAAAAAAACGCTATCCTAATTATAAGAATATGATGACAAACTGCACAACAACACTTTTTCTGGGCTCTACGGAACTTGAATTGCTGGAAGAAATAAGCCGGCGCTGCGGAACAACGGAAATAACGATGTCCGGACATGAGGAACCTTTGATATCTGTTCCGGAGCTTATGACTCTGCGAAAAGACTGGTATTCAAAAGAAGCAATTTATTTGAACCTTTCGTCAGACATACGATACTGCACATCGCTACCCTCCATTGAAAAGTATGAGACTTTCTGTACTTATGAAGAAGCCGAGTTGCCGGATATGACACACCCACCGGTATGTTTTTATTCTTTCGTCGATCTGATGAGCGATGTTTCAATAGGCAAAGCAAACAAGCCATTTTGTCCGCAAAGTAAATTGAAGTCAAAAACAGAAGCTGCCCGTAAAAAAAGCCAAAGAAAAAAGTCAGACAAGGCTTCGGAGGAAATATTGGATGAGGATATTCGCAAGGAGCTCGAGGAAAAATTTAATGAACTTTTTGACATACTTGAAGATGAGGAGGATAATTAAATGGTACCGTCTGTTATCAGCGTTTCAAAATCAGGAAAAGAAGGTTTAGACCTTCTGTCGTATGATTTCACAAAAAGCAGAAAAATATATCTTTTTTCCGAAATTAACGATACCGTTGCTATGGAGACTATCTCACAGATAGAATATCTTGATAACAATGGATCAGATGACATCAAAATATACATAAACAGCCCCGGGGGTTGCGTAAGCGCTGGTTTCGCAATTGTTGACGCCATTAACCGTTGCAAATGTAATGTATCCACAATATGTACCGGTATGGCTGCAAGCATGGGCGCTTTTATCCTGTCCTGCGGCACTAAAGGCAGTCGGTTCGCTACCCCTTTGAGCGAAATTATGATTCATCAACCGTTTGGAGGAGCTCAAGGACAAGCGTCAGATATTCAGCTTGCCGCTGAGCACATAACGAAAGTCAAGAATAAGCTTCACAGAATTCTTTCAGAAAACACCGGTCAGAATATACAAACCATATCTCGCGACTGCGACCGCGATTTCTGGATGGATACAGATGAAGCCTTGAAATATGGAATCATTGACGGAATTCTCGGTTAGATATGTGTTTTCTGTCGGTTTATAGCATTTTTAATCAAAATTCTATATATTGCTTATATGAAAATCAGGAGGAACAGCATGAAACGAATCATCTACAAGTCGTCTATCATCATACCCCTTATAATGATATTCTATAGTTTTGCCAAACCGTTTGCATTCTGTATTCCGAAAATCGGTCTTTATATGGGAACATGGTCCTCGCTAATTTTGATTATTATGGTTACGGTGGTATGGCTATGCTGTTCTCCTTTAAGGTACGGGACCTGTAACGGTACAATAACAGAATTGTTGTTCAACATAGTTCCCGTCGAAATTGTGTTTATGCTCGTATTCGCACAGTGGCATTTCGTTTTGTCCGTCTTGATTATGTTAATTTTGTTGGGCTGTGAAACTGCACTTTTTTGTGCTTTAAGAAAATCCGAACGAAAGCATAAGTTTTCAAAAAAGCAACATCGAAGATACCAATTTGCATTTAGAAGAGGTTCGGTTCTCAGCATAGCCGTTGTGTGCGCTATTCCTTGTTTAATCTCAATTTTTATGTATGGATTTAAGTCCCCTATATATAAAGCTACGGATAAAATTTATAATCAGCTGTTCTCTGAGAATAAAGCATCAGAGCAAGCAGATGATGAGACGGAGAATTTTTATACGCAGAATACGGAGCTATGGGGTTATCTGCAAGAAAATACATGGAATCGGTTATCGGTTCAAGAAAAAATAACTGTTATGCAAAAGCTTGTTGATTTTGAAGCCGGTGTTCTCGGTACTCCGGCCATACCTATAAAGGCCGGTATGATTGGCTTTGCAACATTAGGCAGCTATGATGATGAATCCAATCAAATTTCGATTAGTGTTGAACATTTGGCAAAGTCATCTGTTGAAGAGGTGATAAACACAATATGTCACGAAGTACACCATTCGTATATTAATTATCTTGCAAATTCTCTTGACTGGGAAGACCCGGCTTTAAATACCTCATATTTTAAGGAGTTGAGGGAACTTGTGAATAATAAAAAGAATTATAAAAGCGCTTTGAAATATGGATTTGATGAATATGAGGATCAGCCACTTGAGGTTGCAGCAAGAAAATACGGCGAAGAAGAAACCGCAAGAATAATGGCGTATATAAAAGAAAGCGGACTGACACCGTCACAATAAATTAAAAAGCCTGTAGTTTCAACAACTACAGACTTTTTTGATTAATATGGCAAATGAAGAGGAAACACAGAAAGGAATTCAAACTTCCATTACATTATCCGTCCACAGCTCGCACTGTGTCATAACGGTCTGTACTGCGTCCTCCATACCCTCAGGCGGATACTTGTGCTTCTTAAGCAATTTCTTGATAAGCATGCGCATTTTTGCCCTTGCGGACTCACGCTTCTGCCAGTCGATCGTTTTGTTCTTTCGCAGAGTATCCGCAAGCTCTTTGGTAATGGCAATCAGTTCCTCATTGTTATAGAAATCTTTTATTGCCTGCGGTTTTGTCAGAGCGTCGTAGAATGCCAGCTCATCGGCAGAAAGACCCAACTGCTCACCCTCTTTTTGCGCTGCTGCAATTTGCTTTGCAAGTTTCAGCATTTCTTCGATGACTTCCTCGTTGGTGAGCATACCGTTGAGATACGCATTAAGAGAACGCTGCATAATCTCGCTGAATTTCTCGGACCTGACTGCATTCGTCCTGCGATAGACAGAAATCTGTTCGGCAATCAGCTTTTTGAGCAGCTCTACCGCGAGGTTTTTCTCTTTCATATTGGCGACTTCATTAAGAAACTCTGAGTTGAACAGCGAAAACGGCGATTTGATGTCATTAAATAAATTGATAACGCCGTCGCTCTTGATACTTTGTTTAAGCAGTTCATTAATTCTTGCATTCATTTCCGGTAGCGAAATCTTTTTGCCTATGCCGGTATTTGTCAACCGCAGAACAGGCACACGCACTACCTCAAAAAATGCCGCTTCAAACCGTTCCTCCTCGTTCGCAAGAGAGGAGCAGAGGGAGAGCGCCTGATGAAGCATTAAAGCTTCTTTCACAAAACTGTCTTTATCTTTGCTTTTTTCTCTGCCGAGGATAAAGTTTACTGCTCCGCTGATTGTTTTGGATCTTTCAAAATCGGCGCCGGTCAAAAAGGCGCTGTAATCGAATCCGTAGAACAAGTCACGGCAGACAGAAAGCTTTTCAAGGAACTTCGGATAGGCGGCCTTCGTAATATCGGTATCTCCGTAGTTTTTCTTGTCTCGGCTTGTGTAGTCATTCATCGCCTGCTTCAGCGCCGTGATAATTCCGACATAATCTACGATAAGGCCGCCCTCTTTATCCCCGTAAACACGGTTGACTCGTGCGATAGCCTGCATCAGATTATGCCCTGCCATCGGTTTGTACACATACATAGTGGCAAGGGACGGCACATCAAAACCGGTCAGCCACATATCCACAACTATGGCGATTTTCATCGGGCTGTCATTATCTTTAAACTTCTTTGCCAATTCGTCTTTATGTTGCTTGTTGCCGATGATTTGCCGCCATTCTTCGGGGTCGCTGTTGCCGGAAGTCATTACCACTCCCACCTTTTCCGTCCATGTGGGGCGCAGTTCCAAAATGCGCTTGTAGATCTTCATTGCGATAGGCCTTGAATACGCAACGATCATCGCTTTGCCGGTCAGCAAGTGTTCACGGTTGTTCTCGTAGTGGTCGAGAATATCGCAGACGAGGGAGTTTATCGTATTGTCGTTTCCGAGTACGGCCTCCATCTGTCCGAGCTCACGCTTGCTTTTTTCAATCACTTCGGGATCGGCATTGTTCGCCATAATGTCGTATTCTGTATCAATAAGCTTAAGCGTCTGTTCGTCAAGCTTTAACTTTATAACACGGCTCTCATAGTAAACAGGTCTTGTCGCTCCGTCCTCTACCGACTGCGTCATATCGTAAATATCAATGTAGTCACCGAACACCTCACGGGTGCTGCGGTCCTTGGAAGAAATCGGAGTTCCTGTAAATCCGATATAAGTAGCGTTTGGCAGGGTATTGCGGATAATGCGTGCAATTCCGTATTTCATATGGCCGGTTTGCTCATCGACGCTTTCGGCAAGCCCGTACTGCCCACGGTGCGCTTCGTCCGCCATTACGATAATGTTTCTGCGGTCGGACAGCGGCTCAGAGGGTTCCTCGAATTTCTGCATGGTGGTAAAGATGATACCGTTTACCTGTCTGCCGGCAAGCAGGTTTTTCAGGTGTTCTCTGCTTTCGGCGTGCATTGGCTCTTGGCGCAGGAATTCTTTGCACTTTGCAAACTGTCCGAAAAGCTGATTGTCCAAATCGTTGCGGTCGGTCAGCACCACAATGGTCGGGCTGTCGAGTGCTTCCTGCAAACGGTGGGCGTAGAACACCATAGACAGCGACTTTCCGCTGCCCTGTGTATGCCAAAATACTCCGCCCTTGCCGTCTGTTACGGTGGCCTTTTTTGTAGAAGCAACCGCCTTGTTTACGGCAAAATACTGATGATAACCGGCAAGAATTTTAGCTTTTTGCGTTCCCTCGTTCGAGAAGCATATGAAGTTTTTGATTATATCAAGCAGTCTTTCTTTTTGGAACATACCCTCAAAGAAAGTGTCAAACTGTGCGTACTTCGTGTTTTCATAGCTGCCGTCTTTGGTTTTCCATTCCATAAAACGATCTTCGCTTGAAGTAATCGTTCCTGCTTTCGAGGTGATTAGATCGCTCATCACACAGATGGCGTTATAAACGAACATCGACGGAATTTCCTGCATATAGTTACGAAGCTGTCTATATGCTTCGGAAGCGTCGGTTCCCTCACGGGACGGAGATTTCAACTCCATAAGCACTACGGGAAGCCCGTTCAAAAACAGGACAATGTCGGCTCGTTTATTGCTGTTCTCAATAAAAGTCCATTGGTTCGATATGATAAAGGAGTTATTGTCGGGATTTTTGTAATCGACCAAATAGGCGAGAGAGGAGCGTTCTTCGCCGTCTGCAAAGTATTGCACGGGAATGCCGTTTTGAAGATAATCCGTAAATACGGCATTCTTCTGCACAAGCGAGCCGTTCTCAATATTTTTGAGCCTAAACAGGGCGTCGTTCAGGGCTTCGTTCGGCAGTCCTTTGTTGATTCGCCGCAAAGAGTCCGCCAAGACCTCGTCATAAAGCGGACTGTAAAAATCCCTCTCTAAATCGGGGGCGTATATGTATTCATACCCCAATTTGTTTTTGAACAGCTCGATTATAGAATTTTCGTAATTTGCTTCGGTGAAATATTCCGACATATCATTTGCTCCTTTTGAGACTTATCTATTTGAAATGGTTTTACCGTTGCCGTAGACGGTCTATGCTAAACAATAATTTAGCGGCGGCTTATAATTCAATATATGACTAATCATTATTTTTTTGAAATATCGTTTCAATCCAATGCGCAATAGTAGGTATTAGACCGATTAAAGCGCCGATTAAAGCACTTATTATAGCAATCCACCAATCTTTGTGTGTTATTCTTTTTTGCTCTTTTTCATATCTTTTCTTCATTTCAAAATAAGACTTACCTTTTTGCGTAATATCTATTACAACATAGCATGTATGTGATTCCGATATAGGAGAAATATCTTCACCCTTTAAATAGCCTAAATTGATTAAATTTTCTATCACTCGGTCATTGAATTTATTATAAGTAATATTATTGCAACTTAAAAATTCTTTTAATTTTTGTTCTGATTCATTGTCTAAGTATTTGAAATCCATGAAATAGAGCACCCTCTATATATAATTTATCGGCTTAAAGGTCAATTTTCGAGACATCAAGCTCGCCGGACATAAGACGAGGCAAAAGACTATCACGCAAGGTTGCCAACCGTATATTCTCGGCTCTCAATGTGCGAATTTCGGAAAATATGGGCTGAATTAACTCATCAAAGTCCTTCAACACTTCTTTTGGTGGAATAACAGTGGGTATGCTTTTGAGATTGCCTTGACTGACTTTTTGTTGAACAGCGCCGGTAACGATTGACTTAATGTTAGTTAAGCTGAAAAACAAATACAGTTCTTCAACTGAAAAGCCAAGCTTGCCGGTTAAAATGTGGGCGTGATTATTCACCCAAAACTTCCCGTCTATATATTGGAGTATAGGAAAGCCTTTATCGTCAATAACGGTTCCGTCCTCACCGAGAAGAAGGTAAATGCCGTCAAAAAGATAATTGTCAACATAGTCCATCAGCGAGGTAGCACCGTAATACGGATAGGTTTTTTCCATTTTCGCTCGTTGAGCGCCCGATAACGGAATACGTTTCGAGTCGTGGAGTTCTATGATTTCTCCAACAGTACCTACTCGCCAATCCACAGGCGTTGTTCCGTCATCGGAAAAGGGCTCAAAGTCAACAAACCAAGACTTAAACAAGGCTTTGGCTTGCTGCTCTAAATTATTGTTTATCTGTTCATTTTCCTCCATCTTTTCTTCGATAGCCCTCAAAATACCCACAATTCTTTCTTGTGTTTCAAAATCAGGCAGCATTACTGGCATTGGAGCCAACTCACTTCCAAATGTGATTTGTGGAAATGTTCCCGACCTTGTTTCGGCTAAGTGTTGAAGTTCTGATATTACGCTTGGAGACTTTAATATAGCAAATAGGAACTTGGGAATTACCTTGTTTTTCCTTGCTCGTAAGACCATTAGCTTGGTTGACGCAATGTACTTATGCGTATCGTTAATGTCAACAAAGGCAAATCTTTTATTTGCCGGTCGAATTTCCGAGTAAAGAATATCATTAAATTGGAAAGTCTTTTTGAATTGACCTTTTAAGTTCTCGTTTTTTACTTCCTGATGATTTAGAATTTTACCGTCTAATACATCAGAGGTGTTCACAAGAATAACTTTGCTATCATCACCTTTATAGGTGTCCGAGATTGTATCGCATATATCTCCTATTGTGCAATAATTCCACTCAGCCATAAATGTGTTCCTTTCTACCCGATATATTTCCTATGAGCAAGCTTTACATTGCTCTGTTTGACCATTGCGTACTGCAAGGTTGTATCTATTCTTTTATGCCCCAAGAGCTGTTGAAGCTGTTCGATTGGCATTCCCTTATCTATCGCCATAGTGGCGAGGGTTCGTCTGAATTTATGTGGGCGCACCTTTGACACGCCCAAGCGTTTTCCCATTTCTCGCAGGCGAGTTTCAATGCCGCCTATCGTCATTCTGTTGTACAGCACTTTCAACGGCACAAACGGGACAGGAATTTCGTTCAAGTATCAATATAATATACACGATAATATATTACATTTAAAACATATCAATTAATATATTCAAATAAAGAGATATATTTTCATTTTCTTTTTTTGTCTTCTCGTCCTTGGCGTGCATATCCTGTATCTCGTGAAAAACTTCAACCGCAAAATGCAACATATTTTTTTTCGGTTTGCTTGATGAATGATTTTGAAATCTAAGCTCACATAATTTAAGAAATTTAAGGGTTTCGCTGTACTTCTTTTGATCAACATCAAAATTTGCTTTAATAAATCTAATTGCATACTCAATTTGTTTTAGCATTTCTGATACTGTTATGCTATGCCCGTTAACAACTGCTAAAACAAATGTAGGCGTAAAATGTTCTGGAAATTCATTAATTTTTTCAAAGCCAATTTTTTTAGCAAAATTTTTGGTATCTATCTTACACTTCATACCCAATCGCCCCCAGTTTCTTTCGTATTTCGTCCTCCAATTCGTGGGACTTTGCGAACATCTCGGACAGTTCGGCGGTCAAACGGGTCATCTTTTCCCCGAACGGCTCGCCGTCATCCTCCTGTTCCTCAATGCCGACATATCTGCCCGGCGTCAGAATGAAGTCCTGTTTTTCGATTTGGGCAAGGTCGGCGACGGCACAGAAGCCTTTGACATCTTCAAGTGTTCCGTTTTGGAACTGCTCAAAGGTGTCCGCAAGTTTTTGTATGTCCTCATCGGTAAAATCCCTGTGCTTGCGGTCAACCATATGGCCCATTTTCCGGGCGTCAATAAAGAGCGTCTTGCCTTTCTGCTTCTTGTTCTTCGAGATAAACCAAAGGGTAACGGGAATGGTCACGCTGTAAAATAACTGCGTAGGCAGAGCGACTATGCCCTCCACAAGGTCGGCCTGAATGATATTTTTGCGTATCTCGCCCTCGCCGCCCGTCTGTGAGGAAAGAGCGCCGTTTGCAAGTACCAATCCGATTTTACCGTTTGGTGCGAGGTGGTGGATCATATGCTGAATCCACGCATAGTTGGCATTTCCGACAGGCGGCGTACCGAAAGCCCAGCGTTTGTCGTCTTTCAGCTTGTCGCCGCCCCAGTTAGAGAGATTGAAGGGCGGATTTGCCATAATGAAATCGGCTTTCAGGGTGGGGTGCAGGTCGTTGAAAAAGGTGTCCGCATGATATGGTCCGAAATCGGGCTCAATACCATGGATCGCCATATTCATCTTCGCCATTTTCCATGTGTCGGCGTTGCTCTCCTGCCCGTAAATTGATATGTCATCGGATCTGTTGCCGGCATGATCTTTAATGAATTTGGCAGACTGCACAAACATACCGCCCGAACCGCAGCACGGATCGTAAACACGGCAGCCTCCAAACGGTTTTAATATGGCGACAATCGTATTGACAATACTTGACGGCGTATAAAATTCTCCGCCCTTTACGCCCTCGTAGGCCGCAAATTGCTTGATACAGTATTCATAGGTTCTGCCGAGCAAATCCTTGCTTTCTTCTGCGCCGCCAATATCCATATTGGTAAAAAGGTCAACCACATCGCCTAAAACACGATCGTCAAGGTCGGGGCTTGCATAGTTCATTGGCAACACATTTTTTAAGCTCTTGTTCTCGGCTTCAATCGCACGCATTGCATCGTCAATCACAGTACCGATTTCCCTCGTATGGGCACAAGAAGCGATTTTACTCCAACGGGCTTTTTCGGGAACGAAAAATATGTTGTCCTGAAGATAAGCGTCCCTGTCATTCTCAAAGCCGTCGCCGTCTGCTTTCAGCTTATTGTATTGCTTTTCAAAGGCGCCGGATATGTAACGCAGGAAAATCAGCCCTACGATAACCTTTCTGTACTCTGCCGCCGGGATATGTCCCCAAAGAACGCAGGCTGCGTCCCAAATTTGTTTTTCAAAGCCGATGTTGGCGTTGTTCTTTTCAGCCACGGTTTGTTCCTCCGATTATAGTTATTCAATAAATTCAATAAAATATAGTTTCAGCAAGCATTTAACGACTTGTGCAGATAAAGACATTTGATGTGTTTTTATCAATATTACAAATGTCATAATTAACCATTTTATATAATACCGCAAAATCTTCGTTTTTTCAACCCGATTGCCAAGATTTCAAAAAATTATTACATTATAAACTCACATTCGCAAATTGACCCCAAAAAGTTAAACAATGTGATATAATGTCTAACTTTTTGGGGTCAGTTCATCTAAAAGCATAGCGAAGTTTTATTTTTTGGATTATAAAGTGTTGATAAATTTCATAAACGCTTTTCTGCCTTCGTCGGTGCATTTATACACTCCGGCGTCCTCAAGCACGCCGACAAAGACCTTGCCGACCTCGGCTTTTAGTATACCGTCAACATTTTCGCTTGTTATGTTTTCGTAATTTCCCTTAAAGCCGTCAACCCAGTCCGCATGCTTTTCAAGCTCTTCGTCGGCACGGATATCCTTGTTTTCCACAATGTATTCGCCAAGCTTCGCAAGCTCATGCTTAAGCCTTGAAGGCAGTACGGCAAGACCCATAACCTCAATAAGGCCGATATTTTCTTTCTTGATATGGTGGTAAACCTCGTGCGGATGGTAAACGCCGAGGGGGTACTGCTCTGTTGTGAGATTGTTACGCAGAGCAAGGTCAAGCTCGTAGGTGTCGCCGACCTTTCTCGCAATGGGCGTAATTGTGTTGTGCGGCTCGTTCTCGGTATAGGCGAAAATACAGGCCTCCTCGTCGGTATAGCCCCTCCATTTATTGAGTATAACATCGGCGAGCTCGATTATCCCGTCGCAGTCCTTAGAACGCAGTCTGATAACCGAAAGCGGCCATTTTACTATACCTGCCTCTATATCCTCGTAGCCTTTAACGGTAAAATGCCTTTCAATGGGCGCTTTTGCCATGGCGAAGGTGTAATGACCGCCCTGATAGTGGTCATGGGAAAGTATAGAACCGCCGACTATGGGCAAGTCCGCATTTGAGCCGAGAAAATAGTGGGGAAACAGCTTTATAAAATCAAAAAGCTTTTTAAAGGTAGCTTTTTCAATTTTCATAGGCGTATGCTCGCCGTTAAAGACTATACAATGCTCATTGTAATAGACATAGGGGGAGTACTGAAAACCCCATTGAGAGCCGTTTATGGTAACAGGTATGACCCTGTGGTTTTGCCTTGCGGGGAAATTGACCGTACCGCTGTAGCCCTCGCACTCTTTGCAGAGCATACATTTGGGATAGCCCGACTGCTTTTGAAGCTTTGCCGCCGCAATGGCCTTGGGGTCTTTTTCGGGCTTTGAAAGGTTAATCGAAATATCAATCTCGCCGTATTTGCTTTCAACGCTCCAGCGCATATCCTTTTTTATCCTGTATCTTCTAATGTAATCGCTGTCACAGCTCAGGTTATAGAAATAATCCGTAGCGCTTTCGGGGCTGATTTTATAAAGGGAGTTGAATTTTTCAATTACTTCGTGCGGCATGGGCATAAGGCATGCCATAAGCTTTGTATCGAGCAAATCACGGTAAACAACGCTGTTGTTTTCAAGCACGCCGTTCTCCGCCGCAAAGTCAAGCAATTCGCACAGAGTACTTTCGAGATCCACATTGCTGAAATTCTCCTGCGGCTCGTCGTATTCATTGAGCGCCAAAACCTCAAGTATTCTGTTTGTGACATAAACACGGTCGCACTCTTTAATAAGACCCTTTTCAAGGCCGTAGCAAACAAGTTTTTTTATGCTTTCGTATATCATTTTAATTTCCCCTTGAACTTAGATATAAAATATTTTATCATTTTTCGTTTTATATTACAACCTAAAAAAGTAAAATGTTTTCATTTAAACCGAGGTGCAGTCCCGAACTGCGAAAAAATAAAACCGCCGGCGAACCGACGGTTTCTCTTTTGCTTTTTGCTTTGTTAATTACCGTAAATAATTATTCGGTAACGGTAAAATTATATGTTATTTCCCTAAGCACTTCGTGTGTGGTGCTGTTTTCATATTTTAATACAGCTTCATATTCGCCGGGTACTGTTGCTGTGAAGTTATACTCATAAAGAGGAGGAGTTGAAGGATAAGAATATTTCTTTATTCCTATGAGTCCGACTTTAGGGGATATATTACAGGTCCATTTACAAGGCTCTTTATCATAAGCTGTACCGGTTTCATATACTTCGCCGACTTTAAGCTCTGCTTTTATTCGGAATGTATCAAGCTTTACTACAACACGAAGAATTTGTCTTGCGTCAAGTATAGAAACACGGCCGTCGTTGTTTAAATCTTTATCGGGATTTTGATCATTATGCACAACACTTTTCAATATTGACTTTGCGTCCGAGATTGAAATGATATTGTCTTCATCAAAATCTCCATATGTGTTTAAACAACCCATAATTCTAAAATCGAATATGCTGTTTGGATCTTCCGGCAGAGCGCCTGTTGGATATTTAGAGCTAATATCTTCTGCCATTACATTAAAAGTAAACAGGCTGACAAACATAACTAATGTAAGAAACAACGCTGTAAGTCTTAATGTTTTGTTTTTCATATTCATAATATTACCTCCAATATTAAATTATAGATATTAATTATATAACGGCATCTTTGTTATATTTCCGGCTATATAGTTCAAAATGCTCTTTGAATCAGCGATTGAAACCTTTGCGTCGCCGTTAACATCTGCAAGTGCAAACTGTCTGTCTGTTAAAGTTCTGCTTTGAGCTTCATATTGCAAAACATATTTAGAGTCTACAATACTTATTTTTCCGTCACCGTTTACATCGCCGAGAATATAATCATCATTTTCAGGTAAATTTATACAATAGCCCTTTAGTGCAATTATATTAGCCAGCGATGAGTCTATTAATCTATAAGATATCCAGCCATAACCGCCTAATCCCCAATCGGTACCCCAAGAGTTTATAAACTTAAAGGCACTTTTACTGTCATCATAACCAATAAGACAAATTGCATGATTACCGGGTGCAAATCCTAAAGTGTTATCGTATATAGGATTTGAGGAGCTGATATTATACAAATCAGGGTAAGCTCGAACTCTAATAACAACACCATGATTTGATGCAATTGCGTTCTTCATTTCCTGAACGCCTTTAACAGAATATACATTAAAAGGTTTATATAATTCTGCGTTAGCTTTTGCTATTCCTGTAGGATCCGTTTTATAGTCGCCGCTTTTACATGAAAAATAATTAAGCGTACAAATACCTGAATTTCCTAAGAATTGCATAGCTTCTGAAAGCCTTAGCCCTTTATCTTCATCTTTGTTAAGTGAATTATATATAAAATATGGGCTAAACATATGAGATTTTTCTGTCTTTGACCAACCTCGTTTAATATATTCTTCTCCAGAAACTAAATAGGAAATAGCCCATGCGACACAACTTGATCCGTCTTGTTCCCCAGGGGTTGGGAATTTAGAAGTTAAATCAACTGATGTTTTTGTTGTATTGGGTGCACCAGCATTACCAAAAGAGGGGAATTCAATTTCATCAGGCAATTCCGGAAGACACCCTAAGGGGTATGGCGATGTTTCAGATTCTTCAGATTCTGTTGTATTAGTATCAATTGCTACTGCATTAAATGAAATAATACTAAATAATAAAGTAACTGATAAAACAACAGAGATAATTTTAAATAATTTTTTATTCATTTCGTAAATTGCTTCTTTCATTTTTATTTAACAACAAAATTATATGTTACTTCTCTAAACACTTCATGTGTGGTGCTGTTTTCATATTTTAATACAGCTTCATATTCGCCGGGTACTGTTGCTGTGAAGCCTAACTTATATATATCAGGCAGAGAAGAGGTTGCAGGATTTGTAATTGTCTTTGTTACAGTAAGTCCGTCTTCGGGAGATACGGTACATGTCCATTTACAAGGCTCTTTATCATAAGCTGTACCGGTTTCATATACTTCGCCGACTTTAAGCTCTGCTTTTACTTTGAATGTATCAAGCTTTACTATAACACGAAGAATTTGTCTTGCGTCAAGTATAGAAACACGGCCGTCTTTGTTTACATCAGCATCGACATCATATACATCATTCACAATATCTTTCAATGCAAGCTTTGCGTCTGTGATTGTAACAACGCCGCTTTTATCTAAATCACCATATAAGTTTAAACAATTTTCGGAAATGGCCAATAACTGTTGAATAAGTTCGGGATCATCCGGCTCACAGCCTGTTTGATGTTCTTCGGCAAACACATTAAGCGGAATTAAGCTGACAAACATAACTAATGTCAAAATCAACGCTGTCAGCTTTGACAATTTGATTTTCATTTTCATAATATTACCTCCATATTCAAATTGTACCTATATTTTACCACTTTGGTATAACAAAGTCAAACAAACATAGGCTTTTTTGGTAATGTTTGTGCAAAATTACCAAAAAGCTAAAAGTTTTAAACATAATAAAATTTTAACAGTATGACAGTTTTGAAAATTTTATGTATAATTTTGTAATTTCTATTGATTTAATGCAGAATTTTTGGTATAATAATATTTTATTTAGTATTATTAATTTTATGCACTTTTCACAAATCGGTATTTGTAGATTTTATACTGTGATATATGTCCTTAAAAAGCAAACAGGAGCAGAAAAAATCTGCCCCTGTCTGCCGTGTGTGAAAAATCTATGAAAAGAAAAGAGAAAGCTTGATAAAAACCGTTACGCAACATCAAAGCCGTTGCGGTAAGCGCCGCCTCGGATATTTTTTCTGCCGTTGATAAGCCTCAATTTTTTGCCGTGCTGTACGCCGTGCAAATTCTTTTTATTCCTGTATCTGCGATAATTTGCAACTATTATCCTTTTCAGGCGCTGTTCAAATTTAATTACCTGCTTTTCATGGATAAAACCGTATATGAGAAGCGCACAGAGTATAAATTCCGCCGATGTCTTTAATAATATTGCCAACATTTTGTTACCTCCGTTTTCATTCGTTTCCGTTCGCTTTGTCTCCGAACATTCGTTCTTATTCATTACACCCTCATTATAGCAGGATTTTTAATTTTGTCAATACAAATGTTCGGAAATTTTTTAAATAAAGTACCGAAAAAAGGACTTAACTCAAAAAATACCGAAAAAAATTCAGCGTGCAGAAAAAGTATGTGTCACTTGTCAATATGCAAAAAAAATAAAATTATGGTGAACCCCCGGCGAGGGTTCACCACCGCAAAACAGTTCACCGGACTGTTTTGCGCCCCTCCTGCGCTCTTTAAAGCACAGGTGTTTCGCAGTCTGCGGACTGCGCCGAGGGCTTTGCCCCTCGACCCCACCGTCTTTTTGAAAAAAGACGGACAAAAACTTTTGAACATTTTGCTATTGCAAAACAGTTTATCGACAGGTTGAAAAATTATAAATATTTCCCGAAATTAAAAAAACTTTATTTTTTATGCAAATACTATTTATAAATTATAAAAAATTTGTTATAATTATTCGATTAGTTTTTGAAATTTATTTTTGTGCATAAGGGAACGGAGTTATGTTTGTTGATAAGGCGAAAATTTTGATAAAGGCGGGCAACGGCGGCGACGGGGCGGTTGCTTTCCACCGTGAAAAGTATGTTGCGGCAGGCGGCCCCGACGGCGGCGACGGCGGCAGGGGAGGCAATATCGTTTTCCTTGTTGACGACAGCCTTTCAACCTTGTCCGATTTTAAGCATAAGAGAAAATATAAGGCTCAAAACGGCGAGAACGGCAGAGGAAGCCGCTGTAACGGTAAAAAAGCCCCCGACCTTGTTATTAAAGTCCCGAGGGGTACGGTTATCAGGGAGGCTGTCAGCGGCGTAATTATGGTGGATATGTCCTCGGACGAGCCGTTTATAGCCGCAAAGGGCGGCAAGGGCGGCTGGGGCAACAGCCATTTTGCCACCTCCACACGCCAGACCCCGAAGTTTGCAAAATCCGGCGCACCCGGCGAGGAATGGGAAGTAACGCTTGAATTAAAGCTGATTGCCGATGTCGGGCTTTTGGGCTTCCCCAATGTGGGCAAGTCCTCTTTCCTCTCCGTTGTCAGCGAGGCCAAGCCCATAATAGGAAATTATCATTTTACAACCGTTACGCCTGTTCTCGGCGTTGTTACAATGGGCCCCGAAAACAGCTTCGTTATGGCGGATATTCCGGGTCTTATCGAGGGTGCGGCGGACGGCGACGGTCTGGGCCACGAATTTTTGCGCCATGTTGAAAGGTGCAGAATGTTGGTTCACATTGTTGATGTTGCCGGCAGTGAGGGCAGGGACCCTATCGATGACTTTGAAAAAATCAACGGCGAGCTTGTAAAGTTCAATCCCGAGCTTGCAAAATGTCCGCAGATAGTCGCCGGAAATAAGATCGACCTTGCCGACGACGGTCAGCTTGAACGCTTCAGGGAGTATATTGAGGGCAAGGGGTATGAATATTACGAAATTTGCGCCCCGATTAAGCACAATACAAAGCAGTTGATAAATGCGGTTGCAAAAAAGCTCGCTTCGCTTCCTCCCGTAAAAAAGTATGAGGCGCAGGAGATACCCCTTGAGGTTATACAGCAAAAGAAAAACGACGGCTTTAAGGTTATCGTTGAGGACGGGGTTTATATAGTAGAGGCTCAATGGCTCAATAAAATACTGCTTAAAACCGACCCCGACGACTACGAGAGCCTGCAATATTTTCAGAATGTTTTGCAGACAAGCGGAATTATTGACGAGCTTATCAAGCAGGGCATACACGAGGGCGACACCGTCTCGATTTACGACCTTGAATTTGATTATATACCGTAATTAATAAAGGACTGTTTATGGATAATAATATTATTAACGCCTACAGCTCGCTTTCGCTTGCGTTTTTGGGTGACGCCGTGTTTTCGCTTATGGTCAGGGAGTATCTTTTGTCAAACAGCGATATGCATACGGCAAAGCTACATAAGCTCTCTGCCGGCGCAGTCAACGCAGGCGCTCAAAGCAGGGCGATAAAGAAAATAATACCCTTGCTTAATGAAACGGAGCTTGAGGTATTCAAACGGGGCAGAAACGCCCACCCGAAGCACACGCCCAAAAATCAGTCCGAGGCGGATTACCGTTATGCGACCGGGCTTGAGGCGCTTTTCGGCTATCTTTATCTTGAAAAGAACGACGCGCGGCTCAAAGAGCTTTTCAACTTTATAATTGAGAACTCAGAGGTGCCGTATTTTGACAGTTTACAAGAGTAAAGCCGATATAAAAAATTTTTTTATACAGCTTTTTTGGTGGACGGCAGGCAGTATGCTCTTCGCCGCCGCAATAAATATTTTTACCGCTCCCAACAATATTACGGTCGGCGGTTTTTCCGGTATCGCCACGGTGCTCAACTATCTTTTTTCAATACCGATAGGCTTTACCGTTTTTGTATTGAATGTTCCCTTGTTTATAATTTCGTTTTACAAATTCGGCTTTAAGTTTATTTTTAATACGATAATCGCAACATTTGAAACCTCCGTTTTTATAGATGTTTCCGCTCCGTTTTTAAAGGGCTATTCCGGCGACAGGCTTTTGAGCGCCGTTTTCGGCGGAGTGCTTTTGGGCGCAGGGCTGGGGCTTATTTTTCAGCACTCGGCAACAACGGGCGGTAGCGATATTATCGCAAAGCTTTTGCGCATTAAATTCCCCCATTTGTCAATGGGCAGGGTGATAATGATAATCGACATCATAATAGTCATACTCTCCTCCTTTGTTTATGAGAGCGTTGAAAGTATGCTGTATGCGATAGTTGCAATTTTTATCAGCACCCAGGCGATTGACTTGGTGGGCTCGGGCTTTTCACATTCCAAAACCCTTTTCATAGTGACGGATAAGGGCGAAAAGCTCTCTCAAAAAATCCTATATTCCCTCGACAGGGGAGTAACGGTTATCGACGCCTACGGCGGATATACAAAAAAGGAAAAGCAAATTCTCTTCTGCGCCGTCAGGGCGAGCGAGGTTCCCCGTTTTTCAAAGCTTATAAAGCAGGAGGATCAAAACTCCTTTATGGTGGTAACCGATGCGGACGATATACTCGGCAGAGGGTTTCAGAGAAAAAATAACGGGTAAATTAACTTTTTAAGAGGTACATTATGGCAAAGAAAGACAATATCAGGAATTTTTCGATAATTGCCCATATCGATCACGGAAAATCCACGCTTGCGGACAGACTGCTTGAGCTTACAAATTCCGTAGCAAAACGGGATATGGAGGAGCAGCTTCTTGACAATATGGAGCTTGAGCGTGAAAGGGGCATAACGATTAAGGCGCACGCCGTAAAGCTCGATTACAAGGCGAATGACGGCAGGGAATATGTGCTTAATCTTATCGACACCCCCGGCCATGTGGATTTTAATTACGAGGTTTCCCGTTCCCTTGCCGCATGCGAGGGAGCAGTGCTTATTGTCGATGCGTCCCAGGGCGTTGAGGCGCAGACCCTTGCCAATACATATTTGGCGCTCGACCACAACCTTGAAATAGTGCCGGTAATCAATAAGATAGATTTGCCTGCCGCCGACCCCGAAAGGGTGGCGCATGAGGTTGAAGATGTCATAGGCATACCCTGCCTTGACTCGCCGAGAGTTTCCGCAAAAACGGGCGAGAATGTCGGCGCCGTGCTTGAGGAGATAGTTAAGCTTGTTCCACCTCCCGACGACCGTGACGCAGAACCTTTGAGGGCGTTGATTTTTGACTCCGTTTACGACAGCTACAGGGGCGTAATAGTCTATGTAAGGGTTATGGACGGCAAAATAAAACCCGGCGACACCATGAGAATGATGGCAACGGGCGCAGAGTTTACGGTAGTTGAAACGGGCTATATGAGGGCAACCTCGTTAGAGCCGTCAAAACAGCTTTCGTCGGGCGAGGTAGGCTATATCACGGCCTCCATTAAAACCGTTTCCGACGCAAGGGTGGGCGATACCGTCACCACGGCGCAGAACCCTGCCTCACAGGCGCTTCCCGGCTACAAAAAGATAAACCCCATGGTTTTCTGCGGAATTTATCCTGCCGACGGGGCGGACTATGAAAATCTGAGGGACGCACTTGAAAAATTACAGCTCAACGACGCCTCGCTTTCGTTTGAACCCGAAACCTCCGGTGCGCTCGGCTTCGGCTTTCGATGCGGATTTTTGGGGCTTCTGCATCTTGAAATTATACAGGAGAGGCTTGAAAGGGAATACAATCTCGACCTGGTAACAACCGTACCCAGCGTTGTTTATAAAATACATCTTACGGATAAATCCGTGGTTGAAATCGACAACCCGAGCCATTATCCCGACCCTGCCTCTATCGAATATTCGGAAGAGCCCGTTGTCGAGGCGCATATATACGCTCCGCCGGAATATGTGGGCGCAATTATGGATCTGTGCCAGGACAGACGGGGAGCATATGAGGGTATGACCTACCTTGACGCAGACCGTGTGGATTTAAAATATGTGCTTCCGCTAAATGAAATTATTTATGACTTTTTCGATGTTTTAAAATCAAGAACAAGGGGATACGCCTCGTTTGACTATGAGATGAAGGGCTATCAAAAATCACAGCTTGTTAAGCTCGATGTTCTTCTCAACGGCGATATTATAGATGCGCTTTCTTTTATAATCCACTCAGATAAGGCATACACAAGGGCGAGGAAGATAGCCGAAAAGCTGAAGGATAATATCCCGAGACAGATGTTTGAGATCCCCGTTCAGATAGCCGTCGGCAGTAAGGTTATAGCCAGGGAAACCGTCAAGGCCATGAGAAAAGATGTCCTTGCAAAATGCTACGGCGGCGACATTACAAGAAAAAAGAAACTGCTTGAAAAGCAAAAAGAGGGCAAAAAGAGAATGCGTAAGTTCGGTACCGTAGAAGTGCCGCAGGACGCATTTATGGCGGTGCTTAAATTAGATGAATAATTCGGAGAATATTTTAAAAAGACTTGACGAGCTTAATATAAGCTATGAAATTGTAAAACATACCGCGGCTTTTACCATGGAGGATTTGGACAGGCTGGGGCTTAATGCGAACAATGAAATCTGCAAAAATCTGTTTTTGAGAGATTACAAGGGAAAAAGGCATATGCTCGTAGTGCTCTGCGGCGATAAGCAGGCGGATTTGGTTAAAATACGGGGCGAAATAGACTCTTCAAGGCTCAGCTTTGCCTCGGACGAAAGGCTTTTAAAATACCTTGATGTGAAAAAGGGCTCTGTTTCCGCACTCGGCGTTATAAACGACAGCTCCGGCGAGGTCGAGGTGTATTTTGACGAGGATTTGAAAAAATGCAATCGCCTCGGCTTCCACCCCAACGACAACACCGCAACCGTATATTTGAGCTTTGGCGACGCAGTCAGATACATAGAAAGCACCGGCCGAAAGGTATGCTTTATCAAGGTGTGATATGGAAAACATCGGTCTTTATCTTCATATACCGTTTTGCGCTTCAAAATGTCCGTACTGCGATTTTTACTCCTTTAGAAGCGACAGGGCGTTTATTGGGCAATATGTTGACGCAATGAGGGCGGAAATTATAAAAAAATCGGGCGAAATCAACTGTAAAGCCGATACGCTTTACATAGGCGGCGGAACCCCGTCGCTACTTGATTTTTCGCAAATATCCCTGCTCGTAAGCGCCGCAAAAAACCGCTTTATGGAGGGGGAGGGCGAAATTACGCTCGAATGTAATCCGCACGGCGTTACAAGGGAATTTTTTGAGCAAATTTCCGCCTGCGGAGTAAACAGAATTTCGCTCGGACTTCAGTCGGCGAACGACGGGGAGCGCAGAAGGCTCGGCAGACGGGCGGACTGCGAAGAGGTGAAGAGGGCGATTGAGTACGCCCAAAAAAGCGGAATAGAAAATATTTCTCTTGATGTAATGCTCGGTATTCCCGGAAGCACACTTGAAAGCCTTGAAAAAACTCTCGGCTTCTGCGTTTCACAGGGCGTTTTTCACATAAGCTGTTATATGCTTAAAATCGAAGAGAACACGCCCTTTTACAAGATGAGGGAACGCCTTGATTTGCCCGATGACGACACGGTTGCGGATATGTACCTGTTTGCCTGCGAATATTTGGAAAACCGAGGCCTTAAACAGTATGAAATATCAAATTTCGCCCGTGACGGTTATGAGAGCCGCCACAACCTTAAATACTGGAACTGCGAGCCGTATCTGGGCGTCGGTGCGTCCGCCCACTCGTTTATAAACGGAAGGAGGTTCTATTGCAAAAACGACGCTCACGGCTTTGTGCGGAAGCCCGAATATATTTGCGACGGCGACGGCGGAAGCTTTGAGGAGTATGCAATGCTGAAGCTGAGACTGACAAACGGTCTTACGGAAACGGAAGTAAAGTCTAAATTCGGCTTTGGAATACCGAAAAGCCTGAGGGAAAAGGCCGTTAAATTTGCGGACAGAGGGCTTGTATTGACCGACGGCGAAAGAGTGAGACTCACAAGAGAGGGCTTTTTGCTCTCAAACACAATTCTGGCGGAAATACTTTAGAGTGTAAAAATTAACCGTTACAATTTGCATATTCAAAACAAATGTGATAAAATAATATGAATTTTATGAAAGGAGCGTAAACGAATGCCCATTAAAATTGACAATCAGTTGCCGGCCCACCACTCGCTTGAGCTTGAAAATATTTTCGTTATGACCGAAACCCGGGCCATGAAGCAGGACATTCGTCCGCTTAAAATTCTCATACTTAATTTAATGCCCACTAAAATCGAAACCGAAACGCAGATTTTAAGGCTTTTGAGCAACACTCCGCTCCAGGTAGATGTTGAGCTTTTGCAGGTAACCTCCCATGTTGCAAAGAATGTTTCGCAGGAGCATATGCTGAAGTTCTACAAGACCTTTGACGATGTAAAGAACAGAAAATTTGACGGCCTTATAGTTACGGGAGCGCCCGTGGAGATGCTTGAGTTTGAGCAGGTCGATTATTGGGACGAGCTTTGCTCCATATTTGATTGGGCGAGGACGAATGTTTATTCTACATACAATATATGTTGGGGGGCGCAGGCGGCGCTTTACTACAGATACGGGATAAAAAAGCACATTCTGCCCGAAAAGATGTTCGGGATTTTTGAACACCGTCCGCTTGATTTGTACCATCCGCTGTTAAGGGGCTTTTCCGATGTCTTTTATGTTCCTCATTCAAGGCATACCGAAACCAGAAAAGAGGATATAGTAAAGGTAAAGGATTTGCAGATTTTGTCCTATTCCGAAATGGCCGGCGTGCATCTCATTTCCGATATGGCGTGCAGAAATTTCTATTGCACGGGTCATTCCGAATATGATTTTGACACCCTTGCAAAGGAGTATTTCAGAGATAAGGGAAAGGGGCTTGATATAAAAATCCCCTATAACTATTTCCCCGACGACGACCCGAAAAAGGTTCCGAGGCTTACCTGGAGGGGCGCCGGAAGCCTGTTGTTCCAAAACTGGCTCAATTATTTTGTGTATCAAAAAACGCCTTACGACTTAAATTCAATACAGGAATAAACAAGCGCCGCAGACCGTTCGGTCTGCGGCGTTAAGCTTGCCTGAAAACTGTTTAAAAAATTAAAATTTTCTGTCGCCTTTTTAAAGGCAATTTACCCGTCAGGGGAATATTTTTAATCTTTCCTTGTAAGTACTTTTCTCTGCCGGGTTCGCTTGCCGCATTTCGGGCATTTCATATATCTTGTTCTGCCAAAATGCGGCGCAAGATTTACCTGCCAATAGGTCGGCACATACCGGTGGCCGCAGTTTCGGCATTCATAATATCCGGCCTTCTGCTCAATGCCGACGGCGATAAAAGCTACCGCAAAAATCATCACAAGAGCAAATGCGAGAAGCGCAATACGAAGCCACATCGGCATTGAAACATAGCAAGCCACAAACACCAAAACAAGCCCGGCAAGAACCGCCGGAAAGGTAATCAGGTATTCCGTCCTCAGCATCTGCCGGTTCTTTTCTTCGAGCTCACGCTTCATTGCCAAAAGATTTTCCTCCGCCCGTTTGTCATAAGATTTTGCCATGATTTTTTCGCCCGACAGGAGTTCGTTGACATTTATTTTCAAATAATCGCATAACTCCAGCATAATTCCCGAATCGGGCATGGATTTTCCCGTCTCCCATTTTGAAACCGCACGGTCGCTGATACCGAGCTTTTCGGCAAGGGCGGACTGGGTCATGCCCTGTTCTTTTCTGCACAAGGCTATGAATTTGCCGACTTTGATTTGATCCATATCGGGCCGCCTCCTTTCATGGCTACAGTATAACCGAAACGGGAGCGGAAAAACACGAACCGACAGTTGATTTTCGGCATTTCTACCGGAGGTTGAGCCCCTATTTACCGTTCGGTATCACGGTTTATGAACAGATTGCAAAGGCACATAACTGCGCTGAACAAAACGCCTGCGACGGGCCAGACAGCCCATGTAATATCCCAATCGTCCGTCAAAAAGCTCCAGCCGAGATATACGGCGGTGGCGCTCAGCCAGTAGACCGTGGATACGGTTTTTTTGATGCGGAGCTTTTTCTGATCTCGCAGGGCATATTCGCCCTCTTTAAGAAGCTTCTGCATACTCGCACGGCGAACACCTGAAAGGACAAAAAGGGAGGCTCCAAGCCCGGCCAAGAGCAGGGTAACGGTCAACATAACCACCACGAAAAACTCTTTTTGAGTAACTAAACCTATAAAAAGCGGAATGGGCGAGAGAACGCACAGACAGGCGGCGATGATATTGCTTTTTACATAAGCCGGCCGATAAGCTTTTTGCTTTTCCTTTACCATGCCGTCCACTCCGTACTCCGTTTCAAACGGCTCTGTGCCGATAAACTCGAACGGGGTGTTTTTTAGTCCGCAGGAGACGAAAATCGCAACGGCGGCGGCGACAAACAAAAATAACACGGCAAGCCCTGCGCCGGCGGCAAAATTTTCGGAAACGGAGTATTCCGGCACTGTCGTTGCCGCCGCCAAAAGCAACAGCGGAATTACGGCGATGACACACAGAAAAGCGCCTGCGGCAATGCGTTTTGCCGCCTTTTTTCTCCACTCCAAAAATTCGTTTGCAAGGGCGAGAGAAACCCGTTTTACAGGCGCACGGTCAGTATCGTCCGTAAATTCTTCGTCCTCAAGCTCGTCCTTTAACAGATAATCCGTCGTGACGCCGAACAGACGGCTGAGCGCTAAAATTTTCTCCAAATCCGGCACGGTCTGCGCACCCTCCCATTTGGAGACCGCCTGTCGGGATACCTGCATTTTCTCCGCAAGCTCCTCCTGCGACCAGCCGTTCTTTTTTCTTAAATTCGCTATTTTGTCCGCTAAGATCATTTTTCTTTCCTCCGCATGAATTTGTCGGCGGTCTTATTCTCCGACCGCTGAGAAAATCATAGCGTTTTTTGCGGTTGCGTTCCACCAAACGGCGGTTGGAAAATTGTCAACCGACGGTTGCGCCGCTCTGTAATCTTAATTGCAAATCGTAAATTACGCTTCATATGTCCTTACACGAAGCGGTATTCCCATGCTTTCGGATATTTTTTTACATTCCTCTATATCCTCTTTCGGGATAACATCTACAACGGTAAATTTGACATTTGCGTTCAGGTCTTTACATTCCTTTGCGAATTTTAAAATAGCCGGATAGGTCTTTTCCTTAAAGGACGGGTGGCACAGAGCCTCATACTTTTCGCCTGTCGGGGCGTTGAGAGAGATTGACAGGCTGTCGATAACGCCGCAAATTTCCTGTGCGGTGGGCTTTTTGTTTATTAAATCCGAAAGGCCGTTTGTGTTGAGCCGAAGCTTACAGCCGGGGAGCTTTTCTTTAAGATATTTTGCGGTTTTGATAAGGTTATCATAGGCGCAGGTGGGTTCGCCGTAGCCGCAAAAAACAATTTCCCCCGAGCAGTCCGAAAAGTCAAAGGCGTCAATTTCGCCCTTGATTTCGTCAAACGACGGACTGTGTCCCTCAAACCAAAGGGTGCTTGCGTCGCCTATTGCGTCGCCGTTGTTTCTTATGCAGAATTCGCATTTGCACGGACAGGCGTTTGTGATGTTGAGATACACATGATTTTCATAAGTGTAAACTATACTTGCCATATACTTCTCCTTAGATTTTACTGAAAATTCTTTTTTTAAATTCTATTTTATCAAGCGCGGCGGCCGCAATATAATATACTATAGCGTTGCCGACGGCCTGTATAATGCTTGAGGGTATGACCGTAACGGAATAGGCAAAGGAAAAAAGTATTCCGCCGGAAATGCAGTAGCCGACAATCGTAATAATGCCCGAAAGTATCGGCATTGGCGCAACGGCCTTGTTTAAAAGCCTGTTTTGGTCTTTTACGATATTGAGGCTGTACATCAGCGAAAAGGGCAGGGCGTTCAGGATTTTTATAACAGCCGTAAACGGCGCCCATATTGCCGCTCCGGTAAATATATCGGCAAGCCCTGCGCCGACTGCGGCGGCGATAAGGGAATAGGGCATGGGCAGAATACAGGCGGACAGGTAAACCATACTGTCGCCGAGGTGCATATATTCCTGATTTACCGGCAAATTGATTTTTACCACGGCGGTCATTACCGTGATAATCGCACAGCACAGGGCTGTGGAGATTAACAAATATATTTTTCTCGTCTTATTTGAACTGTTCATTTGTAAGCGCCTCCAAAAATTTTTGAAAATTAACTCCGTCGTTCCTGTCGGTCTTTTCGGAATAGGAGCTTTTAATCGACATTTCAAGGAATTTTGCCGCAAGCTCAACCGAATGAACAAGCTCCCTGCCGTTTGCGGCTTCGGCGGCTATTATGCTTGAAAAAATATCGCCCGTACCCGAAAAGCTTCCGCTGTATATTTCGGATTTTACCGTACATACTTTTTCCTTTTCAACAATAATATTATAAATATGCCCACGGTAAATAACTCCCGTAACCGTAACGGCTTTTAAATTTTCGCTCAAAAGCCCGGCGGCAATATCGGAAATAAGCTCTATATATCCGTCGCCGTCCTTATGCCCGACGATTTCTTCGTACCCGGTGCCGGCAAGTATGCAAAGCTCCGACAGATTGGGCGTAATTATATCGGCCCTCTTCGCTATTTGCGCCGTGCATTCGCAAAGCTCCCGAGAGTAGGAACCGTAAATTTTTCCGTCGTCCGCCATCACGGGGTCAACGATAAGCTTTGTTTTGTCCGTTTTAAATTCGTCAATAAAATTTGAAATGATTTGTGCCTGTTTCGCCGAGGTGATAAAGCCCGTTAAAATTGCGTCAAATTTGTAACCGAGCTTTTTCCATTCCCTTATGTAAGCCTCAAGAGAGTCGGTCAGGTCAACGCAGAAATAGGAATTGTACCCCGTTTGGTTTGACAGTACGGCCGTAGGCAGGGGACAACATTCCGCACCGAGAGCGGAAATAATCGGCAAAGCCGCCGTAAGCGAACATCGCCCGAAGCCCGATAAATCATTGATTACGGCTATCCTTTTCATTGCATCACCCCAATATTTACTATTGCAAAAGCTTTTGTCTTGATATATAATACTACCGAACTGTCACTAAATAAATAGACAGTTTTAATAAAAAAACAGAGGTCAGTTATGAAAAGCGACGGTTTCCTTTATGAAAAAATTTATTTTTTTTACAAAGAGCTTATAGAAACGGGCAAGCTTCCGCAGGGTGCAAAGCTTCCGTCAATAAGGCGCTGTGCGCAAATCCGGCAGGTAAGCAAAACCACGGTCGAGCAGGCGTATATTAATTTGTGCGACGACGGTTATCTTTTGCCGAAAAGCCAAAGCGGATACTATGTGTCATACACGGGCAGGCAGAGGGAGGAAAGCAAGGCGGTCAAAAGGGAGGAAAGCGCAGGCTTTGTATCCGATTATGCCTCCACGGGCGTAGACTCAACGGTGTTCGACCTGAGCCTGTGGACAAGGTATGTGAAAAATGCGCTCAAGCATGCCGACAGGCTCAAGGATTACGGTATTCCGCAGGGCGAAAGGGAACTCAGGGAGCAGATTGCAAATTACACAAGCTCCACCAGAAACTGCGTTTGCGACGAATCTAACATAGTAATAGGCGCAGGCGTTCAGACCCTTTTAAATATTCTGTGCGCCCTGACAGACGGCAGAGAAAAGAGCATATACTTTAACGATACCGCATACAGGCAGGGCATAGCGGTATTTAAAGACAGGGGATATAAAATCACCGACGACGCCGGCGGCGCCTCCATACTTTATATTTCACCCTCGCATGCGGCAAAGAGGGGCGATATTATCTCCATAAACCGCCGCCACAGCCTTGTTCAATACGCCCGAAAAAACGGCAAGCTGATTATTGAGGACGATTACGACAGCGAATTCAGGGACCTTAACCGCCCGACGCCGTCTCTGCAAAGCCTTGACAGCGAAAATGTTGTCTACCTCGGCACTTTTTCAAAGCTTTTGCTCCCGTCGCTTCGCATAAGCTATATGATTTTGCCGCCTGCGCTCACGCAAAAATACGCCCTGATAGGGGATTTATACAATCAGACCGTTTCTATACCCGACCAGATAGCGCTTAAAAACTATATATATGACGGCAGGCTCTCCTCACAGATAAAAAAGGCGAGGAAGCTTTATACGCAAAAGTCAAAGCTTCTTACGGACGCAGTTATAAGCTGTTTCGGGGACAGGGCGGAAATCGAAAGGACGGCGACTCCTCTTTATGTGCGCTGTACGATAAAAAGCGGCACAACATTAAACGAGCTTGTCGAAAGGCTTAAAAACCGGCTGGAGCCTATAAGAATAATACCCGTAGAGGAAAAGGACGGGAAGCTCGGCATAGCGTTTTCCGTTTCCGCCGTCAATGCGGAAAACATAGAACCCGATATTAAGAAAATTGCGGAAATTTTACTGTAGTTTTTATGCTTTTTGCATATGCTTTTTCACAGTTTTTTTGAAATTTTCGTATTTTGTGAAAAAAATAACGAAAATTGTTGCAAATCTTCAAAAAAATATGGATTTTTATTTGTTTAGGTGATATAATCCTGTATATATGTTGTATAAACATATAAAATGAGCAGGTTATGGCCTGCGGTAAATTACAAGTTGTAAATTATTTAAGGAGGAAATATATAAATGCTTAAAAAAATCAGCAATCTTCCTTTTAGAGGAACTACCGAACAGGAAGCAAATCTCAAGGCGGTAATTGCAGAGTGCAAGGGCGACAAAAGTATGCTTATGCATGTTATGCAGGAGGCTCAGGGTATTTACGGTTATCTTCCCATAGAGGTTCAGATTATGATAGCGGAGGGTATGGGCGTTCCGCTTGAAAAGGTTTACGGCGTATCCACATTCTACGCTCAGTTTGCCCTTTCGCCCAAGGGAAAGTACAATGTCTCGGTTTGCCTCGGTACAGCCTGCTATGTCAAGGGCTCACAGCAAATTCTCGACAAGGTTGAGGAGAGCCTTGAAATCGGAGCCGGCGAATGTACCATGGACGGCAAATTCTCTATTGAGGAGTGCCGCTGTATAGGCGCTTGCGGACTTGCTCCCGTTATGACTGTAAACGACGATGTTTACGGCAGGCTTGTCCCCGATGAAATTCCCGATATACTCGCTAAATATAATTGATTTAAGCTCAATGATTTTTCGGAAAAACGAAAGGGTTTTATCGCTATGAAAATCAGCACTATCAGAGATTTACTTGATGCAAAAATTGTTTGCGGTGAAGATATGCTCGACGACGATGTGTTTTCAGCCTGCGGAAGCGATATGATGAGCGATGTGCTCGCTTATGTCAAGGACCAGGCCGTCCTGCTTACGGGGCTTGTAAATTCACAGGTTATCAGAACTGCCGAGATGATGGATATGGTTTGCATTGTTTTTGTCAGGTCAAAACAGCCCACACAGGAAATGATTGACCTTGCCAGAGATCACGGCATGGCGGTTCTCACTACAGACATGCGCCTTTACGAAGCTTGCGGAAAGTTATATGTAAACGGCCTTGTCGGAAACGGCACGGTGAAGCATGAGTGAATCTTTGACTTTTCATTACGATGTTGACGGCGAGGATTTTACCTCCGCAGGTCAGGCGTCGGTTCAGGTAAAAAAGAATTTAAGACGCCTCGGTATTGCGCCGGAGATTATCAGGCAGGTTTCAATAGCCATGTATGAGGGCGAAATCAATATGGTAATTCATGCCGGCGGAGGCAAGGCCGATGTTATTGTCAGCGAGGATAAGATAGAGATTATTCTCGCAGACCACGGTCCCGGAATTGCCGATATTGAGCTTGCCATGCAGGAGGGATATTCAACAGCCCCCGACAGCGTGCGTTCGCTCGGCTTCGGTGCTGGAATGGGGCTTCCGAATATGAAAAGATATATGGACGAAATGACTATTGACTCCACCGTCGGCGTGGGTACCACGATAAAAATGACCGTATATCTCAACCGATAAAAACTTTTAGGGGGAATTAATATGTATGCACATTCTGTTGAGCTTGATGTCAGCAAATGCACAGGCTGTACCACCTGCATACGACATTGCCCCACAGAAGCCATAAGAATTAGAAACGGCCATGCCGTCATTAACGAAGAGCGCTGTATAGACTGTGGCGAATGTATAAGGGTTTGTCCCAACAACGCCAAAAGGGCGATGAGCAGTAAGTTTGAGCATTATCAGCACTATAAATGGAAGATAGCGCTTCCGGCTCCGGCTCTTTTCGGCCAGTTTGACGGCCTCGAAGATGTCGATATGGTTTTGCAGGGACTGCTTGACATAGGCTTTGACGATGTTTTTGAGGTTGCAAGTGCGGCGGAGCTTGTAACCGAATATACAAGGCTTTATCTTAAAACCGAGGGCATAAAAAAGCCGGTAATAAGCTCGGCGTGTCCTGCGGTGGTAAGGCTCATTTCGCTGAGATACCCGTATTTGAGGGATAACATAATGCCCATTTTGCCGCCCATTGAAATTGCGGCAATGCTTGCAAGGAAAAAGGCGAAGGAGGAGCACCCCGAATTTGCCGACGGCGATATAGGAATTTTCTTCATTTCGCCGTGCGCCGCCAAGGTAAGCTATATCAGAAACGGCTTCGGAGATTATAAGAGCAAAATTGATGTTGTCGTTTCGCTCAAGGATATTTACTTTATGCTTATGGGCGTAATGAAAAGGGGAACCTCGCCAAAGGTTTCGTCAAACGCAGGTATGATCGGCATAGGCTGGGCTTCCAGCGGAGGAGAGGCCTCCGCAATACTCAACGATAAATATCTTGCCGCCGACGGAATTGAAAACATAAACAAGGTTCTTGACGCCATTGAGAACGGCAATATTCCTCAGCTTGAATTTGTCGAACTCAACGCCTGTCCGGGCGGCTGTGTAGGCGGCGTTATGACGATAGAAAACCCGTATATAGCAAGAACCCGTTTGCAGTCGGTAAGAAGGTATCTGCCCGTATCTCTTAACAGGCTTCCTGCCGATATGCACTATATACCCGATAATTTCTGCTCAAACGAGCTTCCGAAATACAGACCTATTTCAAGGCTCAGCGAAAATTTCAGCGAGTCCATGCGTATGATGTCCGAAATTCAGAAGATAAGGGACACTCTGCCCGGTATCGACTGCGGCGCCTGCGGTTCGCCGAACTGCCGTGCTTTTGCGGAGGATATAGTCAGGGGAACGGCGGAAATTACAAAATGCTGTGTTCTTGAAAACGCAGGTAAAACGGGGGAGACAGATGACGGTAAATGAGCTTGTTGAAAAATGCGGTTTTAAGGCTGTTTCAATGCCTCGGCCCGAACGGGAGATAGACGGCTGTTATATCGGCGATTTGTTAAGCTGGGTAATGGGCAGGGCGCAGGAGGACAGCGTCTGGATAACCATTATGTCAAATATCAATATAATCGCCGTGGCAACCTTAACCGATGTTTCCTGTATAATACTTGCAGAGGGCGTAACCGTTGACAGCGAAATTATAAAAGTTGCCCTTGAAAAGGGAGTAAACATTTTGCTGTCGGACAAAAGAACATATGAAACGGCTGTTGCCGTGCATGAACTGATATGAATAAGTATTATTATGATTTGCATATGCACTCCTGTCTTTCACCCTGCGGCGACGACGATATGACCCCGAACAATATCGCAGGTATGGGGGTGCTCAACGGTCTTAATATAATGGCCCTTACCGACCATAACACTTCAAAAAACTGCCCGGCATTTTTTAAGGCGGCGAAGAAAAACGGAATAATTCCCATTGCCGGAATGGAGCTTACCACGGCGGAGGACATTCATATAGTATGCCTTTTTCCGGAGCTTGAGGCCGCAATGGAATTTGACAATACGGTGGATTTGCACAGAATTAAATATCCGAACAGAACGGATATTTTCGGCAATCAGCTTATACTTGACGAAAACGACGAGCTTGTCGGTACCGATGATTTCTTTTTGCCAAACGCAACCGACATTACGGTCGAACAGGCGCCCGGGCTTGTCAAAAGGTACGGGGGATTTTGCTACCCTGCCCATATTGACAGGGAGGCAAACGGAATTATCGCCACTCTCGGTGATTTTCCGCCCGACAGCGGCTTTACGGCCGCAGAGTTTCACGACAGCGGAAATATTCAGGAGTATTCAAAGAAATACCCCGAGGTTTCCGGCAAAAAAATAATAGTGTCCTCGGACGCCCATTATTTATGGAATATAAAAGAAAAGAAAGAATACTTTATTATAGACGATGAACCGTACAGCAGTGATTTGGTACGGAAACGGCTGTTTGAATTATTGGTGAATTAGTATGAAGGAACTGTCGCTTAATATACTCGATATAGCTATGAATTCCGTTAAGGCGGAGGCGGATACGGTAAAAATAACGCTTGCCGAAACGGACGAAAGCTTTGAAATGAGTATTTCGGACAACGGCTGCGGAATGAAGGAGGATTTCCTCAAAACCGTGACCGACCCTTTCAGCACTACAAGAACCACACGCAAGGTGGGAATGGGAATACCGTTTCTGAAGCTTGCTGCGGAGCAGACGGGCGGAAGCTTTTCCATTAAATCAAAGCACAAAAGCGAATATCCCGATGCTCACGGCACGGTAACTCGGGCGGTATTTAATAAAAACAGCATAGATTTTACGCCTTTGGGCGACATAGTTTCAACGCTTGTAACGCTTATTCAGGGCAGTCCCGATATACATTGGGTGTTTGTCCACACCTGCCCCCGGGGCGAGGTAAGTCTTGATACAGACGAGCTTAAAGCGGTTTTGGGTGATGTGCCTCTTGACAATACGGAGGTTATCATCTGGATAAAGGGTTATCTTGAGGAAGCATATGCCGAAATGGCATGATTTTTCTCTTGAAAATAATATTAAAAGTTTATATTATATGAAAGGAAAAGATAAAAATGAAGTCATTAGCTGAGCTTGCAGCAATCAAGGAAAAAATGCAGAATAAGGTTGTTATGCGTGAGGGCAGTGAGGATATCAGGGTTGTTGTAGGTATGGCAACCTGCGGTATCGCGGCCGGCGCAAGACCTGTTCTCAACGCCTTTGTTGAGGAAGTTGACAAAGAGGGACTTTCGGGAAAGGTTATGGTTACGCAGACAGGCTGTATCGGCATCTGCCAGTACGAACCCGTTGTTGAAGTATTTGAGGCGGGTAAGGAAAAGGTAACCTATGTCAAAATGACTGCCGAAAAAGCCAAGGAGGTTGTTGAAAAGCATCTCAAGGGCGGCAATGTAGTTGCGGAATATACAATTTCCAACTCCTGATTTTAAATAGTTAATTATTCGATTGCATATAAATTGGAGGTAAAAAATATGATTCGTTCCCAGGTTCTGATATGCGGCGGTACAGGCTGTACATCATCAGGCAGTAAGGTTCTTATCGAAGAATTTGAAAACCGTATCAAAGAGAACGGTCTTTCAGAGGAAGTCAAGATAGTAAGAACCGGCTGTTTCGGCCTTTGCGCCTTGGGTCCCGTTGTTATCGTCTATCCCGACGGTACATTCTACAGCAGGGTACAAAAGGACGATGTTGCCGAGATAGTTTCAGAGCATCTTCTCAAAGGCCGTGTTGTTGAAAGACTCGTTTATTCCGATGTCGATGATAGCGTTAAGGAAGAAATTACGAATGTTTCCCTTAACGATACCACCTTCTACAAAACACAGAAGAGGGTTGCGCTTCGCAACTGCGGCGTTATAAACCCCGAAAACATTGACGAGTATATAGCCATGGACGGCTATGCGGCTCTTGGTAAGGCTCTCACGGAGATGACGCCCGAAGAGGTTGTCAAGGTTATTTCGGATTCGGGTCTGAGAGGCCGAGGCGGCGGCGGATTCCCCACAGGCAAAAAGTGGAGCTTCACGGCGGCAAATAAGGCGGATCAGAAATATGTTGTCTGCAACGCCGACGAGGGCGACCCCGGCGCATTTATGGACCGTTCGGTTCTTGAGGGCGATCCCCACTGTATAGTTGAGGCCATGGCAATATGCGGCTATGCAACGGGAGCTACCGAGGGCTATGTATATGTCCGTGCCGAGTACCCCATAGCCGTTGAGCGTTTGAAAATCGCTATCAAGCAGGCAAGGGAATACGGACTTTTGGGCAAAAACATTTTCAATTCCGGCTTTGACTTTGACCTTCATGTAAGGCTCGGCGCAGGCGCATTTGTATGCGGCGAGGAAACGGCTCTTATGACCTCGATCGAGGGCAATAGGGGCGAGCCCAGACCCAGACCGCCTTATCCGGCAGTTAAGGGACTTTTCGGAAAGCCCACAACGGAAAACAATGTTGAAACATTTGCAAATGTTCCGCAGATTATTTTAAAGGGCGCCGATTGGTTTGCTTCAATGGGTACCGAAAAATCAAAGGGCACCAAGGTATTCGCACTCGGCGGTAAAATTAAAAATACGGGCCTTATCGAGGTTCCCATGGGAACAACCCTCCGTGAGGTTATCGAGGACATCGGCGGAGGTATCCAGGGCGGAAAGAAATTCAAGGCCGCACAGACGGGCGGACCCTCCGGCGGCTGTATTCCGGCGTCTCTTATGGATACTCCCATTGACTACGACAACCTTACCGCTATAGGCTGTATGATGGGTTCGGGCGGACTTATCGTAATGGACGAGGACAACTGTATGGTCGATATAGCCAAGTTCTTTTTGAACTTCACGGTTGACGAATCCTGCGGTAAATGTACTCCCTGCCGTGTGGGTACAAGGAGACTGCTTGAAATCCTTGACAAAATCACATCGGGCAAGGGAACGCTTGAGGACATAGATAAGCTTGAAGAGCTTTGCTATTACATTAAGGACAATTCGCTTTGCGGTTTGGGTCAGACCGCTCCCAACCCCGTCCTTGCAACACTTAAATTCTTCAGGGAAGAGTACATATCGCATGTTGTCGATAAGAAATGCGTTGCAGGCGTATGTAAAGACCTTCTCACTTACAAGATAGTTAAGGACTCCTGCTTCGGCTGCGGTATGTGCGCCAGGCAGTGTCCGGCGGAGGCAATCAGCGTTACCGATTATGTTGCGCCAGGCAAGAAAAAGCCGGCTTACGCCATTGACGCTTCTAAGTGCATAAAGTGCGGAGCATGTATCTCAACCTGTAAGTTTAAAGCTGTTGTTAAAGAATAAGGAGTGTGCCACTATGGGTAATGTAAATATTAAAATTAACGGCATGCCCTTAAGCGTGCCGGCAGGTATTTCAATTCTTGAGGCGGCAAGATATGCCGGGATTGAAATTCCGACGCTTTGCTATTTAAAGGATATTAACGAAATCGGCGCTTGCCGTATCTGTATGGTAGAGGTAGTGGGCGCAAGAAGCCTCGTTTCTGCCTGCGTATTCCCCGTAAACGAGGGAATGGAGATTTATACGAACTCCGAAAGAGTGCGTCATTCACGCAAAACGACCCTTGAGCTTATCCTTTCAACACACGACAAGAACTGCCTTGCCTGTGTAAGGAGCGGCAACTGTGAGCTTCAGAAGCTCTGCAAGGAATTCGGCGTAGACAAACCCGACTATTATCAGGGCGAGGTAATTCATTACGAATTTGACGACTCGGCCGCACATATGATAAGGGACAACAACAAGTGCATACTTTGCCGCCGCTGTATTGCGGCCTGCGACAATCAGGGCATAAGCGTAATCGGCGCAAACGCCAGAGGCTTTGACACTCATGTTTCCTCTGCGTTCGATAAGGACCTCGCAGATGTTTCCTGCATCTCCTGCGGTCAGTGTATCGTAAACTGTCCTACAGGCGCTATCGTTGAAAAGGACGACACCGACAAGGTGCTTGCCGCTATCAACGACCCCAAAAAGTTTGTTATCGTCAATACTGCGCCTTCTATCCGTGCAACTCTCGGCGAAGCGTTCGGTATGCACATAGGCACAAATGTTGAGGGCAAAATGGTTGCGGCTCTGCGCAGACTCGGCTTCGATAAGGTATTCGATACGGATTTTGCCGCCGACCTCACCATTATGGAAGAGGCAAACGAGCTTGTAGAAAGGGTTAAGAACGGCGGAGTTCTTCCTATGATAACCTCCTGTTCGCCCGGCTGGATCAAGTACTGCGAGCATTATTATCCGGAGCTTATTCCGCATCTTTCAACCTGCAAATCACCCCAGCAGATGTTCGGCGCAACAATGAAAACATATTACGCCGAGAAGATGGGTATCGACCCCAAGGATATGGTAGTTGTCGGAATTATGCCCTGTACCGCAAAGAAATTTGAGACAAAAAGGCCCAATCAGGCCGCTTCGGGTTATCCCGATGTGGATATTGCCCTTACGACCCGTGAGCTTGCAAGAATGATTGAGAGCGCAGGCATTTACTTTAATCATCTTCCCGATGAAGAGTTTGACAATCCTTTCGGCGAGTCAACGGGTGCGGCTACAATCTTCGGCACAACGGGCGGCGTTATGGAGGCGGCGCTTCGTACAGCCGTTAAGATGATAACGGGCAAGGACGCTCCCAACCCCGATTTTGAGGCGGTAAGAGGTATGGATAATATCAAGGAGGCCGATTACAAGGTAGGCAACCTTGATGTTAAGGTTGCGGTTGCAAGCGGTACAAAGAACGCCAAGGTCATTATGGATAAGATTAAGAGCGGCGAGAGCAATTATCTTTTCGTTGAGATAATGGGTTGCCCCGGCGGCTGTATTAACGGCGGCGGTCAGCCTATACAGCATGCGGTTGTTCACAATTTTATCGACCTTAAGGCAAGAAGGGCCGAAGTGCTTTACAAAGCCGACAAGGAAAACAAAAAGAGAATGTCTCACGAAAACTCCGCAATCAAAGAGCTTTACGACACATATCTTGAAAAGCCCGGCAGTCATAAGGCGCATGAGATTCTTCACACCTCATATGTTGCAAGGAAAAAATATAATTGATAAAATAATAGGGCAAAATAAAGGGCCGGCGTTCTCAAAAAGAACGCCGGCTTCGGTTTTTGCAAAAAATTATATAACCCTCATATTTCAATGAGAAGCTCAACGGGACAGTGGTCGGAGCCGTAAATTTCGGAATGTATCGAAGCGCCTTTTAGCTTTTCGTTGAGCCTTTCGGAGACGATAAAATAGTCAATTCTCCACCCTGCGTTCCTCTCTCTCGCTTTCATACGGTAGCTCCACCAGGAATACGCCTGCTCGGTATCGGGGTAAAAAAATCTGAATGTATCTATAAACCCACAGCCGAGAAGCGTTGTCATCTTTTCCCGTTCCTCGTCGGTAAAGCCGGGGTTCATTCTGTTCGTCTTTGGGTTCTTGAGGTCTATTTCATTGTGCGCCACATTAAGGTCTCCGCAGAAGATTACGGGCTTTTTTCTGTCAAGCGAAAGTATATATTTCCTGAAAAGATCCTCCCATGACATTCTGTATTCAAGCCTGCGAAGCCCGTCCTGCGAGTTTGGAGTGTAGCAGTTGACAAGGTAATAGTTTTCAAATTCAAGCGTTATAACCCTGCCCTCGTTGTCATAAAACGCCTGGTTTATGCCGTAGGTAACGGAAACAGGCTCGTCCTTTGTGAAAATGGCCGTGCCCGAATAGCCCTTTTTTTCTGCGTAATTCCAATAACAGTGATAACCCTCCGGCGCAAAGTCAATCTGACCCTGCTGAACCTTGGTTTCCTGCAGGCAGAAAGCGTCGGCGTCAAGGGCGTTGAAGCTCTCAAGAAAATCCTTATTCATAACGGCTCGTATTCCGTTTACATTCCACGAAATAAATTTTTTCATCATCTCACTCCTTATTGATTATTCTACCATATCATCTGGGTAAAATCTACCGTAAATTTATTGACTTTGGCCTGTTAAAAATGTAAAATTACATAGGTAATTTATTTTGGGGGAAAACATATGGTTAAAAACAAGCTGTTTGAAAAAATCAAATATTTTATCATTGATATGGACGGCACATTTTATCTTGACGGAAATATAATCGACGGCTCTCTTGACTTCTTAAAGAGGGTGAGAGAATGCGGTAAGGACTACTGCTTTTTTACAAACAATTCTTCAAACAATGTTGAGGTTTGCAAGGCAAAGCTTCACAATATGGGGTGCGATGTCCAAGACGGTCAGATAGTTATTTCTTCCCATGTCACAATAGATTTTCTCAAAGAAAACTGTAAAGGCCAAAGCGTTTATCTTTTGGGCAACGAAAGGCTCACAAACGATTTTATAAACGCCGGTATAAAATTGGACAGCCAAAATCCCGATATAGTTGTGCTCGGCTTCGACACCACGCTGACTTACGATAAAATCAACAGGGCGTGTTCCTTTTTGGCAAAGGGCAAGCGTTATATCGCAACACATCCGGATTTTAACTGCCCGACCTCCGACGGCTTTATGCCGGATACCGGCTCTTTAATGGCGGTTTTCAAGGCGTCTACGGGCAGAGATCCCGAGGTTATGGGCAAGCCTATGTCCACAACGGTTAAATACCTTGAAAAAAAGCTTAACTGCACAAAGGACGAGCTGTGCTTTATCGGCGACAGGCTTGAAACCGATATTGCCATAGGTATGAATAACGGCGTTTGCTCCGTGCTTGTTTTAACGGGCGTTACCGATATTGAGACTTACGAAAAAAGCGAAATTAAAGCTTCGTTCGTTGCAAAGTCGTTGAGCGCCTTGAGCGAGGAGCTGTAATGGAGAAAAATATACGGATTTTCGGGTGACGGTATGGACTGTGGAATTTTAGACGATGCGCTTGAATTTGTAAAAAAACATTTTGAAAACTCCGCCGACGGGCACGATTATTACCATAGTTTCAGGGTTTATAAAACCGCAGTTAAGTTAGCCGAGGCGGAAAATGCGGATATTAATTTAACAGCCTTGTGCGCCGTTTTGCACGATGTTGACGATAGAAAGCTGTCTCCCGACACATACAAAAATTCGGATAACGCAAGGCAATTTCTGCTCTCACACAATGTAAGCATCGGCGAAACGGAAAAAATACTCGGCATAATTTCCGAAATTTCATTCAGGGGTACTGACTGCATTGTGCCGAAAACGGTCGAGGGCAGGTGCGTGCAGGACGCAGACAGGCTTGACGCAATGGGCGCTGTCGGAATAGCAAGGGCTTTTTGCTACGGCGCAAGCAGGAACAGAAAAATGTACGATCCGAAAATTCAGCCTGTTCTCAATATGAACGGCGAGCAATACATTAATAATGAAAATTCCACCACGGTTAATCATTTTTATGAAAAACTGTTTTTGCTAAAGGATATGATGAATACCGACGCCGCTAAGAAAATGGCGGAAAAACGGGACAGCTTTATGCACGAATTTTTAGACGAGTTTTTCGATGAAATAAATTGTAAATAAATTGTAACGAAACCGCACATAGTTTGAAATTAATGCCGATAGGTGATAATATAATAATATAAATACAAGAAATAGGGGAGGTATCACCCTTGGACGAAAATAAAGAGAACAAAGTAAACGGCGCCGAGGACGAACAGCTCAAAAAAGAGCTTGAGGAGCTTGCCAGGGTCTTTCAGGAGGAGCTTGACAAGGCAAAAGAGGAGGAGTTAAGCGCCCAAAGCGAAGCGGACGGCGCAGAGGAAAGCCCTGCCGACGCAGAGCTTATCCAGGACCTTGAAGATGTTCAGGCTGTTTCTCAGGAGGAGGACGACGAGGAAATCCCCGAGGAGGAGCTTTGTGAGTGCTGCGGCGAAAACAGAAAGGGAACCAAGAAAAATCCCGACTCTCCCTACTGCTATGAGTGTGAAAAGGCTTTAAGGCATTATCCCTTTGAGCTTATCAACATTATCGTACCGCTTATTGCGATAGTTTTCAGCCTTTATTGCTGTTATGTTTTTTCAAATAATATAGGCATATATACCGCCGCCGAGGAGGCCGATAAGTATGTCGGGGAAAACAGGCTTTACACGGCTTCTTCCGCATACGATATAGCTATAGAAAAGATGAAGGACGAGGGCGTAAACGGCGAGCTTGTATATAAGCGGGCGTTTGACTGCGCCTATAAATCGGGCGAATTTTTAAGCAAGGATTTGGACGAAGATGTATTTAAAAAGTGGGAGTTAAAGCTTCCGCATCTGAAATCCGTTTACAAAACAAAGCTTGAAGCGCTTGAAATGCAAAATACCCAGTCGGCTATCACGGACATTTTTTATAAATATGATACCGAAGATGTAAAGGATTTACCCTACGATAAAATAATTGAGGAAATTGAGGCTCTTATAGACGCTCCGGCAAAGGAAATGCCTGTCTACGACGGGGAGACGGGGGAGGAGATCTCCACAACCTCGCCCTACAATATCAAGGTTCAAAACTACAACAAGCCCATGATTCTATACTATGAATTTTATATAGCCGTAGTTTGCGAAAAGGATATTGAAACACAAATTTCTTTCCTTGAAAAAATCAGGGACGAGTACCCCGAAATGACTTGGATTTACGGCTCGGTGCTCGGCGACCTTTACAATAAAGCGAACAGGAGCGTTTCCGACCTGTGCAGGCAGATAAGGGCGGTCAACGCCGATGATTCGAGCGCCGATGTGATAGAGGCAACATCTCTGCGCATTAAAGGCGATTACGATAAATCAATAGAAATCTGCAATAAATTCATTGATAAAGAAGATACTTACGCATATGAGTTTTTGCGTCAAAAATCAATATGTTATCTCCTTAAAGGTGAGCTTGACGCCGCATACAAGGCGGCCGAGGAAGCATACGAGCAATCCGCAATTCCGCTTACCGCCAATTTGTTGCTCATTTGCAGTGCGGCTACGGACAATACCGATACTTACAACGAGGTAGCGGAGCTGTTCAAGCAAA
This sequence comes from uncultured Clostridia bacterium, assembly GCA_947630285.1. Taxonomy (GTDB): domain Bacteria; phylum Bacillota; class Clostridia; order Oscillospirales; family Acutalibacteraceae; genus Fimenecus. The sequence continues at coordinate 42,583 of CANRHD010000006.1, read as the reverse complement.
GCAATATGGATATAAGCAAGGAAATTTTGGATTATAAGGACGGCAAAACAAGCCTGGAGCAAATCTTTACGAAGGGAGATTTTGATGTAGTATGACGGTATTGTATGTTATAATTAAATACTTTACGGTAATCGGAACTTATGTAAAGGCTTTTTTTGAGCATGTTTGCTGTAGGCTTTATGAGGTGCTTATCGAGGACGGCAGGTATATTCCGGCAAACGAAATGTGCGGCCATGTGGACCACGAAATAATCAAGAGGAGGGGCGCAAGCTTCGGCGTGTGCTTTTTCCCGTTCCTGTTCAGCTTAATAATCGGAATGATTTTTTTGAGCGCAGGTTCGATGAATGTTTATTATCTGGGCGAATTTTTCACAAAGTCCGGCTATGTGAACATTGTAAACTTTATCTTCTTGTGGCTCGGCGTTTCGTTTTTGACAAACCTTTTTCCCTCGGTTGAGGACGCAATCACATTAAAGGGCTTGCTGTACGGCGAAAATACAAATCTCTTTGTAAAGATAATAGCTTCGCCGATTTTTGCCGTTCTCTACTGCGGAGCGTACCTTGAAAAATGGGGAGTAACCTTTGTGACCTCGGTTGCATTCTCTTTCGTTCTCCCGTCGATTTACGCTCACATTTTGCCAGTAATTTCATAAAAACGCCGATTAAATTAAGCAGAGCAAAGGCCGCTCGAACAGCGGCTTTTGTTTTTGATAAAAGCCTTCCGTTTTATTCCTTTAAAAATAATATTAATAATACGGAAAAAATTTTAAAAATAGGCTTGCAAAACTGCCTGCGTTTTTATATAATAATAGAGCGAATTTAATATAAGCTTGTATAGCTCAGTTGGTAGAGCAGCTCATTCGTAATGAGCAGGTCGCAGGTTCAAGTCCTGTTACAAGCTCCAAAGCAGGCCTGTGCCTGCTTTATTTTTTTGCCCCTTTATTTTCCCTTTGGTTTCAATCGGAAGATATACGGAGCTTTTTTATTATATTTCTTTGATATTTTTATAAATCAGAGCTTAAATTCCTCCGGGTGTTGAAATGGGAAAAAGCAAATATTATACTCAAATTGGAATTAAACAAAATATTAATTTTTAAAGGGGCGCAGTATTTATGAAACATTGGGATATTGTCGGCAAGATGAGCTTAAAGCAAAAAGCGGAGTTTGTTTCGGGAGCGAATTATTGGTATTTGAAATCCGAGCCGAAGCTCGGACTGCCGAAAATTATGCTTACCGACGGACCCAACGGCCTGCGTAAGCAGAATACGGAAAAAAGACCCGACGGTATAGGCTTGGGCAATTCCGTACCGTCAACCTGCTTCCCGCCTGCCGTTACCGCCTCATGCAGCTGGGACGAGGATTTGCTCTTTTCCGAGGGCGAGGCTATCGCCGAGGAGTGCTTAAAGGAAAATGTGTCCGTTATACTCGGCCCCGGTACCAATGTAAAGCGTTCGCCCGTGTGCGGCAGAAATTTTGAATATTTCAGCGAAGACCCCCTGCTTTCCGGAAAGTGCGCCGCCGCACTTGTAAAGGGCATACAGTCAAAGGGCGTGGGCGCTTCATTAAAGCATTTTGCCTGCAATTCGCAGGAGGCGTTCAGAATGGTGATTGACGAAATAACGGACGAAAGGGCGTTGAGGGAAATTTATCTGACGCCGTTTGAAATCTGCGTCAGGGAGGCAAAGCCGTGGACGGTTATGAACTCTTACAACAGGATTAACGGCGTGTATTCCTCCCAGAACAAATGGCTTCAGGAAACCGTGCTCAGGGGCGAATGGGGCTTTGACGGACTTATCGTCACCGACTGGGGCTCATCGGTGGACAGAATACCGGGGCTTAAATGCGGCACGGATCTTGAGATGCCGTCTTCGGGCACGCTTAACAAAAAGAAAATAATTCAGGCCGTTAAAAGCGGAGAATTAGATGAAAGCATACTCGACAGAGCCGTCGATAATGTAGTGGAGCTAATACTAAGGGCGAAGCCTGCTTTGAATAAGCCCCACAGCTATGATATAAAATCGCATCACAGGCTTGCTCAAAAAATAGCAGAGGGTTCGATGGTGCTTTTAAAAAATGAAGACAGCATTTTGCCCGTCAAAGAGGGAAAGAAAATTGCCCTTATAGGCGAAATGGCAAAATCGCCCCGTTTTCAGGGCGCAGGGACATCGGTGATAAATCCCACAATGCTTGACAACGCCGCAGATGAGTTTGAAAAGCTCGGCGTAAGCTTTACATATTCACGGGGATATGACACCGGCACAGACAAAATAGACAATGAGCTTGTATCGCAGGCGGTAAAAAGTGCAGAAGAAGCGGATACTGCCATAGTGTTCGCAGGACTTACCGAGGGCTTTGAGGCAGAGGGATATGACAGAAAAAATATTGAAATGCCCTCGTGCCAAAATTATCTTATATCTCGGGTTGCAAAGGCAAATCCCAATACCGTTGTTGTGCTTGCAGGCGGAAGCGTGATACATATGCCGTGGATAAACGAGGTTAAGGCGGTTTTAAATTCGGGGCTCGGCAGTCAGGCAGGCGCAGCGGCGGCGGTAAATATACTTACGGGAAAGGTCAACCCCTCCGGGAAAATAACGGAAACCTATCCGTTAAGCTTTGAGGATAACCCGACCTACGGCAACTATCCGGGCGGACCCGTTACAAGCGAGCATAGGGAATCGGTGTATATAGGCTACCGTTATTACGATAAGGCGAAAAAAGATGTGCTTTTCCCGTTCGGCCATGGGCTTTCATATACAAAATTCGAGTACAGCGATCTTAAACTGTCGTCTTATGAAATTAAGGATACCGACAGCCTGACACTTTCGTTTAAGATAAAAAATACGGGCGGCAGAGAGGGTGCGGAAATCGCACAGATATATGTTTCGGATAAGCAATCGACCATATTCAGACCCGATAAGGAGTTAAGGGCGTTTAAAAAGGTGTTCTTAAAGCCCGGAGAAGAAAAGGAAGCGGTAATCGAGCTTTCAAAAAGAGCGTTTGCATTTTTTAATGTAAACAGTAACAGTTGGACGGTTGAAACAGGGGAGTTTGACATTCTGGTAGGCGCTTCGAGCAGAGATATAAGGCTGTCAAAGACGCTTAGCATAACTTCGGCCGACAGCTGTGAAATACCCGATTACTCAAAGACCTCGCCTGCGTATTACAGTGCGGATATAAAAAATATGAACGGCGGACAGTTTGAGGCAATATACGGGAAAAAGCTCCCCGAAAACAAAATCGACCGCAATAAAAAGATTGATATTTACTGCTGTATTAATGACGCAAAGCATACAAAATGGGGCGGAAAAGCGGCAAAGTTTATAAAATTTATAATGTCAAAAATGGGCTCTGAGGAGAACGGGGACGGCGCTATGCTTGCCGCAATGGCAACGCAGATCCCGATACGCAATTTTGTGAATATGAGTATGGGCGTCTTTTCGCCGAAAATGGCGGAGGGTCTTATTCAGATATTAAACGACGACGAGTCAACCTTTTTGGGCTTTAATAAAATATTTTGGCGCATAGGCGGCGTGCTGATAAGACTTCCCAAATTATTGAAATCAATTTGATTTTATTGAAAACGCAGGGTAAGTGTATTATAATAAAAATCGGGGACGGGAGTCGGCAAAACAGTATTTGAAAACACACCGCTCATAGGAACAATGAGCCAATTTGGCGGTTTGTCCGATTTTGCGGTCTAAAAGTTTACTGTGAGCAGATAAAGAGAATTTACGGAGTTTAATTATGAAAGAAAAAATGCGGCCATGAAAACGGAAAAGCTCATAACAGTAAAAACAATGGACAGCCGGGACGATTTTCAAACAGACGGCGAGAGAAGAACGAGATATAATACCGAGCTTAAGATTTTCACCTGCGTTTCACAGGGGGATATAGACAGGCTTGTAAAGGAATTGGAAAATATCAGCGACTACATAGTTACGGGTAAAATGTCAAACGACAGCCTGATGCAGTACAAATATTTGGCGGTGAGCGCCGTCACTCTTGCCACAAGATATGCAATTCAGGGCGGATTGAACGAAAAAACGGCGTATGATTTTTCCGACAGGGTCATTATGCTTGCCGACGGTATGAACTGCGCCGATGAAATATTAAATTTGCTCGCACGGGAAACAGTAAGCCTTACAAATATGGTGAAAAAAAGTAAATTACAGCCCTCGCAGTCTCCCCATGTGAGAAAGTGCATACGCTTTATAAATGAAAATATAGATAAGAAGCTCGGCGTTTCAATGCTTGCGGAAATTTGCGGAATTTCCCCCGATTATTTGTCGCACATTTTTAAAGAGGAAATGGACGAGAATTTAGGCTCCTACATTCTCAGAAAAAAGCTTGAAACCGCAAAGGATATGCTTGCCCGTGATAAAAGCGGCGCCGAGATATGCCGAAGCCTCGCCTTTTCTTCCCCGTCGCATCTCGCCACGGCGTTCAAAAAGGTTTACGGTATGACGCCCTCGCAGTATCGGGATATGATAAAGTAATATTCCGAGCTTTTACCCGATATTTTCCGCTCTTTAAGAAGTTGCGCTAACGCCGTTTTTAACGCTTATGTAATTTATCAAAAGCTTACCGATTTTTTCTCTGCCTTTACTGCGGCGTAATTATTAAAATCTTATGATAAAAGCAATTTTTAGACCAAGAGAAAAAATTTTTATATTTTTGAAAAAACAGTTGAGTTTTTATTTACTTTGTGATATTATATCTTTGCGCTTGTGGCGTAGCTTAAGCTTTGGAGCGCAAGCGAACAGGTAAACTACCCCGAAAGTAATTTTAAATTGAATGTAAAAAACAAGCCAAAACCTTAGTAAAATCAAGGCTTGCAAAGATATGGGGGCGTAGCTCAGCTGGGAGAGCGCTTGAATGGCATTCAAGAGGTCATCGGTTCGATCCCGACCGTCTCCACCAAAGAAAAGACAGCAGACTAAAAAGTTTGCTGTCTTTTGCTTATTTTGCAAAGTATAATGTCGGGAGCGAACCGAACAGTCCATGCCGAGCGGTTTGCCGACAGGCAGAGCGAGGCGGACATAAAATGCGAAAGGGTTGCGAAGCAACCGAACGAAGCAAGCGAAGCGAAGCTTCGATCCCGACCGTCTCCACCAAAGAAAAGACAGCAGACTAAAAGTTTGCTGTCTTTTCTTTATTTTGCAAAGTATAATGTCGGGAGCGAACCGAACAGTCCATGCCGAGCGGTTTGCCGACAGGCAGAGCGAGGCGGACATAAAAATGCGAAAGGGTTGCGAAGCAACCGAACGAAGTAAGCGAAGCGAATTAGTCCATGCCGAGCGGTTTGCCGACAGGCAGAGCGAGGCGGACATAAAAATGCGAAAGGCTTGGCAAAGCCAAGCGAACGAAGCAAGCGAAGCGAAGCTTCGATCCCGACCGTCTCCACCAAAGAAAGACAGCAGACTAAAAAGTTTGCTGTCTTTTTCATTATAAAATCGAATACAAGTTAAAAGTAACAAGTAAATTTTAAGCGGAAAATATTTAATTATAATATTTTAATTTAATCTTAGAAAAGATTTAATTCTTCCAAATATGAAACCAACTGTTTGTCGGTAAAGACGAACATATTTCCCTCGCCGAATTTTTCGGTATTTTTTTGCGTGCTGCAATAAATTAATCCGAGCTTTCCGTCTTGTGAGCGGCAGATTGCCATTTCGTTTTGAAATGCCGGATAATCCTTGTAATAGACATTAACATAAACCTCGGACGCCGCAAGCTCCGCCGAAACGGTCTCGGGATTTGTGTTATCGGCGTTGAGCATTTCGCTTAATAAAATATCCTTAATATCATCTCGCAAGGTTTCTTGCTTATCGCCCGTGTCAAGTACGATTTTGTCAATTTGCCCGGACATTGAAATATCGGGATAAGCATCATTTTTATTATGATAAAAAACGCTGCCCAAAACTCCGTCACGACCGGCTTCGGCAAATACCGTACCTAAGCTGTTTTTGTAAAGATAATATTTACCGCTCTTTTCCGACTCGCCGAAAGGCGTCCAATCGCCGTTTGCGTCCTCATAAATTTCTCCGTTAATTTTTATCTGCTCGTCGCCGCTTTGTCCGCAGGCGCAGAAAATCAGCAATAAAACGGAAAATATGCCGATAAATATTATGACCGGTTTCTTAAAACTGATTTTTTTCACAAACATTCTCCTACATAGTTGTTTAAATAATTTATAACACATAAATTATTTATTTTCAATGCTTTAATGTAATTTCCCGATTTATAAAAATTAATTCCGGTCATCACGGATTTTTGCGGTATAAATTTATGTTGCAGGAAAACAGAACGCTGTTTTGCTGTCCTTTCACAGTTAATACCATTTAGTAACCCAGCCGTTGCTGTCGGTGGCAGGCGGATTGGTTGACTTTATTGCAGATGTCGCACTCACCGCAGAAGTCTTGGCGTCGTCAGGCTTTGTACTTGCCGGGAAAGTCTTAGTCGCAACAGGCTTTGTACTTGCCGGGGCAGTCTTAGTCGTGTCGGGTTTTGCAGTCGCTGTTGTATTTTCTTCTGTAACGGGATTTAATCCCGATAATTCAAAATTAACTGTATTATCGGCCTCTGCAATATTGCCGCTTTTTTCTGTATAAGACGGATTTTTTTTCGTTGAGTTTGATATACGGTCTTGATTGACCTCATTTTCAATCAGCAGTACGGTCGTATGACCGTTCGTTATGTATGAACCGCTTTTGTCGGTTACAATTTCGGCAAACACAGCCTGATTTTTATCTTCCGTAACGGCATTTCCGCCTTTATCGGTAACAAGTTCATAGTAATGAGTTATGCCGCTGCTGTCGGTCACGGCAACGGTTGCGTTCCCGTCCGTTTTTTTGTCCTGTTTACACGATACAAGCATAACCGACGCTAAAACCAACATCAGAGATGCAAAAATAATCCTGTTTTTCATACGATGAACCACGGCTCTACCACATTATCACCCGGTCCGAGATCGCTTATTGTGATAATATCGTCTGTTTCAAAAATTAAAATTTCAAAATCGGGCTTAATATATTCCTTTTTCATCTCTTTACACCTCTCCGCCTAACAATTTTCTTATGGCTTGTTTTGTAGTCTCATCAACCGTATCGTCAGCCAAAACAAGGTTTGCTACTTCGGTAAAGCTTCCTGTTGATACATTGGAATAGAAATACATTCCGTCAATATTTACATAAGCCCTTGCGGTAAGCTTGCTGTCCCAAAATTCTTTCGGAACATTTGCAAAAACAAGATTAAACGAGGTTGTACCGCCGTGGTCGACACGGTTTATTGCTTCCGTTTTTCTTACATTTATGTTGTCTGTCTTGTCAACGCTTAAATCTTCCGTACCGCTAATGCTGTAAACGAAGCCGTATTCGATATTGTCAGCAAGGCTTTCGATTTCCTCAAGATTATCCCAGTTAAAGCCGAAACGCAGTCCTGCGGCAGAGACGCAAATCGACCTGCCCAAATCCGCTACATTAGAGGGATTTTTTATGCTTTCATTTCTGCTGTCGCTTGGAATGAAATTATGCCCGTTTTCACTTGCCCATTGCTCTGCATATGAGCCCGACGGCGCTACGATGTTATAGGAATATCTTTGTATAGCAGGCAGATTGGTACAAGCATCAGACAGATATATTGTTGTACCGTCGCACTCGGGCATTGATACTGCGTTTATTAAACTCGGTGCAAAAAGCATTTTGATTGACCTTGTTTCGGTAAGAGCTCTATTTGGCAACTGGGTTATTGACGGAATGTATAATTTCTCTAAATACTTACATCCGTCAAAAGCCTGCTCGTCAATAGTTGCGGCGCTTGACAATTTGATAACTTTAGCATTGCTGCAGTCAAATGCGCCTTCATATAAATCTGTAATATTCGGAAGATCAATATATTCAAGCGCAGAATCCCAAAATGTGTTTTGATAAATCGCTCCTCTTAATTTCGGCACATTAAGTTCTTTCAGATTGTGTGTACTGCCAAAGCAATGTCCCCCGGTTAAAGTTGTTAAATTGGGAAGGTCGAGAGATTCAATGAGAAAAGCGGCTAAAAATACATTGCTGCCCATCGTTTCAAGGCTTGGCAAATTAACATATTCCACAGCATTTAAGTTCCCTAAACCCGCATTACCAATAGCTGTTACATTAGGTAAATCAATGCTTACGGCATTTCTTAAATTACTGAATGAGCCCTTTTCAAGCTTTGTTAATTTTTCGTTGCGAAGCTCCCTAATTGAAGTACAGTTTCCAAAGCTGTATACGCCTACTTCTTCAAGTTGAGTTAAATCTATTTCTTCAAGAGCACGGCAACCGTAAAACGCCCTTTCTCCGGCTCTTTTAAGATTATTGCAATATACCGATTTTAAGGTGTTCTGCCCATAAAGTCCCCAATCTGCTACATATGTCAGAGTGTCGGGGAACTTCATCATAATCATATCTTGGTCTTTAAAAGCTTGCCTGCCTATACCCGTTACCGTAATGCCGTTGATTGTATCGGGAATTGTCAAATACTGATTTGTCCCGTTATATTTAGTAATCAACCCGTCTGTATCTATTTCAAAATTCCCATCCGAGTCAGTCATGGTTATATAATAATCGGCTATTGCCTGAAGACTTTTCAGCTTATCTCCGACATAGGCGGCGGCGTGAACCCTTGTTACCTTGTCAATTACAATAGGCTCTGTGTAAAGAATTCCGTTCGCCCTTGAGGCTCTTGAGCCGTCGAGGGTATAATATATCTCGGCATTTTCCTCGGGGCAGGAAAGCTCCACCGTTACGCTGTCGGAATACCTGCCGCTTTCCATACTGAACATGGGCTTCTCTGTCCTGAATTGATTGTATTCTGTTATTGTAGCGATGTATAATGAGTAATTTGTGATGGAAAGCCAATAAAAATTTTTTCCGTTTTCTTGCAGTAAATCGCATATCCCATCAGTATTTAAGCTAATGTCTTTTGACAAAAGAAGCGCTGAAGCCGCAACTGCAAAAGGACATGCCATTGATGTTCCGCTTAGGGTTTCATATCCGTTGTCAAGATATGTACTGTAAATTGAAACTCCGGGCGCAAAAATATCGACTAACGGTCCATAGCTAGTCCAATACGGTACTGCAACTGAATTTGAAACAGGACCTTTATCATAAGCACCTACCGTTATACAGCTTTCAATGTTTGCCGGACAGTTTTGGGAAGCGTCGCGGCCGTTATTTCCTGCCGAAACACACACTATTACGCCTGCTTTTGTAGCTTCGTTAATTGATTTTTCAAACGCTTTGCTTTCGCCCTTAGCGCCAAGGCTCATATTGATTATCTGCACACCGTCAGCTACAGCATATTCAAATGTGGTAATAATGCTTGAAAGATCGCCGATTCCCTCATCATTCATAGCTTTAAAGGCTTTTATTTTAACATTTCCCAAGGTGTTGTCCGCAACAATACCCGCAACATGAGTTCCGTGCCCATTATCGTCATTTTCATCATTTTCCGCTCCCGATGAGCTTACATTATAGTCGGTGTGAATAACTCTGTCTTTAAGAAAATCGTGATTGTAGTCAATTCCCGAGTCTATTATGCCAACTACTATTTCAGGCAGGTTATTCCTGTCGCCGATATAATCTACATAGTCGTCAACGCCGATAAATTCACTGCCCCAAGACAGATGATAACCATAGTCGTTTATGCCGTATGTAGGTGCGCTTTCCGTTTCGCTGTCCTCATATTCCATTGTTGACATAACCAAATCGGGCTCGGCAAATTCAACAAGCATTTGACTGTTGTAGTATTCTTCCGCCTGCTTTGCGCTTTCACGGCTGTCAAACTGAACTATATGCAAATCATCGTAACCCTCAACTACGGCTACGCTGTCAAGACGGTCTATATTATACTTGGATTTTACTATCAGCCTTTTGGTCTGATAAGGCTGTGTAAGCACAGCTTTATTCTCGTCAATATCTACCTCAAAACCGAGAGCTTCGGCAGCTTCTTTGTCAACGGTTGCGCCGTTGTCGTTTTGCGCTTCTGAATATGTTGAAATTTCGGGAATTTCAACATACTGTTCTATTAAGGAATACGGAATTTCAATATCGTTTTCGGTAACTTCGGCTGTTGTTTCCAAATCATCGGCAACGGGATATTCCTCACCGTCAATATGGCAAAACTCCTTATCATCTTCAATAATGATTTCCGAAGCAAAATTTCCGTCATATTCCTCCTGAAGCCGATTTAGTTGTTTTGTAAACTCCTCAAGCGATATTTCGGGAGTGATGTTTTGAGAAAATACAGTAAACGGAAATATCGTCGCCGTTAAACACAGCGCCAAAACCACCGATATTATTTTTTTCATAAACACCACTCCTTTTAAATTTTATACCGATATTTATAGTACATAAGGAAAATAAAAAGACAAGCCATATTGCCTAAATGTTGAAAAAATTGACCTAATTATTAACTTTCGGGCATAAATATACCGATTGCCTTTATAAAGCAATCGGTATATTAATTATCTATTTATGGGTATCGCTACAGTCAATTCAAAAATTTTATTTTCCTCATCGTAAACCCAGTCGGGTATGCCCTGATACCGCTTGACCGTTTTTACTATGCTTTCATAGCCGAGCCCGTGCAGGTCTTTATTTTGTTTGGCGGTTAAAAGCTTTTGGTTAGATGTTTTCGGAGCGGTATCGCAACTGTTTTGGATTTTAACAACTTCAAATCCCCGGCGTGAATATATGTCAACAGAGATTTGCCTCTTTGCGCTTTTCTCGGCGGCCTCAACCGCATTGTCAAGCGCATTGTTTAATATGGTAGATAAATCCGAGTTGTCAATATCCGATAAATTAGCCTCTTTAACCTTGACGGTAATTGAAATTGACTTATTGGCGCACAGAGTATTGTATTTGCTCAGGATTATATCAAGCGTTTTGTTTCCGCTAATTACCGTGTTGCCGTATTGATTTATTGTACCGTATAAACCCGAAATATATTTTGTTACCTCGTCGTTTTCGGCAATATTGCCTATCTGCTCCAAATGATTTTTTATGTCATGGGTAAATATTTTTAAATCCTTATTGTTTTGCTCCAAAATATCAAGGTATTGCTTTTCCGTCTCCTGCTTTTGTCTTATTGCTCTTAGCTCATAAAGCTCTGCCGCCGTGTTAATGGCATGCTCGTAAACCAAAAAAACAACTATATTTGCAAACAAAAGAAGCAGTGAAACAATCGAGCAGATAATATTTGCTTTATTTGTAAGCGTCGCTTCCGATGTGATATACCTGAAAGCAAATATTGCCGCAAGAGACGATACGGGCATAATCATTAATTGCCAATATACGGCCTTGTTTTGCTTGTTTTTAATTTGTTTTGAAAACAGGCGAATTAAAATTAAGCAGACTAAATAATATGCCAATTTACTAAGCGTTGTATCAAAAATTCTAACGGCGGGGGAGTATTGATAAGCGTTAAAGTCATTATCATTAAACAGCGTCGTTATGAAAAGCACCGCCCACTCGCATATCCACATAACCGCCAAAAGAAGCGTCGAGTTGAAAATCGAAGATAAAATTTTACATTTGTAAAGCAACGAAAAAACCAAACAGTACGCCGCAAACAGCGCCGCAAGGTTTAAAATCGTATTGTCTAAATAATATATTCCGAACAAAGCTATATGAAAAGCGGAAACGCACAATACCGTTTTAAGCGCCGAATATTTCCTTTCAAAGAATGAATCGGCATAATAAAACAGTATTAACCCTTCCGAAAAATACAGTAAAATATTAAATATTATCTGATAAGCCTCCATAGCCGTCTCCTATAAACCGCATAAATTTCTTTTTGATTTCAGTCTGTTTCCTCGGTGCGATTGAAATTATCTGCCCCGTTTTCATAGTGATTTTATCCCTTTGGAAGTTCTTGATATAATTAAAATTAACCACATAGCTCGAGTGGGGTATAGCAAAATATGAGGCTGTGAGGTTATCCTTAAAATAATTCATATTTTCTCTTGCAATATACTGCTTTTCAAAGGTGTTGACATATACTTTTTTTCTTGCCACTTCGACAAAAACAATATCATTTTTGCATAGCGTGACAATTCCGTCATCTCTGGCTTTAAATGTTATTTCATTATTATTTATAAAATCAATAGCTTTTTCCAGTCCATTATATATTCTTTGCGCTTTTATCGGTTTATCAATATATCTGAAAATATTAAGATCCATAGCATCGTCAAGATATTTTTGATATGCCGTAACAATAAAGATAAGAGTTTTTCTGCTTTTCTTATTTATTTCTCTTGTCGTCTGAATGCCATTTAACGCTTCCATTTCAATATCAAGAAACACTATGTCAAATGTATGCTCCGAGGAAAGCAATTCTTCACCGCTTTTGAACTCAAATGTTTCTAAATCCACAGAATGTTCCGTAAAATAGAATTTTATATACTGTAAAATCAGTTCTCTGTAATCTTTTTCATCATCACAAACAGCAACCTTCATAACAACACTCCAAAAGAAAAAGCAATGTACAATACAAAAATTATACATTGCCTTTTGTTATTTTTCAAGTTTTTCCTCTTTTAGAAAAAAATCAATATTTTTTATTGCAACAAATTTTAGCTTCATAAAACAAATTTCCGTGCACGGATTTTTACTGCACAAATTTATGTTGCAGGCAAGCACAGCGCCAAAACCACCGATATTAACACCGCTCCTTTATCCTGATAATGACTATAATATATCGATTATTAAATTTATTAATAATACGATTGCAGCAAACAGCGCCCGATATTTATTTTTATCGGAAACAATAAATTTTTTTATGGTTATTCCGCACATTACAATAAAGATAATAACTAAAAAGGGAAGATAAATATTATTCAATTTAATCATCAGATACATAAACACCGCCCCTTTAAAATATTTACCGATATTAGAATAACATAATAAAAATAAAATGACAAGCCAATATTGCCTAAATGTCGAAAAAATTGGCCTGATTATTAATTTTCGGGCATAAAAATACCGACCGCCTTTATAAATCAAATTTCCGTGTACGGATTTTTGCGCCGTATCAAGTGTAAAGTCAGATTGCTTTACACAGCTTATAAACAACGCTGTTTCGGGCTTTTCGGGGTGTAATAAAAACGCCCGACGCTCGATTTTAAACCGATTGAACGCAGGGCGTTTAAAATTTAATATTAAAAAATTTTTTACGGTAAAAGGCGGGCTTTATAAAAGAAATTAAAACCCGAATTTATTAATTTGTGCAAAATCAGCCCTCAAGCGTTTTTGTTATAAAATCGCTTACCTCGTTTGGCTTGATTTCCAATGCGCATGCAAGCTCGTTGTGCAGAAGCTCCTGCGCTCGTTTCATATTTTGCTCGTCAACCTGACCGAGGTGCCGCCCGTTTTTCTTTGCCCTTTGGCTTTTGCAGTAAATCTCACGAATAAGGCGAAGCAAATCCACACAGTCGCCGCTTTTGAGATAAATTTTGTAATGCTCGTTGAGCAGACGGGGATTGTTGTCCTCAAAAACTCCCTCTTCGATTTCGGGAATTTTGCCGATAAGCTCAAGCGCCTCCTGTTTTGTTAAAATCGGACGAATATAGGTATCGGTGTTGACCGGCGCAAAAATTTTACCCTCCTGATAAACGGGGGACAGGGTATAGTAATCAACCGAACGGTCAGCGCCCTTAATGTCAAGCGGACCTATTGCTTTAATATCGCACACTCCCATTGCTCCGTAAATTATACGGTCACCTATTTTATACATTTTCGCTCACTCCGTTTCTTACAATAAATTTTACAGTTTAATTATAGCACTTTTTATTTTTTTATGTAAGAATTTTCTTAATGGGAGTTTTTTCAAATGCCGCCGCACTTCATTTATGGCGCTTGACGCTTTCAGAACGGCACAGGATAACAAGAGGCTTATTATTGCAATAAATCCGTCAAGACCCTGTCTATATCGCAGTTTATCAAAACGGCTCTGCGCTTTATTTCTTCGGGGCATACCGCCTCGCCGTAATTTATGCAGGCATAAACCGCATCGGGGTTTTTCGCCGTCATTTCCCAAAACGGATATTTAATGATAATCGGGGTGTTATAGCCTACGCCAAGCTCCAAAAACAGTATATTTTTCCCCTGAGCCGCTTTTATGAAATTTTCGTAGCGTTTAGCGGCTCTGTGCCAGCCCTCGTCCTCGACAAATTTGCCGTCAGAACGCAGATTTAATGTAAGCGGCTTTCCGCAATGGGGACAGACGGGCAAAAGCTCGGAGGGAATACGCATATTTTTCTGCCGTTCAACCATTTGCGCAATTAAATCTCTGTTGTCAAAGGTTTCGGCACAGCAGGGAACACTGCATTGAAAAAGCCCGTAATCGCCTTGGGTGTAAAAAAGGCGTTCCTTTTCAAACCCGGACTTTTGAAAGCAGTGGTCAACATTTGTTGTGATAACAAAATAATCCTTGTCTTTTACAATTTCAAGCAACTTTTCGTACACCCGTTTGGGGGCGTCAACATAGCGGTTAAGCCAAATATGCCTGCTCCACCACGCCCAAAATTCCTCCTGCGTAGGGAAAGGGTAAAATCCGCCCGAATACATATCGCCTATATTGTACTTTTTTATAAAGTCGCCGAAATTATCTTCAAAACGCCTGCCCGAATAAGTAAATCCGGCGGCTGTCGAAAGCCCTGCCCCTGCGCCTATTATTACACATTGCGCCTGTGCAAGCTCACGCTTCAGACGGGATAGGCTGTCCGAGTAATTCTCTGTAGATTTTATAATCCTCATGTTTGAAAACATTAAAAATCACCTCCGTATCACCACGGTACTGCTTTACCGTTTTTACTGCGATCTTTGCCGCCTCTTCGTTCGGGAAATGAAATTCCCCCGTGGAAATACAGCAAAAGGCAACGCTCCCGATTTTATTCTCCTGCGCCAGCTCCAAGCACGAACGGTAGCAGGAGGCGAGCAGTTCTCGGTCCTTCTCGGTAACTCCGCCGTGTATTATCGGGCCGACCGTGTGCAGAACATAATCGCAGGGCAGATTAAATGCCGGTGTGATTTTTGCCTGTCCGGTCGGTTCTTCATGCCCCTGCCTTTTCATAATTTCGGCGCAGGCAAGCCGAAGCCGAACGCCGGCAAAGGTGTGAATGGCATTGTCGATACAGCCGTGGCAGGGAACATAACAGCCGGTCAGACCGGAATTTGCGGCGTTTACAACAGCGCCGCATTTGAGCGTGGTAATATCCCCCTGCCAAAGATAAATGCCCGGCGAAACGGGTGTTAATTTTGCTATATCCGTAACGCCTTTACGGGCTGTTTCCTCCTGCAAATATGCGTCCTGCACCGCAAGAAAATTCTCGCCGACGGGTAGCGGAGGACGGATATTCATTAAAGAGCGCAGCAGCGTTTTCTGCTCTGCTTCGCCGCAGGGGATTGAAATATCCCGATACCGTGTTTGCTCGTCAAGAAGCGTTTTAATCAGAAAAATACGGCGTTTTTCCTGGGTCATACCATTATCTCTTTTCTGTTGCAGTAAATTTTTGTTGTTATTTTAAATTATAATTAAAATTTTTTAAATTACAAGTACGCACTTTTTTGTAACCGTAATTATATGAATAGGTCTTTAAAGTATAGCGAAATTGACTTGTATAAGCCAATACATTATAATATGAATGTAACATTCTTTTACGATGTAACGGAGGTGCTTTATGAAAACAAAAGCCGAGCTCATTCCCGAATGTCCCGTTGCGGCTACCGTACAGCTTATCGGGAACAAATGGAAGCTTTTAATTATACGAAACCTGCTCGAGCGTCCGTGGCGTTTCAATGAGCTTCAAAAAAATCTGGAGGGCATCAGTCAAAAGGTGCTTACTGACAGCCTGCGCTCAATGGAAGCGGACGGGCTGATTACCCGTACAGTTTAAGGCGAGGGGAGCCGAACACACGCCGCTTCACGCAGACTCTTTCCGGCGCTTTTACGCTTCTCCTCGTTGCCTTGCGTCAGCAAGGCTTCCTCGTCCGCACGCAAAATCACACGAAAAATAGCTCTGCGTTAAGTGCAAGGCAGTTTTCACCGAGCGGATTTGCGTTCAGGCAAGGAAGCGTCCGAAGACAATACTGTCGTATTGTCAAGGGCGATGACACAGCATGGGCGTAAATCCGCCGTTGAAAACCGGTGTGGGTTCGGTTCCCCTCGCCTTACCCCCGAAGTTCCGCCGAGGGTGGAGTATGCGCTGTCGGAGCTTGGCAAATCTCTAAAGCCCGTTCTTGACGCTATGAAAGCCTGGGGAGAAAATTACAGGGCAGAAAAGTCTTAAGAGCCGAAAACACGCCTTAAGGCGAGCTTAACGCAAAAACCGCACCGGCAAAGCGCAGGTGCGGTTTAATTATGCTCCGATATTGATATAAAGATATTTTAGCTATCTTTATATTCCGATATATGGGATATTGTCATATGTAAAATTCCCAACTGCAAGAGCAGTTTTTGTCCGTGACATCGGGATAACAGCTTATCGGCCGGCATTTAATTCTGTCGTCTATAGCCTCGGCAAAGCCGCCGTACTCAAAAATTGCGGCGCTTTTGCATGGGTGAAGCGGCATATTTTTTCTTATTCTCGCTTCCTGAACACGGCAGACAAGTATTCTGTGAATGAGCTTGCCGTCCTTAAACAGCGTTTCGCTGGGGCTGGCACGGCTGACCATTCTAAGCGGCAGAGCCCTTGCAAGCCCCTCAAGGCCGGGGTGCTCCGAAAGCCCCAAAAATTTTTTGAGCCGTCTTGCCTCCGAACGGGTGTAAAGCTTCCACGCTTCCTCATCGTAATGCATTGCGCTGTCCATACCCATTTCCTTTTCTATGGCCTGGAACCAGACGCCGTCCATGGCAATCAGATTTTTGGAATCCGACAAAAGCAAATCGAGAAGCTGTTCCCTTGACAGCCCGTTTAAATCTTCATTGTATAACACCTTAAAGTCACTTCCGTTCATTACCATTTCTTATCGGACGAGGGCAGGGGACAGCGTTGTCTTTTAAAAGCCGCCCTGAGCTCCACATAACAGCCGCACTTCATACAAACGCCCGATATGAGGTGCTGGCATTCCCTGCACAGCCCAAGGCGCATACCGTACAGCTCATCGTCGGATTTTTCGCTTTCTGATAGCCTGTCAATTCTTAACCTGATGTCCTCATAAACATCTTTTTCCGCACTCTCACGCAAAAGGCATCGTTTACAATTTTCCATAGCTTATTTTATCAGGAATTTAACGACGCTGCACGCAGGTATCAGCGCCCTGAAGCCGTCGGCGGTTTTGGTGAAATCCGTAAACTCCCTGACGGTAACGCTGTTGCCGTTTTCAAAGTCATTTTTTGCGTGTATTTCACCGCTTAAAATTTCCGCCTTAATTTCGCCTGCGTTGAAATCCGCAACCTGACAGCATATTTCCGCACTCTCGTCGGCGGATGTGTTCGTAATTGTAGAGCAGATAACGCCGTTGCCGTCAACGGAAGCCGATTCTACAAGCTGAGGGTATTTTTTATTGTCGTTTTCGGAGTAAAGCTCCTTGGTGGTTATGAATGAGCCTATAAGCGTGTTTTCCTGATGCTCCTTATACATTTTGAACACATGGTAGGTGGGGGTGAGAACCATTTTCTCGCCCTCGGTGAGTATTACCGCCTGCAATACATTTACCGTCTGCGCTATGTTTGCCATCATTATTCTGTCGGCGTGCTTGTTGAAAATGTTGAGCGTAAGGCCGGCAACAATGGCGTCACGCATGGTGTTTTGCTGGTAGAGGAAGCCGGGATTTGTTCCGGGCTCTACATCGTACCAGGTGCCCCATTCGTCCACAATCAGCTTAACACGGTGGTCGGGCTTTACGCTGTCCATCATTTTAAGGTGGTTTGATACAAGCTCCTCCATTCTGTAAGCCTTGCAGACGGTAGAGTTATATTCGTTTAAGTCAAAATCCGTGGCGGAACCCTTGTGAGTCCAATTACCCGTGGGAATTGTGTAGTAGTGGAGCGATATGCCGTCGGCTTTGTTTTTAACCTTGTCCATAACCTGCTTTGTCCAGTGGTAATCGTCAACATTCGGACCGCAGGCTATTCGTAAAATAGGCTTGCCGCCGTCATAGTTCCTGACATAGGTATTGTATCTTTTAAAAAGACAGCCGTAGTATTCGGGATCCATTTCGCCGCCGCAACCCCAGCTCTCGTTGCCCACGCCGAAATATTTTACGCTCCACGGCTCTTTACTGCCGTTCTTTGCACGAAGCTCCGCCATAGGCGAAACGCCGTCAAAGGTCATATATTCGACCCACTCGCTCATTTCACGCACAGAGCCGGAACCGACATTGCCGTTTATGTAAGTGTCACAGCCGAGCTGACGGCAAAGCTCAAAATATTCGTGAGTGCCGAAGGAATTGTCCTCCACAACTCCGCCCCAATGGGTGTTTATCATCTTTTTTCTGCTCTGCTTCGGGCCTATGCCGTCTTTCCAATGGTACTCGTCGGCAAAGCAGCCGCCCGGCCAGCGCAGAACGGGAAGCCCCATTTGCTTTAAGGCGTCTACAACATCGCATCTCATTCCGTTTACATTCGGGATTTTTGAGTCCTCGCCCACAAAAATACCGTCATAGATACAGCGGCCGAGATGCTCCGAAAAATGGCCGTAAATATCCTTGTTGATTTTGCTGATTTTTTGATTTGGATTGATTAAATACTTTTCCATAAATTCAACTCCGAACGGGAAAAAATATTGTTTTTATTTGCATGGTGTATCAAATTGGCTGTAATTCTAACATACTTTTACTTTTAAAGCAAGTAAAAATGTAAATGTTTTGAAAATTTTTAAAATTTGCCCGTTGCACCGTGCCTGCCGCAATAAAAAACACCGTGCAAAATACAAATTGCACGGTGTTAAGCTTATGGCGTGTGTTCGGCGCTTTAACGCCTGTCCCCGTTGCCCTGTTTAGTTTTTGCTTGCGAAGTCCTGCCAGTTCGAGTCGCTTGCAAGCATGCCGCCGTCGGCAAAAACGGCCTTGGCGTCGCTGTCGTTTTTAAGGTAAGCGTCAAACCAGCTTATGCAGTAGCCGGCAAGCTTTTCGGGGTTTGTCATACAAACCGTGTGAGCGGCGCCCTTTAATGAGGCATAAACTGCCCTGCCCCGAGAAGCGTCAAAGGAGGGCTTTACCCATTGGGAAGAGACGACTATCATATCAGAAGTGCCGGTAAGATACAGCGTCGGGACTTTAAGACCGTCGGCCTCCTGCGCCGAGGAAGCTCCGGCTATCGAAACAATACATTTTATTCTTGAATCGGCCTGCGCCGCATTGACACAGCTCCTGCCGCCCTGAGAATGTCCCGAAGCGCCGATTTTGTCAATGTCTATCTTTTTATAAAATACGGACGATGAATTGCCGTTCTCGTTTATAATAAAGTCTATGGAATTTCTCTGAGAGCTTCCGTCTGCGGTCATTACGCTTGAATCCGCAACCACAACAAAGCCGGCTTCGGCGTATTTTTCAAGTAAGCCCATATATGTTGAGGTGGGACAGCCCGTGCCGTTTGCCCAAACTATTACGGGATAGCTTTTTGATGCGCTTTCCAATGCTTTCGGGTAGACAACGGTTTTGTTGCCGTTTTCAAGCTTCGCCGTGCCGGTAACTTCGGGCGAGGGTGGGAGGGTTTTGGGCGGTTGCTTTTTCTTAGTGGCTGAAACAGCCTTTTTTGTGGTTTGGGGAGCGTTGCTCTGCTGTGCGGTGGTCTGCGGATTTTCCGAGGTTAAATCCTCATTTTCGGCAAATGCGTCCGTCACTTCGCCGACTGCGGCCGTTGAGGAGGCAGCTTCGCCCTCGTCCTTATTCTTGTTTTTACAGCCTGCAAAGCACAGGCAAATAAAAACAAAAGCCATTGCCAAAGCGGTACAGCCGAGCCTGTATCGGCGTGTTTTTCTATGCATATAAATTCCCCTTAAAATTTAGCTTTAAATATATATTATCATATTAACGCTTTTTCTTCAACAAAAAACGCTTATACTTTTTATATTAATTATTACAAAACTGTAATGGAATACTTTATCCTTGTATGGTAAAATCAAATAGAGGTGAAAAAGATGAATATTTTTGTACTTGAGGACGACGAGGCCATTGGCATGGGGTTGAGCTATTCTCTTGAAAACGAGGGCTTTTCGGTTACTTTGGCAAAAAACATTCGTATGGCGGACAGCATAATAAACAGCAGGGCGTTTGACCTGTATTTGCTTGATTTAACGCTCCCCGACGGGAGCGGTTACGATATTTGCAAAAGAATAAAGGCGCAGGGCGATTACCCCGTTATATTCCTCACGGCGTTTGACGATGAGGTCAATGTCGTAACGGGGCTGGAGCTCGGTGCGGACGATTACATTTCAAAGCCGTTCAGACTGCGTGAACTGCTTGCCAGGATAAAATCCGTACTCAGGCGTTATAACGGCGAAAGTACGGACGGTAAAATAACGGTGGGCGATATGGTTGTAAATACCAACGAGGCCAAGGTTACCGTAAAGAACGAAGAAATAATTTTGACCGCCATGGAGTACAGATTGCTTTTAAGCTTTATAAATAACAGGGGAAAGGTGCTTTCCCGTCAGCAGTTGCTTGAGGATATTTGGGATGTGGACGGCGACTTTGTAAACGACAATACGCTTACGGTTTATATAAAAAGACTGCGTGATAAAATTGAGGAGGACGCCAATAATCCCCGTCTGATACAGACGGTCAGGGGTATGGGCTATATACTAAAATGAGAGATAAGCAGGTAAAAAACTTTTTAATTATTATGGGCGTTACGGCGGCGGCCGTTTCAACAGCCGTGTTTTTTATAAATACCGTGTGCGGTGCGCTTTGCTTTATGCTTTCGGCGCTTCTTATGACGGCGTTTATCATTAACGAAAAGGAGAGATACGCCCAAATCCAAAAGCTCAACGATTACCTCTCCCATGTCTGCTCGGGCGACTACAGCCTTGATATAACGGATAACGAGGAGGGGGAGTATTCGCTTCTGAAAAACAATATTTATAAAGTTGTCGTAATGCTCCAGGCCTCAAACGAGGCGCTTAAGAACGACAAAACGGCGCTTGCCGATTTCCTTGCCGATATTTCGCATCAGCTCAAAACTCCGCTCACCTCGATAATGGTTATGACGGATATAATTAAGAATGAGCAAAACGGCGAAAAACGGGCGGAGTTTTTGGAGGTGGTGCAAAATCAGCTTGAAAGAATTAAGTGGCTTATTGCGACCATTTTAAAGATTTCAAGGCTTGACGCGGGAACGGTCGAGTTTTCAAACACAAGCTTTGCGCTCTGCGATATGCTGGAGGAATGTCTGAAGCCCTTTTTGATTACCGCCGATATTAAAAATATCAAAATCGTAACCGATATTCAGAATTTCGACCTCTGCGCAGATAAGAACTGGACGGCGGAGGCTGTGCAGAATATCATAAAAAACTGTCTTGAGCATACTCAAAGCGGCGGAGAAATTAAAATAGAAAGCGTCGCTTCAAGCGTTTACAACAAGCTGATTATTTCCGACAACGGCGCCGGCATATCAAAAAACGACCTGCCGCATATCTTTGAAAGATTTTACCACGGGGAAAATTCCTCCGACGACAGCGTAGGCATCGGGCTTGCGCTTTCAAAGGATATACTCTCAAAGCAGAACGCCGTTATAGATGTGCAAAGCGAAGAGGGCAGGGGTACAAGCTTTACGGTTAAGTTCTACAAATCCGTAGTATGACAAAACTGTAATGAATTTTGTCACCGAACTGTAATTTTCGGCTGTTATGCTTTATGCTGAAAGGAGAAAGTAAAATGACTATACTTGAAACAAAAGATTTAACCAAAATTTACGGAAAGGGCGAAACCGAGGTCAAAGCCCTTGACGGCGTATCTTTCAGCGTACAGCAGGGCGAATTTGTCGCAATTATCGGGCCGTCCGGTTCGGGAAAATCAACTCTGCTCCACATTTTGGGAGGGGTTGACAACGCCACAAGCGGACAGGCGGTTATCAACAAAACGGATATAAGCAAATTGGACGAAACTGCGCTTGCCATTTTCAGAAGGCGTCAGATAGGGCTTGTCTATCAGTTTTATAACCTTATTCCGATTTTAACCGTCGAGGAAAACCTCACCCTGCCGCTGCTGCTCGACGGCAGAAAACCCGACCAAAGACAGCTTGACGAATTGGTGGAAAAGCTCGGGCTTGACAAGAGGCTGAACCACCTGCCCTCGGAGCTTTCGGGAGGACAGCAGCAGAGGGTTTCCATAGGCAGGGCGCTCATCAATAACCCGGCCCTTTTGCTCGCCGACGAGCCCACGGGAAATCTGGACAGCGAAAACAGCAGGGAAATTATAGAGCTTTTGCGGAAATTCAACAGGGAGTTTAAGCAGACGGTTATAATCATCACCCATGACGAGAGAATTGCTCTTTCCGCCGACAGGGTAATTACTATTGAGGACGGCAGAATAGTAAGGGACGAGGTGAGATAAATGAACATTGTAAACACCCTTACTCTGCGCCACATAAAAACGCATAAAAAGAGAAGCGTCCTTACCGTGCTTGCGATTATTGTCTCCGTAGCCATGGTAAGCGCAGTATTTACAAGCGCAATTTCCTTTGTAAAATACTTTCAAAACGCAACGGTGGCCATTGACGGTAATTGGCATGTAAGGTTTGACGACAAGAACTTTCCGGAGCATCAAAAGGTCTACGAGAACGATGAAAACATAAAAAGCTACGGCGTCAGAACCTATCTCGGCAACAGTACGGATTTTAAAGCCGACCAATCCCACAGCGCATATAAAACGAATGACAGCGTTCAGGTCTTTTCCGTCAGCCCTGAATGGTTCAGGCTTCGCAATGTAGTGGTTTCCATGGGCAAATATCCGCAAAACAGCAATGAAATTATGGTGTGCGAAAAGCTTTTGGAAAAGAGCGGACAAAAAATTCCGCTTGGAAGCAATTTAAAGCTTAAAATCAAAACGGACAGCGGCAAAAGCTTTGAAAAGGAGTTCCTGGTTGTCGGCTATACCAAAAGCGAGGTTTCCGCCACGGACAAGACGCCGTTTTTCACGGGCATTGACAAAAGCTCGTTTGAGAATGTCGGGAGCGCACTTGTCATGGTGGAATACGATAAGCTCGACAATTCAATTTGGGAGAAAATCGAAAAAACCGTCGGTGAGCTCGGCATAAACGGCGGCAATGACATATCGCATCAAAGCGGCGACGGCGCATATGCCACGCACAGCGATTTGTTTATGTATTCGGGTGTTTTAAAGGACAACTCCATACTGTTTTCCCTTGGCGGCTTTGCCGGCGTACTGCTCTCCATCATAGTCATCGTTTCCGTTTTTATGATATACGACAGCTTTGCCGTTTCGTATCAGGAAAGGGAAAAATATCTCGGAATGTTGGCTTCCGTCGGCGCAACCAAAAGGCAAAAGCGAATGTCCATATACTTTGAGGGCTTTATTTTGGGGCTTATCGGTATTCCGCTTGGCATTATTTCGGGAATAGGCGGTATATATGTCGTGTTCAGGTGCATAGAGGATATTATGGTAGGCTCCCTGACGGTTGACTACGGCGGCTCGTTAAAAGTATATGTAAACCTGATTGTGATTTTGGGTACGCTCGCAGTAAGCGCCCTGACAATTTTTATCTCGTCCTACATTCCTGCGAGAAAAGCGTCAAAGACGAGCGCAATAGAGGCCATAAGGCAAAACAATACGGTTAAGGTCAAAAAGGCGAAAAAGCTAAGGGCGTCAAAATTGAGCGAAAAGCTTTTCGGCTACGAGGGAGCGCTTGCGGTAAAGAATTACAAGAGAAACGGCAGGCGGTCAAGGAATATAACCTTTGCCCTTGCCTTGAGCGCAGTCGTGTTCCTGTCAACAACAAGCTTCAGCGCAATGCTTAAAGATGTTTTGGTTACGAGCTATGCAAGAACGGCGGATACGGTGGTGACTACAGACGCAGAGCATTATAATCTGCTTGAGAAAACCGTCGCAGAGAACAAAAAGGTAAAGAGCGCATATTTTTATGCGGCTCAATACGGTAAACTCGACCCCGGCTTTTTTAAGGACAGCGAGGCCGAAAGGGCAAAACAGGGGCAGAACAATGTCGTGTTTGTATTTCTTGACAACGCCTCTCTTGACGGCTACCTGAAGTCGCTCGGCGAGGACAGCGAAAAGTTCCACAACAAAAACGCCCCTGCCGCCGTACTGCAAAACATTTCGTTTAATTCGGTGAACAGAAAATCCACATCTTCACAGCCTGTTAAGGATATAGAGGGCAAAAAGATAAGGGCGGAGATAGTAACGGACTTCGTCAGCGGCAAGTCCGCTTATAAGAATATTGATTTTGATATAGGCGTTCAGACCTCAAAGCTGTGGGACGAAGAGAGCTTCTATTATCAGTATTCAAACCTGCCCGTAATAATGATGTCCGTTGATTTTATCGGGCAGGTTTTTAACGGTGACGACAAATGTCCCGTAGTCAGCGCAATGATTTTTTCGGACTCTCCGGAAGAAGCGGCGCAGGAAATTGCCGATAAAATTTCAAACGGCATAGGCGACGAAAAATATGTGCTTTCCGTCAGCGACCCTGCCGCCGAGGCAAAGCTTGTGAACAATACCCTGACAGTTGCAAAGGTGTTTATCTACGGCTTCATTACCCTGATAACGATTATAGCCGTAATGAATATCATAAACACAATATCAAACTCGATGAACGAAAGGCGCAGGGAATTTGCAATGATTCGCTCGGTCGGTATGACGCCGAGGTCGTTTAAAAAGATGATTTACCTTGAGGCAGTTCGATACGGCGGAAAATCGCTCATATTGGCAATTCCCGTAAGCATACTTATTCATTACGCCATGTATAGGGCGCTTGCCGGCAGTTTTGACTTCGGCTTTAATCTGCATCTGTTTCCCTATGCGCTTGCAATAGCAGGTGTGTTTGCGATAGTTGCGCTCGCATTGTTGTATTCCTCAACCAAGATTAAGGACGACAATATTATAGAAACCCTGAAAGGGGATTTGGATTAATAATTTCCCTTTTGCAAAAATAACGGGACGCTCTTTTTTTGAGCGTCCCGTTACAGCGTGTAGAAAAAGTATGTGTCACTTGGCAATATGCATAAAAGGAGTAAGATTATGGTGAACCCCCGGCGAGGGTTCCCCACCGCAAAACAGTCCACCGGACTGTTTTGCGCCCCTCCTGCGCTTTTTGAAGTGTAAGTTTTTCGCAGTCTGCGGACTGCGCCGAGGGCTTTGTCCCTCGACCCCTACCCTTTTGTCTGCTTCGCAGACATTTCCCCTGGCAGGGGAATTTCCTTTTAAAAAATGCGGCCGAAAACTTTCAATTTTACAAAGCAGTTTGTAGATAAAATAAAGAGACGCTCTTTTTTTGAGCGTCCCGTTATTTGTTATTTTGGATTTATTTCTTTTCCTCTAAGGGCGTTCTCTGCGCCGAATAGTTTACGGCTACGCTCTTTTTAAACAGCATATAGTCGTATTTCCCGAGCCACGGATTGCCTATTTCGCCCTGATTAAATGCGTCCTCGCTTGCAGCGACATTCATTTCCGTAATGCCCATGAGCTCGCCGTTCTCCTTGTAAACCGAATCCCAGAAAGCGTGGTGTCCGATATATTTAACGCTGGAGGGGATATACATATAGCTAAGCCCTCTGTCCTTTGTAAAGCAGTCGGAGCCTATACTTTCAAGACCCTCGGGCAACGAATTGTAAACCTCGGCGAACATACCCTCTGTGTATGCAGTTGCCATGTTCTTTTCGTTCGTCTTATAGGAGTAAATGTTGTTGATGTTACCTGCGTCAAAGAAACCGAGCGTGCCTATCTCCTTTAAGCCCTCCGGCAGGTAAACATATCTGAGGTTTGCATAGTTAAAGCAAAGCGGACCGATTTTTTCAACCGTTGACGGGAGAACATAGGTGCGAACCTTCAGGTTGTATTCCTCAAAGAACGCCTCGTCATATTTCTCGGTGGTACCCCAAAGCTCCTCCATAGGCTCTCCATTGTCGTCTACAAGGTCGGGAACCTGAACGCCGTCCTTATCAAGGTGGGCGTATCCGTTCTTAAGGCGGAGATACCTGTCGTGGTCTATGGGATAGCATATGATTTCCGTCATATCCTTGTTGTAAAGAACGCCGTCAATATCGCAGTAATTCGGGTTATCCTTATCAACATAAATGCACTGAAGCGCCCAACAGGAATAGAAAGACTTTGCGTCAATATCGGTTACATCTTTGCCTATTATGATAGTTTGAACCGTGCCGTCGCAGTTAAAGGCGTATTCGTGTATTTTGGAAACCTTTTTGCTTGTATCATATGAAATATTGGAGGTGGTGCTTTCGCCGCCGAGAAGCATACCCGTGTCCTTGGCGTCGTAATTGATGTTAGCTACGCCGTCGATTTTAAACTCCTTAACAGAGCCGTCGTTTGAGAACTGTATAAGCTCATATTCGCCTGCCTTGCCCTCGATCTCCTCATACTCGAGCGTGCCCGTGTTCAGAAGCGCAACTACCGAGAAATAGAGGGAGGCCGCTATGGCTACAACCATGAAAAGAACAAAAAGCACTTTTCCCAATTTTTTGTCTTTGTAAGAGGCGTTGATTTTCGGGGGCGCAAGACCCTCTATCTGATAGGTCCAGATTTCGTCCTCAGGTATATCGAGGATTTCCTCCTCCGCCGCTTTTTGACGAGCCTTTTCAAGCTCCTTTTTTTCTTTATTCTTCTTCACAGTACTCACCTCCGTTTAACCTACAAAGCTGCCTTCGACGGATTCGCCGGTCGTTTCGGCTTTCTTTTCGGTTACCTCGGCTCTGCGTTTAAGCACCTGAATAACCTTGTTCTGCTTTGCGCTGTCGTAATTCCAGAAAAACAGCGGTATGGTCATAAGCAGGTAACCGGCTATATCGAACAGTATGGGTATAACTATTATCTTGGACCTTGAAGCGTCTACAAACAGAACATCCCAGTTGCTGTTGAAGCCGTATTTTAAAAGTAATATCGGGATAATCATACCGATAAGCGTTGTAACGGGGCCTGTGAACCAACCGAAAATTCCGGCAAAGCTTTCAAGCCTCTCGCCCGAAAGATACATCTGATAGTCGTTGATACGGATTTCCATATCGTGGTGAACCGCCATGGGTATGGTATGCGTTACCTCCAAAAGCATCAGCATAGCCACGCAGATAATTCCGCAAAGCGTTACATTGTCGCCGCACAGCAAAATTGCCGCAACAACTATGCCGTAGCCCAACGCACGGGTGACATAGTAGAAAATCATAATCTGCTTGTATGAAAATCTCTTTATAAAGTACGGCGTGAAGAAATCGGGCGGCGTGCCGCAGAATGAGACGAGCGAAACTATAAGCCCGTATGAAAGGCCGCTCAGACGCAGGGTGTAAAGATATACGACCGTTGTAAACGCCAGCATGCCGTTTCCCAAAGAGTCAAGAAGTCCCACAAGGGTCATAACCCACCTGTACTTGTTTCTCATAACGCCGAATATAGCGTCCCAGAAATTGATTTGTACTTTTTCCTCGAGGGGGGGCTGAGGTATTCTCTCTTTAATTTTGTTTGCAAATATCAAGGTCAGCATCGCAAACGAAATAAAGATTATCGGGATAACATATTTGTAAACATTAATGTCTGCCCATTCGTCTTTAAGGAAGCCGATAGCCATGGGTATTACAAGAACCATTAACGAGTTAAGTATATGCGAAAGCTTTAAGGGGTAGGTTCTTATAAGTATTCTCTCACGCATATTCGGGCTGATGTTCTGCGTGCAGGTTTCAAGGCAGTTTGAGAAGCCGAACAGGTTGTAAAGCGAGAACAGGGCGTTTGCAACCCAAACCCTTGTAACCATATCGTCGATTTTGTAAACGGGAAGCCAACCGATAAGCACAACCATTACGCACTTGGGAACAATATCGCAGTAAAGGAAATACTTATATCTTCCGAACTTGGGAACAAGCTTTTTACGCCAGAAAATATTTCTTGAGCCTGCCCAGCCGTTCCAAAGTATATGCGTGCCGAGCATCTTAATTGCCGACGCCGCCGAAACGCCTCGTATCGAGTTTATCGCCGCAACTACGGTGTTCTGCGGATTAAGGTAAGGCGTAAAGTTAAATACCATAAGGAATATGCCTATAATTATCGAGAAGAAGTAGACCGTATACAGCCCCTGCTCCTTTTTCTTGGGCAAGAAGCCGAGGTTGTCATTAATAATCCAGCCGAGTATGTCCCAAAGCTTCTGCAAAGGCATATTGATAAGCGCTATTGCGGAGAAGACAACATACGGAAGCTGGTAATGATACATTATCAGGTAGCAGCCTGCCGCAAAGGTTATGTACTCAAGCGCTTTGACGCCCGAATAGTTACTGCCTACGGCAAGCCAAATATTTAAGTATTCTTTGTAAGGAACATATTTGCCCTCTCCGGGCTGGTTCCAATGCTCTTTTATTTCACTGAAAAGCCATTTT
This sequence comes from uncultured Clostridia bacterium, assembly GCA_947630285.1. GTDB lineage: Bacteria > Bacillota > Clostridia > Oscillospirales > Acutalibacteraceae > Fimenecus. The sequence continues at coordinate 14,047 of CANRHD010000006.1, read as the reverse complement.
GCTTTGCCGATTAAGCTTTTTTCCTGCTTTTGCTCGGTCATATAAAGAGCCTCCTTTTTTGAGTGAATTTTGTTAATAATTATTTTATCACAATTTAATTTTTTGTTCAATCGGTACAAAAAATTTTTAGAGATTTGTATAATTAACGGCTTTTGTTTTTTTGCAATTTACACAAATAAAAAAACAGGGCTGAAAACTCAGCCCTGAAAATTAATTGTTTGATTTTAATTACTTATTTTCCTCGTCAAGTTTGTTTACTCTTTCGCTTCTGCGAGCCTCAAGCTCCGCAAGCATATTCTCTTTAAACTTTCCGTGTACGGGGAAGAACAGCCATGAAAGGCCGAAGAAAAGTCTTGCAAATGCCGGCAACAGCGCAAATACCGCAAAGAAGCCGTTGAGAACGGAGGGGTTAGTCTCCTGAATGATATTGCCCAAAGCGTCTGTGTGCGCAACATAGCCTACCGCAGTTATAACCAAGCCGGAGAGCAGGCCGGTAACGGCTGTTGCAAGCTTTCCGAAATAGTTTGTAACCGTCTGAACAAGAGCCTCGTTACGAACGCCGTATTTCCATTCGCTGTAATCGTAAACATCGCCCTGCAAAACTGCCTGGCAAACACGGATAACGCAGTTGGGAAGTCCGCATACGGTAAGCGCAAGCGTAAGATAAATGAGGTTGAGAACCATATTTACGCCTGTCCACTTAGCGCCTGGCGCACCGAAGGGCTGGTATCCTATGATAAACATAAGCGTATAGGTTATTCCGCCGAAAACACCTGCGCCTATGGCGGTGTTCCTTGCCCCGAACTTATGTATAAGCTTTGGGGTGAGGGGAGTAACTATGTAGTTGGGAAGTCCCGTGAAAAGTCCGGCTATGGTAGCGTTGAAAAGACTTCCCGTATTGTGAAGCCAGAAGAAGCTCTCCGTAGCTCCGCCGACCGATTTAAAGCTGTTGAAGAAGTTTGCTATAACGGAAATAAGCATGGGCTTATTTTTGAAAGCGTTTTTAAACGACTCTATAACGCCGATTTCCTGCATCTGCTCACGGGAGGCGAGCGGTACTCTTTCGCGCATTGCAAAGAAGCCGTAAATCGCAGTGCCGCCGGCGATTATAACCATAGCTACGGCAAAGCCCGTGTAAATGCTCTCCATACCTATTTTGCCTTTACTCCATTTCGGGAGGAAAGTTACCAAAACAGAGACAAGAGAGGGAAGCCATACGCCGAAAAGCTCAAAGAATTTTGAGGTTGCGATAAGGTTGTCACGCTCTTTAATGTTCGGCGTGATGTTGTAAAGAAGTATGTTCCATGCGCCGAAATACGACATACCCAGGTTGTACGCAAAAATCGCTATTACCGCCCAAACGATCTTGACGCCGGAGCCGCCGAGGAAGGAGGGCGTGGTAAACAGCATCATGGTGGCTATTGCCCAAATAGGTACGGTGATTATCATATAGGGACGGAGTCTGCCCCAGCGAGTTCTTGTTCTGTCGATAATAAGGCCTGACAGCGAGTCGTCAAGCGCATCGTAAATAGATTCAAGAAATACTATCAGTCCGTAAGCTTTACCCGAAATGCCAAGGAAGCTTATCATGAAGAACTGCCTGTTTGACTCTACATACTGAGCCAAATTCTTCTGACCGAAGGTTGTGAGCAGAAAGGCGACGATTTCACGGGGACGCAGATACCTTCTGTTGCCGGCCGACGCCTTTTCTATTTCTTGTTCGACTTCATTTTCAAGTTCAGTTTCTTCAATTTGAGTTTCATTAGTTACTTCTGAATTTGCCAAAGAATCACATCCTATCCTACTGTGAAAATGTAGTAATAAAATAATATCACATTATAAGTACTGTTTGCAAGAGCAAAAATATAATTTGTTAAAGGAATTTTTTTGACTGTTCAACCGCAAGTCTGTCGCATCTTTCGTTTTCTGGGTACCCTGCGTGCCCCTTTACCCATACTATTTGAACATTGTGGACCTCCAAAAGCCTTAAAAGCTCGTCCCAAAGGTCGGGGTTTAGGGCAGGTTTTTTGTCGCTTTTTATCCAGCCGTTTTTCTTCCAGGCCGAGGCCCAGCCCTTTAAAACGGAGTCCGCAATGTATTTTGAATCGGTCGTAAGCGTCACATCGCACGGCATTTTTAAGGCCTTTAAGCCCTCTATTACCGCCGTAAGCTCCATTCTGTTGTTGGTAGTTTCCGCTTCGCCGCCGCTCAGCTCCTTTTCTGCGCTCCCGAAGCGCAGTACCGTACCCCAGCCGCCGGGTCCGGGGTTGCCCGAACAGGCGCCGTCGGTAAAAATTTCAACTTTAGGTCTTGCTCCCATAAAATTAACTCCTAAGATAGTAATGTAATAATTTTAACATCTTTTTTACTATTTAACAATATGTAAGATTAATTTTAAACTCGGGGTCAATAATAAGCTTGATAAAGACATTTTTATGAAAAAAGGACGGGGAAAACAGCTATGGAATACGAAAATGACGATATATTCTTGTGTAAATGGCAATCACTTGACAGCACGGATCCGGCCTTGATAGGCAAGGCTCTGGCGAATTGCAGCTTCGGCGGCAGAGTGGGGATTTCAACCGACGGCGGCAACTTTTCAAAATCCCTCGCATATTCTCTTACGGGCTCGCTTACCGCCAATTCCTCGCAGGTGTGGAGCTTCGGCGACAGCTTCCTTTCACAGCTGCGTTTTTTTGTGGATTTCTGCTCTCTGCCCTGCGGAATATTTATTTCGCAAAATTCCTCCAACGCCAAAATAAGGGTTTTGGGCAGATACGGCCTGCCCCTGTGCGCCGGGGAGCAAAAAGAGCTTGAGGAAGCCCTTGTTAAAAAGAATTTTAAAAATACCGACATATACTCCTGCAGCGAGGTCACCGATATGACGGGCGTAAATATGATGTACCGCAGGGAGCTTATAAGGCAGAGCGATACCGAGCTTTCGGAGCTTTCCTGCAATGTAAAGTGCGAAAACAAAAAAATCTCGATGCTTATGGAGGACTGCTTTTACAGGCTTGGCTGTAAGGACGGCGACGATTACACCTTTAAAATCAACAACGACGGCACAAGCGTCAGCGTGTTTTCAAGGGACTGCGGCTGGATAGCCAACGACAGAATACTTGCGGTGATAACAAATTACGAAACGCAGAACGGCAGGGATATTTGCGTCCTGCCCGACGCCCCTTTAATTCTCGATAAAATAGCCGGCGCAAACGGCAGGAGGGTCGTAAGGTTTCACGGAAGCGACAGCGGCGATGCGGTACTTTTAAACAGCGACGCTTTTATGCGCGACGCACTTTTTGCAAGCATAAGACTGCTTAAAATTATCGACGACACGGGCAAGAGCCTTTTAAGGCTGAACAGGGAACTGCCGCAGTTTTACATTTCAAAAAAGCGCATAAGCGTTGATTTAAACTCCGACGGCGGTCTGCTTAAAATTAAAAAAAGCCCCAACGCTGAGCTTACCCGTGACGGTGCGGTGCTTAGCTTTCCGCACGGAAAGGTGCGCCTGAGCAGTGTAAAAAACGGCAGGGAGCTGAGCATAATTGCCGAAGCGGTAAACTATGAAATTTCAAAAGATTTATGCAAAAGGGCGGAGGAATTTTGCAAAAAGGAGTTTGAAACGAAACCCGAAAAAGCCCCTTAATTTAAAGACTATGTTTGTCTGTAGCCGTTTTAAAAAAATGAAAGTTTTTGTCCGTCTTTTTTCAAAAAGAAGATTCCCCTGCCAGGGGAAATGTCTGCAAAGCAGACAAAAGGGTAAGGGTCGAGGGGCAAAGCCCCCGGCGCAGTCCGCAGACTGCGAAAAACTTACGCCTCAAAAAGCGCAGGAGGGGCGCAAAACAGTTCAGTAAACTGTTTTGCGTTGGGGAACCCTCGCCGGGGGTTCCCCGTAATCTTATGCATTTTTGCAAGTCCGGTAACGCCTGTTTTTTCTGCACGCTTTCCCCTTAATTTAAGGGGCATTTTTAAATTAAACCCCGGTTTGGCTTTGCATTGACGCAAAAATGAAATGCAAAATCCCAAAAACGGGACACGCCGTAATTGACAGATTGCTTTTTTTAGAGTATTATATTAAATCTATAAGTATAATTATAAATAAGTTACGGCTTACATATAATTTCGTTTTATTTATATATTTTTTTCACAATGTCACAGGAGAAATTAAATGGCAAACAGTAAACAAAAACAGAACAGACCGTCGTCCCAAAGTAAACCGTCACAGTCGGCCGCTTTGAACAAGGCAAAATACTCAAAACAGCAAAGCGCAATTAAAAAGGGACAGAAAAAGCTTTATCAAAGCGACAGAAAAACGCATAAAAGCACTGCGGGAAAAACCGTGCCGAGCCAGAGGGGCAGGAGGAGCTATGCAAATAAAAAATCCGAAACGCCTATCAGAATTTCTTTCCTCGGCGGCCTTAACGAGGTAGGAAAGAATATGACGCTCTACGAGTGCGGCTCGGATATGATACTTGTAGACTGCGGACTGGAATTTCCCGACCCCGAAATGCTCGGCGTAGATATAGTCATACCCGATTTTTCATATGCGGTTGCCAACGCCGATAAAATCAAGGGCATTTTTATCACCCACGGCCACGAGGACCATATAGGCGGACTTGCCTATCTGCTCAACGAGATAAACATTCCCGTTTATTCCACAAGGCTTACCATAGGGCTTATCGAGGGCAAGCTGAAAGAACACGGCCTGCTCGACAAGGCAAAGCTCAATGTCGTAAACCCCGGCGGCAAGGTTAGCGTAGGCTGTTTTGAGGTTGAATTTATACATGTAAACCACTCGATACCCGACGCCGTTGCGCTTGCGATAAAATCACCTGCCGGAGTGGTAATCCAGACGGGGGATTTTAAAATCGACACCACGCCCATTGACGGCGGAGTAATTGATATGGCAAGGCTTGCACAGCTTGGTAACGAGGGCGTTTTATGCCTGCTGTCGGACTCCACAAATGCCGGCAAGCCCGGATTTACACAGTCCGAAAGAACGGTGGGCGGAACATTTGAAACGCTTTTTGCAAAGGCAAAGGGAAAGCGGCTTATTGTCGCTACCTTCGCCTCAAATATCCACAGGGTACAGCAGATAATAAATGCGGCGGAAACCTACGGCAGAAAGGTCGCCCTTTCGGGCAGAAGCCTTGAAAATGTTGTTTCCATAGCGGCACAGCTCGGCTATCTCAATGTTCCCGAGGGCGTGCTTGTAGGCATAGATTCCATTCACCGCTACCCCTCGGAAGAAATGGTCGTCGTCACAACGGGCAGTCAGGGCGAGCCTATGTCGGCGCTTTACAGAATGGCTTTTTCCGAGCACAGAAAGGTTGAAATCGGCCCGGACGATTATGTCATTATTTCCGCACAGCCCATACCCGGCAACGAAAAAATGGTGGGCAGGGTAGTAGACGAGCTTTTAAAGCAGGGCGCCGAGGTTGTGTACGAGAGAATGTACGATGTCCATGTCTCCGGCCACGCCTGCCAGGAAGAGCTTAAAATTATGATGGGCCTTACAAAGCCCAAATACTTTATACCCGTTCACGGCGAGCAGAAGCATTTGCGTAAGCACGCCTCCCTTGCCGTTTCAATGGGCATCGAACCGGGCAATATTATAATTGCGGACAACGGCAAATCGGTAAGCCTTACCAACAGCAAAATAGCCTTTGCACAGGATGTTCCGTCGGGTATGGTCTTTGTTGACGGCTCAGGCGTCGGCGATGTCGGCTCGGTGGTAATGCGTGACAGGACTAAGCTTGCCGAGGACGGCATAGTTATAATTGCGCTGTCGGTTGAACGGGAAACCTGCACGGTTATATCAGGTCCCGAGGTTATAACAAGGGGCTTTGTATATGTACGGGAGTCCGAACAGCTTATTGATGAAACAAGGCGGCTTTGCGAAAATGTTTTGGGCGACTGTATGTACGAGGGCGTCAGCGACTACGCCGCCATAAAGGGCAGACTCCGTGAAGCGGTTTTAAAGCAGATTTATTCAAAAACCAAACGCAGTCCGATGATATTGCCTATCATTATGGAGGTGTAATTATTGAAGCTGAGACAGTTTATTAAAATCCACCCGGCGGTCTTTATAACTTTGGTATTTATGCTTGCCATATGCGCGCTGAACTTTTTTGTAAATATAAAGATTGCGCTTTTTGAGCTTGCCTGCCTTCTTGTAATGATACTCGTTTTGTTCCTGTTTATAAACAAGAGCTTTACTGCGGCAAAAAAGACGGTCAGCTCGTTAAACGACAGCCTCTCTGACGGGGAAAGCGGAAATTTAATGGATTTTCCCCTGCCGATTTTGATTTTTGACAGTACCGACAGAATACTGTGGTACAACATACTTTTCAGGAATTATGTCATTGGAAACAATGAGTTTAAAAACGACAGTATAAAGAATTTCACAAACGGCAGAGGGCTTGAAGAAATATCAAATTCCCAAAGCTTTGAGGCCAAGGTCGGCGAAAAAGAATATACCGTTTATTTTTCGCACATTGATTTTGACTCGAACAGGGCATACGCCCTCTACTTTGTTGACGATACCGACTTAAAGGCTATCAAAAGCGAATACGAGCTTTCAAAGCCCGTCGTTTTGCTTGTAACGGTCGATTCGCTCGATGAAATCGTCCACTCCTACAGGGAGACGGAAAGTGCGGAGATAGTTGCAAATATAGAGCTTATAACCGAAAGCTGGTTTTCGGAGTATTCGGGCGTTTTCAGAAAGCTCGGAAACGGCAGGTTTATAAGCGTGGTTTCGGAAAAAGAGCTTGAAAAAATGCTTAAAAATAAATTCTTTGTGCTTGAGCAGGTAAGGGATTTTACATACGCAGAGAAAAAGGTCGGCGTTACCCTTTCCATAGGCGCAGGCAGGGGAAAGAATTTAAACGAGGCGGAGCTTGCCGCAACACAGGCGCTCGATATGGCGCTGGGCAGAGGCGGCGACCAGCTTGCGCTTAAAAATACCGATGAAAGCTATACCTTTATCGGCGGCGTTTCATCGGGTGTGGAAAGGCATACAAAGGTGCGCTCAAGGATAATGGCATCGGCTTTGGCGGAAATTATAAGCACATCGGACAATGTGATTATTATGGGCCATAAGTTTTCGGACCTTGACAGCCTCGGCGCATCAATGGGCGTTTTAAAGATATGCCGGGATTTAGGCAAGGAGGCGAGGATAGTCCTCTCCCAAAAAACAAGCCTTGCCTCTCCGCTGATAAATTATCTTAAAGAGAACAATCTCGACGGAAGCCTTGTTTTGCCCGACTATGCCGAGCATATGATGGACGAAAAAACCCTGCTGATTATCGTTGATACGCACAGGGCGGACTTCCTTGAAAGCAAAAAGATATACGAAAAGGCAAAGCAGGTGGTTGTGATAGACCACCACAGGAAAACGGTGGACTATATCCAGAATGCGGTGATTTTCTATCACGAGCCCAGAGCGTCGTCCGCAAGCGAGATGGTAACCGAGATAACGCAGTATATACCTGCCGTAAAGCTTGACGGCGCAACGGCAAATTCGCTGTTGTCGGGAATTATGCTCGATACCAAAAACTTTGTTTTAAGGGCGGGCGCACGAACCTTTGAGGCGGCGGCGTACCTTCGTTCGTCGGGGGCGGACACCGTAACGGTCAAGCAGTTCTTTAACGACAGCCTTGAAAACCGACAGTTAAGAGGTCAGGTCGTACTGTCCGCCTACCAGTACAAAAACTTTGCAATCTCGGTTTCGGATATTAACTCGAAGGATTTAAGGCTCATATGTGCGCAGGCGGCGGACGAACTGCTTACAATAAACAGCGTTCAGGCCTCCTTCGTGCTGTTTAAAACAGGGGAGACGGTTAATATTTCCGCCCGTTCGATGGGAGCGGTAAATGTTCAGGTGATTATGGAATACTTCGGCGGCGGAGGCCATCAGACCATGGCGGCGTGCCAGATAGAGGGCGGAGACTTGGAAAAGGTCAAAAAGGACCTCGAAAAGGCTATCGACAAATATCTTGAAGAACAGTAACTCAATATAAAATAAAAGACGGAAAGGAAAACAGGATTATGGAGGTTATTTTAAAGCAAGATGTCAAGGGATTGGGCAAAAAGGGAGATAAGGTTAAGGCTTCCGACGGCTATGCGAGGAATTATCTTTTCCCCAAAAACCTGGCTGTCGAGGCGAACGCCCAGACCCTGACCGAGTATAAAAACAGCGAGGCTTCAAAACAGCACAAGCTTGAGGTCGAAATCGAAAACGCCAATAAAACGAAGCGGAAGCTTGACGGCAAAACGGTAAAGCTTACCGCCAAGGCAGGCGCAAACGGCAAGCTGTTCGGCTCGGTCACATCAAAAGATGTTGCCGAACAGATCAGGCTTCAGCTCGGCTGTGAGGTGGACAAGAGGAAAATCTCGATGGCAGACATCAAGAATTTCGGTACATACTCTGCCGAAGTCAAAATTTATCAGAACATTTCCGCTTGCGTCAGCGTTGAAGTGGGTGAGTAATTTTCGGGAGTAAGGTTATGGATAATATTTTATTTGACTCTTCTAACGACCCCTACAGCCTTGAGGCGGAACAGGCTGTTCTCGGCTGTTTGCTTATCGACCCCGGCTGTTTGTTAAGCGTTGTCGATATTTTAAAAAGCGACTGCTTTTATATTCCCCAGCACAAGGAAATATACACAACTATTGTAAATCTTGACGCATTGGGCGAAAAATACGACGCTCTGATAGTGCTTGAGGAATTAAAGGGCAGGGGCGTTTACGACGACGCCGGCGGCAGGAATTATCTTGCACAGCTTGCACAGGCGGTTGTGTCCACGGCAAATGTCAAGGCATACGCCAAAATAGTAAAAGAAAAATATGTATTGCGTACCCTTATGTCAACCGCAAAGGATATTATAAACGACGCCGCGGCGCAGGAGGCCTCTGCCGACGACATTTTAAACAATGCCGAACAGAAGATCTACAACATACGCCAGGGCAGAAATTCGGACGGCCCCACTAAGCTCAGCGATATAATTTCCGACGAGGTGTACGAGGATTTAAGAAAGAAAACCTCCCCCGACAGGGAAAAATATCTCGGCCTGTCCACGGGCTTTTCACTGCTCGACAAAATCACCACGGGCTTTAACAAGTCCGACCTTGTGCTTATCGGCGCCCGTCCCGCCATGGGTAAAACAAGCTTTGCGCTTAATATTGCAAGGAATATGGCGGTCACAAGCAAAAAAAAGGTAGTGTTCTTTTCTCTTGAAATGTCAAAGGAACAGCTTGCTGAGAGGGTGCTTTCGACCGAGTCAAGGGTTGCCGGCTCAAAGTTCAGAACCGGTGAAATAGAGACTAACGAATGGACCAGAATTGCCGAGGCCGCCATGGCTTTGAACGAGGCGGAGCTGTATTTTGACGACTCTTCAAATATCACCGTGCCGGAAATGAAGGCAAGGGTCAGGCGAATGAAAAATGTCGACTGCGTTATAATAGATTATCTACAGCTTATGACGGGCAGTAAAAAGACGGATAACCGAGTTCAGGAGGTTTCCGAAATTACAAGAAGCTTAAAGCTTATGGCCAAGGATTTGAGAATACCCGTAATAGCGCTCTCCCAGCTTAACCGTTCCACGGACGCAAGGGGAAAGGCGCACCGTCCGCAAATGGCGGATTTGAGGGAATCGGGCTCGATAGAGCAGGACGCCGATATAATCCTTATGCTTTTCCGCGAGGGCTATTACGAAAAGGAAAACGGCAAAAACGCCGCTCCTGCATCTGCGGCGCCGTCGGGCGGCGAAAAGGTTGAGGTAAGCGTTCAGGACGATACAACCGCTCAGGTGCTTGTAGTTAAAAACCGCCACGGAGGTACCGGCGATGTCAATCTTAATTGGATAAAGGAATTTACCCTCTTTACAACGCCGGAGTTAGTTAAGAATGAATAGGGAAACGGTACTTGCCGTAATTAATAAATACGGCATGCTGAACATGGGCGATACTGTAGTGATAGGGCTTTCCGGCGGTGCGGATTCGGTAAGCCTTACAAGCGTTCTTCTGAGCCTTAAGGAGGAGCTCCGTTTAAACCTGATATGCGCCCATGTAAATCACGGTATCAGAGGCGAAGAGGCCGACGGCGACGAGCGGTTTTGCAGAAATTTCTGCCGTGACAACGGTATAGAAATCAAGGTTCTTAACGCCGATGTGCCGGGGCAGGCAAAAATAAACTCAATGAGCCAAGAGGAATACGGCAGGAAAATCCGCTATGAATTTTTTGCCTCTCTGGCAGGCGAAAACGGTAAAATTGCCACGGCTCACAATTTAAACGACTGCGTTGAAACCCTTTTGTTTAACCTCGCAAGGGGTACAAGCTTAAAGGGCGCATGCTCCATTCCGCCTGTGAGGGGGAATATAATAAGACCTCTTATCGAAACTCCCAGGGAGGAGATAGAGGAGTTTTGCAGGGAAAATTCACTTGAATTTGTAACGGACAGCACAAATTTTGAAAACGAATATTCACGCAATAAAATAAGAAATATAGTAATTCCGGCGCTAAAGGAAATAAACGCCTCGGCTGTACCTGCAATTTCAAGGTATATTGCCTTTTCAAGGCAGGAGGAAGAGGCGCTTGAATTTATAGAGGACGAGAAATATGCGCTCTGTCTTTCGGACTCGGCGCTGTGCGAAGAAAGTCTTATGAAACTGCCTGTCGCCCTGCAAAGGCGGATAATATACAGGTATTTAAAGGAACGCACAAGCTCCGATATAAGCGCAAAGCATATTGAGGATATACTATCGCTTTTGGGAAAAAACAAGGCTGTCAATACCGCAGGCGGTTTGAAAATCCGGAGCAAAAACGGCTTTTTAAGCGTTGTAAGCACACAGGCTCTCCCAAAGCCGTGGAAAATCGGTATAGAGAAAAAGGACGCACAGATAGCCTTACCATACGGCAGAGCCGTTATAAAAATCATAAATATAAAAGATTTACAAAATTTTAATAAAGAATATATAGACAAATGCGTTGATTGTGATAAAATATCAGAAAAGCTTTGCTTGAGAAGCCGTGAGAGCGGCGACAAAATCACGCTTGCAAAAAGGGGCGTGACAAAAAGCCTGAAAAAGCTTTTTATCGAAGATAAAATTGACGCCGATAAAAGAAACAGGACCGCTGTTTTGGCCGACGGTGAAGAGGTAGTTTGGGTTGACGGCTACGGAAGCTCCAAAAAATTTTCCCCCGATAAGAACAGCAAAAAAATTATGACGATAAAAATTGAAAATTCTTAGGGATAAGGTGAAGAATATGGAAAATGATATCAAGGAGATACTTTTTTCACAGGCGCAGTTAAAGGAAATTGTAGAAAAACTCGGCGACAGGATTTCAAAGGATTATGAGGGGAAAGAGCTGATACTCGTCAGCGTGCTGAAAGGCTCGGTCGTTTTTATGGGCGACCTTATGAGGGCAATTAAAATCCCCTGTTATATAGATTTTATGTCCGTTTCATCATACGGGAGCGGAACAAAATCATCGGGTGTTGTAAAAATAATCAAGGACCTTGATACAAATGTTATCGAGGGCAAAAACCTGCTTATAGTCGAGGATATACTTGACAGCGGCAGAACGCTTAATTATCTTGAGTACTATTTGGGCGCAAGGAACCCCGAAAGCATAAAAATATGTACGCTTCTTGACAAGCCCGACAGGAGGGACCCTGCGTTAAAGGATAAAATAATTCCCGATTATTCGGGCGCCGTAATACCCGACGCATTTGTTGTGGGCTACGGCCTCGATTACAATGAAAAATACAGAAACCTGCCCTATGTCGGTATTCTTAAACCGTCCGTGTACGGCGCAGAGTAAAGGAGAGGTAAACTAAATTGAAAAGGATAAATTTGAAGGCTGTTCTGCCCTATATCATCATACCGCTTGTATTTGTGCTTTGCATAGTCTGGTACTCGACTATGGGCGACGCCACAAAAACAAAAACGCAGTATTATCAGTTGGTCAATATGTTCCGCAACAACGAAATTACGGAATATAAGCTCAACCTGAGCAGCGGTATGCTTGAATACAAAAAGGCAGGCGACAACGCCACCTATAAGTACACCGTTCCCAATGTAAACCTGTTTGTTGACGATATTCACGAATATGTTGTTAAATACAACGAAAAGAATACCGACAAGCAGATTAAAATGGACTATGTTTCGGGCTCTGCCAATTCGTGGTGGGTAAGCCTTTTGCCGACCGTTGCGGTTATGATTTTGCTGACCGTCGTAATGTTTATTATGTTCAGGAAAATGAATCAGACCGTGCAGAGCGAAAACAACAGAACCCTGTCCTTCGGAAAAGCCCGTTACAGGAAAAACGACGAGACGAAAAACAAAACAACCTTTGCCGATGTTGCCGGAGCCGACGAGGAAAAGGAGGATCTTGAGGAAATAGTAGAATTTTTAAAAGACCCCAAATCGTTCACGGCTCTCGGTGCGAGAATACCCAAGGGCGTGCTTCTTGTAGGCCCTCCAGGAACGGGTAAAACCTTGCTGGCAAGGGCGGTCGCAGGCGAGGCGAATGTACCGTTTTTCTCAATATCGGGTTCTGATTTTGTCGAGATGTATGTCGGCGTGGGCGCTTCCCGTGTAAGGGACTTGTTCGGAGAGGCAAAGAAAAATTCGCCGTCTATCATATTTATAGATGAAATTGACGCAGTCGGACGCCACAGGGGCGCCGGAATGGGCGGCGGCCATGACGAAAGGGAGCAGACCCTTAACCAGTTGCTTGTCGAGATGGACGGCTTCGGCGAAAACGAGGGCGTTATAGTTATGGCGGCGACAAACCGTCCCGATATACTTGACCCGGCTCTCCTGCGCCCGGGCAGATTTGACAGGCAGATAACCGTTAATTATCCCGATTTAAAGGGCAGGGAGGAAATATTAAAGGTTCACGCAAGGAAAAAGCCCTTGGGGCCCGATGTCAAGCTTCGTGAGATTGCCGGCGCAACCGTTGGCTTTACGGGCGCAGACCTTGAAAACCTCCTCAACGAGGCGGCTCTGCTTGCCGCAAGAAGAAAATTAAAGGCGATAACCATGAGGGAAATCGAGGAGGCGACAATGAAGGTCGTTGTCGGCACGGAAAAGAAGTCTCATAAGATTTCCGAGCGTGATAAAAAAATTACCGCTTATCATGAGGCAGGCCACGCAGTTTCTTCGTATTACCTTGAAAACAAGGACCCGGTTACCCACATTTCAATAGTCCCCAGAGGTATGGCCGGCGGCTTTACCATGTACCAGCCCGAAAAGGACGAAATGCACCTTATGAAGTCGAGAATGCTTGACGACATAGTGGGGCTTCTCGGCGGACGGGTTGCCGAACAGCTTATTTTTAACGATATTTCAACCGGCGCTTCAAACGATATTGAGAGGGCGAGCCAGGTTGCCCGTAAGATGGTTACAAAATACGGTATGAGCGAAAAGCTCGGGCCTATAGCCTTCGGTCAGGGCAACGACGAGGTGTTCCTCGGCAAGGACTACAACCATATAAGGGACTATTCGGAAAATGTTGCTTCTCAGATTGACAACGAAGTTGAGCAGATAATTCTCAGCGCCTACAACAGAACCGAGAAAATCCTTTCTGAGCATATCGACAAGCTTCACAAGGTTGCAAACGAGCTTGTAAAGCGTGAAAAGCTTACCGGCGAGGAATTTTTAAAGCTTATGAACGGCGAGGATTTGCCGGAGCTTTACGCCGACGAGGAGGAGAATAAAAACGACTCGGACGGCGCAACCGGCGAAGCTTCACAGCTTTCGGAGAATACTCCGGGCGAAGCCGAAGACAGCGCTAATGACAGTGCGCTTTCCGAAAGTCAGACGGATATAAAGCCTGCCGGCGATACGGCCGAAACAGACGAAAAACAGGAATAAATTTTAAGACGCCGTCCGCAAGGGCGGCGTCTTAGTCTGTCAATGAACAGATGATTAAAAACAATAAAAGTTTTTGTCCGTCTTTTTTCCTTGGATTATAATATGAAGTGCAACAAATAGAAAAAAGGAAAAAAAGATAGCAACTCATCGAAAAAACCTTTATAAT
>CANRHD010000005.1 GCA_947630285.1 uncultured Clostridia bacterium | reverse complement strand
GCATTCCTGTATTGCACAAGCCTTAAGAAGGTAGTAATCCCCGAGGACGCTGAGATAGTAACAGGCGCATTCTACAATTGCTTTGACCTTGACACCGTAGTTCTTGCAACAGACGATGACTACGCTGCTCCCGAAAAGCTTGCAGGCGAATCCGTAAACACAATGCCCAAAGATCAGGTTCAGAGACTTATCGACGGTATCTGATTTAAAAAGTAAACATATACAAAACAAACAGATAAAACAAACAGATAAAACAAACTAACATGCAAAGGGTGATTTGAAAACTAAGCAAAAGTAAAATTAAAACATAGCAATAATTAAAATTAAAACAATACAGAAGCCTCCGGTTTATGACCGGAGGTTTTTTCTCGCATTGAGATATAAAAGCGGCAAGGACTCCACGGCTACTGTTTTTAAATCTGATAACCCCTGCTTTTTATGCTTAAATCCGATAAAAGCTTTTAATAATTTAAAATTCAATTAAAAAAGCATTAAAATTTAAAATTTTTTAAAAAATGTGTTGAAAAGTAACAATTTTTATGCTAATATATAAATGTCTTAAGACAAAGCAATGAAAAGCAGGGATAATTATGGAGTACAAAGTATTTGAACATTTCATTTCGGTTGACGGGGAGGTAAGCAAAAGCTACGGCGTTGAGGCGGTATCGGACGGTAAAATCTGCGAAAGCTATTCGGATATTTCGCTCGACAGGGAAAAGGTCGAAAAGCTTGCGGAGCTTTTAAACGGATACGGCGCAGAGCTTGTTCACTTTAGGGAAATAATTGATGATTTTCACTGCGACAACAGCTGACGGCCTCTTAGTTGGCGTTTGCAAATTAACTGTAACACAGGTATTGTAATTTTACATTTTAAAATATTTTATAATAATAAAAATGTATTGACAAATAATATTTTTTGTACTATTATAATATCACATTCGGAAAAGATATTTTGCGAATGTCAATTAAATATCGCGGGGTGGAGCAGTTGGTAGCTCGTCGGGCTCATAACCCGAAGGTCGTTGGTTCAAGTCCTTCCCCCGCAACCACAAAACGGCGGCAGCCTATTGGACTGCCGCTATTTTTATAGAAGAAAGCTATTAAAAATATCATCGGGTTATGAGATCGGCGAGCGTGGCTCGTTGGGCAACGCCTGCGACCGCCGCCGGTGGCGGATAGAGTGAATCTTCGGGTCCCCATAAAAGCGAAGCTTTTGTGGGGGAAGGAGGAACAGCGGAATGAGCAAGCTTTTCGCACTTTGTGCGGAAACAAGTGATATGTAGCTTGTGACGACGCGGCGTAGCGGTCGAAAAATCCGAGGAATAGTGCGAGAGCACCCGACGGATTTTTCGGGTACCGCAAGAGGGCAAACAAACGCATAGCGTTTGTGAGATACCCGAAGGTCGTTGGTTCAAGTCCTTCCCCCGCAACCATAACTGCATATCTATTTTGATGCAATGTGTTATCAGGTGGGTATGCGGTTTTTATTTTTATTAAAATGCCTTTTGGCAATAATTTAAACGGAGGCTGAATTTGAGAAAATTTGTGACCTATGTTACAAACGGCGAATACAGTATCGGCTGCACAGGTCAGACGGTATATCTTTTTGATAAGAACAATATTGAGCTTGCAAAATTTCGTGATTTGAAATACGCTTATTACGCAGTTTTTTCGCCTAATGGCAATATGTTCGCTGTCAGATCTAACGAGGGGCGGTTGGCGATATATGATCTTGCAGAACGCAGGCTCATGTTGAAATTTCGCTATGCAAAGGGCAAGGACGGAGAACAGCCGCAAGATGCGAACGCTTGTTTTTCACCCGATGGAGAACGCTTTTATATCATTGTCTATCGTGCAGACCTCTGTTCTTCGCTTCTCATTTATCGAACAAGCGACTTTTCTCTTGAAAAGCGGCTTTTTGACGATGGTAATATGGTTTTGGACTATATCGAATACGATGCCGAAACCGAGAAATATTATCTGCTTGGATTTTTTAGAAATACCCCTCATGGAGATAACTCCTATTTTGTTGGGAGACTTGATGGAGATTTTCTTGCAGATATTGTATATATCTCGGAAAGCGAATATGAATTCTATCAACAGTACAAAGACTTTGAGGCGACAGGCTTTACATCATGGCCGGCTTTTGCAATTCCTTACGACATCGATAATTTCAAGGATTATAAGCATACACTTGCAAAACTATGGTCGTATTATTACAATAATTAGAAATTAATCCTTATCTGCACAGGAAATGAGAGGTGTGCATCTTTTAACGAAAGGTCGTTAGGGTGCGCATTTGTATCGAAGTATGTCACTACTTTTACAAGACAGCGGCAGCCTATTGGACTGCCGATATATTTAAAAGATATTACACAGGTTAAAATTGATAATAAGTATGAAAGAGACAGCCTACGGCAAATGAACCGGGGCGGCTTTTCCATGCAACCTATTTAAAACTCACCGTGTTAACATATGGCTTTACCGGTTACTTGAGTTCCTTTTTCATAACTTTTGCGATTGTGTCGAGCGTTCCTTTCATTGACTGATAGGCCATTGCTCCGCCCCAAGTACTGTATGTACCAAGACCTTTTTCACATTCGGAAAGGATAGATTCTTCAGTTGTGGCGTGTCCGAAATCAAAGAAGATGCCCTGCTCCAGCCCATAAAGGATTCCCTCTTTTTCGCCCCAACCTTCGCAGATTGAGAAATACACACGGCCATCGCCTGTGCGAAACAGCGCCTCATTACTGCTGACCTTTCCGCAATAAGATATGCCGGTATTTGTCTTGACTTGCTCATCGTCATTCGCAAAGACAACTTTTTTGAAGGTGTCGCCTATATGAAAGTCACGGCTTTCCTCGCAGACAGAAACGATTTTTCTTTCCTTTTTAAGTTTGTTTGACAGCATTTTTTCGTCCTCCGAATAATTAATATTTCCTAAAAAGAGGTCGAAAAAACGCCCATCGTTACCGACAGGCGTTAAGCAACATATCCACCCATCGGTCAAGCATTAGCACCTTACCTTTCGGCAGGTTGCTGTGCGGTCAACGGGCTTGTCCCTCACGCACTCTTAATAGGTATAATTATTATACAATAAAAACGGAAATTAGTCAAGAGTTTAGCACAGACTCCGTGATGCCGAGAATCAGGTCTTTTAATGCCTACACTCTTTGAATTAATGCACAGCACATTTCATAGTTCCCTCGGAATCACCGTTCGGATATGTTTTGTTTTCTCCACCGGAAAAGGAACGCCGCAGTAAGTATAAATGGCCTTGTCGGCTTCAAGAGCTGCTCTTTTTGCTTTACCCTCCTTGTTCCAAATGTGTTCACAGTTTTATTACTTCGATTTATAGGCGCTTCCCCGAAAATGCTTTTTAAAACCCTTGATAAACTTAAAAACAATCGGAAATTTTAAATAAAATAAATATTCTTTATAAAAATATTGATGATAGTTTAATATTTTGTTATAATTAGCTCATAACAGATATTAATTTTTGAAAATCGCAAAAACCTGAATTTTACGGGCAGAAGAATTTACTGTTAAGAGGGGTATATACATATGAAAAAGCTGTGTTTTTCCATTGCGGCCGTTTTTGCGGCACTGTCGCTTTTGTTTACGGGGTGTTTGGGCATAAACAGCAAATCCGACGCTGTAACCATTACGATTATGGGCAGAAAGAGCGACCTTGCCAAAAGCTATATGACAAGTATCTTTGAGCAGTATGAAAAGGCCACGGGCAACAAGATTAAACCCATAGCGTTTGAGGACAGCGCATTTGAGTCAACTGCGGCGGAAAAATTTGCTCACGGCGAGGTCCCGGATATTTTTATGCATTTTCACAATTCCGATTTAAAACGCTTTAATGTTGAAAACAACTTCCTATACCTTAATGACGAGGAATGGGTTGACGAGCTGACGCAAAGCACTTTCGATTATTGTTTGGACAGCGACGGAAACCTTATGGGGCTTCCGTTTTGGGAAAATTCAATATCCGGCTGTTATTACAACAAAACCATACTTGACAGTCTCGGGCTTAATCCGGCCGTTACTCAAAAGGAATTTGATGTTTTGTGCCAGGCGCTTTACGATTCCGGCTATACGCCGATTTGCTGGCCGGCAGGCGGCGGCTCCTGGATGGTACAGTTTGCGCTTGACCCGGTTTTTGCCGACGATCCCGAAAAGCTTATTAAACTGAATAAGAACGAAATAAAATATGCCGATATTCCCGAGGTGACCGATATGGTAAGGTGGATCGACAACGCCGCCAAAAAGGGTTGGCTCGGTACGGAGTACCTTAATTGGGATATTGACGATGTAAGCCCGGTTATGAGTTCGGGAAAAGCCGTTATGACATTTATGTGGGACACCTGGTTCTATACGGATTTAGCCAAGGACGGCAAATATACCGTTGACGACTTTGCGCTTATGCCGGTATTTTTAAACACGGCGAATAAGGGCACATACGAGGGCGGCAATCTCAATATGCTTATGGTAAACAAAAACGGCGAACACATTGACGAATGTCTCGACTTTTTATCGTTCTGTGCCACGCAGAAAAATTATAACAAGGCTTTTGACGGAATTTCTACGGTTAATTGCTTTAAGGGGCAGACTACCAATATACAGTCGCCTATGATAACCGATGCATATGACTCCATTTCCGAAAATCTGCGTGCTTCAACGACCGCTTCAAAAATTGAGGGCTACAGCGGCGACGACGATGTGCTTGCCGCATTGGACAGCCTTTTCAGGAAAAGGACCGATGTTGAGGGCTGTGTTAAGCTTTTGGACGAGTACCGCATTAAACGGGCCCGTTCGGAGGGCGTAGACGGTTTTTAATTGAATATCATTTGAATATCATTTTAAATTTGCATATTAAACCTAAAATCCCTGTTTGTATTAACGGGGATTTTTCCCTTTTGCGGTAAAAAAATATTGCATACATTTTTGGTTTGTGATAATATATTTTTGCGACGCAACTTTATATAACGGCAGACTGTGGGAGAAGTGTTTTTTACAGGTAAAAACGCATTCTCTGTTTTTGGCTTTCTCCTGAAGTTTGTCAAAGGTTGTGTCGCAGCAATCGGAGTTATGTGTTTTTCGGTGCACGGCTTCGGCTGTGCACTTTTTATTTTATAAATTTGAAAAAGGGTATAAGTGAGTAAAATAAACGGACAACATATAACAGTAAAGCTTTTTACGGAAGAGGCACGGACATGGCAAAAAGAAAAGGAAGTAAAAACAGATCTTTAAAACGGTTTTTGGCGGTAATTCTGCTTTTTATTACAGTTATTTCGGGCGTTTTAATTTACAGGTCGGTAAACACAAGGGCGGCTGTCGGCGCTCAAAGGGCGCAGGACGGCGCAAACAATGCCTCGCAGGAGGAGGGAGAACAGGAACAGGAACAGGAGGAATGGCTGTTACAGCTTGTCAACAAACAAAACCCCATTCACGGCGATAACGACATAGAGCTTACCGAGCTTTCAAACGGCGAAAGGGTTGACAGCAGGATTTATCCTCAGCTTCAAAAAATGTTTGACGATATGAGGGCGGACGGCGTTTATCCCATTGTTGCCTCCGGGTACAGAACGCAGAAAGAACAACAGCAGATTTACGATAAAAAAATGGCGGAATATACGAAAAAGGGATATTCTAAGGAAAAAGCGAAAAAGGAAACGGAGAAGTGGGTCGCCGTTCCCGGGACGAGCGAGCATCAGCTCGGGCTCGGAGTTGATATAAATGCGGACGGGGTACACTCATACGGCTACGAGGTGTATAATTGGCTTGCCGAAAACGCCCATCTCTACGGCTTTATACACCGTTACCCCGAAGATAAGGTTAAAATTACGGGAATTTCAAACGAACCGTGGCATTACAGATATGTGGGCGTCAAAGCGGCAGGGGAAATATACAAACAGGGCGTGTGTCTTGAGGAATACCTTGAAAGCAAGGGTTTAAATTAAAATAAAATATTCATTCTTTTTTAAAATACACTTGTTTTTATCGGATTATTTGTATAAAATAAGGTGTGTTAAATTTTCCGATACCGACAAGAGAGGAAATGGGAATGAAATCAGAAAAGGGAAATAAAATTTTAGCTCTTTTTCTCACCTTTTTGAAAATAGGCGCTTTTACCTTCGGCGGAGGATACGCCATGATTCCGCTTATTCAAAAAGAGGTTGTAGAGAATAAAAAGTGGATGACTGACGAGGATATACTCGAAATTGTTGCCATTGCGGAGTCCACTCCGGGACCTATCGCCATAAACGCCGCAACCTTTGTGGGCTATAAGACGGCAGGCTTTTTCGGCGCCGCACTGTCAACCATGGGCGTAATATTACCGTCGTTTTTCATTATAGTGGCAATCTCATTTGTGCTTAGCAGGTTTGAGAATTTTCCTGCCGTAAGATATGCTTTTTACGGAATAAGGGCAGGCGTGCTTGCGCTTATAATTAAGGCGCTGTGGTCGATGTATAAGCAAAGCCCCAAGGGAATTGCGCCGTATATAGTAATGGCGTTTTCGTTTATCGCCGTAGCGGTGCTTAATATCAATGTAATTTGGGTAATTATCGGCTGCGCCGTGTTCGGGCTTGCAAACTCTCTTATAAAAGGGAGGGCGGCAAAATGATTTTTATTAAACTGTTCCTGACCTTTTTTAAAATAGGCATACTGACCTTTGGCGGAGGGTATGCGATGCTGCCCCTCATTCAGGAGGAGGTGGCGGCACACGGCTGGCTGACAAGCGAGGAGCTTATAAACTTTATCGCAGTAAGCGAAAGTACGCCCGGCCCGTTTGCCGTTAATATTTCAACCTATGTAGGTATGACCGTCGGCGGCATTTTAGGCGCTGTCTGCGCCACGCTGGGGGTTGCGGCGCCGTCCTTTATTGTAATATTGATAGTTGCAAAGTGCTATGAAAAATTCCGCAGCAGTAAAATCGTATCGGGCTGTATGTCCGGCTTAAAGCCCGCGGTAGTGGGACTTATAGGGGCGGCCGTGGTTTCGCTGGGGATTACGGTATTTTTCCCCAACGGCATAGGCGTCGATGTTTTTAAAGATGCGGCGTTTTATCTTTCGCTGGCGATTTTTGCGGTTATGAGCGTATTGGCGTTTAAAAAAGCTCACCCGATTTTGATTATATGCCTTTCGGCGGTCGTTGGAATTGCCGCAGGATATTGCTTCCATATAATTTAACAAAAGGTTAAAAAAAAGCAGGGGCAGATACGCTTGTATCTGCCCCGCAGCGTGTAGAAAAAGTATGTTTCACTTGGCAATATGCACAAAAGGAGTAAAATTATGGTGAACCCCCGGCGAGGGTTCCCCACCGAAAAACAGTCCACCGGACTGTTTTTCGCCCCTCCTGCGCTTTTTGAAGCGTAAGTTTTTCGCAGTCTGCGGACTGCGACGGGGGCTTTGCCCCTCGACCCCACCGCCTTTTGAAAAAGGCGGCCGAAAACTTTGGACATTTTGCTATCGCAAAACAGTTTATCGACAGACTGAGAGGCAGATACGCTTGTATCTGCCCCTGCTTTTTATTGTGTTAAACCTCGGTTATTCGTCGTCGCCGAGCGCCGCCTCTGCCTCCGCCTGGGTTTTGGCGTCATAAGAGAGCATGGGCTTTACGCCCTTTTTGTTTTTGATTTTTCGGTCAACATAGTTTTTGGTGATTTTTGAAACAAGTCCGCACAGCGAAAGCACGCCTATAAGGTTGGGGATCATCATTAAGCCGTTGAAGGTGTCGGAAATATCCCAGGCAAGCGAGGAGGTCATAAGTGCGCCGGAAATAAGCATAAGCACAAAGAAGGTCTTATATCCGACAACGGATTTTGTACCGAAAAGATATTCCCATGCCTTTGTGCCGTAATGCGACCAGCCGAGTACCGTGGTAAATGCGAACAGGAACATGGCTACCGCAATGAATTTTGAGCCTATGCCGCCGAAAGAGAACACCGTGTTGAAAGCGTCACCCATCATTGTTGCGTCGTTCATTTCGGTGCCGGGCTTATAAACTCCGGAGGTCAGAATTACCAGCGCAGTCATGGTGCAGACTACGATAGTATCCATAAATACCTCGAAAATTCCCCACATGCCCTGCTTTATCGGCTCTTTTACGCTTGAATTTGAATGTACCATAACGGAAGAACCAAGACCGGCTTCGTTTGAAAATACGCCTCTCTTAAAGCCTGCCGTTACAACCTTGCTTATAAGTGCGCCTATTGTGCCGCCCTCAACCGCTTTAAGGCTGAAAGCGTTTACAAATATGCTCTTGAAAGCGCCGCCTATGTTTTCGTAATGAACGCCTATTACTATAATACTGCCGACAACAAACAATACTACCATAAAGGGAACTACCTTTTCGGCAAATGCGGCTATGCGCTGAAGTCCGCCGAGAATAATAAGACCGGCAAGTATCATAATAACAACGCCTATAACAACCGTGTAGACCGTGACATTTCCGTAAAGCGGAGCGCCGAGAGCCTTTATGGGAAATGCGGATTCAATATTGGCAACGATTTTGTTTACCTGACCCATATTTCCTATGCCGAATGAAGCGAGAATACAAAAGATTGAGAAAAGCACGGCAAGGAATTTCCCCAAGCCCTTAAAGCCTTTCTTAGAGCCGAGGCCGTCCTGTAAATAATACATGGCTCCGCCCGACCACTCGCCGTTTTGATTTTTGCGGCGGAAATAGATGCCGAGCACATTTTCGGAATAGTTAGTCATCATACCGAAGAAAGCGGCAAACCACATCCAAAATACCGCACCTGCTCCGCCTGTTACTATCGCCGCGGCAACGCCTGCTATGTTTCCCGTTCCTATCGTTGCGGCAAGTGCGGTGCATAAAGCCTGGAAGGGCGAGATTGACGCCTTGTCATCTGTGTGCTTTATAACATTTTTCTTGAATATACTGCCGATAGTGTTCTTTATCCAGTGGCGCAGATGCGTAACCTGAAAGAACTTTGTCAGCACAGTCATAAGGATACCCGTACCCAAAAGCAGGGCAAGGCCGAGCGTTACCCAAACGAAGTTATTTATAACCCCGTTCACATCGGCTATCCGCTCCAAAAAATTTTCCATATTAATCACTCCTTAAAAAATCAAAAGAAAAAGACGCCGCACTGCTGAAGGCGGGCGTCTGACAGGCAAAAACGCTGTAATACTCGGCGATTTAATTCTGTCCTTTTGCCTGAGAGATTTAACGCAATAAGCGCCTTGCACCTTCGGCATCTGCAAAAGCAGACTTCTCCAGAATATCATCCACGCACAGTCGCACCAAAAAGGCCCTGAGAGTGTTACTCCTTCGGCAAGGCAAAACGCCTTATTTCCTGTACGCTTCATCTGATAATATGAAATTTTTATTAATATTAACACACCGACAGCAAAAATACAAGTATTTTGTCGGCAAACGGCAAACGGCGATACGCAACATCTTATATTCCCCGTGATTTTGCGCTGTGATGCGTGCAATTTAAGAAAAACCGTTAAAATATGGCTGTGCAATAAAACATTGCGTGACTTTTCACCGAAAAAGTGTTTTAATAGAGTTGAAAGGAGGTCGGGCAATGACTGAAATAGCAAAAAATATCAAAAGATTTCGCAACATCAAAAAAATGACCCAGGAGGAGCTTGCTTTGAAAATCAATGTTACAAGGCAGGCGGTGTCAAATTGGGAAAACAACAAAACTCAGCCCGATATAGAAACTCTTACAAGTATTTCAAATGCGCTTGAAATAGGCATCGAGGAGCTTATATACGGTAAAAAATATATAAAGAACGATGAAAGCAAATTAAACGAGCAGAAAATCTCGGTAATAAAAATTATTCTCGCAGTATTCGGTGCGGTGCTGATAGCGGTGGGCTCGGTAATTGTCTTCTTTAACTATTGGGAGGCTTTTCCGCAAATTTTAAAACTGGTTTTCACGGTTTTGCCTTTGCTCTGCGCCCAGGGCTTTGCCACATTTGTATTGATAAAAAAGGGCGGACGCATCTCCTGGCAGGAGAGCGCAGGTACAATATTGATTATAGCCGTGGCGTCTACCGTTGCGCTCGTCAATTCGGCGCTTGATATTCACTGCGGAATAGACAACTGCCTCATTATCGACACCCTGCTGTGCCTGCCGATAATCTTTGTATTTGACGCAGTAATGCCGCTTGCCGTTTTGCTGGGCTTTTCGGCCGTACTGTCCTTTTATAACTGTACCTTAATTTCGTTTATAACCGTTTTGGTTTGCTTTATATATGTGTTTTCCAAAAGAAAAAACATTTTCGATATGCGCTTTAAGCTGTCGGCATGGTTTGTTATTATAGCTTCCGTAATTTTTACCTACGGTACGGTAATCAGCGGTTACGACAGCGACAGGGCGTTGATTTTACCCGTCGCCATTATGCTCCCGTTTATTTTGGGGGCTGTAACCGTCGGGGAGGAGTCGCTTTTTGCAAGGCCCTTAAGGGTTCTTGGTCTGCTGTCGGGCGCAGGCGTGCTAAGCGTGTTCACATATATAATAACGGAAATTTCGATATATAATTTTAAGCTGTTTTTTGCTTCCCTGTTTATCTGCACGGCTGTATTTTTAGCTTTGACGGCCGGCAGGATAAAAAACTGCGGCGGACAGAAAAACACCGTGATTTTATCGGCGGTAAGCGTTGCTTTGTGGGTTTTATGTGTAATTAAGACTATAACCTCGCAGGAAACGGGCGTTGCGGCTTCGGCATATATAGCTACGGTATTTGCCTCGGCCTACGGCGTTAGCAAAATAATCGAGGGGATAGGTAAAATCAAGCTTTTGCCTATAAACACGGGACTTATCATAATTTTTGCCCAGATGTTTTACCTGTTACAGGCAATGGACGCCGACACCCTGTTAATAGGAATTATGCTCATTGTGTTCGGGATAGTTTTGCTTACGGTAAATACCGTCATGGTACGCAAAACGGCAAGGGCGCAGCGGGAACTTCAGGAGGTGGACAGCAATGAAAAAGAGTGTTAAGGTTTGTGCGGCCGTGCTTTTCTCGGTTCAGATTTTAACCGTCCTTTTAATGCTTGCCTACGGCCTTACTATTGACGGCCTGGTTGAAAAATACGGTAAAACCTACAAGATTAAAATTGACAGGATTAATTATGTCGAAAACGGTAAATGCGATTTTAGGCTCTTGGATTATTGGCCGTACTTTAACGCCGTATGGGATTCAAATATAGCCTATATCTGTCCCGAGGGCGACGGTTTTTACACCGTAAAGCCCAAAGATGAAGTTAAAGAGCGTAAAGATACGGAATATGTATTTTGCTTCCTGCAATACCGTTTCCCAAATAACAGCGAATACCAATTAAAGGGCGACAGTATTAATTACAATTTTTATTACGGGCCGTTTTCGGAAACCGACAATTACATTGAAATTAAGGTGTTTTTGGGAAACTGCGTTGTTGAACGCCTGTACTGCGGCGGCATTCCCATTGAGGAGTATTTAAACACAATCGCTCCTCAGCAGACAGCGGTATATTAGCTTCGTAAAAAAACAATTTTGCTATTCCCCTTAAAAAGGAGACGGGCGCTTTGCCTGCCTCCTTTTTCCTGCGGTTTAATTTAATAATTTTATCAAAAATTGCATTATTTATTGTTGAATTTGTTTTGCGAATGTGGTTTAATATTATTAGCGTAACTCAGGAACGGAGGATTAACCTTGTCGAGGAGAATTAAGGTATATATTAACAAAAATCAAAAAAATAAATGGAGTTACAGGGAAATAATTTCCGTTTTGGTTGCGGTCATAGTCATTATCACGGCGATGATACTTGCGTTTTCCTCATTTGAGTTCCAAAAAAACAAAACCATTACTTCTTCAAGCATAATAACGCATAAAAGAGATTATCAAATGGAAAATTTACTCTGCGAAACCCTTTCGGGAAGCGCAGTTAAGGACGGTTGGAAATACTATTATGTCGAAACAACCGACAGCGGCGCCGCCTTAAAGGACTGGGTGCCGGCAAAAAACAATACGGCGCTGGAATTGGGGCTTGAATTTACCAACCTCTCGAAGGAGGAAACAAAATTTGCCGAAAGGGTAAGCTGTAAGCTTATTTATGACGAAAATAAAGAAATAAACGCCGTCGTGATGCAGGAAAATCCCGGCCAAAAGGCAAAAGGCGGCGAAAAATGCCGTTCCACAGCCGCCGTTGCAATAAAGCCTAAGGAAAAGGCAAGGCTTTGGTTCATGGCGGATATTCCCGAAGCGGTCAGGGACTCCGACGGGCCGTTCACGGCCGTAATCACCGTTGACGGTGAAGAATACAGCATAAATCTGAGGGAAAATATGAATATATTTTCATAGATACCGTTGTGTAATTTGCTCTCCTTTTCGGGAGGGCTTTTTGTTTGCAAAAATCATAAAAAAAGCAAATACTGTGTTGCAAATATATATCGGGATATTATATAATACTATTATACTTTTCTTTATGCACGCAGAGTGCGCCACATTAAATTGTATGATGAAAGGCTGTTGTAAATATGGGAAAAGCCGTTGTCATTGCGGTTGCCGGAAAGGGCGGAGTGGGCAAAACCTCAATATCCGCCGCCATTGTAAGGTGCCTTTGCCGCAGGTATCCCAACAAAAAAATTCTTGCAATAGACGCCGACCCTGCCGTCGGTCTTTCCACAGCGTTGGGCATTGATGTGAAAATGACAATCGACGACATAAGAAAGGAAATCATAAGCTCTGTCGATATTGGCGATACAAGGGGTGCAATAGAGCTGCTTAACGAGGCGAAGTTCAAAATTTTCGACGCCATGGAAGAAACGGACGGCTATTATTTTATAGCAGTCGGAAGACCCGAAACGGCAGGCTGTTACTGCAAAATCAACTCGTATTTAAAAGAGGTAATTTCAATAGTTTCCGCAAGGTTTGATTTTGTCGTAATCGACGGTGAGGCAGGTATAGAGCAGATAAACCGCAGGGTTATGGAAAAGGTAACGCACCTGCTTTTAATTACCGATGCGTCAAAAAAGGGCTGTCGGGTAATCGATACCATAAAAAGCGTGGCGGACTCCCTTGTTATGTATGATAAAGTCGGCGCAATAGTAAACAGGCTTCCCGACGAGGCGGCGAAAGCCTATATTGATACAGGCTCTGTTGAAGTGCTTGAGTATATTTGCGAGGATAAAAATTTAGCTTCATTTGACATTATGGGGGAAAATGTTTTCAATCTTCCCGATAATTCAAATATTGTGACGGGCGTTGAAAATGCGCTTAAAAAAATGGAGGTATTAGGGTGAAGGATTTAAAGCATTTAATCTACTTTGAAAATCTTCTTCAGGAGGCTAAGAACGAGCTTGTTGACCGTGCAATAGACGACGGTAAACTGGCCGTTGCATATACATGCTACCATATCCCCGAGGTCCTGTTAAATGTCGGCAACTGCTTTTCCGTGCGCCTTCGTGCGCCGAGAACAGGCTCAATGGATATTGCAACCTACTATATGAGCTCGTATCTGTGCGGTTATTCCAAGGCTTTGCTTGAGAGGGGAATAGAGGGCGGATACAATTTCCTTTCCGCTTTCATAGGCTCGGAATCGTGTTCGGAAATGAACAGAACCTATGAGCATTTTGAGGTTTTAAATCTCGTCGCAAACGAAAAATTCTTTGTCTCCATATCCGATATACCTTTTAAAATTGAGCCGCACACCGTAAAGCACTATGCGAACCAGATGCAGACAAAGGTGCTTGACAGGCTCCATGAGGTCTACGGCGTGGATATAAGCGAGCAGTCCCTGAGAAAGGCCGTTGAGGAGCATAACGAGGTTTGCAGGCTTATTACCGAGATAGGCGAGTACAGGAAAGAGGAAAACCCGAGAATTACCGGTTATGAATTCCATGTGCTTAATCTTGTTACATATTGCTGTCCCAAATATCTTATTATTGATAAACTGCGTGAAACGGCGGAGGAATTGAAAACAAGAGTTCCCGACGAAAAGAAAAATTACAGGGCAAAGGTCGTTGTGGTCGGCTCTGAAATGGACGACCCCGATTTTACAAAGCTTATCGAGGACTCCGGAGCGCTTGTTGTCGCAGACCGCTACTGCTTCGGCTCTCTGCCGGGCAGGGAGGAAATCAAATTGAGCGGTGAACACAATGTGCTCGAGCAGATAGTTCTCCATTATATGAACACCTGCCAGTGCCCCAGATATATGAATCAGGATAAGGTTCGGGGCAGAAAGGAATTTGTCAAAAAGCTTGTAAACGATTACCGTGCGGACGGCGTTATTTACGAGCAGATAAAATTCTGCGAATATTGGGGCTATGAAAGGGCGCTTGCTTCCCACATAATGACAAACGAGTACGGTATTCCCTCCGTCACGGTTGACAGGCAATACACGGCAAACGCTTCGGGTCAGCTTAGAACAAGGGTGCAGGCTTTTGTCGAAAGCCTTGAAATAAAGAAAATACAGAAAGAGAGGGAAAAGAATAAATGAGC
Source organism: uncultured Clostridia bacterium (assembly GCA_947630285.1). Classification (GTDB taxonomy): domain Bacteria; phylum Bacillota; class Clostridia; order Oscillospirales; family Acutalibacteraceae; genus Fimenecus. The sequence continues at coordinate 92,413 of CANRHD010000005.1, read as the reverse complement.
TTTTGGGTAAATCAGCCGAAAGATCTCGGCAAGCTTCATAAGGATAAGACCTGGCTGTTAAAGCACCGTGAATGGCGCGGGCTTCGCGACACGATGTATGATTATTACCGCTGGCTTATCACCTGGAAAAATATTATTGTAATGACGCTGAAGGCTCCCGTTTCTACGGTAAAGGGGCTTTGGAACTATCGCTGGATGGCGTCGTACCTCTCGGCTCCTGCCTGGGTAGACAGGCATACCGAGGGCTTGAGGGGAACTCATCTTCGCATAGCTCATCTGCACTTTAACGGCCTTGTAAAACCCACTACGGATATTATAAATTATCTGCTTAAAAACGATAAGCATTTTCACAAAAATCCGAAAATGAGCGATAAGACCGTTTTAGTCGATGAAATATTTTCTTCCGAGCTCACGGCAGGATTTCCCGGACTTCACGATATACATGTTTCCACTATTCCCATTTTCTTAACTTCAATGGTGGATCAGCTCATAACTCCGCATTATCTCGACATAACGGAGAGCTACGGCGTGCCTGCCGATGTCTGCCCTCTGCCGTCGGCGGAGGCCGGCGTTGCGATAAACGACGATTATCCGCTTTTGGGAAAGTGTGCGCTTACCTGCAATATGCCCTGCGACGGTTCGGTTATCAACTCAAGCTTTATTGACAGGCGCTTTAACATTCCCACAAGGCCGATAAATGTTCCGTTGAGGTACAACGGCGACGATGTTCAGGAATATGCGGTGGACGAGGTCAAGTCCGCAATCAGGTTTATTGAGGAGCAGACGGGCGTTAATTTTGACTGGGACGCTTTCTTTACCGCAATGAACAGATACAACAAACAGCTTGAATATGAACTGCAAAAGTGGGACATCAATAAAACGGATTATCCGCAGATGACGGGCGCAACATTCTGGCTTTACAGACTTTACTATTTCCACATTTCCGGCGGAATGAATAAGCTCTACACGAAAACCGACAAAAAGGTCAACAAGCTTATGCTAAAAGGCTACAAAAACAAGGAACAGGTTTCCAAGGTTATGAGGCACAGGGCAATAGTTTGGTCCTGCCCCGCAAATTACTATACCAGCCTTGCAAATTGGCTTGAAAACTGCTGGGGCATAAATGTTGTTATGGATATGGAAACAATGATTTCTTACATAATGTATGATACCTCGGATAAGGAAAAGGCGCTTGCGACCTACGCCAAAACTCTTCAGCGCACCACAATGAGAAAGCACACCAAGGGCGGCTATCAGAATGTTGTAGACGAGCTTTGGAGAATAGTCGATGAGTTTAATGCCGATATGGTAATTATGTACGATCAGATTTCCTGTAAGGGAATGGACGGGCTTGTAGGTATCTTTGACGACCAGGCGAGGGAGAGAAATATAAGCTTTATTTGGGTTCCGCAGGACCTTATGGATCCGAGGACGATTTCAAGAAGAGATATGCGTGAAAATGTCAATAAATATATGACAACTGTTTTGGGTGAGGAACCCGTAGACCCGACGCTTGTTGATTTTGACGATACTATGGCTTGGTAAAGGAGTAATTGATATGAAATATTTTGGCGGATGCGATGTAGGTTCAACCTATGCAAAATGTGTAATTCTCGATGAAAACGGAAAAATGGTTGCAAATTCAACCGTCAGGAGCAAGATAAATCCCGTTCAGAGCGCCGAGCTCGCTTTGAACGAGGCTCTTAATACGGTTGACGGTATAAACTCGGCGCAGGAGCTTTCCTATCTTATAGGTACGGGCTACGGCAGGAATAAGGTTCCCTTTGCAGATGAAAATATTTCCGAAATAAGCTGTCACGCCATGGGCGTACATGTTACAAATCCGCAGGTAAAGGCGATTATAGATATAGGCGGACAAGATGTTAAGGGCATAGCCATAGATGAGGACGGAACGGTCAAAAACTTTGCCATGAACGACAAATGCGCCGCCGGTACGGGCAGGTTCTTCGAGGCTATGGCAAATGCTTTTGAAATGTCGCTTCCCGAATTTTGCAAGCTTTCGCTCAACGCCAAAAACACTATACCCATTACCGCCCAGTGTACGGTTTTCGCCGAGTCGGAGGTTATCTCCCTTGTAGGCGAGGGCAAGCCCATGGACGAAATTGCGGCAGGTATTCAACTCGCCGTCGCAAAGCGCTGCTTCGTAATGGCAAAAAAGGCCGGCGCAACCGATTCAATTACTCTTACGGGCGGCTGTGCCAAAAACGAGGGGCTTAAAAAGGCTATAGAAAAGGTGTTAAAAATAAATGTTGTCGATTTAAGCATAGACCCACAGCTTATGGGCGCTCTCGGCGCCGCTGAATATGCAAGGCAGAAAGGATTGGCAAAATGATTAAAGCGTTGATTATTATTGCGGCAGTACTCGTCTGTCTGTTCGTTTTAACCTTTGTTATATATTGGTTCAATCTTGATATGAAGCTTGTCCGCTTTGTTTATGATAAGCTCGGCAAGCATTATGATAATCTTGAAAAGGACAGAAAGCTTTAATGCAGTTATATGACGGTTTTATTTCACAAATAAACGGTTTAATAGGGCGCAGACCGGCAATAACGGTTGATTATTTCCCCTCAAGGCTTAAAAACGCCGGCAAAAACAATGTGCTTTTTCTAAACGAAACCGCCTTTGAGCTCGGAGGAAGCGGTGAAAAATGCGTAAGCACCCTTGCCGTCACAAGCTCATTTAAGTATTCAAACCGAACTTATATTCTGGGAAACGATATTAAAAATATTAAGGCGGATTGTCCTTTTGCAAAGGTCGTGCTTCTTGAAATAGAAGATATTGACGAGGAAAACGCATTTGACAGGATTAAACAGCTTGAACAGATACGCTACAGCTTTTGTCCCGAGGGCTTTATGTCGAGGGCGTCGGCTATCAGTATGAGGGAACAGATAAGGGTCGGCAAAAGGGCGGTAAAGGACAAAATTTCGCTTGCCGATTACGCTAACTGCATTATGGGCGAATACCTTAGGAACCCCATAGTCAAAAGCGCCGAGATTATACTTGTAACGGACAGGGACTTTGATTATGACGGCTTAATTTCCGTTGCGGAAAAAATTAAAGATACGACCTCCGCACTCAGCCATATTTTGGACAATGTGCTTTTTGACTGCAAAAACTGCAATTTGAAAGAGATATGCGACGAGGTTGAGGGCATGAAAGAGCTTCATATCAAAACCGCAAATAAGTGATAAGATTAAATAAAAAGGATGGGCTATTATGTCAAAATGGGACAGAGATTATCTTGATTTGTGCAGAAAAATACTTTCTCAGGGGATAGAGGTAGAAAACAGGACGGGTATTAACTCGGTTAAGGTACCGTCGCACCACTTTCATTTTGACCTGTCCGAAGAATTCCCCGTTTTAACCACAAAACAGCTTTTTATCCGTCAGGCCGTGCTTGAAATGCTTTGGATTTATCAGGCGCAGTCAAATGATGTGCGCTGGCTTCAGGAGAGAGGCGTGAACATATGGAACGAGTGGGAAATAGACGAAAACGGCGTTTGGCACGCACAGCAGATGCTTCCCGACGAAAACGGCAGGCTTGTTAAAACGCAGGTGCATAAGACCTTCGGAAAGGAATACGCCCACACCATAGGAACGGCTTACGGATATATAGTAAACAAATTTCAGCTGACTCAAAATTTAATAGATAAAATAAAAAACAATCCCGAGGACAGGCGTATGATTATGACGCTCTGGCAAAACGATTATCTCGAAACCGCCGTTCTGCCGTCCTGCGTTTGGTCAAGCGAATGGGATGTTACCGACGGCAGGCTCAACGCCTGGGTGCATCAGCGTTCGTGCGATGTACCGCTGGGGCTTCCCTTCAATGTAACACAGTATGCGGCTCTTTTGTGTATGCTCGCTCAGGTTTGCTCGCTTAAACCGGGTACGCTTGACTGGAGCATAAAAGACGCCCATATATATGTAAATCAGATTGACGGAATAAAGGAGCAGATAAGGCGTCAGGACGAAAACGAGGATATACCTGCGCCGAAGCTTTGGCTAAATCCCGAAATTGACGATTTCTTTAAATTTGACTCGTCTAAGGATTGCAGGGATATTAAGCTGACAGACTATAAGCATATGGGGAAAATCCAGTTCCCCATAGCGCAGTAAATTAATTATTAAAGCTTTGATTAAGGAGAGTATATGTCGGTTTCAATGATAGCGGCAATAGGCAAAAACCGTGAATTGGGTAAGGATAACGGGTTAATTTGGCATTTCAAAGAGGATATGAGGTTTTTCCGTGAAACCACAATCGGAAACACGGTAATTATGGGCAGAAAAACCTTTGAATCCCTGCCTCACGCCCTGCCCGACAGAAGAAATATCGTTATAACGACCGATAAAAATTACAGCGCACCCGGGGCGCAGGTCGTTACAAGCGTTGAGGAGGCCCTTGAAAAGGCAGGGGACGGCAATATCTTTATCATAGGCGGCGCAAAGGTGTATTCGCAGTTTTTGCAGTACAGCGACAAGCTTTATCTCACCGAGATTGACGCAGAGTGCGGCGATGCGGACGCCTTTTTCCCGGAGTTTGACAAGGCCGATTATTCGTCTGTAAAGCTTACTGACTTTACAGTAGATTCCATACACTTTTCACATATTTTATATACAAAACAACGGAGGGAAAAATGAATTTTCTTGTCATAAACGGTTCGCCGAGAACGCTCGGCAATACGGATAAGCTTTTAAATGAGTTTCTTTCCGCAATCCCCAAGGAGAACAAGGTCAAGCAGTTTAATGTCTACGAGCTGGCGCCCGTCGCCTGCAACGCCTGCGGTTACTGTAAGGCGTCCGACGGCTGTTCAAAAAAGGACCTTGAAAATTTTTTCGGATATTATGCCGAGGCGGACGCAATAATAATAGCAACGCCCGTTTATAATTTCACGGTTCCGGCGCCGTTAAAGGCCCTGTTTGACAGGTTCCAGCGCTTTTACGAGGCAAAGCACAGGCGAGGGGCGCAAAGTGTCTTTCCGAAGCCCAAAAAGGCGGTTTTAATCGTCACCTCCGGCGGCGACGGCAGGGTGGGATACGAAATAATTAAAAGGCAGGCGGAGAATGTTCTCAAAAATGCGGACACAAAAATTTCCGCTTCAATGCTTGCGTGTGAAACGGATACAAGACCTCTCAGCTCTAACGACCTGGAAAAGGCGAGGAGCTTAGTAAGATACATATGATTAAAAAGGAGATATGTTAAAATGGAGATAAGCAATATCACGCTCAACAATTATCAACAGGAGGTAGGGCAGTCCGAAAAGCCCGTTTTGATTGACTTTTACGCAGATTGGTGCGGTCCGTGTAAAATGCTTGCGCCCGAGGTTGAGGCGTTTGCCGAAGAAACACAGCTTGTTAAGGTTTGCAGATTAAATGTAGACGAATGTCAGGAGCTTGCCTCCGTCTACGGCATAATTTCAATCCCGACTCTCATTTTGTTAAGGGACGGCAAGGAAATCGCACGCAGGGTAGGCGGCTGTGAAAAGCAGGATATTGAGGATTTCTGCAACGAAAATTTGAACTAATTAAAGCGCAAAATTAAAAGCACGGCGTATTGCGGTATTTTCCGCCTGTACCGTGCTTTTTTATTGTAGCTTTTAGATAAATATTAACTAAACCCGATTGAAACTTGACAAAAACTAAATCGACAGTTCGTGATAAATTTCACCGTCAAGGTTTTTCCAAGTAAATATATTGTTTTCAAACAGCATATAGCCGTGCTCCGAGTTTTCCTTTGCAAGCGAAACCGAGCCGGGGTTAAGATACAGGTTTTCATCGCCGAACCTTGTCCACGCAGGTATATGCGTGTGGCCGTGCAGAAGTATGTCGCCCTTTAACAGCGCAGGGGGATTGTCCGTATTGAAGATGTGGCCGTGGGTGAGGTAAATATTTTTTTCGCCTGCGCTGATTATAGCGTAATCGGCCATAATGGGAAACTCAAGCACCATTTGGTCAACCTCGCTGTCGCAGTTGCCCCTGACGCAAAGCAGTCTGTTTTTAAGCAGGTTAAGCATTTCGGCAACCTCTTTGGGCGCATAGTCGTCGGTCAGACCGTTCCTCGGCCCGTGATAGAGCAAATCTCCGAGCAAAACTATCCTCTGCGCATTTTCCTTTTCAACGGCGTTGAGCATTTTTTTAAAGTAAAATCTTGAACCGTGTATATCTGACGCTATAAAAAATTTCATTTTAATTCACATGGCCTTTCCGGCTACAGACAGTAAATAAATATCACGGTAATTCCTTGCTGTAGCCGTACAAGGCGTGATGTTAATTCAGCTGTCACAAAATTATGCCGCAGCAATTTTTAAGGGCATATAATCTCCTTACAGTGACTTTAAAACTTCGCAAAGATATTCAAAACTCCGCCTTACCGAGGACACGCTGAGGCGTTCTCTCGGCGTGTGAATATCTTTAATATCGGGGCCGAAGGAAACGGCGTCAAGCCCCTGTATTTTTTCGCACAAAATACCGCATTCAAGCCCTGCGTGAATAACCTCTGTAACGGGCTCTCTGCCGTAAAGCCTTTTAAATGCGTCGGTCATAACCGTGCGAAGACGGGAGTTTTTGTTAAATTCCCAGGCCGGGTAGTGGCCGCTGTCGGAATAACTTGCACCGTAGCTTTCGCAAATATCCCTGACCTTTTCCAAAAGCTCCGTCTTTTCGGCGTTTAAAGAGCTTCTCACGGAAAGTGAAGCGCAGAAGCGGCCGTTTTTGATTTCCATAATACCCAAATTGAGCGAGGTCTGCACAAGCCCCTCAATTTCCTCGCTCATTTTTTGTACGCCGTTCGGCAGTTCGTTAAGCATATTTATAATTTTAATTGAGTCCTCGGCGCTTATTACCGCCCTGCCTCCGCACCTTTCAATAACCGCCTTAAGTCCCGGGTCGTTTGCCGTTGTACGGCTTTTGAAAAACTTGTCGGCAAGCGGCGCAGGATCTTTTTCACAAGCTATAATACATTCGCTTCTGTTTGGTATGACATTGTCCTTTGCGCCGCCGGAAATATCCGCCAAATTAAATTCTCCGACCTCATTTAAAAATTCGGCAAGCAGTTTGTCGGCGTTTAGTCTGCCTTTGTCTATTTCAATCCCCGAATGTCCGCCGATAAGCCCCGAAACGGTGATTTTATAAAAATCTTTTTCGCTGTTTTCAAAATTAAGCGGCAATTCGATTTGCGCCCTTGCCCCTCCGGCACAGCCTGCGGTCAGTACGCCCTCGTTTTCGGAGTCGGCGTTTATGAGGATTTTTCCCGAAATGAGTGAGGCGTCAAGTCCGCTCGCACCGTACATACCCGTTTCCTCGTCCGTGGTAAAGAGCGCCTCTATCGGCGGATGCCGTGCGCTTTTGTCCTCCAAAATTGCAAGCGCCATAGCTATTGCTATGCCGTCGTCGCCGCCCAGCGTAGTGCCGTGAGCGCCGATGTAATCCCCGTCGGTAAAAAGCCGCAGTCCGTCCCTTGAAAAGTCAAAATCACAGCCTGCTTCCTTTTCGCAAACCATATCAAGATGCCCCTGTATAATTACGCCCGGGTGATTTTCATACCCTGCGACTGCGCCCTTTCTGATAACAACATTGTTGTGTTCGTCGCAAACGCAGTCAAGGCCCTGCCTTTTGGCAAAGTCAACGCAGTATTCGCTGATTTTTTTCGTGTTGCCCGAACCGTGGGGAATTTTGCAAAGCTCCTCAAAATAGTAAAAAACTCTTTTCGGTTCAAGTCCCTCTAAAACGCTCATATGTTGCTCCGTATAAAAATTATTTTTTGCCGTAGGCATAAAAGCCGATGTGTTTTTCTCCCGAACGCCTTTTTTCGGCTGTCGGGAAATTGAGCCTGATTTTATCAAAACAGGGGCAGTCTTTTCCGTGGTCGTTAATTATTCCGCACGCCTGTAAATAGGAATATACCGTTACCGCTCCCGTATATTTAAACCCTCGTTTTTTAAGCTCAAGGCTGATTTTTTCGGAAAGCGCATTACACGCAGGTATGAAGCCGTCGGGGTGCTTGTTGTAAACAATGCTCTTGCCGCCCGTAAAGCCCCAAATAAAATTGCTGAATGAGCCGAATTCGTCCCTCACGGCAATAAAGCGCTTCGCATTGTTTATGACCGCCTCGGTCTTTTTGACAGAGCGTATCATACCGTCGGTTGAGAGTATTCTGTCAATATCGGCAGGGGAGTAGGCCGCAATTTTTTCAAAGTCAAAGCCGTCAAAGCATTTACTTAAAATTTTACGCTTTTTGATAATCAAATCCCAGCTTAAACCGCATTGCATCAGCTCAAGCGTGATATATTCAAAATGCCTGCGGTCGTCGAAAACGGGAACGCCCCATTCGCAGTCGTGATATTCTCTGTTGAGTTTCGATGATTTTCCCCAGTCGCAATAGCTCATATTAATTCTCCGAAGCGGTAATAAGACTCAATAATGTGTTTTTAATACGCCGCCTGATATTTTAACATATACGATTATTTCAAGTCAACCTGCTTAATTGCCGCCTCAGGCGTGTTTGACAGATCAATGACGGTGTGCTATAATCACAAAAACGAGGTAACAGTTATGACATATTCAGTTAATTTGAAATCGAATACCTTTGTTCAGAAATCCACGCAAAAGCTTTGGGTTAATTTGTGCTGTGTTCAAATGTAGTCGGTTTTATTTATAAAGATTTAAACTGCTGACGGACACGGTTCATCGGCAGTTTTTTTATTTAAGGTGAGGGGAGCTGAACGCACGCCGCTTCACGCAGGCTCTTTTCGGCGCTTTTACGCTTCTCCTCGTTGCCTTGCGTCAGCAAGGCTTCCTCGTCCGCACGCAAAATCACACGAAAAACAGCTCTGCGTTAAGTGCAAAGCAGTTTTTACCGAGCGGATTTGCGTTCAGGCAAGGAAGCGTCCGAAGAAAATACTGTCGTATTGTCAAGGGCGGTGACACAGCATGGGCGTAAATCCGCCGTTGAAAACCGGTGTGGGTTCGGCTCCACTCGCCTTAAGAAAAGGAGGTTTACTTATGCTGTTTAACAGAAAAATTGACAACGGAAAGGGCTTTGACTGGGGACGAACAAGCGGCGAGTATGCAAGCTACAGGGATATTTATCCCAAAGAGCTTTATGACAGACTTCGCCTTTTGGGCGTTGCGGCGGACAACACAAGCTGGCTTGATTTAGGCACAGGCACGGGAATACTGCCGCAGAATTTATACAATGAAAAGGCGCAGATAACGGCTGTTGACATTACAAAGGAGCAGATAGATTACGCCCGTAAAAATGCGCAGGAAAACGGCAGGAAGATAAACTACATCGTTGCACCGGCAGAGAATACGGGGCTTCCCGACAACAGCTTTGACAGCATTACTGCGGCGCAGTGCTTTTGGTATTTCGAGCGTGAAAAGATTATTTCCGAAATCAGAAGAATGATAAAGCCGGGCGGAAAGTTCATAAAAATTTATCTTGCGTACACTCTGGACGATGAGATAGCCAATACGAGCCATGAGCTTGTCAAAAAGGCAAACAAAAACTGGACGCCCGGTGTCAGCGGAGCGAAAGATATGTTTGACGATATATTCCCCGGCAGGGAAACGGAGAGCTTTTACTGTGACCTGCCCTTTACCCGTGAAAGCTGGCACGGCAGAATGTGCGCCTGTAGGGGAACGCTTGCCTCAATGGGCGAAAAAGAATTTGAAAAGTGGAGCAAAAGTCACTTGAAATTCCTTAACTCCTGTCCGGAGAAATTCACGATAAGGCACAAGCTGTATATCAGCAGCTTTACCGTGGAAAAATAAAATTGTCCGAAAAGAACAAGTGAAGATGTAATAGTAAAAAAGTAAAAATCCGAGGTTTTGAAACCTCGGATTTTTGGTGTATATGGCGGTAAGCCGAAGCTTCGCTTCGTTCGGTTGCTTCGCAACCCTTTCGCATTTTTATGTCCGCCTCGCTCTGCCTGTCGGCAAACCGCTCGGCATGGACTAATTCGCTTCGCTTGCTTCGTTCGGTTGCTACGCAACCCTTTCGCATTGATATGTCCGCCTCGCTCTGCCTGACGGCAAACCGCTCGGCATGGACTATGGTTTCGAGTACCGCCAAAAATAAAAGAGAAGCACGAACTCAGGTTCGCACTTCTCTTCTATGGTGGAGATGGCGGTAACCGAAGCTTCGCTTCGTTCGCTTGGCATTGCCAAGCCTATCGCATTTATATGTCCGCCTCGCTCTGCCTGACGGCAAACCGCTCGGCATGGACTATGGTTTCGAGTACCGCCAAAATAAAAGAGAAACACAAAATAATTGTGTTTCTCTTCTATGGTGGAGATGGCGGTACTCGAAACCGCGTCCGAAAATCCATTCCCGTGACTTTCTACGAGCGTATTCGTTATTTTAAAATTCCCTTGGTTCAGCGCCTAACGACAGGCTTTGAGCTTCGGTAGTCCTGTTGTGTGTGACGGGCTACAGGACGCTTGCCCGTTCACATTTACTGCTAAATGATGCTCCGTTCGGGACCGCAGTACTTCCCGAGGGAACAGCCGCTTTTAGTTAAGCGGCAAGTAAAACTTTATTGTTGTCGTTTATTTCTAAACTTGAAGCTTTTATGGTGGGGCCTCGCCACCGCTCGCTTATCACGGTTCAAAATCCCCGTCGAAATCCTTTCATCCCCGTGTTTACGGTTTTAAGTTTTACTTCATATATATAAAGGCGATAGATAAAAATTATCTATTACGCTCCTTTATCATTCTGTCTATAGTTCTCTGCGCTTCTTTCTTAGCCGCAACTTCACGCTTGTCATAGTTCTTTTTGCCCTTGCAAAGACCGATTTTAACCTTTGCCTTTCCCTTAACAAAATAAACGGAAAGGGGGATAAGCGTCAGACCCTGTTGCTTAGTCGTGCCGAAAAGCCTGTTAATTTCCTTTTTGTGCATAAGCAGTTTTTTTACCCTCAAAGGGTCCCTGTTAAAAATATTCCCCTGTTCGTAAGGGCTTATGTGCATACCGTTTACAAATATTTCGCCCTTAACGATACTGCACCAGGAATCCTTCAAGTTTATTTTGCCTGCACGCACACTTTTAACCTCGGTACCGAACAGCTCAATGCCTGCCTCGTACTCCTCCAAAACGAAGTAGTCGTGGTAGGCTTTTTTATTCTGTGCAACTGTCCTCTTTTCCTCTGACATAATCAAACCTTTATTAAATCTCTCTTCTGCCCTCAAGCGCCCTCGAAAGCGTAACTTCGTCGGCATACTCAAGATCCGCTCCGACCGGTATGCCGTATGCAAGCCTTGAAACGGAAATGCCCATGGGCTTTATAAGCCGTGAAATATACATGGCCGTGGCTTCTCCCTCAACCGTCGGGTTGGTCGCCATAATTATTTCCTTAACAGTATTGTCCGATAATCTTGCGATTAATTCCCTAATTGTCAATTCATCGGGCCCTATGCCGTTAATTGGTGATATTACCCCGTGTAAAACATGGTAAAGACCGTTGTATTCGTGCGTCCTTTCAATCGCCGCAACATCTCTCGGGTCCTCGACAACGCATATAGTGCTCCTGTCACGCTTGCCGTTTTTGCATACGGGGCAGGTTTCCTCCTCGGTAAGGTTACTGCAAACCGAACACTTATGTATTTTTTTGTGGGCGTCGATTATAGACTCCGAAAGGCTCTTTGCCTCCGAGTCGTTAAGCCCCAAAACATAAAACGCCATTCTCTCGGCGGATTTTATGCCCACCGAAGGCATTTTTCTGAATTCATCTACAAGCCTGTCAAGTGCAGGAATACCGCTTGCCATTAAAACATACCGTTCAATCCGGGTATATTAATTCCGCCCGTGATTTTTCCCATTTCTCTTTCGGCGGTTTCGTCGGCCTTCCTAACAGCCTCGTTAAGCGCCGCCAAAAGCATATCTTCAAGCATTTCAACATCTTCGGGGTCAACAACTTCAGGTTTGATTTTAATGGATTTTATCTCATGAGAGCCGTTGATTGTAACATCGACCGCTCCGCCGCCGGAGGTTGCGTTGTATTCGGCAACCGCAAGCTCCTGCTGGAGAGTTTGCATATTCTCCTGCATTTCCTGTATTCTCTTCATCATATTTCCGCCGCCGGCCGGCTGGTTTGGAATTCTCGCTTTCATTGTTGTGCTCCTTTATCTATGATTTCTATATTAAGCTGTTTTGCTCTGTTTACCAAATCCTCAATGGGGCTTGAAGTCTTGGCTTCTTTTTTTTCGCTCATTCGGTTTATATTGTTTTCGTCATAGAGCCTAACGCTGACTGGCCTGCCTACAACCGACAAAACAGCGTCCTGTATGAGCATAAAATGCTCTTTTTGATTAAAAAACTTTTCAAAGAATGTGTTTGCAGGCTTTATGAAGAATGAGTTATTATCCAAAAATGCACTTGCACCGTTCAAAAAGCCCGAAATCATCGGGTCGCTTTTACTGATTATCTCGGCTATCTCCGACAATTTGTTAAACTTTGTAAGCCCGGACTCCGTGGGTTCAACGCTTAGTGGCGGCGCTTCCCGTTTTAAAGCCGTGTTTCCCTGATTTTCGTCCGGCTTTTTTTCCGCTCCCACTTCGTTTGAGCCGTCAGGCTCGCTTTGCATTGAGGGCGGTGCAGGGGGATTTACCGGCTGTGCCTTTACCTGCCGTGTTTCTTCACTCGCCGTGCCTGAGGGGGTACGGGGCGTAAAATCACCGCTTGCAAGCTTTTTTTCAAGCTCGGAAATCCTGATGAGCAATGAAGAAATATCCGTCTCAAGCTCGTCGGCCGTCAGCCTTATCAAAGCCATTTCGGCGGCGGTGCGCTTGTTACTGCCCCTTTTAAACTCAATAACCGTATTGTTAAGTATGTCCATATACGAAAGCACACGGGCAAGGGTGAGCTTTTCCGCCTGTTGCCTGATTTTTTCCGTTTCCGCCTCGCCTGCGAGTATAAGCTCCTTGCTGTCGGGGACGGTCAGGACGATCATCATATTTCTGAAATGAGAAATAAGCTCCGAAAAAAGCCTTTCCATATCGCAGGAATTGGAATAAAGCCCGTCTAAAATGTTGAGCGCCTGTCCGCAGTCATGCGCCATAACTGCGTCAACAAGCGAATAAATATGCTGTTTGCCGGCAAGTCCCGTTGCGTCGCAGGCAACCGCCTCGTCGATAACCTTTCCGTAGGAAGCGCACCTGTCAAGCAGGGACAGGGCGTCACGCATAGCGCCGTCCGCCACCTTTGCGATAAGTGCGGCGCCGTCGTCCGTAAGGGGTATATTTTCGTTTTCTGCAACATATTTAAGCCTTTTTGCAATATCCTGCGCCGAAATCCGCTTAAAATCAAAGCGCTGGCATCTTGAGAGTATAGTGGAGGGCAGTTTATGGACCTCGGTGGTTGCGAGTATAAACTTAACATATTCGGGCGGCTCTTCAAGCGTTTTCAGCAGGGCGTTGAATGCGCCCGGCGAGAGCATATGAACCTCGTCGATAATATAAACCCTGTATTTTACATTTGAGGGCATATAATTTGTCTCTTCCCTCAAATCCCTGATATTGTCAACGCCGTTATTGGAAGCGGCGTCAATTTCCACAACATCAACTATACTGCCGTCGTCAATTCCCTTGCAGGAAGGACACTCGTTGCAGGGGTTGCCGTTTACGGGGTGTTCGCAGTTTACGGCCTTTGCGAGTATTTTGGCGCAGGTGGTTTTACCCGTTCCCCTTGTGCCGGTAAAAAGGTAGGCATGGGAAACTCTGCCCGATTCGACTGCGCCCATAAGCGTTTTTGTAATATGCTCCTGACCCACTACATCGGAAAAGACCTGCGGCCGCCATTTGCGGTAGAGTACACGGTACAAAGCTCACACCTCCCAAAATTTTTACTAAAAAAACACCTTAATTCGGTCATGCACCGTGCAGGCTTGACTGTATCGCACAGGCTGACCGCTTAATGCTGCTCGGTTCCCCGCCTGACATGATTCACAGAGCTCTGTCGCACAGGACCAACACGGTACATGACCCAATTAAGGTAAACATATTATAATATATTTTTTGTTATTTTGCAAGCAAATTTTCATATATTTATTGTTGTTATTGATAAAAAAATTTGGTATAATTAAATAAATAATTATTGAATATTACAAAAGGGCACGGCGCAAATCAAACTCAGCAAAAACTTTCGGCGAATTTTCAACAATATTATTTTTTAAGGGTGGGTTAGTATGAAAAAATATGTCATGGCGCTTGACCAGGGCACAACAAGCTCAAGGGCGATACTTTTTGACCGCAACGGCAAAATCTGTGCAAAGGCTCAGCACGAGTTTTCGCAGATTTATCCCCAGGCAGGGTGGGTTGAACACAGCCCTATGTCAATCCTTTTTTCACAGCTTCAGTCCGCTACCGAGGTAATTGCGACAAGCGGTATCCCGGTGGAGGAAATTGCCGCAATAGGCATAACAAATCAGAGGGAAACAACTCTTGTATGGGACAAAAAGACGGGCAAGCCCGTTTATAACGCCATAGTTTGGCAGTGCAGAAGAACCGCCGCCATGTGCGAGGAGATTAAGGCGGACAGGGAGCTTACAAAGTACATAAACGACCATACCGGCCTTGTTGTTGACGCCTATTTCTCGGCGACCAAAATAAAATGGATACTCGATAATGTTGAGGGCGCAAGAGAGCAGGCGGAAAACGGCGATTTAATTTTCGGCACGGTTGAAACATGGCTTATATGGAACCTTACCGGGGGCAGGGTGCATGTTACCGACTATTCAAACGCTTCAAGAACCATGCTGTTTGATGTTGACAGGCTTTGCTGGGACGAATACCTCTGCGAAAGGCTCGGCATACCGATGTCCATGCTTCCCGAGGTAAAGCCGTCAAGTATGGTTTACGGCGAGGTTGCATCGGGCGTAATGGGTCTTGAGGAGCTTGCAGGCGTTCCCATTGCCGGCGCTATAGGCGATCAGCCGGCCGCTCTTTTCGGGCAGGGCTGTTTTGAGGCAGGTCAGGCAAAAAACACCTACGGAACGGGTTGCTTCCTGCTTATGAATACGGGTAATAAGAGGGTCGTTTCAAAGCACAATCTCGTTACGGGCGTAGCCTGGGGGCTCAACGGCGAAGTCACCTACGCCATTGAGGGCTCTGCATTTAACGCTGGCTCGGTAATCAAATGGCTCAGGGACGATTTACATATGATTGACAATGCCGCCCGCTGTGACGAGCTTGCCGAAAGCGTAGACGACGCCAACGGAATTTACTTTGTGCCTGCGTTTACGGGCCTTGGCGCACCCTATTGGGATATGTACGCAAGGGGCACCATTGTGGGTATAACAAGGGGAGTAAACCGCGCGCACATCTGCCGTGCCGTGCTTGAGGCGATAGCCTATCAGATGACGGATTTGCTCGAGGCCATGAAGCAGGATTCAAATATCAATCTGTTTGAACTCAGGGTGGACGGCGGAGCTTCCGTTTCGGATATTATGATGCAGATACAGTCCGACCTTATCCGCACGCCAGTTGACAGACCCAAGATGGTTGAAACTACCGCAATCGGAGCGGCCTATCTTGCAGGGCTTGCCGTCGGCTTTTGGAAGGATACGGACGAGATTGCAAAAATCCGTCAGGTTGACAGGCTGTTTGAGCCGAAAATGGAAATCGAAAAGAGGAATGAAATTTACAACGGCTGGCTTCGTGCGGTCGAGCGCTCAAGAGACTGGGCGGAGCATTGATTTAACATCTTTTTACGGGCAGGGGCAAACGCTTCTGCCCCGATTTTTGTCAAAAAATCTGTCTTTTTCTTGACCTTAAAGCCTTAAACGGTTATTATTTATATTAGTGTTATAAATTAATTGTCATAAATTATTTACATATTCAGGAGTTAAAATAATGGACTACGCAAAGCAATCACTGAAATTACATTACGAATGGCAGGGTAAAATCGAAATAAAAACCCGTGCCAAGGCAGGCGATAAGGAGGCGCTTTCGCTTGCATATACACCCGGGGTTGCACAGCCCTGCCTTGAGATTAAAAAGGATATTTCAAAATCCTATGAGCTTACACGCCGCTGGAACACCGTGGCGGTAGTCACCGACGGAACGGCGGTTTTGGGGCTCGGCGACATAGGACCGGAGGCCGGTATGCCGGTTATGGAGGGCAAATGCGTACTTTTTAAGGAGTTCGGCGGCGTTGACGCAATACCGCTGTGCGTCCGCTCCAAAGATGTTGACGAAATAGTTAATTGCATTTCGCTTTTGGCAGGCTCGTTCGGCGGAGTCAATCTTGAGGATATTGCCGCTCCCCGTTGCTTTGAGATTGAAAGAAAGCTAAAGGAAAAAACGGATATTCCGATTTTCCACGACGACCAGCACGGTACTGCCGTAGTGGTTGTTGCGGCTATAATCAACGCTTTGAGGGTAGTAGGCAAAAGAATTGAGGACTGCTCTGTGGTGTTCTCCGGCGCAGGTGCGGCCGGCATTGCCATAGCAAAACTGCTTATAAGCCAGGGCATAAAAAGCGTAATAATGTGCGACAGCAAGGGCATTATATGCAAGGGCGACGAAAGGCTCAACAGCGCAAAAAGGGAGATTGCGGAATTTACGAATAAGCAGAGAAAAACAGGCACGCTTGCCGACGCAATGAAAGGTGCGGATATATTTATCGGTGTATCCGCTCCCGGTATTGTTACCGAGGAAATGGTAAGCTCCATGGCGGACAAGCCCATAGTTCTTCCCATGGCGAACCCCACTCCCGAAATAATGCCGGAGCTTGCCAAAAGGGCAGGTGCGGCGGTAGTCGGAACGGGAAGAAGCGATTTTCCCAATCAGATAAACAATGTGCTTTGCTTCCCCGGGCTGTTCAGGGGCGCTCTTGACTGCCGTGCAAGCGATATAAACGAGGAAATGAAAATTGCCGCCGCTAAGGCGATAGCGTCGCTCGTTTCGGACAGCGAGCTCGGCGAAGATTACATTTTGCCAAAAGCCTTTGACGAGAGGGTGGGCAAAACCGTGGCGCAGGCCGTAATCAAGGCGGCAAGAGAGACGGGAGTAGCAAGAATATAACGGGCAACAATTAAAATATGCACAATATTAAAGGCGTTTGATACGCTTTTAAAATAAATTAATGTTAGTGGGTTAAACTTAATGATTACATTCGCTGTGGGAATTATAATCCTGCTTGCCGGAGGGGCTTTGTACGGCAGGGTATGCGAAAAGGTTTTCAAGCCGGACGAGCGAGAGACGCCGGCAATCCGTTTAAACGACGGTATGGACTATGTGCCGATGAAAAAGTGGAAAAATTCGCTGGTTCAGCTTCTGAACATAGCCGGAACAGGACCTATTTTAGGACCTATTCAGGGTATTCTCTTCGGGCCTATCGCCTTTTTGACCATACCCGTAGGCTGTGTAATAGCAGGCGCTTTTCACGACTATATGTGCGGTATGATTTCCGTGCGTAATGACGGAGCGCAGATGCCGTCCCTTATAAAAAAGTATCTGGGTAAATACGCCTATCCCGTCTACAATGTGTTTGTATGTATTTTGATGCTCTTGATAGGCGCTGTTTTCATCTACACGCCCGGCGACCTGTTTGTAACGCAGATTTTAAAGGCGGACAGCTCCGCCTCCAACCCTGTGGTATGGGTGGTTTACGGCGCAATTTTTGTTTACTATGTAATTGCAACGCTGTTCCCGATTGATAAGATTATCGGCAAGATTTATCCTGTTTTCGGTATGTTGCTCATTATTTCGGCGCTCGGCGTTTTTATAGGTCTTATCGCAAAGGGCTATAAGCTTGACAATATTTGGACTACGGGCGTTTCCGGCGTCCATCCGCAGGGGCTTCATTTTATACCGATTTTCTTTGTCACGGTTGCGTGCGGAATAGTGTCGGGCTTCCATTCAACACAGGCAACGCTGATTTCACGCACGATTAAGAGTGAAAAGGAGGGTCGCACGACCTTTTACAATATGATGATTGCCGAGGGCATTATCGCAATGATATGGGCGGCGGCAACCATGGGCGTTTTAAATCTCGGCCTTGCAACGGCACAGACAAGCACAACCGATGTTGTCGGCATAATCGCCAAGGATTTGCTCGGTAATGTAGGCGGAATTATCGCCGTAATAGGTATCATAGTGCTTCCCATAACCTCGGGCGATACCGCTCTGCGCTCTCTGCGTCTCATTGTTTCCGACGCTTTAAAAATAGACCAGTCCAAGAAAAAGAACAGGCTTTTGGTTTCGCTTGTGATATTTGCGTTCGTTGCGGCGCTTTTGGTGTTTGCAAAATTAAATTCGGGCGGATTTAACATACTTTGGCGGTATTTCGCATGGGCTAATCAGACTATAGCCGTTTTTGCGTTTGCCATGGTTACTGTCTATATGATGAGCAGAAAACTGCCGTTTGTTATGTCGGTTTTGCCGGGTATGTTCTATATGTTTATAGTGTCGAGCTTTATATTAAACGCCTCTATAGGCTTCAATTTACCCTGGAATATAAGCTATCCGACAGCAGGCGTTTTGACCGTGATATACGGCGCCGCCGTAATACGCACGGGTGCGAAAAAAAGACCTTGTCTCAGCGAGGCGGAGCCGCCCCGTGAAGCCGAGGGTTAAAAGCTAAAATAAAGTACAGGCTTTAACAAAACTTTTAATTTTTCAAAAACAGTTTATCTTAAAACGGACGGTCTTTCGGCTGTCCGTTTTTAGTTTGCGGTAAAAAGCGTTAAAAAAATTATAAAAAACATATTGACAAATTATTTTCGGTGGGCTATTATATAACTGTGCTAATTGTAATATCACAGTTATTACGGAACGTGTAACTTACAAAGGAGGTGCTGTTTTTGAATATTTTAATTGATTATCACTCAAGGACGCCGATATACGAGCAGATAAAAAAAGAAATCAAGCTTGCCATAAGCCGAGGCGAACTTAAGGCCGATGATCAACTTCCCTCACTGAGACAGCTTTCCTCACAGCTTTCAATAAACATAAACACCTTAAAGAGGGCTCTTTCGGAGCTTGAAAGCGAGGGAGTAACTTATTCAATAGCCGGAAAGGGAATATTCGTATCAGACAACACATCTGCCCGAAATTTCTGCAAGGATATTTTTGACGAAATATCGAACTGTGTTAAATCTGCAAAGGCAATGGGCGCAAAAAAAGAAGAAATTACAGAACTTATTGAAAATATTTATAAAGGAGATGTAAAAGGTGATTGAATTTAACGGCGTAACAAAAAAGTTTGACGACTATGTTGCGGTTGAAAACATTACTTTTAATGTTGAGCCGTCCTCCATTTACGGCCTTATCGGCTACAACGGCGCAGGCAAAACGACCCTGCTGAAAACGGCCGCCGGCATCTACAGGGCGGACGAGGGCGACATTCTTATGGGAGGGCAGTATGTTTTCGACAACGACGATATAAGAAAGGATATGTTCTATATCCCCGACGACCTCTATTTCCCCATAAACGCAACTCCGAAATCCATGGCGAAGTTTTACTCGGACTACTATCCGAATTTCAGTTTTAAGACCTTTGAAAACCTGCTGGGGGTATTCGGGCTTGACCGAAAGAAAAGAATAAGGGGATTTTCAAAGGGTATGCAAAGGCAGACCGAGATTATTTTAGGGCTTTCCGCACACCCGAAATACCTTTTGCTTGACGAGACTTTTGACGGGCTTGACCCTCAGAAAAAGGAAATAACCAAAAAGCTCTTCGTTGAGTACATCGCCGAAAACGAAGCGTCGCTTATCATCTCTTCGCACAACCTTTCGGAGCTTTCAAACCTCTGCGACCATGTAGGACTCATAAACGGCAAGCGCCTTACAATGAACTGCTCCGTTTACGATATTTCACAGAACTATTCCAAGGTCCGTGTGATATTTAACCGTGAAATAAGCGAAAGCGATTTCAGCCGGATAAAATACAAGTCCATAGATATAGACGGTAAAATAGCGATGATTATTTTCGAGGGCGACAGCGAAAGCGAAAAAGCAAAGCTCAATGCGCTCGGTCCGATAGCTATTGACGAATATCAGCTGACTATGGAAGAAGTATTCTTAAACGAAATGGAGGATAAGAAATATGACATCACTAAGATATTCGAATGATAAAGCAGACAGAAAAGATTTTGCAAGAAGTCTTTTAAAAGCCTGCCCTTATTCTGTCATAGCACTCATAGTTTTGCTGACCTATTTCACCATTCCGGTTATCAAGTTCGTTAATTCCGACACCTTAAAGCAAACGATTGCGGAAAACGGCCCGATTATATCGTACTTCGGCAATGCTATGATGGTTGACTCCTTTATGATAGTTGCCGGTATGGTTTGCTGCGGAATACTTACCGCCATAATCCTTTTCAGGTTTATGTTCTCAAAAAACAGCGTAAATGTTTATTTCAGCATGGGCATCACCCGTTCAAGGCTGTTTTTTAACAGAATTTTTGCGGCAATGCTGACTATTTTCATTGCGGTAACAGTTCCCCTTACAATTACGCTTTTTGTCAACATAAGCGTTTTCGGCTACAGTAAGCATTTGATTAATTTGTTTTTCTATTTCTTCCTTGTGTTGTTTACAAGCGGTCTTTCCGGCCTTACCATAGGGGCGTTCGCCTCAACCGTTTCGGGTTCGATTATCGAAGCTGTTTTAACAAGCGCTTCGACCTCGCTCTTCCCGTTCCTTTTCGTAAACGCCGTGGGCGAGCTCAAGTACTCTATGCTTAACGGATTTTACGGCATGGAAGGCTACACCAAGATAGGCATGCTTTTCAATCTGCTTTGTCCCTTTACCTTTGTGTGCGATCTTAATGTTGAGCGTATGTCAAATGACCAGTCTATCACTCCGATAGACAGACTTTCCGAGCTCCTCTGCGGCAAGGAAGTTCCCAAGGATATGGCGGTCGATTTCGATTTGCTTGCACCGTTGATTTTCTGGCTTATAGTATCCATGGCGTTAATTGCCATCGGCTTCACGCTTATGAACAGGCGCAAGGCGGAAAACTCAAACTCATTCGGAAAATTCGGCGTTGCAACGGCGATTAACGGCATTGCGGTATACAGCTTTGCTTTCCTTGCCGCCGCAGAACCCATATTTAACGCTTTGTACGGCTCCAATACGGTTTTCTTCCACAACACCTGGCTTACCACCGCAGTACTTTTCGTAATTCTTATCATCGCTTTCCTGCTCGGCGAGCTTATAATGATAAGAAAGTTAAAGCCCACTCTCCGCAGACTGCCCGTCTTTGCCTTTATGTTTGCGATTACGATTTTCTGCATCGTATTTGTTTCGTCCGAGTATTTCGGAACATACAACAGACTGCCCGATACGAGCGAAATAAAGCTTGTATCCATGGATATTCATGACAGACACGATATATTCAATTATTTCTCGGGCAGATTTCCTGCCGCAACTCTTGAAGCAGGCGCAGGCTATTCGAGCAAGGACGCAGAGGATATTAAGCTTATCACCGAGATTTTCAACTCTGCCAAGGAAAGCAAATACAAAAAATCCGAGTCGAATGACGGCAGCGAAGTTTTGGGCGACGACCTTTACTTTTACAACGATTACACCTTTAATATTGTCCTTAAAAACGGCAAGATAATACAGAGGGAGTTCGTAATTTACGACCTTGATACCGCCGAGAAGATTTCAAGGCAGATTTACGACTCGAAATACTACAAGAACTTCCTTAAAGCCGCACTCTGCGAACAGCCCGATACAAGCTCCATTGTGGGCGAAACTGACAGCGGTGACGATTTGAGTTACGATTATAACGACCCTCAGAGATACAGCGACTTATTCCATAACGGACAGTTTACCGAACGGGCATGGCACTACATCGGCAACAGCTCGATGTATACGGGCTTTGTGCGCAGCAACGAGGGCGCAGGCTACTCCACAGAACCGATTGCGGACACCAAAGCCCTCTGCAAGGCGCTTTATGAGGATTTAATTAAGCTCCCGTATGACAAATTCTACAATAACACGAGCCGTCCGCTCGCCGCACTTACATTCAACGACAACACCTACTGTGCGTACTATCTTGACGAGGAATATGCTTCAATGTACGGCGACCTGAACCGAAAGCAGGATGCCGATATAAACTACGGCGACCCATATTCCGACAGTAATAAAACCCTCTATAACGAGCTTAACAAAAAGTATAATACGGGCGCAGTCGGCAGTTGTATTTACATCTATCCCGAAATGACCAACACTATTAAGTTCTTAAAGGATAACGGCTACGAGACTGTTCCGTTTAACGCAAAGGTCAAAGAGGTTTACTATGCCGATTCAAAAATCAACCTGACGAAGCTTGCGGTAAACGAGCTTGACAAATTGACCGAAAACGGCAACAAAAACAGCGATAGATATAGGTACTATATACCCAGGGGCGAATCATATGTATTTGAATTTAACGATTCCTTTACGGGAAGCTACTTTACTTACTGCTTCTGGACATCGGATAATGCCTACGATATGGACAGCAGTTACAAAATAACGCTCAGAGAGATGTTTAACAAGCTTATTGACGGCTCCGAGGTTAAATTCAATAAAATCACCGACCAAAGGAAGGCGGAGCAGATTGTTTCAAAATGCGTACCGTTCTTCAGCGGAGTTACGGGCGACAACGGCAGATATGTTTATATCGTCTACGACAACGGAGTAATATGCGAGGAGTATTTACCCTCACAAAATTTAAGCGTAATTAAGTAATTGCACAAAACAGACAAACGGACAGCCGAAAGACTGTCCGTTTTGGCATGTAGAAAAAGCAGGCTTTATCTGACTTGCATAAAAATATAAACTTCCGGGGAACCCCCGGCGAGGGTTCCCCAACGCAAAACAGTTCACCGAACTGTTTTGCTCCCCTCCTGCGCTTTTTTGAGTATAAGAATTTCGCAGTCTGCGGACTGCGCCGAGGGCTTTGCCCCTCGACCCCACCGTCCTTTTGTAAAAGGCGGCCGAAAACTTTAAATTTTAATGTTTAAAAACAATTTACCGACAAACTGAAAACGGACAGCCGAAAGACTGTCCGTTTATGTTTACCGTATAGCTTTAATTATTCGCCCTTCATTTCAAGGAGCTTTACTTTTCCGTCAAATGCGGCCTGCGAAACCTTTATGGAGTCTGTAATGGCCGCCTTAATGTCGTCCTCTTCAACGCCGAGCTCAAGGCAATATTTTTTGTCGATAAAGAGATCGTAGTCCATAATGTCGGGCAACTGCATGGGATCCATGCCTGAATCAATGCCCCTCTTTTTATAGTCCTTAACAACTTTGCCCATGCCTATTCTCATCATCCAGGGCGCAACGGTAAGTATCTTTCTGCCGTGCATTCCTCTTGCGTCAAATACTATCGAAAGGAATTCTGGCCACTTCATATTATACATGCCTATCGGGATAGCCTCAAAGCCTGTCTTGCCTGCCTTGTTTTCGGCGGCGCCGGCAATTACCTGGCCAACCTGACGGCAGGTGAGCATTGCCGTACCTCCCTTGGGATACATGGTGCAGGGCCATTTGTCCATAAATTCAATCTGCTCGATAAGAACCGTCCAAACAGGTTTTCTGCCGGGCTGTGTACCGAAAATATAGGGGAGCTCAAGAACGCAGGCTGAGAAATTCTCGTCACAGGCGTTTTCACAAACCTTTTCCTGCTCGATACGGGATTTCATATAAGGATTTCTTTCGGTAAGCTTCATTTCGGGTCTGATTTTGTGAAGATATGCGAAATATGAACCCAGAACAACAGCCCTCTTTACGCCTGCCTTTTTGCAGAGCGGGAAAATTCTTTCAAGCGGAGCGATGTTGAACTTGTAGTAATAGTCCATAACAGGCGCCGGGAATTCAACTCTCTCGTCAACTCCGGCGGCAAAGATGAAAACATCACAGCCTTCAAGCATAGCTTCGATTTCATCATCGGTTTTCTTGTTGATGTCGCCAAAGATGATTTCCATTTCCTCGGGAATGGGAGCGCCCTCCGGAAGGGGAGGAAGAGCGACGCTTTTTACCTGATGCCCTCTTTTGATAAGGGTTGTTGCAGCCTCACAGCCGAGAAGACCTGTGCCGCCAATCATAAATACTTTCATTTTGAGCCTCCAAAATATTATTTTACAGGGATAAATCCCCAAATTCCCAATTAATCCTTAAACACCGGGTCGAATAACGGCATTTTAGACGCTTTCATAACGGCGGAGAAAAGCCTGCCGCCCTGTACGGGCAGTATCCTGCCGAAATAGTTCATAAAAGCCGCATCGAAGCCGTGAACGCCAAGGGGCTTTTTGGTTTTTATATCGTTCATAATCATCTTAACCATTCGTTCGCACGAGGTGCTTACCATATTGAGCATTTTCTGACCCTTTGCGTCCGAAGCGCTCTGATCCCTGAAAATATCGGTTTTTGTAAAGCCGGGGCAAACTATGCCGACATAACATTTGCCTCTCAGCTCCTCCCTGAGAGCCTCCGAAAGGGATTTAAGAGCCGCCTTTGAAGCGGAATAAACCGATGTGCCGGCAAGCGTCATAAGCGCCGCAGAGGAATCGACATTGATAATCGCCGGCGAGGGCGACTCAAGCAACAGGGGCAGTAGAGTATGAATTGAATAAACCGCCGAATAGAAGTTTATATTCATAGCTTTTTCTATGTATTCAACCGTGTAATTCTGAAACCTGTCAAACTTAGGCAGAATACCGGCGTTGTTAATCAAAATATCGGGCTTTATCGAGTTCTCCTTGAGATAGTCCGCAAATTCAAGCCAATTCTTTTCAACCGATACATCAAAAAGCTTGTAGGTGAATTTGTCCTTGTAATCGCCCAGTTCGGCAACAACCTTTTTCATCTTCTCTTCGCTTCTTGCAATACCGATAACCGTACAGCCATGCTCTTTAATAAGCTTTTCCGCCACGCCTTTACCCATACCGCCCGAAGCGCCGGTAATGATGACGGTTTTGCCGTCCATCCAATTCTTATTCATTTTGCACCTCAAATTTACTAAAATTTATTTATCAATTTATTTTATACTATTTGACAAATTTTTTCAAGTAAAACGCCCGATTATTTTTATTTTTCACAAAAATTTATATAAAATCGGCAAAAGAAAATTTTACTTGCAAAAAAAATATTTTATGCTATACTATTTATACAATATTAATCCGAAAACACAATGAAAAAGTTTAGTAAATTCGGGGTTCGTTTATTCAAGAGAGAGTGCGCCGAGGGCTGTGAGCGCATTTAATATTGCCCCGTTTTGAAATTTCGCTTTGGAGTGGTACGGCTGAAACGCAAGTAGGCCGTAACGGCGCCCCCGTTACAGGGCAGGGAATGTTTGTTCTTTTTAATCGGGTGGTACAGCGGAATTTTACTCCGTCCCTTTTAGGACGGGGTTTTTGTTTTGTAAATTTTTATTTATCATATTGAAAGGGTGAAGACCATGAAAGAACAGCTCAACAAAATCCATGAGCGTGCAAGGGCCGAATTGACGAAGCTTTCAAGTATTCAGGAGCTTGAAAATTTCAGAGTACAGGTCTTGGGCAAAAAGGGCGAGCTTACCGCAATTCTCAAGCAGATGGGTACGCTTACCGCAGAGGAAAGACCCAAAATGGGTCAGCTTGCCAACGAGGTAAGGCAGAATATCGAGCAAATGCTCAAGGAAAAAACCGCAGAGCTGAAGGTAAAGGAACAGGAGCTTAAATTGGCGGCGGAAACCATTGATGTAACCCTCCCCGGCGAGAGCAAGCCGCTCGGGCACAAGCATCCGCTTTCGATAGTCCTTGACGAGGTTAAGGATATTTTCATAGGTATGGGCTTTCAAATTGCCTCCGGTCCCGAGGTCGAATGGGATTATTACAACTTTGAGGCTCTCAATCTTCCGCCCGACCATCCTGCAAGGGATACTCAGGACACATTTTATATTACGGACAAAATGCTTTTGAGAACCCAGACTTCGCCTGTTCAGATAAGGGTAATGGAAAAGCAGAAGCCGCCTATCAGGATAATTGCTCCGGGCAGAGTTTACCGTTCGGACGCCGTGGACGCAACGCACTCTCCCTATTTCCACCAGATTGAGGGGCTTGTTGTTGACGAGGGCATTACGATGGGTGACCTTAAGGGCAACCTTATGCAGTTTGCTAAACGCCTTTACGGTGAAAACACGGAGATTAGATTAAGGCCGCACCATTTCCCGTTTACGGAGCCGTCGTGCGAAATGGATGTTACCTGCTTTAAATGCGGCGGCAAGGGCTGTCCCATGTGCAAGGGCGAGGGCTGGGTAGAAATCCTCGGCGGCGGTATGGTTCACCCCAAGGTTTTGCAGAACGGCGGAGTTGACGCCGAAAAATATTCGGGCTATGCTTTCGGCATAGGGCTTGAAAGACTTACAATGTTCAGGTTTAATATCGAAGATATGCGCTTGCTGTTTGAAAACGATATGCGCTTCTTGAGTCAGTTTTAAGGGGGTGTCAAGATGAATTTATCTAAAAAATGGTTATCGGATTATGTTGAGCTTAATGTAAGCGATAAACAGTTTGCCGATGAAATGACGCTTTCGGGTTCAAAGGTTGAATCCTTTAAAACCGAGGGCGAGGAGATAAAAAATGTTGTTGTCGGCAGGGTGGAGGCCCTTGAAAGGCACCCCGATTCCGACCACCTTTGGGTTTGCCGTGTAAATGTAGGCAAGCAGGAAAATTTACAGATAATAACGGGCGCGCAGAACCTTAAGCCGGGCGATATTGTCCCCGTGGCGCTGGACAACAGCTTTGTTGCCGGCGGTCAGCATATCAAAAAGGGTAAGCTCAGGGGTCTTGAATCAAACGGTATGCTCTGCTCTTTGGGCGAACTCGGGCTCACCTGCCACGATTTTCCGTATGCCGTAGAGGACGGTATTTTTGTACTCGGCGACGACTGCGATTTAACGCTCGGCACGGATATACACGAGGCCATCGGCCTTAACGATGTCGTTACGGAGTTTGAAATCACATCGAACCGTGCGGACTGCCTCTCGATAACGGGGCTTGCCCGTGAGGCGGCGGCGACCTTCGGCGCAGAGCTTAAAATGCCCGAAATCAGCGTTAAAAACACGCATGGCTGTGTTGACGACTTCCTTTCGGTTGAAATAAAGGACCCAGACCTTTGCTACAGATATGCGGGCGCAGTGGTTGAGAATGTTAGGATTAAGCCTTCGCCGAGATGGATGAGGGAAAGACTGCGTGCCTGCGGAGTAAGACCCATAAACAATATAGTTGATATTACAAACTTTGTAATGCTTGAGCTCGGCCAGCCCATGCACGCATTTGACCTGCGATACCTTGACGGCAACAAGGTAATTGTAAGGAGAGCAAAGGACGGCGAAAGCATTACAACTCTTGACGGGGTTGAGAGGAATTTGACACCGGAAATGCTTGTTATTGCCGATGAAAACAAGCCCGTTGCGGTTGCAGGCGTTATGGGCGGCGAGTATTCGGGAATTATGGACGATACAACCACCATAGTTTTTGAATCCGCTATGTTTAACGGCGTTTCCGTAAGGCGTACCGCAAAGGCTCTCTCAATGAGAACCGAGGCTTCCGCAAGGTATGAAAAGGAGCTTGACGCCACCGGGTGCCTGCGTTCACTTACAAGGGCGCTTCAGCTTGTTGAAATGCTTGACGCAGGCGATGTCGTAGGCGGCGTTGTTGACTGCGATCACAGCGACAAGACCCCCGTAACGCTTCCCTTTGAGCCGGAATGGGTCAATAACTTTATAGGCATTGATTTATCTGCGGACGAACAGCGCAAAATACTTGAAAAGCTCGGCTTTGAGATAAAGGACGGCAATGTTATTGCACCGTCGTTCAGGAACG
Organism: uncultured Clostridia bacterium; assembly: GCA_947630285.1. GTDB lineage: Bacteria > Bacillota > Clostridia > Oscillospirales > Acutalibacteraceae > Fimenecus. The sequence continues at coordinate 64,598 of CANRHD010000005.1, read as the reverse complement.
ATATTGAGCATCAGGCGGATATTTCCGAGGAGATTGCAAGGTTCTACGGCTACGACAAAATACCCGACAGGGCTCTGTCGGGAGTTGCTGACGGAAGATACAGCGATTTTCAGATACTTGAAAACAAGGTGAACGATATACTCATAGCCCAGGGGCTTTCCGAAATCTGCACTTATACTTTCATAAGCCCCAAGGAATTTGACAAAATCCTGCTTCCCGAGGACAGCGGTCTTAGAAATTGCGTAAAAATTTCCAACCCTCTCGGTGAAGACACCTCTGTTATGAGAACAACCGCAGTACCCTCTATGTTACAGACCCTTTCAAGGAACTACAACAACAGAAACGCCTCGGCAGGTCTTTACGAGATAGGCCCCGTTTACATTTCCAACGGTGATGAGGAACTGCCCGACGAACCCGAAAAGGTAATGATAGGGCTTTACGGCGGCGAGTATGATTATTTCTCGTTAAAGGGGATAGTCGAAAACCTGCTTTCAAATGTCGGCATAAAGGAATTTGAAATTGAAAGGGTTACAGACTGCCCGTATCTGCACCCGGGCAGGGGCGCAAAAATTTCCGTAAACGGTGAGGAGGCCGTGCTTTTGGGCGAGGTTCACCCGAATGTTGCCGCCAACTATTCAATCGGTACTCGCTGTTACATTGCGGAAATTTCCATGGGCGTTCTTTTCGATAACAGGGAAACGGAAAAAATATACAGGGCGCTTCCGAAATTCCCTGCCGTTACGAGGGATCTTGCGTTTGTATGCGAAAAGGCAATACCCGTGGTATCCCTTCAAAAGCTTATAGCCTCGTCGATAGGAAAGACGCTTGAAAACATTTCTCTGTTCGATGTATATGAGGGCGCACAGGTCGAAAAGGGCATGAAGAGCGTTGCGTTCAGCCTGAGCCTGCGTTCTGCGGAGAGAACTCTCACCGACGACGACGCAGATACCGCTGTCGGCAAAGCGATAAAAGCGCTTGAGAAAATCGGCGTAAAGCTGAGGAGCTGAAAAAAATCAGACCTTACGAATATTAAAAGAAAAGTTTCGTGCAAGCCTTTTCAAAGGCTTGCACGAAACCTGTTGATAAACTGTTTTGCGATAACAAAACGCCGAAAGTTTTCGCCCGCCTTTTACAAAAAGGAGATTCCCCTGTCAGGGGAAATGTCTGCGAAGCGGACAAAAGGGTAAGGGGTCGAGGGGCAACGCCCCCGTCGCAGTCCGCAGACTGCGAAAAACTTACGCTTCAAAAAGCGCAGGAGGGGCGAAAAACAGTCCGGTGGACTGTTTTTCGGTGGGGAACCCTCGCCGGGGGTTCACCATAATCTTATTCCTTTTGTGCATATTGCCAAGTGACACATACTTTTTTTACACGCCGGCACAAGCCTTTTCAAAGGCTTGCGGGGCAGAGGGGCAAAACCCTAATCGCCGGGAGTTACCCGTTGCTTTGTAAAAGCAATTCTATTTAATCTTAATAAGTAAACGCAAAAGCGGTTATCCTTTGGAATTTTTCCTTAGAATAACCGCTTGCTTTTTTGTTCAAAATGTTACTTAATGTAATGTTTTGAACATACTTTGAACCTTTAAACTTTTGTAAATGCTTAATTAATTGGTTATTTTTTAATGGGTTTGAGTGTTTGGGCGTCTCTGAGGCCTACGACTATTTGAAGCACCCATTTTGCGTCAACGATTGTTACCTTGCCGTCCTTGTTGAGGTCGGCGGCCTTTGCCTGCGCCTCGGTGAGGTTTCTTGATTTTACGGTGTTTTGTAATATCCACTTGGCGTCGGTAATTGTAATATTAGCGTTGCCGTCTATATCGCCGATAGCGTTAATTGCTATAAACTTGTTGCCGTTTTCTTTTGCAAATGTTTCTGCGGTTGAACCTGCATAACCGTGAATTGTGGTTTCAGTAGGAATGGTTAAGGCGTCGGGATCTTCGTTGTCTTCCTCTATATTACATTCCTTGTTTAATATGTAAATATCGGTTAAGCTGTAGCAAAATGCAAATGCATAATTACCTATTTTTGTAACGCTATCGGGTATTGTTACGCTTATTAAGCTGCACCATCCAAATGCATAATCACCTATGTTTGTAACGCTGTCAGGTATTGTTATGCTTGGTAAGCTGTCGCATAAAACAAATGCCAAATCGCCTATGCTTGTAACACCTTTGGGAATATCATATGTTTTTCTTTCATTTCCTATAGGATATTGTATAAGCTCTGTTTTATTCTTATTAAACAATACTCCGTCCTGTGAAGTATAGTTTTTATTGTTTGTGTCAACCTTTATTTCTGTTAAGTTTTCACAACCTTCAAATGCTCCCTCACCTATGCTTGTTACGCTTTCGGGTATTGTTACGCTTGTTAAGCTTTCGCAATATGCAAATGCCATACCACCTATGCTTGTAACGCTGTCGGGTATTGCTACATTTGTTAAGCTGCGGCAATATGCAAATGTACCCTCGCCTATGCTTGTTACGCTTTCCGGTATTGTTACACTTGTTAAGCTGTAGCACTCATAAAATACACTCTCGCCTATGCTTGTAACGCTGTTAGGTATTGTTACGCTTGTCAAGCTGTAGCAACATGAAAATGCATCATCGCCTATGCTTGTTACGCCATTACCGATTGCTACGCTTGTTAAGTTGTCGCAATATGAAAATGCAAGCCTACCTATGCTTGTGACACCTTCGGGTATTGTTACGCTTGTTAAGCTGTCGCAATCTTCAAATGCGCTGTCTGCAATAACCCTTGTTCCCTCATTGATTTTATAATTCTGAGGGATTTCATTGCTCTTTGCTTCTATTAAACAGTTATCTATATAGAGAACGCCGTTTTGCCAATTTGCCGGGTTATTGTAATATCCCGTGTTCAAAAATGCTTCATCACCTATGCTTATAACGCTTTCAGGGATTGTTATATTTGTTAAGCTTTCGCAATCACGAAATGTCGAATTGCCTATGCTTGTAATGCTGTTAGGTATTGATACGCTTATTAAGTTATCACACCCTTCAAACGCCCCATATTCTATACTTGTAACAGTATATGTGTCAAGTTTTGAGGGAATATTAAGCTTTTCCGCACTACCTGTATAACCCGAAATCCCCACCGTATTGTTAGCCCATATAATATAACGAAAGTCTCCGCTCGTGTGCTCATTGGGATCTCCCGCATATGCCTCCGCAAACGCCGTAACTCCTGCCAAGGGCAGAGCAGTCAGTATCATTGCCAATGTCATTAATAATGACAGAACCTTTTTAAAACCTTTGTTCATTATTTTTCCTCCAAAAATAAAAAAGTGCGCCTACCGAAGCAGACGCACAAAAAACGCAAACTCCGATAGTCGCCAAACTAACTTATATGAAAGGGTGTAAATACACACTTACATTGCAAGAATTTGCGTTTTTGTCAAATTCAACAATATAAGTATGCCTGAAAATAACAGCTTTATTTCATAAAATGAAAAAACACCCCCTTTTTAACATATTAAGTTAGTTTGGCAATATAAGTTTATCATATATTTTTGCGTTTTTCAACATCTTAATTTCCTTTTAAATAAAAACAACGCCTATTAATTAAGGCGTTGTTCCAGCGTGTAGAAAAAGTATGTGTCACTTAGCAATATGTACAAAAGGAGTAAGATTATGGTGAACCCCCGGCGAGGGTTCCCCACCGAAAAACAGTCCACCGGACTGTTTTTCGCCCCTCCTGCGCTCTTTGAAGTGCAAGAATTTCGCAGTCTGCGGACTGCGCCGAGGGCGTTGCCCTCGACCCCACCGTCTTTTTGAAAAAAGACGGACAAAAACTTTTGGACATTTTGCTATCGCAAAACAGTTTATCGACAGACTGAAACAACGCCTCTTACTTAATTAAGGCGTTGTTCCTAATAAATTTTTTATTTCACTTTATGTAAATAATACCGAGTGATTTCGGAATCATTCGAGTCCGGCTCTCCTGCGAAGCTCTCCGGTCTTGTCCGTGTTTTCCCATTTAACGCCGAGCTCCTCACGCCCCATATGGCCGTAGGAGGCAAGCCGGCGGTAAATAGGCTTTTTCAAATCAAGATATTCTATAATTGCGGCAGGTCTTAAATCGAAGGTTTCCCTGACTATTTCCTCAAGCACATAGTCGTCAAGCACGCCCGTCCCGAAGGTGTCAACCATTATGGAAACGGGGTTCGCCACGCCTATAGCGTATGCCAACTGAATTTCGCATTTCTTTGCAAGCTTTGCCGCAACAATATTTTTTGCAACATACCTTGCGGCGTAGGCGGCGGAGCGGTCAACCTTTGTCGGGTCTTTTCCCGAAAAACAGCCGCCCCCGTGACGGCCTATTCCGCCGTAGGTATCAACAATTATTTTTCTTCCCGTAAGTCCCGAATCCCCTGCCGGGCCGCCCGTGACAAACCTGCCCGTGGGATTTACATAAATAATGGTGTCGTCGTCAAAAAGCTCGTGCGGAACTATGGGCTTAATAACATGTTCCATAATGTCACGGCGGATTTGCGCAAGCTCAACATCGGCGCTGTGCTGTGAGGAAATAACAACGGTGCTTATTCTGACAGGCTCGTTGTCGTTGTTGTATTCAACCGTAACCTGGGTTTTGCCGTCCGCACGCAGATACGGCAGGGTGCCGTCCTTTCTCACCTTGGTAAGCTGTTTTGCAAGCTTGTGGGAGAGGGAAATCGGAAGCGGCATAAGCTCCGGCGTCTCGTCGCAGGCATAGCCGAACATCATTCCCTGGTCGCCTGCGCCGTGCAAATTGTAATCCTCATTTTGGCCGGCCTTTAATTCGTAGGACTTGTCAACGCCCATGGCGATGTCGCCCGATTGCTTGTCGATAAAGGTAAGCACATTGCAGGTGTTGGCGTTAAAGCCCTTTTCATCGCTGTCGTAGCCTATTTCGCAGACGACCTGCCTTGCGATTTTCTCAATATCTATATTGGCGCTTGTCGTAATTTCACCCATAACGATTATCTGGTTCGTAATGCACATAGACTCGCACGCCACTCTGCCGTTTGGGTCCTGCTTTAAAATCTCATCGAGCACGGCGTCGGAAATATTGTCGCATATTTTATCGGGATGTCCCTCCGTAACGGATTCTGAAGTGAAAAAATGCTTTGACATTTGGTATTCTCCTAAAACAAAATTAACAATAAACAAAAAATAAGCACCCGTAAAGGTGCTTATCAACACCTTATCTTTCGGTAAAACCGCAGGATTTAGCACCTTGCACAAGGCAGGTTGCCGTGGCGTCGCCGGGCCCGTCCCTCAACCACTCTTTATAAGGATAATTTTATTTATTTGTCATTGAGATTTTACTACTTTACAGCCCTTTTGTCAACAGTACGGTAAATTGTTTACACTTTATTAATTTTGCCCTTTAAGAATGACGAAAGCGGCTTGTAAATCAAAAAGCACAGAGCGGCGTTTACAATGCCCTTAAAAAAGGTAAAGGGGAGATTGAAAATGCACAGCGCCCTGATAAGCGAATTTGTGCCGGGCAGTATGGCGTTATACATACTTATAATATCATCAAGCGGCATATTCAGAATTTTAACATAGGCGGGATATACAAAGTAATAGTTTGCAGGCAGGGAAATTATCGACATCGCAAGCGCCCCTGCAACAGAGGCGATTATTGCGCCTGTTCTTGTCCTTTTATACTTGTAAATCATACCTGCAGTGAACACAAAAACGGCTCCCAAAATAAAATTGCATATTTCGCCCACACCTGCGCTTTGGGTAAAGGGGAGGTGAAGCAAATTCTTTATAAGCTCTATTACAACCCCGTAGCCCGGTCCCAAAGCGAACGAGCCGAGTATGGCGGGCAGGTCGCTGAAATCAAGCTTAACAAAGCTCGGAATTATCGGTATGGAAATTTCAACGAACTGCAAAACTGCGGAAATTGCGCTTAACAAAGCGGTCGTTGTGAGCTTGACGATGTTTTTTCTTTCGATTTTTTTCATGGTATTACCTCTTTCTGTTTTTCAAGTTGCCAAACAGAAAAAACGCCCCGAAAAAACTTTCAAGGCGTAAGCAATGTATAAATATATACATCTTCTCTCATCCGGACTATACCGTCGGTTTCGGAATTTCACCGAATCAACCTACAAAAGGCTCGCAGACTTTACTGCCGGTGGGGACTTGCACCCCGCCCTGAAGACAACTTTTATTTGTAAACATTATATGCTTGTTTTTTATCCGTGTCAAGAGTTATTTACACTCTTGTTTCAATAACCGTAATACGGCCCTGTATTTTCACCTTGCCGCCGCAGGCGGAAACAAAATAGCTGTCGCCCTTTTTTGCCTCAAATTCCTCGCCCGAGCAGGAAATTTTGCCCTCTCCGTCCGTCACGAGCAAAGAGACAAAGGAGCTTTCGTCCGCAGTAATTTCCGCCTTTTCGGTTATCTCAAGGTTTTTAACTTTGAAAAGCTCGCACTCGGTCAAAAGCTGTGCGCTGTAGCCGTCAAAAGCTTCCTTTTCGCCCATGGGACGGGAGCTGTATTTCGGCGGTTCGCAATGAGTCACGGCCACGGCCTTTTCAATGTGGAGCGGACGCAGGTTTCCGTCCTTATCACGCCTGTTGTAGTCGTAAACACGGTAGGTGGTGTTCGAGTTTTGCTGAATTTCCGCAAGCAGAATACCTGCGCCTATGGCGTGCAGAGTACCGGCTTCGATAAAAAACAGATCCCCTTTATTTACCTTTACCTTGTTTACAACCTCAAGAAAGGTATTGTTTTCAATTCTTTTTCTGAACTCCTCAGAGGAAATTTTGCGGTTGAAGCCGTAAATTAACTCGGCGTTTTCCTCGCAGTCTATTATGTACCAGCACTCCGTTTTGCCGTATTCTCCCTCTGCGGACAGGGCGTAATCGTTATCGGGGTGTACCTGAACGGATAAATCGTTTTTTGCGTCGATAAGCTTTATGAGTATCGGGAAAAAGTCGAATTTTTTGCCGTTTGTCCCCAAAATATCTTTTCCGCATACGGAAATAACCTGCGACAGGGTCATACCCTTATATTCGCCGTTTTCAACAATGTTTTCGCCGTCTTTGTGGCAGGAAAGCATCCAGCCCTCGGCAAGCTTTTCCATATCGCTTTCAAAGCCGAAATCCGTTTTAAGCTTTGTGCCGCCCCATAAATAGTCCTTTAACGCCGGTTTTAATTTTAATATCATAATTTTTATCTCCTTATTTTTAACACTACAATATTAGCAGATTTTAAAACCGTTTACAACCGAAAAATTACTCATTTTGCATTATTTTAATTGTATTAACCGAGTTTATATGTTAGAATTATCTTATTAAATATAATGTTTATAAAACCGGAGGCAGTATGAGGCCGAATATTATTTTTTATTTTTCCGACCAACAGCGGTTTGACACCGTGAACGATACCGTTACGCCGAACTTAATAAAACTGGCAGACGAGGGCGTCAGCTTTGATAACTGCTACACCTGCCAGCCCGTCTGCGGCCCTGCAAGAGCCTGCCTGCAAACGGGGGTTTACGCAACGCAGAACAAATGCTTCCGCAACGGCATCGCCCTGCCGAGGGATATTAAGCCCCTTGCCGAGTATTTTAACGAGGCGGGCTATGAAACTGCCTATGTCGGCAAATGGCACCTTGCCTCCGACAGTGCGCCCGGGGGCTTTCACTGCGAGAAAACAGCGGTTCCCGGGCAGAGAAGGGGAGGCTATAAGGACTATTGGCGAGCGGCCGATGTGCTTGAATTTACCTCCCACGGGTATGACGGCTATGTCTTTGACGATGACGGCAACAGGGTGGATTTTAAAGGCTACAGGGCGGACTGCATCAATGACTTTGCCCTCGAATACATAGATAAAAAGACTTCCGACAAGCCTTTTTTCCTCTTTGTTTCACAGCTTGAGCCGCATCATCAAAACGACCGTCACCGTTACGAGGGTCCAAGGGAAACCGTGGAAAAATTCAAAAACTATCCTCTGCCCGAGGATCTGACCTTTTTAAAGGGCGACTACAGGCAGATGTATCCCGATTACATAGCCGCCGTAAACAGCCTTGACAAAAATGTCGGCAGATTGGTTGAAAAGCTGAAGGAAAAGGGGCTTTACGAAAATACCGTCATTATCTATACAAGCGACCACGGCTCCCACTTTAAAACGAGAAATGCGGAGTACAAGCGAACCTGCCACGACAGCGCAGTACATGTTCCGCTCATTATATCGGGCGCAAGGTTTAGGGGCGGTAAAAAGGATTTACGGCTTGTCAGCCTCATTGATTTGCCGCCTACAGTGCTTGACATTGCCGGCATAGAAATTCCCGAAAGCTTTATGGGAAAATCCCTGTTAAAGCAAATGGATAGCGGCGAAAAAAGGGACTGCGTTTTTATTCAGATTTCCGAAAGCCAATGCGGCAGGGCCGTCAGAACCGAAAAATATAAATACAGCGTAAGGGCTTCAACCGCTTTGGGCTTTGTGACAGCCGGTTCGCCCGTGTATTTTGAGGATTATCTTTACGACCTTGAAAAAGACCCTGCGGAAAAGTATAATCTCATTAAGGATAAAGCCTGTGCGGATATACGCAGGGAGCTTAGGAAACTGCTTATTCGGGAAATGACAAACGCAGGCGAAAAAAAGCCCGTTATTCTGCCTGCCGTAATAAGCAGAAAAAAGTAAAATAAGCTGTTGTTTTATCAAAAATGCACTAAAAGGCGTTGCGCTTCGGCGCTTACTTGTCCTATTTTTAGAATTTTTGCAGGAACGGCAAACAAATATTGCAAATAATCATAAAATGTATTAAAATTATTACGGTTTTTAAAGAAAAATAAATTTTGGAGTGAAACAAAATGCAATATAAACAGATGAATAAAAAACAGCTTGCCGCCGAATACGATAAGCTTAAAAAAGAATATGCGGATATTAAAAGTCAGGGCTTAAAGCTTGATATGTCGAGGGGAAAGCCTGCTCCCGAACAGCTTGATTTGTCAATGGATATGTTAAAGCAGGTAATAGGCGTTTGCGACTGCAAGGCGGAAAACGGGCTTGACTGCCGAAACTACGGCGTGCTTGACGGTATTCCCGAATGTAAAAGGCTTTTTTCCGAAATGCTCGGCGTACCCAATGAGAATATTATACTCGGCGGCACCTCAAGCCTTGCGCTTATGTTTGACTACATAACCCAGTGTATGATTACCGGCGCCGGCGCCGAGCCGTGGAGCAGGCAGGGCGAAATTAAGTTTATCTGCAATGTGCCGGGCTACGACAGGCATTTTTCCATTTGCGAGTACTATGGCATAAAGATGATAAGCGTACCGCTTCTTTCCGACGGACCGGATATTGAAAAAATAGACGAGCTTATAAAAGATCCGAGCGTCAAGGGTATGTTCTGCGTTCCCAAGTACTCAAACCCGTCGGGCATTACATATTCCGACGAAAAGGTTCGTGCGCTTGCCGCATTAAGACCGGCGGCAAATGATTTCAGGGTGATTTGGGATAACGCCTATGCCGTTCACGATTTAAACAACACTCCCGACAGACTTCTCAATATCTTTGAGGCCTGCAAAAAATACGGTACTCAGGATAATTTTGTCGAGTTTACCTCTACTGCTAAAATCAGCTTCCCCGGCGGAGGCGTTTCCTGCATTGCGGCAAGCGATAAAAATGTAAAAATGATACTCGACAGGCTTGGTATGCAGACTATCTGCTACGATAAATTAAACCAGCTAAGGCATGTTAAATTCTTTAAGGATTTAGACGGAATTAAGGCGCATATGAGAAAGCACGCCGCTATTATCGAGCCTAAGTTCAGCATAGTAATTGAGGCCTTTGAAAGGGAGCTTGCAGACAGCGGTCTGGCTTCATGGACAAAGCCGAACGGAGGCTATTTTATAAGCCTTGATACGCTTAATTGCAGTGCAAAGAGGGTAGGCGAGCTGTGCAGGTCTTTGGGCGTGGTGCTTACAAGCGTGGGCGCTACATATCCTTACGGAAGAGATCCCGAGGATAAGAATATAAGAATTGCCCCCACTTTCCCGAGCGTAGAGGATATGAAAAAGGCGGCGGAGGTACTCTGCCTTTGCATTAAGCTTGCGACAATAGAAAAATTGATGTAAAATACATTGTATCGCAGGTTTAACCATAATATTAAGTGGTGATACAATGAGCTTAATCAGAAAAAACAGCAAAACAAATACCGCTGCTTCCGAACCGTTTGTTACGGCGGTCATAGTTGCGGCAGGCAATTCAACAAGAATGGACGGCGTCAACAAGCAGTTTTTGCTTATTGACGGCGTCCCTGTGCTTGTGAGAACTCTTTGGGCGTTTTCGGACTGCGAGCTTATAAACGAAATTATAGTTGCCGCCAGGCAGGAGGACATTCCGAGAATGTACGCCATGCTCAGAGATTATGAAATCCTTAAGGTCAGCGATATTGTAAACGGCGGAGCAACAAGACAGCAGAGCGTTTTAAACGCCGTAAAAAGGAGCTCGCCCTCCTCGGAATTTCTGGCTATTCACGACGGCGCAAGACCCCTTGTGACGAAAAGCATAATCGAAAACACGGTCAGGGCGGCGTTTGAAACAGGTGCGGCCGCAACGGGGGTAAGGGTAAAGGATACGGTTAAAATCGTAAATTCCCAAAATATAATTACCTCCACGCCCGACAGGAATTTCCTTTGGGCAGTCCATACGCCGCAGGTCTTTGACAGAAAAATGTACCTTTCTGCGCTGGACAGCGTTCCCGACTGTTCGCAGTTTACCGACGACTGCAAGCTTATGGAGGAGTACGGCGCAGAGGTTACCATGGTAGAGGGAAGCTACGAAAATATAAAGATTACAACGCCCGAAGACATTGACATTGCGGAAGCTTTCATATATAGGAGAGAGGCTAATGATTAGAATAGGCCACGGATACGATGTTCACAGGCTTTGCGAGGGCAGAAGGCTGATACTCGGCGGTGTGGAAATTGAAAATAACGGTATGGGGCTTTTGGGACATTCCGACGCAGATGTGCTTTTGCACGCCGTATCGGACGCCCTGCTGGGTGCGGCGGCGCTCGGCGATATAGGCAAGCACTTCCCCGATACCGATGAGAAATATTCGGGTGCGGACAGCCTTGAACTGCTGAGGGCGGTCGCCGTGTTGCTCGGGGAAAACGGCTATTCCGTTGTGAATATAGATTCAACCGTTTTGGCAGAAGCCCCCAAGCTTGCACCCTATATAGAGCGTATGAGGGAAAATATCGCAAACGCCGTCAATATTTCGGCCGACTGCGTAAGCGTAAAGGCTACTACCGAGGAGGGCTTGGGCTTTACCGGCGCAAAGCAGGGTATAGCCGCCCATGCGGTTTGCCTTGTTGAAAGGGAAAAGATATGAGCGTAAACATAATCAAGCTGATACTTTTGTTTATTGACATCGCCCTTGTCACAGGGCTTTTTGCGGCGTTTTTCGGCTTGAAAAAATATCTTAAAAAGCACAAAAACGAAATTGTAGAGGACAACGAAAAGCAGATTAAAGCTTATACATATTCAATCGTTGCAATAGGTTTTTTGCTTGTCATTTTGGGAATTGCGGCTTTTGCTTTGGGCGTATTTGCAAAAATTAACCTTTAAAGCCGTTAAAAATATTAATTTGCGCTTGACAATATTATTTTCCGGCGCTATAATTTACTAAGATATTGATTTAAACCGTTGAAGCGGAGATAAAGGCGTTTATGCTCCCACAGAGAGTCCGTGCAGGCTGGAATACGGGCGGAAAACAGAGCGTCAAATGGACCGCCGAGGGCGCAGTCAAAGATTTGCCGTTTGGCTTTTCGAGTATTCTGCGACGAGTTGGTATGCGTTAGTTACCGGGGGTATGTTGGTACCCTGCTTAAAAGTGTACGGCATTGCCGTAAATCAAGGTGGCACCGCGGAATAAATTTTCGTCCTTGGCAGAATTTTTAAAATTCTGTCGGGGATTTTTTATTTTGTATAGCAACAGGGAAGTGATAATTAATGCTTATTAAACCGAGCATTGAAGAAATTAAAAAGGCGGCAGGCGAGTCGAAATACAAAACCGCTCCCGTTTCGGCGGAGATTTTGTCCGATGTCCGAACACCGATAGAGGTTATGCGTATTTTGAAGAATGTTTCAAGCCATTGCTATATGCTTGAGTCCATATCGGACAGCGAAAAATGGGGCAGATACACATTTTTGGGCTATGACCCGAAGCTTGAAATCACCTGCCAGAACGGCGTTATGAAAATCGGCAACCTGACTTTTGAAACCGATGACCCGAGGCAGTACATTAAGCAGATTTTAGACGAACACAGGAGCGTGCGCTATAAGGAGCTTCCGCCTTTTACGGGCGGACTTGTAGGCTATTTCTCCTACGATTATCTGAAGTATTCCGAAAAGGCGCTGAAGCTTGACGCAAAGGATACGGAGGGCTTTAAAGATGTAGACCTTATGCTTTTTGACAAGGTAATTGTATTTGATAATTACAGGCAGAAAATAATACTTATCGTCAACATCTCGCTCGATGATTACCAAACGCAGTATAACCGTGCGGTGCTGGAGCTTGAGCAAATGGAAAAGCTCATCAAAACGGGCGAGCCCAAAACAGACGAGCCGGGCCGTATGCTGTCGGAAATAAAGCCTCTTTTTAACAAAGAGGAATACTGCGAAATGGTTAAGAAAGCAAAAAATCATATAAAAGAGGGCGACATATTCCAAATAGTGCTGTCAAACCGTTTTGAGGCGGATTACGAGGGCACGCTTTTTAACACCTACCGTGTACTGAGGACGCTGAACCCCTCGCCCTATATGTTTTATTTTTCAAGCTCCGATATGGAGGTTGCAGGGGCGTCGCCGGAAACTCTTGTTAAGCTCAAGGACGGCGTACTCCACACTTTCCCGCTTGCCGGAACAAGGCCGAGGGGAAAGACCGAGGAAGAGGACAGGGCGCTTGAACAGGAGCTTTTAAACGATCCGAAAGAGTTGGCGGAGCACAATATGCTCGTTGACCTCGGCAGGAACGATATAGGGAAAATAAGCAAATTCGGAAGCGTGAGCGTTGAAAAATATCATTCCATAGAGAGATATTCCCATGTTATGCACATAGGCTCAACCGTAAGGGGAGAGATTTCGGAGGATAAAACCGCCCTTGACGCCGTAGATTCCATTCTTCCGGCAGGCACTCTTTCGGGTGCGCCGAAAATCAGAGCCTGTCAGCTCATAAACGATCTTGAAAACTGCAAAAGGGGAATTTACGGCGGCGCAATAGGCTATCTCGATTTCACGGGAGCGCTTGATACCTGCATAGCGATAAGAATAGCCTATAAAAAGAACGGCAAGGTCTTTGTAAGGAGCGGCGCAGGCATAGTCGCCGATTCCGTACCCGAAAAAGAGTTTGAGGAATGTAAAAACAAGGCGGCGGCCGTCGTTAAGGCGCTGGAGCTTGCACAGGAGGAAGCCTTATGATTTTACTTATAGATAATTACGACAGCTTTTCGTACAATCTCTATCAGCTTGTCGGCTCTGTTGACCCCGATATTAAGGTTGTGCGAAATGACGCCGTCACCGCAGACGATATTTTAAAAATGAAGCCCCGTTCAATTATAATTTCACCGGGTCCGGGCAGACCGGAGGACGCCGGTATATGTATCGAAACCGTACAAAAGTGTTCGGGCAAAATTCCGATTTTGGGCGTGTGCCTCGGCCATCAGGCTATATGTACGGCATACGGGGCAACGGTATCGTATGCAAAAACCCTTATGCACGGAAAGCAGTCAGACACCGAAATTGACCTTTCCTGCCCCGTCTTTAAAGGGCTTGACAGGGTTATACCCGTTGCGAGGTATCATTCGCTTGCCGTTATGGAAAACACCCTGCCCGACTGCCTTATACCCGTTGCAAAGGCGGACGACGGCGAGATAATGGCTGTCCGCCACAGCGAGTACGAGGTTTACGGCCTACAGTTCCACCCCGAGTCCATAATGACTCCCGACGGCGGCAAAATAATCGAAAACTTTTTAAATATAAAACAATAAAAGGAGTATCCGATATGATTAAAGAAGCAATAGTAAAAATTGTAGACAAGCAGGATTTAAGCTATGATGAAGCGTATGCCGTCATAAACGAAATAATGAACGGCGAGACGACGCAGGTGCAAAATGCGGCTTTCCTTGCCGCACTTTCCACAAAGAGTACAAAAGCGGAAACCATCGACGAAATATCGGGCTGTGCCGCCGCAATGCGTGACCACGCCCTCAAGGTGAGCTATGACAAGCCCCTGCTCGAAATAGTCGGCACGGGCGGAGACAACGCAGGAAGCTTCAATATCTCCACGGTTTCCGCCATTGTTACGGCGTCCGCAGGCATTAAGGTGTCAAAGCACGGCAACCGTGCGGCCTCCTCAAAATGCGGAACTGCCGACTGCCTTGAAGCGCTCGGGGTAAATATAGACCAGAGCCCCGAAAAATGCAAAGAACTGCTCGACAGCGTAGGTATGTGCTTCTTCTTTGCTCAAAAGTATCATACATCTATGAAATATGTCGGCTCTATACGCAAGGAGCTGGGTATACGCACCGTCTTTAACATTTTAGGTCCTCTGACAAATCCGGCCTCCCCTCAAATGCAGTTGCTCGGCGTATATGACGAATGTCTTGTAGAGCCCCTTGCCCGTGTGCTTACAAGCCTCGGCGTCAAGAGGGGAATGGTAGTTTACGGTCGGGATAAGCTCGATGAAATATCTATGAGCGCACCGTCTGCGGTGTGCGAATTTTGCGGCGGCGAGTACAAGTCTTATGTCATAAATCCCGAGGATTTCGGCTTTGAAAAGTGCAGTAAATCCGATCTTGCCGGCGGAACGCCCGAAGAAAATGCGGCCATAGCAAGGGCGGTGCTTTCCGGCGAAAAGGGAAGCAGAAGAAATGCGGTGCTTATCAACAGTGCGGCGGCGATTTACATTGCCGGCAAAACAGCGTCCTTGTCGGAGGGCATAGACCTTGCCGCACAGCTTATCGACAGCGGAAAGGCGCTCAAAACGCTCGAGGCGTTTATTGAAGTTTCAAATCGGTAATAATTATGGAAAATATACTTGATACAATAGCCGCATACGCCCGTGTCCGTGTGGAAACGGCAAAGGCGAAGCTGCCGCTTGAAGGGCTTAGGGAGCAGGCTCTTTCAATGAATACCGATACCGGCTTTCCCTTTGAAAAGGCGCTTGGAAAGGACGGTATTTCGTTTATATGCGAATGTAAAAAGGCGTCCCCGTCAAAGGGCTTGATAGCCCCCGATTTTAAATACCTTGAAACGGCCCGTGAATACGAGGCGGCCGGCGCCGACTGCATATCGGTTTTGACAGAACCAAAATGGTTTTTGGGCAAAAATGAATATCTGAAAGAAATTTCCGATGCCGTTTGCGTTCCGTGCCTTAGAAAGGACTTTACCGTTGACGAATATATGATTTACGAGGCAAAAACCCTCGGCGCTTCGGCGGTACTGCTCATCTGTTCGCTGTTGAACGCCAAGACGCTTTCTGAATATATCGGCATTTGCGACAGTCTCGGGCTGTCCGCACTCGTTGAGGCTCACGACGAAGACGAAATACGCTGTGCCGTTGCGGCGAATGCGAGAATAATAGGCGTAAACAACAGAAACTTAAAGGATTTTTCCGTGGATATTAACAACAGCGAAAGGCTTCGCAGGCTTGTTCCCGACAGCGTAATTTTTGTGGCGGAAAGCGGTATAAAAACTCCCCGTGACATCGACGCCCTGCGCTCTTTCGGTGTAAACGCCGTGCTTATAGGCGAAACGCTTATGCGAAGCAGTGATAAAAGAAAGACGCTTGAAGCCTTGAGGGGAAATGTATGACGAAAATTAAAATTTGCGGCCTGCGGCGCACGGAAGATATACTTTATGCAAACGAGTTTAAACCGGATTATATAGGCTTTGTTTTTGCAAGCGACAGGAAGCGGTATATCACGCCCGAAGCCGCACTGAAGCTTAAAAGCATTTTAAACCCCGATATTAAGTCGGTGGGCGTTTTTGTAAACGAAAGTCCCGATACGGTTAAAAAAATCGCCCGAAGCGGCGTTATGGACTGTATCCAGCTCCACGGCGACGAGAGCGAGGAATATATAAAGGATTTAAAAAACGCTTTTCCCGAAAAGCCCGTAATAAAGGCTTTTCGGGTTGAGAGCGAGGAAAGCATAAAAACCGCCCTTAATTCCTCTGCCGATTATATTTTGTTTGACAACGGCATAGGCGGAACGGGCAGGGCGTTCGATTGGAGCCTTATTAAAAACGCCGACAGACCGTTCTTTTTGGCAGGAGGGCTGACCGCAGACAATATCGGAGAGGCGATAAAAAAATACAGACCCTTTGCGGTGGATATAAGCTCCGGCGTTGAAAGCGGTTCGGTTAAGGACCGCAATAAAATAAAAATCTTTATAGATGCGGTTAAAAATTCTTCGTTATAAAAGGAGTTTTATTATGCAGGAAAAAACAAACAAAAGCAAGGGCAGGTTCGGCGTTCACGGAGGGCAGTATATACCCGAAACGCTTATGAATGCCGTAATTGAGCTTGAAAACGCATATAATTATTATAAGGACGAGCCGGAATTTAACAGGGAGCTTACCGAGCTTTTAAACGAATACGCCGGCAGACCGAGCCTGTTATATTACGCCAAAAAAATGACCGAGGAGCTCGGAGGCGCAAAAATTTATTTAAAGCGTGAGGACTTAAACCATACGGGCTCTCACAAAATCAATAATGTGTTGGGTCAGGCGTTGCTTGCAAAAAAAATGGGTAAAACCCGTCTTATTGCAGAAACCGGCGCAGGTCAGCACGGCGTTGCAACCGCTACGGCGGCGGCTCTGCTGGGAATGGATTGCGTAGTCTTTATGGGCAGGGAGGACACCCTCAGACAGGCACTCAATGTTTACAGAATGAAACTGCTCGGTTCTCAGGTAATACCCGTAACTACGGGTACGGCAACCCTTAAAGACGCCGTTTCGGAGGCTATGAGGGAGTGGACAAACCGCATTGACGACACCCACTACTGCCTGGGTTCGGTTATGGGGCCTCACCCTTTCCCGACTATAGTGCGTGACTTTCAGTCCGTAATTTCAAAGGAGATTAAGGCGCAGATCTTGGAAAAAGAGGGCAGACTCCCCGACGCCGTAATTGCCTGCGTAGGCGGCGGCAGTAACGCTATGGGGGCGTTTTACCACTTTATTAACGACAAATCCGTCCGCCTTATCGGCTGTGAAGCGGCAGGAAGGGGAACGGATACATTTGAAACGGCGGCTACGATAAATACGGGCAGGCTCGGAATTTTCCACGGAATGAAGTCGTATTTCTGCCAGGACGAGTTTGGCCAGATAGCCCCCGTGTATTCTATTTCCGCAGGACTCGACTATCCCGGCATAGGCCCCGAACACGCATGGCTGCACGATACCGGCAGGGCGCAATATGTTGCCGTGACCGATGAAGAAGCCGTTGAAGCTTTTGAGTATTTAAGCAAAACGGAGGGAATTATTCCGGCCATTGAATCCTCGCATGCGGTGGCATACGCCATGAAGCTTGCCGCCGATATGGATAAGGATAAAATTATAGTAATTAACATTTCGGGACGGGGCGACAAAGATGTTGCCGCCATCGCAAGATACAGGGGTGAGGAAATTTATGAGTAACATAAAAAACGCATTCAAAAACGGAAAGGCGTTTGTCGCCTTTATAACCTGCGGCGATCCCACGCTTGAAACCACCGTAGAGGTTGTTAAGGCGGCGGCGGAAAACGGTGCCGATTTGATTGAACTCGGAATACCTTTTTCCGACCCCACGGCGGAGGGTCCGGTAATTCAGGGCGCAAACATTAGGGCGCTCAACGGCGGAGTTACAACGGATAAAATTTTTGACGCCGTCAGGGAGATAAGAAAGAGCGTAAGCGTTCCCATGGTCTTTATGACATATGCGAATGTTGTTTACTCCTACGGCTCGGAGCGCTTTTGCAAAACTGCCGGCGAAATAGGTATGGACGGCATAATTCTCCCCGATGTTCCGTTTGAGGAAAAGGAGGAGTTTGCCCCCGTTTGCAGAAAGTACGGGCTTGATTTTATAAGCCTTATCGCCCCCACCTCGCACGACAGAATATCAATGATTGCAAAGGAAGCGGAGGGCTTCGTTTACTGTGTTTCCTCCCTCGGCGTAACGGGAGTGCGAAACGAAATCACCACGGATATTTCCGCAATGACAAAGCTCGTAAGGCAGGCAAATCCCGACATTCCCTGCGCCATAGGCTTCGGCATTTCAACACCCGAGCAGGCAAAAAATATGGCACGGCACGCCGACGGCGTTATCGTGGGCTCGGCGATAGTAAAAATCGTAGGCCAATACGCCAACAACGCCGCACCGTTCGTAGGGGAGTATGTCAAATCAATGAAAACTGCAATAGAAAATATGTAAAGTTTTATCAGGCTTATAATGAAAATCAGGCATAAGAGCAAAAAACCGCTCCTCGTTTCCGTATAGGAAGCGAGGAGCGGTTTCGGTTGTTTTTTCTGATAAACGCAAGCCTTATTTGCATAATCCGAAATGCTTTGCTATTAAATTGCATACTTCTTCTTTTGTATCTTTCCCGTTATCTTCTCTGACTATCGTGAAAAAACCGCTGTCGGCAAATTCGTCATATCGCTTTTGGCTGTTGATAAGGGCAAGCGAGCGCCGATAGTTTTCCATAACGGCTTCGGGGTTATCGCAGCTTTTTATAATGTTCAAAATAAATTTCTTTTCGGGATCGCTTCGGTCAAAGAAGCGATCGATGCTCATACTCTGTGGGCAGAGCATAACGGCAACATGATTGTAATCGGAAATTTCTTTAAGTATGTCAATCGGAATGTTGGTGTCCGCAATAACTTTTTTATTTCTTGACAAAGAGATAAGCTCCGATACTTCAAATTCCGCAGCTTCTCTCCCTACGCCGAAAATCCATCTCTCGTATTCTTCCGCAGGGCGAGTAACAAAAGCCTTCCAATCGGTAATATTGTTCAGATAACATATATCCGGCTGTAAATCGGGCGTTGCCACCGTATCGGATATTGCGCTGTGATAGTTTTCTCCGCAAAAAATCATGTCAAATTTGTCGGCAAGCATTTTTACCGTCGTTGACTTTCCGGCATAGGCTGTGCCCGTGATAAAATATACATTTTTCAGATAGTGCTTAAGAATGTTATTTGAAATATTCAATTTTTTCGCCCCCTTCCGAAATAAACGGCCGTCCCTATCGATTCATGTAATGTATTTGCATTAAATGACGGGCTTTATAAGCGGGCTTGGAAGTTATTTTTTGTTTTCAAAAATCCAATCGACCGCTTTTGCAAGCTCCTCGTTTGAAACGCCGAAGGTCTTTTTTGCCGCCACATCGCAAAGCTCGTAGCAAATGTCCTCGTACCAAACGCAGGCCTCAAGCTCTGCGCCGTTTTCGCCGTCAATCTTGGCTATCCTGAACCTGAAATCGTTACCGCTGCTTCCCGTAAATATGTTGTTGTTTTCAAAATAGGCAATTTCGGGAATATCGTGACCGTTAATCAAAATCCGTTACCTCTCTTTTAAATGAATTATACCGCCTGACCGATAAAAAACAAGACCGAAAGCAGAAGCGTTCGGTCCCGTTCTCATTTGAAATCAGTGATTAACGCCGTTAAAGCCGTTTTCCTGCTGGAATTTATCGATTTTATCAATAACGCTCAGGATAACATCAAAGCCCTGTGAAACCGTTTCCATTTCAAAACGGTCGGGCATATCGCGCCATGTGTGATAATAATAGGTCAACGCAGGGTTCTGTGCGGCAAAGGTAACCGATTTAATGCCGGCCCTTGTCATGGGCGTTGAGTCGCAGCCGCCTACGGGGTTGTGAATACAGCCCTTTGTCTTTGACTCAATTCCAAGCTCGTTAAAGCTTTCCTTAAACATTTTTTCAAGGTCCTTGTCAAATCTGCAACCCTGCCAGTCGTCCTTAATGACAACCTCGAAATAGTCCTTATCCGCAACCGAGTCAATGTTAATGTTCCAGCAGTTTTTGAGCATACCGTCGTTTTTATGCTCCTGGGTAAACGCCATAGAGCCTCTTAAACCGACCTCTTCGCTTCCGCAGTTCATGTCGATAATACGGCAGTTCTTGGGCATTTTGTCGGGATTATCTTTGAAATACTTGATAGTGGCATAGCTTAACGCAATACCCGTTGCGTTGTCCATAGCGCCCCTTGAGGCGTTCTCGCCGTGAGGGTCGTTCCACATAGCTACAAAAGCGCTTCCTATGGCGGTTACAATCGGCAGGAAATGAAGTATAAACTGGAATACCTTAAACGACTGGCTTGAGGTAACGCCCTGCGCCCAGTTATACATATTCATTGCCCATTCCGCCTTAAAGGAATAGCCTGTTTCATCAACGCCGAAAGTAGTGGCAATAAGCATTGAGCCGTAAATAACAGCCATTGCAATGGAGATACCGACAATAAGGAATACGCAGACAGCGCCGAAACCGACTTTGATATATGTAGAAAGAAGCCCTAAAATCGGCTTATCCTTGTGCTTGTAAGAGTGTTCCGAGTGGCGCCAGGTCCAGCTTGTATCGGAATGACCCGAAAGTATAATGGTGTAGTCGTAATTTCCGTCCTCGGGAACAAGCTCGCCGTAGGAGTTTAACGAGATTTTCTGCGGAAAGAACATATCAAGCCATTTGCTGTATAAAAAGCAACTGAATACAAGCCAAAGCAGGAAGCAAATCCCTGCAAGCGCCATGGCAAACCAAAGCTGATAAGTGCCCAGCGCAAAATAAACAAGCAAGCTCATTATTATTCCGAAATAACCGGCGTAGGGAAGACCGCCGATACCGGCCCTCGGGGAAACGGCAAATTCCTCTTTAACCGGCTTGATACCGATTTCCTCAAGCTTTCCGCACATATAGTCGTGCAGCTTTCTCTCGCCGTCGGAGCCCGGCAAACGGGAACCGATTTTTTCGGCGGCGTGCTTAACTATGTCGTAGGCAAGCTGACCGTACTGTCTGTTTTCTTCTTTCATATAAACTGAACCTCCATAAATTTGCTTTTTGTCAATAACAAAACATACCATAAATATATTGCATTTTAATATAAAAATCAAGTTTTATTTTAATTTTTTACATTTTGCCGCAGAAAAAATAAAAATTTTCTGCCCGTCGGCTCTGAAATCCGCATAAAATAAAAAAATGCTTGCATTTGTAATAAATATGTGGTATTATACTTTAGCAATTCGGCGCTTGCACTTGTGCAAACGGCAGTTAATGGCAACATTAAAGCGGGCGGTCCTCTGCATATGTATTTTATGGTATGAACGCTTGAAAACAAATTTGGAGGTTCATTATGGACGCATTAAAAATTATTGCTCAGGGCATGGAAAAGGAAGATAAGCCCGCTATCGAAATCGGCGATGTGGTTAAGGTTCATGTTAAAATCCGTGAGGGCTCTAACGAGAGAATTCAGGTTTTTGAGGGCACCGTTATCGCCCGTAAGGGAAGCGGCGTTTCGGAGACATTTACCGTCCGCAGGGTTTCATACGGCGTAGGCGTAGAGAGGGTATTCCCCGTAAATTCTCCCAATGTTGCAAAGGTTGAGCATGTCAGAAGCGGTAAGGTTCGCCGCAGTAAGCTCTACTATCTGCGCGACAGGGTCGGTAAGGCCGCAAAGGTTAAGGAGAAAATCAAATAATTCAGCTTTAAGAGGGGAACGGTCATTGGCCGTTCCTTTTTTGTTTGCGCTTGTTCTTTTTTAACAATTTTATATGTGAACAAATTATAAATTTAGTTCAAATAAATTTAAAAATCCTTTGCATTTTAATAATAAGTGTAGTATTATATTTACTATAATAGGGATGGTGTATAAATTGAGAAAAAAAGAAGACATCAGAATTTATTTTGACGAAATAGAAAACAGTTACTCCGAAAACTCCAAGGCGTGGAGATTTATATACAGCTGGATTGATTCCGTAGTCTACGCCTTGGTTATAATATTGTTTATTTTTACCTTTCTTTTCCGGGTGGTGGGCGTCAGCGGAGAGTCGATGAAGCCTACGCTCAATAACGGCGATTGGCTGGCGGTCAAAGCGATTAATACAAGCTACAAGCCAGGCGACATTGTAGTTGTCACCCAGCCTAATCCGCTCAACGAACCCCTGATAAAGAGGGTAATAGCCGTCGGAGGGGACACGGTGGATATTGATATTGCCGAGGGCACCGTCAGCGTAAACGGCAATATTATAAGCGAGCCATATATACTTGAGCCTACTCAGAGACGGTTTGACATCGCCTTCCCCGTTACCGTTCCCGAGGGCTGTGTTTTCGTAATGGGCGACAACCGCAACAATTCTCTTGACAGCAGATATTCCGCAATAGGCTTTATTGATACAAGATACTTGCTCGGAACCGCCGAGTTCAGATTTTATCCTTTAGGTGATTGGAAGTTAGACAAGTAATGAAGAATAAGTTTATCTATTTGTTTTATGATTTTGCGTCGATAATAATGACCTCCGTTATTGCCGTTGCCGCAATATTCACATTCGGCTTTAAAATTTCCACGGTAAACGGAAGCTCAATGAACAACACCCTTAAGCACGGCGACAGGCTCGTTATCACCGCAAAGGATAACAGCGTTGATTACGGCGATATTGTCATTATCTCACAGCCTAACGACTACAACGAAGTGCTTGTTAAAAGGGTTATCGGTCTGGGCGGTCAGACTATTGACATAGACACGGACAAAGGCACCGTCTCCATTGACGGAAAGGTTTTGGACGAGCCTTATGTCAGGGAGAAAATGGTGGTTGCCGGCGACGGGTTCGACTATCCGCTCACTATTCCCGAGGGCAAGGTCTTTGTAATGGGCGACAACAGGAATTATTCAGGCGACAGCCGCTTTGCCGCCGTAGGGCTTATCGACGAGAGATATATTGTCGGCGAGGCCTTTTACAGAATAGGCGACAGAACCCTGCTCAACAGGGACTTTTCCTCTCCTGCTTCTGAGAAATAAAGCAACGGCTCGGCCGTTAAATAAAAAGGTTATCATATATGAAAGAGAAAAATTCCAAAATTCAAATAGTGCGTGCAATTTCCGTTATTGCCGTGGTGATTATACATACCTGTCCTCCCGATGAATGGCAGGTATTTATAAGGCCGTTTGTCAATTTCTCCGTTGCGGCGTTTTTATTCCTTTCGGGGTACCTGACAAAAACCGAAAACAAAAACTGGGGCTCTTTTTATAAGAAGAGAATTACAAGGGTGCTTATACCCTATGTAATCTGGACGCTGATATACACCTGCGCCGGTTTTGTTTTCAACGGGGTGGATTTAAAAAGGCTCGTGATAAATCTTTTGACCACAAACGCCAACGGAACGCTGTACTATGTATTTGTTTACATACAGTTCGTTTTGCTCACTCCGCTTTTGGGGAAGCTTGCAAGGTCAAAATTCAGCTGGGTGGGCTGGCTTGTTACGCCGCTTTGCACGGTGATAAAATATTATTGGCTTATAAACAATATCGAGCCCAATAAAATTATCAACAACATATGGACAGTAAGCTGTGTGGGCTGGTTTACATTCTATTATATGGGACTGTTGCTGGGCAACGGCATATTAAAGAAAAAGTACAATATAAAGGGACTGTTTGCGGCGTATTTCCTGTCGGTTATAGTTCAGATGCTTGAGGGGGGGGCTGTGGCTTCACTTAGGAGACGGCAACTGCGGTACGCAGGCGAAATTCTCCTCTTACCTTACAAGCGCCATTGCCATATTAATCATTCATTGGTATATTACAAACGACAATATGAGGGGTGACAATAAATTCCTTATCACGGTCGGCAATTACTCTTTCGGAATTTATCTTTCTCATATTATGGTAATAAATGTATTAAACAAAATACCGTATTATTCTTATGTTCCCGTCATAATCAATTCGGCTGTCGTTTTTGCGATAACACTTGTCGGCGTAATTGTCGGCAGAAAGATATTGGGTAAAAAGATAAGCGGCTGGTTAGGCCTTTGCTAAAGCGCAATAACCGCAATTCATTTTAATTTCGCCTTTAATGGGAAAATAGGATGTGACTTTTATGAATGTAAATTCAAATAACATTAACTGGTTTCCCGGCCATATGGCAAAAACAAGGCGCATTATCAAAGAAAGCCTGCCTACGGTTGACGCCGTGACCGAGATACTCGACGCACGAATGCCCATATCCAGCCAAAATCCGGAGCTTGGGGAGCTTATCGGCGGCAAGCCTTTAATCGTTCTCTTAAACAAGTCCGATATGGCGGACGAAAACGCCACAAGGCAATGGATAGACTATTTTAAAAAAAAGGCCGTAGCCGTGCTTGCGGTTGACTGTAAAAGCGGAAACGGTCTCAATAAATTTATACCGACCCTGAAAGAGGCTTTAAAGGATAAAATAGCCTCGAACGAGGCGAGGGGAATGGGCGGTAAGCCCATACGCATAATGGTGGTGGGGATACCCAACATAGGCAAATCCTCGTTTATCAACAGAATGGCGGGAAAGAACAGGGCAAAGGTTGCCGATAAAGCAGGGGTGACAAGGCGCAATCAATGGTTCGCCATAGCAAACGGCATAGAGCTGCTTGACACTCCCGGCGTGCTTTGGCCGAAATTCGACAATCCCACGGTGGGCGACAGGCTTGCTTTTATAGGCTCTGTAAAGGACGAGGTGTTTGACAACGAGGCCCTTGCCGTAAGGCTTCTTGAGGTGCTTGTGAGGGATTATCCCGACAGGCTGGTTCACAGATATAAAATAGATAATTTTGATAATTTACAGCCCTACGAGGTACTGGAGCTTATCGGCAGAAAAAGAGGTATGATTATTAAGGGCGGCGAGGTTGACACCCTGCGTGCCGCAGTTATGCTCCTTGACGAATACAGGGGCGGAAAGCTCGGAAAAATCACGCTTGATAAAATCGGTGAATTTGATGGTTGATTTTGAAATAGAAAACGAATATTTTAAAAGGGGCTATAAGGCGGTTTGCGGTATCGACGAAGCCGGCAGAGGTCCTCTTGCCGGACCTGTCTGTGCGGCGGCGGTCATATTGCCGCCCGGCTGTGTGATAGAGGGGTTAAACGACTCAAAAAAGCTCTCCGAGAAAAAAAGGGAACAGCTTTTTGACATAATAAAGCAAAAGGCAACGGCATACGCAGTCGGTACGGCAAGCGAAAAGGAAATTGACGAAATCAACATTCTTCGGGCTACCTTCCTTGCAATGAAGCGGGCGGTGGATTTGCTTGAAATACGGCCCGACATCGCCCTTGTAGACGGCAATCAAAAGCCGAACACGGGCGTAGAAGAGCTGACCGTGGTAAAGGGAGACGCCAAATCAATGTCAATCGCCGCCGCTTCCGTGCTTGCAAAGGTGAGCCGTGACAGATTTATGCTTGAGATGGATAAAAAATATCCCGAATATGAGTTTAATAGGCACAAGGGCTACGGCACCCGACTGCATTACGAAAAGCTTTATGAATACGGCCCGTGCGAAATACACAGGCTTTCGTTTTTAAAGAAAATTATCGGTGGCTGATATGGATACAAGGCTGACGGGCGCCTACGGCGAAATTTATACCGCACGCTTTCTGCGCTGTAACGGATACTCTATAGTTCAGGCAAATTACCGTTGCAGGCTGGGAGAAATAGATATTATAGCAAGCGATGGAAAATACCTTTGCTTTGTCGAGGTGAAAACCCGTGATGAAAACGCCGTCTATTCCGCAAAGGAAGCGGTCGGTTTCGGCAAGCAGAAAAAAATAATTGCGGCGGCACAGCTTTATCTGTCGCAAAGAAAAACAAGCCTTCAGCCGAGGTTCGATGTAGCCGAGGTTTATGTCAGGGACGGCAGGGCTTACGATTTTAAATACATCAAAAACGCTTACAGCAGTTAAACTGTAAACAGAACTTTATTTCAGGGAAGTGTGGTTATGTACTATACAAGCACAAGGGACAGCTCCGTAAGGGTCAGCTCCGCACAGGCTATAGCCAAGGGCATATCTCCCGACGGCGGACTTTTTGTACCTGTGGAGATTCCGAAAATAAGTCTTGATGATATAAGCAGAATTTCAGGTCTGGACTACATCGGCAGGGCTAAGGAAATATTAAAGCTCTATCTCACCGATTTTACCGAAGAGGAGCTTGACAGGTGCGTCTGCGGCGCATACAGGGCAGGGAAGTTTTCCTCCGATAAGGTTGCGCCTTTGCACAAAATAAACGACAGGCTCAGCATACTTGAGCTTTGGCGTGGCCCTACCTGTGCGTTTAAGGATATGGCGCTTCAGATTTTGCCTTATCTTCTCACCGTTTCCGCCGGTAAAACGCTTAAAGACACAAAAATAGTAATACTTGTCGCAACATCGGGCGATACGGGCAAGGCGGCTCTTGAGGGCTTTAAAGATGTCGAAAACACCGAAATACTCGTATTTTATCCCGTTGACGGCGTAAGCCCCATGCAAAAGCTTCAGATGACCACCCAGCAGGGCGGCAATGTAAGCGTCTGCGCCATAAAGGGCAATTTTGACGACGCCCAAAGCGGCGTAAAATCAATTTTTACAAATAAGCAGATCGAAGAAAAATTCAAAGAGAACAATCTGGCGTTTTCCTCCGCAAACTCAATCAACTGGGGCAGGCTTGTTCCGCAGATTGTTTACTATGTTTCCGCCTATTGCGATATGGTAGAGCAGGGAAGCGTCAAATTGGGCGAAAAAATCAATGTCGTTGTTCCCACGGGCAACTTCGGAAATATTCTCGCCGCCTACTACGCCAAGGAAATGGGCGTGCCGATTAAAAAGCTTATCTGTGCGTCCAACGCCAACAATGTTTTAACGGATTTCCTGAAAACGGGTACCTACGACAGGAACAGGAAGTTTTACTGCACTTCCTCCCCGTCAATGGATATACTTATTTCCTCAAACCTTGAAAGGCTTATTTATATCCTTTCGGGCTGTGACGATGAAAAGACAAAAAGCTATATGCTCTCTCTTACGGGAAGCGGAAAATATACCGTAGACCATGAAATTCACGAAAAGATCTGCGAAAGCTTTGAGGCCGGCTTCTGCACCGACGGGGAGACAAAGCAGACGATAAAGCAGATTTTTGAAAACGAAAATTATCTTCTGGACACTCATACCGCAGTTGCCGCAGATGTCTATAATACCTATCTCAAAGAGTCCGGCGATTTGACTCCCACCGTTATAGCCTCTACCGCAAATCCGTATAAATTTTCCGCAAGCGTCCTTTCCGCTATAGAGGAAAATGTTAAATCCGAAGATGAATTTTCCATGGTTGAGGAGCTTTTTGAAAAAACAAAAGAGCCCGTGCCGAAACAGTTGGCAGAGCTTAAAGGGAAAACTCCTCGATTTACGGCGGTTACCGATAAGGAAAATATGGCGCAGGTCGTTTTTGATATGCTCGGTATATAACTTATGTAGCTAAGGCAAACTATGAAGGCGAAAATAAATTTCGCTTTCATAGTCTTTCGCTTTTATTCTTTGGAGGATTTATCAAGTGAAAATGTTGAGCACTTTGCCTCGCAGCAGTCACAGCCCTTTGACCAGTCTACATCGATATGATCTGCGTGACATTCGTAAGAGCCTTCGTTAAAGACGCAGTTTGTTGCGTCGCATTTGATTTCTCTGATCATAAGTGAAAATCTCCTTTCGTTTTGTTTTATTATTTTAAACCGTTTTTTACTTTTTATTCATATATACGGAGCTTAAATTATGTCATTGTATGCAATGGGCGATCTCCATCTGTCTTTGGGCGCCGATAAGCCTATGGATATTTTTCGGGGCTGGGAGGATTATGTCGGGAGAATTGAAAATAATTGGAAAAAATTAATTACCGACGGCGACACCGTAGTTTTGATGGGCGATATTTCCTGGGCGATGAAGCTTGAAGATGCGGTTGAGGACTTTCGCTTCATTGAAAATTTGCCCGGTAAAAAAATCATCTTAAAGGGAAATCACGACTATTGGTGGAACACCTTAACCAAAATGAACGGCTTTTTAAAGGAAAACCGCTTTAATTCCATAAGCTTTTTGTTTAACAATTCCTATCTTGCGGAAGATGTATGTATATGCGGCACAAGAGGCTGGTTCTTCGACGCCGAAAAGGAAAATGCGGACAAGGTGATTTTAAGGGAGGCAAACAGGCTTCGTGCGTCGATTGATAGCGCCAAGCTTTTAGGAGCACAGCCCTATGTGTTTCTCCATTACCCTCCGCTTACCGACGGGCAGGTTTGCCGGCCGATTTTTGATGTGCTTATACAGGAAAAAATTTCTAAGTGCTATTACGCTCATCTGCACGGTGCGGCGACCAATTTTTCATTCAACGGTACAAAAAATGGTATAAAATTTGAACTTTTATCCGCAGATTACCTCAAATTTTGTCCGAAATTCATAAAATAAATAAAATATAAAAAAACTATGGTAATTTCGGACTTTATCTGATATAATATCTCAAATATGGTGTATTCTTTAGGAGGAATAGTAAATGAGTTTGAAGTCATCAAACAAGGTTGAAGAAAATGTCTGGGAGCTTGAGGTTGCCGTTGACGGCGAAACCTTTGAGTCTGCCGTAAACAAGGCGTATCTTCAGCAGAGAAAGAAGATAAATATTCCGGGCTTCCGCAGAGGTAAGGCCACACGGGCATTTATTGAGAAAATGTACGGTGAAAAGGTCTTTTACGAGGACGCTCTCGAAATTATTTATCCCGACGCCGTTGCAGGCGCTATCGAGGAGTCCAAGCTTGAGGTAATAGACACTCCGTTTGACCTGGATATTCCCGAAATGGGCAAAGACGGCGTTGTTATGAAAGTAAAGGTTACCGTAAAGCCGGAGGTTAAGCTCGGCAAATACAAGGGCGTTAAGGTAAGCAAAAAATCGACAAAGGTTTCCGCAGAAGAGGTTAAAAACCATATCAACGCAACGCTTGAGCAAAATTCAAGAATAGTTACCGTTGAAAGAAAAAGAGCCGCAAAGAAGGACGATATTGCCGTTATTGACTTTGAGGGCTTCGTTGACGGTACGGCTTTTGACGGCGGCAAGGGCGAGAATTATGAGCTCACGCTCGGCTCAGGGCAGTTTATTCCAGGCTTCGAGGAGCAGGTTATCGGTCACAAGGCAGGCGAAGAATTTGATGTAAATGTTAAATTCCCCGATGAATATACACCCGAGCTTGCCGGCAAGGACGCAGTTTTCAAGTGCAAGCTTCATGAAATCAAGATAAAGGAAGTACCGGCGCTTGACGATGACTTTGTTAAAGATGTAAGCGAGTTTGACACGGTTGACGAGTATAAAAAGGGCGTAAAGACGGAGCTTGAAAACAAGAAAAAGCAGGACTCTCAAAATCAGGCAAACGCCGACGCTCTCGAAGCTGTCGCAAAAGCCGTAGAGGCGGTTATTCCCGACTGTATGGTGGAAAAGAAAATCGACCGTGATATTGAAGATTTTGCATACCGTCTTCAGATGCAGGGCCTTGACATAAACACATATTATAAATATACGGGCAGTGATGAAAAAACTATCCGCGAGAGCTACAGGGATCAGGCGGTAATGCAGGTTAAGCTTGACCTCGCTGTTGAGGAAATCATTAAAAAAGAGAAGCTTGAGGTTACCGAGGCCGATATAGATGAAGAATACAAGAAGTATGCCGACGCATATAATATGGATATTGAGCAGATTAAAAAGGTTGTTCCGGCAGAAAACATAAAGCCTGAAATTCTTCATCAAAAGGCGATTGATTTTATAATCGACAACGCCGTATTTACCGAGGAAAAGGCGGAGGCAAAAAAGACAGCCGCAAAATCGGCCGCAAAGACTGACAGCGGCGAAAAGAAACCGGCCGCAAAGAAGCCTGCGGCAAAAAAGGCAAGCGCTAAAAACAGCGAAGAATAATATTGATTAAAGTTTAGACTTTCTTTCAATAATAATTTATGAAGAAAAGGGATAAATATTTTTTGGAGGTAAGTTTTATGGCATTGGTTCCTTATGTTGTTGAACAGACCAGCAGAGGCGAGCGTTCATATGACATTTTTTCAAGACTTTTAAACGACAGGATCATAGTTTTGTCCGACGAGGTAAACGACGCAACAGCCAGCTTGGTTGTCGCACAGCTTTTGTACCTTGAGGGGCAGGACCCCGAAAAGGATATAAGCCTTTATATAAACAGCCCCGGCGGCTCTGTAACGGCGGGTCTCGCGATTTACGACACCATGCAGTATATTAAGTGCGATGTTTCGACTATCTGTATGGGTATGGCGGCAAGCATGGGCGCATTCCTTTTGTCTTCGGGTACAAAGGGCAAAAGATACGCTCTCCCCAACGCCGATATTATGATTCATCAGCCGTCAGGCGGAGCGCAGGGTCAGGCAACGGAAATTGAGATTACCGCCAAGCACATTTTGAGAACTAAGGAAAAGCTCAATAAAATTCTTTCGGAAAATACCGGCAAGCCCATTGAGGAAATCGCAAGAGATACCGACAGGGATAACTTTATGTCCGCTCAGGAGGCTCTTGAGTACGGTCTTGTCGATAAGGTTCTTTATAAGAGATAATCTTCGGAGGTAGCCGTTTATGGCAAGAGATATGGACAGTAAGGTGATGCGCTGTTCTTTCTGTGGCAAGTCACAGGACCAGGTGGAAAAGCTCATTGCCGGTCCGGGCGTCTGCATTTGCGACGAATGTATAGAATTATGCTTGGGCATTATTGAAGAGGAAGGCGTTTCCGGCCGCAGAGGTTCAAAGAAAAAGGAAACGGCGGTTAAGCCCCTGCCTAAGCCAGATGAAATAAAGGCTAAGCTTGACGAATATGTTGTAGGCCAGGACGAGGCGAAAATTGCCCTGAGCGTCGCCGTTTACAATCATTATAAGAGAATATATTACGGCTATAAAAGCGATGTTGACATTCAAAAGAGCAATGTTGTTCTTTTAGGGCCTACGGGCGTAGGCAAAACCATGCTCGCACAAACTCTCGCACAGATTCTCGATGTGCCCTTTGCCATTGCGGACGCAACCACGCTCACAGAGGCCGGTTATGTCGGCGAGGATGTGGAGAATATCCTTTTAAGGCTTATTCAGGCCGCCGATTATGACATCGAAAAGGCGCAAAAGGGCATTATCTATGTCGATGAGATTGACAAGATAGCCAGAAAGTCCGAAAACCCGTCCATTACCCGTGATGTAAGCGGCGAGGGGGTTCAGCAGGCGCTTCTCAAAATCCTTGAGGGCACAGTTTCAAATGTTCCTCCCCAGGGCGGCAGGAAGCACCCCCAGCAGGAGTTTATACAGATAGACACTACCGATATTTTGTTTATCTGCGGCGGAGCGTTCAGCGGTATTGAAAAAATTGTTGAGACGAGAACGGGTAAATCCACTCTCGGCTTCGGCGGAAATGTAATTGACAAATCAAAGCTTGATATGTCAAAGGTTTACGCAAAGGTAATTCCGCAGGACCTTGTAAAATTCGGGCTTATACCCGAGCTTGTAGGCAGGGTTCCCGTAATTACGGCGCTTAACGAGCTTGACGAGGACGCCTTAGTCTGCATACTCACAGAGCCGAAAAACGCTTTGATAAAGCAGTACAAAGCCCTGTTTTCAATGGACGGCGTTTCGCTTGAATTCAGCGACGACGCATTAAGGGCTGTGGCACAGCTCACTCTCGAAAAGAAAACGGGAGCGAGGGGTCTGCGCTCTATAATCGAAAAGGCTTTGCTTCCCGTTATGTACGAAATTCCGTCCGACAATACGGTTACAAAGGTCGTTATAACAAGGGAATGTGTAATTAACGGCGAAAGTCCTATAATTGAAAGAATTAACGGCGAAAAAGTAAGCGGTAAACCCGAGAAAACTCCGAAAACCGCCGGTTAAGAGATTAAGGCCGATTGCTGAGCAGTCGGCTTTTTAAATAATTTAAGAGTTTCCGCTTTTTCGGAATGCTTTTTTATAAAGGAAGTGAAGATATGAAATCCCGTAACGGGCTCAATTATTCGAGAAAAAACAGCGAAAAGAGCAAAAAATTCAAAGCGTTTATAATAAGCTTCGCCGCTTTTATAATTGTGCTTGGGGCAATATCTTTACTTATGTTTATGAAATCGCTTAATTTCAACCTGAAAAATATGCTTCCGTCTCCCGACGAGAGCACCTCCGAGTCAGCCTCTCAGCAAAGCTCCTCCGCACAAAAGCTTACGGGCGGAATAAATATTGCCGTCCTTTGCGGAAATACGGACGGGGATCTGTCCTTTGCTTTCCTTATAGAGAGCGATTACGAAAAAATGGAGGCGCAGGCGGTTTATGTTCCCATAACGCTTACTGCGTCCTACGGCGGAGTGACCTCCTCGTTAAACGACCATTTTAAGAACAGGGGAGCGGAAAGCTATGTCAGTGCGCTTGAGGACTATTCCGGCATTGACATAGATAAATATATATTTGTAAACGAAGTGCAGTTTAAAAACCTTATGGCAAAATTTGAAGATGTCACGGTAAATGTGCCGCAGGCGATAAGCGGAGAAAATTCGGGCGGTCTTAACCTTAATAAGGGGCCGCAGAACCTCACCTCCGACCTTTTGCTCAAATATATAAAATATGCCGATAATACGGAAAAAGCAAAGGCGTTCTGTAATATGCTTTCCGTAATTTTCAGTCAGAAAAATGTTGACAGCCTCGATAAGCTGTTTTCATCTCTTGCAAACAATTCTCAAACCGATATTTCAATAATTGACTTTTCAAACGAGAAAGAAAAAATAAGCGCATTTATGCAGGCGCAGGGTAAGTTTGTGCCTGTAGACTCTCTGTCACAGGTGATTGAGGTAACGCAATGAAGCTGAAGCTTTTGCCCATACTTGCTGTTTTACTGCTTGTCGTTTTCCTTTTTGTTTTGGGGAGCGGTAAGCTTTTGTCCGCACCCGATTATTCCGAGGTTGAGCTAAGCTATGAAAACGACGGCCGCACCAGATACTATTACGACCGTTTAAGCCCAAACGCAAAGCTTGCTTACACCATGATACTCCCGAAGCTTTATGAGCACAGCGAGAAGATTGAAATTCCCGAGATTACAAGCGAGGATTTTGACAGCCTTATGTATGCGCTCTCCTACGATAATCCGGAGCTGTTCTGCCTGGGAACCCAAAGCAGTCTTAAAACCGAGGGGCGAACATATTACTACTGTCCGAGTTATACCTGTTCAGAGCAGGAGTGCCTTGACGGCAGGTCAAAGCTTGACGGGGCCGTAAAAAAGGCGCTTTCGGGCATAAGCATGGGCGCAGATGACTACGAAAAAGAGCTTTATGTTCACGACTATATATGTAAAATCTGCCGTTATGACGCCGAGGCCGACAAGCTTCAAAACATAAGCGCATATTCCGTTCTTGTTGACGGGAACGCCGTTTGCGAGGGCTATGCAAAGGCGGCAAAACTGCTTTTGGATAAGCTCGGCGTAAGCAATTACCTTATAACGGGTGACGCCGAGGACGGGAGCGGCAAGGTCACGGGCCATATGTGGAATATCGTTTCGGTAAACTCGCAAAACTATCACCTTGATATTACCTGGGACGATATGGACGCACAGGAGCTTTTTGACGGAAACCATATATATTTTAATGTTGACGACGATATGATAGGCAAAACACATTTTAATTTTAATCCTGCCGAAAACAACTGCAAATTTACCGATTACAATTACGGCAGTCAGACTAAAATGCGTTTTTCAAAATATGACGATACTGCGAGAAAAAGCATTATAAATAATATCTATTCAAATTATAAAAAGGGCAAAAAGATATGCGAGTTCAGCTTTACGGGTGAGAGGGAATATAAAACCGCACTCGAAGATTTGACGCAAAACGGCGGAATAAACCGGCTTTTCGGGGAGATTTACAAAACATATCCCGGCTTTGAATGTGACAATGTTCAATATATTGCGGACGATGAGCTGTACGCCTTTATGTTTGTTTTTTCTTAATAACTTTTGTCTTTAAAGGGTGATAAAGATGGATAAGCAGAGAATAGAAAACGCCGTAAGGGAAATCCTTACAGCCATAGGCGAGGATCCCGACAGGGAGGGCTTGGTTGAAACCCCGTCGAGGGTCGCAAGAATGTACGAGGAGATTTTTTCGGGGCTTTCGGACAATCCGGAAAGGCATTTAAAGCTTTTCAACGAGGGCAAAAACGACGAGATGGTAGTCATAAGGGATATACCTATGTATTCCATGTGCGAGCATCATCTGCTCCCCTTTGTAGGCAGGGCGCACATCGCCTACATACCCAACAACAATAAGGTTATAGGGCTTTCAAAGCTTGCCAGGATAGTGGATAATTTTTCAAAACGCCCCCAGCTTCAGGAGCGGATAACGGCTCAGATAGCGGATTTTTTGGAGGACAAGCTTTCCCCCAAGGGCGTTGCGGTGGTTATCGAGGCCGAGCATCTGTGTATGACGATGAGGGGCGCCCGTGCCGCAGGGGCGTTGACGCAGACCTCCGCTTTGAGGGGGACGATGAAATCCGACGCAAGAACAAGGGCGGAGGCTATGTCCCTGCTTTTGGGAGGAAAATAAATTGTATTGCTTTGAGGGAAACGGCTTTTCGTTTGAGCTTAACAAAAGAACCTATATAATGGGGATATTAAATGTTACTCCCGATTCGTTCTTTGACGGCGGAAAATATAATATCCCGAAAACAGCCGCCCAAAGAGCCGCCGAAATGGAGCTTGAGGGCGCCGATATAATAGATTTGGGCGCTCAGTCGACAGGGCCTGACAGCGTTAAACTAAGCTGTGAGGAGGAGCTTAGGCGTTTAAAGCAATTTTTGATCCCCGTTTTAAATGCGGTAAGCGTACCTGTCAGCGTTGATACGTTTTATCCCGAAACGGCCGAATACTGCCTTGAAAACGGAGCCAAAATAATAAATGATGTCAGCGGAACGGTTAATCCCGAAATTGCAAAAACCGTTAAAAAATATAATGCCGGCTGGGTGATTACGCACAATCCGTCAAGTGCCTGCGAGGTATGCGATTATTCGGCGTCGGGCGGTGCGGTAAATGCGGTGAGCTCCTTTTTTGAAACGGCGGAAAAAACGGTGGAGTCTTTTAATATTAAGCCCCAAAACATCTGCTATGATATGGGGATAGGGTTCGGGAAATCTCACAGCGACAATATAGAATTAATTAAAAATATAAATTTGCTTAAAAGGGAAAACAGGGCGCTTTTGACTGCGCTCTCCTGTAAAAGGGTCACCGGCGTAAACACAGGGGCGCAGGGGGACGACAGGCTTTTTACAACCCTGGCGGCAAACACCCTGGCCATTGCCGGCAAAACCGATTTTATAAGGGTTCATCATGTAAAACAGGCTGTTTTGGCGGCTAAAATGGCAGATGAAATAGTCAGGTGATTTAATGGACAAAATAATTATTAAAGGCTTAAAGCTTTATGCGTATCACGGCGTTAATATTGAGGAAAAGCAGGACGGTCAGCTTTTTATAATCGACCTTGAGGCCGATTTACCGCTTGCAAAGCCCTGCCAAAGCGACAATGTCGAAGATACGGTAAGCTACGCCAAAATAATTAAAACGGTAAGGCGTGTTTTTACAAATGAAAAATACGATTTACTGGAAAAAGCGGCGCAGATTACGGCGGACGCCGTTTTAGAGGAGTACGGGCAAATTTGCCGGGTAAGCGTGACCGTCAAAAAGCCCAACGCTCCGATAAAGGCGGAGTTTGAATATGTTGCCGTGGAAATTACAAGGAGCAGAGAATGAAAGCCGTACTCGGAATCGGGACAAATATAGGCGACAGGAAAAAGAACATAGAAAACGCAATAAACGCCCTTAATTTGCTTGAAAAAACAAAGGTGAGCGAAGTATCCCGTATTTATGAAACACAGCCCTGGGGATACAAGGAGCAAAACAGCTTTTATAACTGCGCTGTTTTGGTTGAAACCGAGCTTTCCGCAAAGGCGTTGCTCGGTGCCTGCCTCGGCATTGAAGCGGGCTTGGGCAGAATAAGGGAGTTTAAGAACGGGCCGAGAATTATTGACATCGATATACTCTTAATCGAAAATTTCAGTATTTCTCAGGAGGAATTGACCGTTCCGCACAAATTTATATTACAGCGTGACTTTGTACTTATACCGTTGCACGATTTATTCCCCGATAACATAGCTTTCGACTTTGACTTCTCAACTGAATATGAAAGCACAGACAAAACAAAAATCGAGGTAATCTTATGAATGCAATTATTGATGTCGGCGGCGGACAGCGCGGAATTTACGGTGCAGGCGTATTCGACCGCTTACTTGATGAGGGTATTGAATTCGGGTGCTGTATAGGCGTTTCGGCCGGCAGCGCAAACATCGCTTCCTATCTTGCAAAGCAAAAGGGGAGGAACTATCGTTTTTATTCCGACTATGCGTCAAGAAAGGAATATATGAGCCTTAGCAATTTCAGAACCCAAGGCTCTTATGTTGATTTAAACTTTGTGTATTCGGTTCTGACCGATTCAACGGGAGAGGACCCTATAGATTATAAAAATCTGCATCGCTACGGCGGTAAATTTTTGGTGGTTGCCACCGAAAACAGCACGGGCAGACCGCATTATTTTGAAAACAAGGATATAGGCTTTGACAATTACAGAGTTTTTCACGCTTCCTCAACTCTGCCGGTGGTTTGCAACAGCTGTGTTATAGACGGAGAAAGGTACTATGACGGCGGAATTTCCGACCCCGTGCCCATTGACAAGGCGTTTGAAGTGGGCTGTGATAAAGCGGTGGTAATCCTTACAAGACCCGTGGATTTCAGAAACAACGGTAAAATTGATAATTTCTGCGCAAAGGTTATAAGAAAGAACCACCCAAAGATTAGCGAATGCTTAAAGGTAAGGCATATACTTTACAATCAGAGCATCGACAGGCTTGTAGAGCTTGAAAAGCAGGGCAAATGCCTGATTGTTTCGCCCGACGACTGCTGCAGCGTCAATACGCTTTCAACCGAAAAACGGCATCTTGATATGCTTTATAAAAAGGGGTACAACGACGCCCGAAAGATAATTGAATATGTTCACTGAAAATAAAACGCTATGCCGAAAAAACAGCATAGCGTAATTTTTTTTATAGCTTTGTATTATCGAAAAAGACATTCAAATTTTTATTGCCGTGAAGCCTACAGCAGGTAACCTTGCCGTTCTCCCAGTCAAAATCGACCGTGGCGTTTCCCTTCACGCTCAGACCCTTTACGCTTCCGCTTTCCCAGCATTTCGGGACCGCCGGAAGCAGATACACATTTTTTCCGTCCGACTGAACAAGCATTTCGTTAATTCCTGCCGCCGCTCCGAAATTCCCGTCAATCTGAAACGGCGGATGGGCGTCAAACATATTGGGATAGGTTCCGCCGCCGTCGCCGTAGTTGAAATTCGATTTTTTCCTCGAAACAACCGGCTTTAGCTGACGGTTAAGCAGTTTAAGCGCCTTTTCGCCGTTTTTAAGCCTCGCATAGAAGTTGATTTTCCAGGCAAGGCTCCAGCCCGTTCCGTCATCGCCCCTTATTTCAAGCGTCTTTTTGCAGGCTTCAAAAACCTCGGGCGTATCCTTTTCGTTGATTATGTTAAACGGGTGCAGGCCTATCAGGTGGGAAATATGCCTGTGATGCTCGTCACATTCCTCGTACTCTTTTTCCCATTCAAGCAGTTGACCCTTTGAGCCGATTTTAAACAGCTCAAATTTTTCCATAGCTTTACGGGCCGTCTGATATGCGCCGTCGTCAATATTAAGCTCTTCACAGGCCTTTGTGTAAATTTTAAGCGTGTTAAATACTATCGTGTCCATAATTACGGAGCTTTTTGCAAGCGAAACGCTGTGACCGCCGTATTTGAAAGAGTTTTCCGGCGATACGGCAGGGGAAACGGTTAATTTGCCGTTTTCATCTTCCGAAACAATACACAGATAAAATTCAACGGCCTTTTTGATTATCGGCAAGGCGGTGTCTTTTAAAAATTCCCTGTCAAGCGTATATTCGTAGTATTCAAAAAGATGCTGGCAAAGCCAACCCGACGAGCCCTGAAAATATGACCATTGAACATTGCCCGTTGTGGGTGCGGTAAAGCCCCATATATCGCTGTTGTGATGCGCCGCAAAGCCCTTGGCGTGATAGTAAGCCTCCGCCGTTTCCTCGCCTTTTTCGCAAAGCGTTTGGGTAAGCCTTGTAAGCGGACGGGTAAGCTCTTTGAGCGAGCAGGGGAGAGCGCACCAGTAATTCATCTGCGTGTTTATGTTTACGGTATAATTGGAGTTCCAGGGGGCTTTCAGGTTTTCGCTCCATATTCCCTGCAAATTCGTTGCGAGAGTGTCCTCCCTCGACGAAGAAATCATAAGGTATCTCGCAAAGTTATAAAACAGCTCGTAAATTTCAAAATCCTCTTGGTTTTCCCTGAACGCCTTGAGCCTTTTGTCCGTGGGAATATCCGAGTTTTCGTTCTTTTTGTTCAAGGAGAACGAAACCCTGTCATAGTATTTTTTATAGTCCGCCGTATGCTCGCTTTTAAGCTTTGAGTATTCCGTTTTGCTGACGGTCTCAAGGTTTTTCAGGCAAAGCTCCCTGTACGGCTTTTTGCTTTGGCACGGCAGGGTAAAGCTGTCGGTATAATTTGTATCGCAGCACAGGTAAATAACAGCCTCTTTTTTTGCCTTTACCGTCAGCTTATTGCCGTTTTCCGAACATTCCCCGTCGGTAACTGCCTTTACGGCACAGCAAAATGAAACGCCCTGTTCCTCTTCATTTTTTGAATATATCAGAGAGTTGCAGGGATATTTTGACGAGTAGGAGTCGGAATCGCTCGGGCAAATTCCCTCCATAATCAAAATACCGTCCTTAATGAAGCTTTTGCTTTGAAGCCCGCAGTTTAATTCCAAAGTGAAGCCAAACGGCCTGTCGGAGCTGATTTTATAAACAAGAGCCTTTGCAGGATAAGAAATAAACGCCTCTTTCTTCATTTCTGCGTCTCCCCGTTTGTAAACACAGTTTAACAGCGAGTTTTCCAAATCAAGCTCTCTTTTGTAATTTTTGATTTTTTTTGCGCTTGCCCCGAAATCAAGGTACAGGTTACCCAGCGGCAGGTACGCCTGTGACCAGCAGGTGCTGAAATTTTCTTCAAGCTCTTTCTGCGCTTCGTACAGCTTGCCTTCCGCCGTAAGCCGCTTTGCCCTTTCGTAGCTTTCAAAAGCGCCCTCTTTAACGGTTCTTTTGGGATACCCCGTCCAAAGAGTTTCGTGGTTTAAAGCAATTCTCTCTATTCCTCTGAAATCGGCGTTTGAGAAAAACATAGCGCCCAAGCTTCCGTTGCCCAGCGGCAGGGCGTCCGTCCAGAATTTTGCCGGCGAGGTGTAATAAAGCCTTGAGTTCATAATCAGCACTCCGTAAAATACATTTTTTTATATGTTTTTTATTATACATTAAAATATTTGTCAAATCAAATACTATTACTATTGTTTTTATTGTGATTTTGTGATATTATTAAACTGATAAACAAACGGTTCGTCCGTCTTTTGATTAGAGGTAACTTTTTTGCAATATGTTGTTATGGACCTTGAATGGAATACCGCTTATGCAAGGCGTTACGGAAGCTTTATTAACGAGGTCATTGAAATAGGCGCTGTAAAACTGGATAAAAATTTTGATATAATCGACACAATGTCGGTTATTATAAAACCTCAGATAGGCAAAAAGCTTATGGGCAGGGTAAAAGAGCTTACCCATTTAACTAACAACGATGTCTTGTCGGGCGTGACATATTCTCAGGCAATCAAAGAATTATCTGATTTTTTGGAAAATAAGGACAGCGTTTTGTTGACTTGGGGCGACGGCGACATCAGGGTGCTGTCAAAAAACAACGAATATTTCTGCGGAACAAATCATCTTGACTTTATAGGCGCATATGCCGACGCCCAAAAATACTGCCAGTCGTTTATCGACAGCTCTTCAGGGCAGCAGATAGGTCTGTCCTCTGCCTGCGAAAAATTCGGCATTAATCCGGAGGATTTTTCGCATCACCGCGCGCTGGGTGACAGCCTTATGACCGTTGAATGTATAAGGAAGGTATTTGACAGCCAAAAGCTTGCCAAGTATATACATAAATGCGACGACAGCTTTTATGAGAGAATGAACTTTAAATCCTATGTCATTAAGGATATTAACAGCCCGTTGATTGATAAATCAAAGTTCAAATGCGTGTGCGACATATGCGGCGGCAAGGTTATAAGAAAAAATAAGTGGCGTTTTGTCAACCAGTCGTTCAGGGCGGAGTTTTATTGTCCCAACTGCGACAGGAATTTCCGCCTGTGCGTAAGGTTCAAGCAATATTTTGACAGGCTGGAGGTAAAACGCACTTTTTCTGAAATAAATACAAAAGAAAACATTAAGGTAAATCATAAATAGCCGGGCTTTATGTAACCCGATAAAATAAGCGCAAAAAAGGAGCTGTCAAAAAACAGCTCCTTTCAGTTTGTCAATAAACTCTTTTGATATTAAATCAAAAGTTTTCGCCCGCCTTTTACAAAAAGAGATTCCCCTGTCAGGGGAAATGTCTGCGAAGCGGACAAAAGGGTAAGGGTCGAGGGGCAAAGCCCTCGGCGCAGTCCGCAGACTGCGAAACACCTGTACTTAAGGCGAGGGGAGTCGAGCGCACGCCGCTTCACGCAGGCTCTTTTCGGCGCTTTTACGCTTCTCCTCGTTGCCTTGCGTCAGCAAGGCTTCCTCGTCCGCACGCAAAATCACACGAAAAATAGCTCTGCGTTAAGTGCAAAGCAGTTTTCACCGAGCGGATTTGCGTTCAGGCAAGGAAGCGTCCGAAGGAAATACTGCCGTATTGTCAAGGGCGGTGACACAGCATGGGCGTAAATCCGCCGTTGAAAACCGATGTGGGTTCGGCTCCCCTCGCCTTAAAGCGCAGGAGGGGCGCAAAACAGTCCGGGGGACTGTTTTGCGGTGGGGAACCCTCGCCGGGGGTTCCCAAAAGGCTTATCTTTTTACACAAGTCAGATAAAGTCTGCTTTTTCTACACGCAAAAAGGAGCTGTCGAAAAACAGCTCCTTTTTATTTTGCTTTTTACAGCTTACTTGATAACCCTTACTCTTATTACATTTTCAATCGACTTGATTGACTGTAAGGCTTCCTCGGATACATCTGCGTCCGTATCAAGCATGGTATAGGCAAACTCGCCCTTTGACTTGTTTACCATATTGTCAATGTTAATGTTCTCGTCCGCAACTACGGTGGAAATCTTGCTTATTACATTCGGAACATTTTTGTGGATTATCGTGATCCTTGCCTTGCCCGTTCTCGGAACAACAACCTTGGGGAAGTTTACGGAGTTTACAATGTTGCCGTTTTCGATGAAATCAACTATCTGATTAACGGCCATTACCGCACAGTTGTCCTCCGACTCCGGCGTTGAAGCGCCGAGGTGGGGAATAACGATGGCGCCCGTTGCGTCAAGCAGAGCGCTGTTGCCGAAATCGGTAACATATGCCGCAACCTTGCCGTCGGAAAGAGCGGTGATAATATCGTTGGTATCAACAAGCTCTCCCCTTGCAAAATTAAGGATTCTTACGCTGTCCTTCATCTTTGCAATGTTTACGGTGTTTATAAGACCCTTTGTGGCGTCGTTGAGCGGAACATGGAGGGTAATATAGTCACAGCTTGCAAAAATTTCGTCAAGATTTGTGACATGCTTAACGCTTCTTGAAAGATTCCAGGCGGCGTCAACCGAAAGGTAGGGGTCGTAGCCGTAAACCTCCATACCCAACGAATTTGCGGCGTTTGCAACAAGTACGCCGATAGCGCCCAAGCCGATTACGCCAAGCTTTTTGCCCTTGATTTCAGGGCCTGCAAAGGCGGATTTGCCCTTTTCAACCGACTTTGAAAAGTTTTCATCGTCCTTAAGCGTCGCCTTAACCCAGTCTATGGCAGGAATGATTTTCCTTGAAGCGAGGAAAAGTCCGCAAAGCACCAGCTCCTTAACGGCGTTTGCATTTGCGCCGGGTGTGTTGAAAACAACAACGCCTTCCTCTGCGCATTTTTCAACCGGTATGTTGTTTACGCCTGCGCCTGCCCTTGCGATTGCAAGCGTTTCGGGAGCCAACTGCATTTCGTGCATTGAAGCCGAACGGACAAGTACGGCGTCGGGATTTTTTACATCGTCCGAGCATCTGTAGTCAGATGTGAAATTTTTAATTCCCGTCGAAGAAATTTTGTTTAAAGTTAAAATATTATACATTTAGCTTACCTCTTATTATGAATTGGCTTTTTCAAAATCAGCCATAAATTTAACAAGAGCCTCAACGCCCTCATACGGCATAGCGTTGTAAATAGAAGCCCTCATGCCGCCGACCGTTCTGTGGCCCTTGAGGTTTACAAGACCTGCCTTAGTGGCCTCGGCAACGAATTTGGCGTTAAGCTCGTCGCTGTCGGTAACAAAGGGAACATTCATAAGCGAACGGTCTTCCGGAACGACTGTGCCTCTGAACATCTTGCTGTTGTCAAGGAAGTCGTAAAGGAGCTTTGCTTTCTTTACATTCTTATCCCTCATAGCCTCAAGTCCGCCGTTTTCCTTGAGCCATTCAAGAACGAGCTTGCAAATATAAATTGTATAGCAGGGGGGAGTGTTGTAAAGCGAATTGTTGTCTGCGTGAGTTTGATAGTTGAGCATGGTGGGGGTTATGTCCCTTGCCTTGCCGAGTAAATCCTCACGGATAATGCAGATTGTAAGA
Organism: uncultured Clostridia bacterium; assembly: GCA_947630285.1. Classification (GTDB taxonomy): domain Bacteria; phylum Bacillota; class Clostridia; order Oscillospirales; family Acutalibacteraceae; genus Fimenecus. The sequence continues at coordinate 21,812 of CANRHD010000005.1, read as the reverse complement.
CCGGCAGGAGCAACATTCTTCTGAGCGCCGCCGTAAAGCATACCGAATTTTGTAACATCAATAGGCTCCGAAAGGAAGCACGAAGAAATATCGGCAATAAGAGGAACATCGCCCGTGTCGGGCAGTTCGTGATAAATTGTACCGTAAATTGTGTTGTTCATGCAGATATAGAAATAGTCTGCGTCCGGGGTAAATTCGGATTTGTCAAGCTTTGGAATGTAAGAGAAGGTCTTGTCTGCCGAAGAGGCGACAGCCTTAACCTCGCCGTACTTTTGAGCCTCTGCAAAAGCCTTTTTTGCCCACTGACCCGTAATAACATAGTCCGCCTTGCCCGAACCGTTCATAAAGTTAAGCGGAATGGCCGCAAACTGTGTTGAAGCGCCGCCCTGAAGGAAAAGCACCTTGTAATTGTCGGGAATGTTCATAAGCTCACGGAGCAACGCCTCGGCGCCCTTGATTATTTCGTCAAAAACCTTTGAGCGGTGGCTCATCTCCATAACCGACTGACCGCTGCCCTGATAATCGAGCATTTCAGCGGCGGCTTTCTTTAATACTTCTTCGGGAAGCATTGAGGGACCTGCCGAAAAATTGTAAACTCTTGCCATAATAGCAAACCTCCAAAAAAATTTGAAATCTGTAAAAGTAAGCCCCACTTGAGCCTGAAAGTAAGCAGTACTTTAAGCCTAAAGTAAGGCATACTTTTACGCATTGTGGGTATTATAACAAAATAAAATATGAAAAGTCAACAGATTGACAAAAATTTAACAAAGTTTTATTGAAAATTGTCGTTTTGCATATATAAATTGTTTAAAAAATTAACAATGTGTGCATATTTATATTATATGAATAACACAAGCGCCGATTTACGGATTAAAGACCCCAAAAAATTAAAAATTTTATAAAAATATCTTGACGAATTAAACCGAATATGATATTATATTCAAGCGTCGAAACGCTGGTGTAGCTCAGTTGGTAGAGCAGCTGATTTGTAATCAGCAGGTCGGGGGTTCAAGTCCGTCCACCAGCTCCATTTTTTTAAAAATGAAATATGGGAGTGTTCCCGAGTGGCCAAAGGGGGCAGACTGTAAATCTGTTGTCGACGACTTCGGTGGTTCGAATCCACCCGCTCCCACCAGAAAGGTGCAACAAAAAAGATGCACCAACGAAAAGCCTTGATTTTTCAAGGCTTTTCGCCATTTTCAGGGGCAAAAATCAGCAGGGTTGTACCGTAGATGCATTTGCCGTTTTTCGCCCTTGCGTATAAACTCGAACTACCGTAAAATCTAATATCTACCCGATAGGCGTATGGGAAAGAAAACTCCATGCGCCTTTTCTTTTTACCCAAAATCAAACAGGAGGTCTTTCTGATGACAATCTACCAACAGGAGCTTATGTGAAAGCTCCCCCAATTCGGATGTACCGACAATACGATGAAATTAGTGATGCGCTCGCCTTTTTCTATGACGGTTTCAAGATCGGATGGCAGGACAAGACCGGATATGTTTACGGAGCCGCTCTGAATGATCTTACCGACAAAATGTGCGATCAAATCGGAGGTGAATCCAGATCGACGACAGCAAAAAGAATCTCCCTGCGTCGAAAAAGCAGAAGGACTTGATCGCTCAAATCCTCCGGGACTTTCCCGATACAGAGAATATGCATGAGTACGACGACTACCTGCGCACCATGACGGTGGGCGACGCCTCCGAGTTTATCACCCGTGCGTTGGAGGACAATGCGCAGGATTCGGGATAAAAACGAGGCGCCGGGAATCAAACAAGGTTAGGAAATGCCTGCGGATTTTCTTCCGCAGGCATTGGCATTACAGGAAATTCACCGGTATCACTCTGTCCTCTCCACGAAGGGTTATGAGCTTATCGTACAGGCAAACTACGCCTCCCGGACCGCGTTTTACACCCGGAATTTTATTAAGCAGATCAAAAGCGTCCATATCTTTTTTCTGAGGATCGGCGTGTTTTTTGATTTCAATCGGATACAGAATCCCGTTTTCCTCTATCAGAAGATCGATCTCGTTCATATCCTTGTCGCGGTAAAAGTACAGCGGAAGCTCTAAAATGCCCCGATTGTAATAGCTCTTCACGATCTCGGACACCACAAAGCTCTCAAAGAACGCTCCTGCCATGGCGCCGTTTTTCAGAACATCCGGTGTGTTCCATCTGGTTAAATATGCGGCGAGTCCCGTATCAAGGAAATAGAGCTTCGGCGTTTTGATCGCTCTCTTGGTAATGTTATTGGAATAAGGCTGAAGCAGATACACAAGATTTGACGCCACGAGGATCGAGAGCCAGCGTTCGGCAGTGGGCTGACTGATGCCGACATCCCTTGCCAAAGACGATAAATTCAGGAGTTGCCCCGTAGAAGCGGCGGCCGCTACCATAAACCTTGTAAATTTTACGGTATCCCCGATCTCCGACAATTCCCGTACATCTCGGTCGATGTATGTGCGCACATATGCGCCGTAAAACATCTGCCAGTTGAAATCGGGATTGCCTTGCAGCTCCGGCAAAGAACCGCGGTGGATCGTATTCCAAACCTCATCGTAAGAAATGTTTGCCGTATGCAGCTTTCGCTGTGAAAAATATTCCTCTGTAGGAAGGAACGGAATATCGAACGAAATCCCATGGGACTCACGCAGAGAAAATCCGAGCAGTGTGACAAGGCCGATGCGTCCGGCAAGAGATTCGCTGACGCCCTTCATCATTTTGAACTGCTGGGAGCCGCACATAAAGAACCGCCCTTTTTTCCTCTCCCGGTCAAGAAACAGTTTGATTTGTTCGAATAGAGCCGGCGCCTTTTGGATTTCATCCACAAATACAGGCGGCGGATTATCCTTAAAAAAGGTTCCGCTTTGCTCTTCGGCGCTTGCCCGAAGGATCGGGTCATCCAGCGTGGCATAATTCATGCCGTCGGTCAATTTTTCGAGCATGGTGGTCTTGCCGACCTGTCTCGGCCCGGCAACAAGCACCGCCCCAAACATCCGGGACAGCTCCTGTACGGTTTTTTCAGCGTGTCTTGTGATATACACAGCACAGCACTCCTTTCGGCTGATTTAATATCTGATATTATTATAGCCGAAACGAGAGCATTTATCAACCCATTTCACAAAAAATTTTCAAACAAGAAAGAAGGTAATCCCTATGCCCACAGAGTATATTCATTTTACAGACGAACAAAAGGAGCAGGCACGCAGAACCGATCTCGCCGAGCTGCTCCGCAGTCAGGGCGAAACTGTCAAACGCTCCGGTAGGGAGTTCGAGTGGTGCGACGGCTCCGCAAAGGTGACGATCCGTGGAAATCTGTGGTTTCACCAATATGATCGGGAGGGCGGCGGATTGAACTTTGGAATGTGGGCGCTTGTTTTCAGCGCAGACATGACAAATCATTGGGTCAAATATATAAAGCTCCGCCTCAAAGGGGAACTTTTAGCGGCTTTGTTATATACTTTGATTGTGGCAGTAATGTCCGGATACCATATTTATAATTTGATCGCATCATCAACAATCATGTAGGGCAGTGGGTGATATGGGTGATAAACTTGTATTAAAAAACCGTCTTAAAGAAGTACGGGCAGAACTGAAATTATCACAGAGCCAACTGGCCGAAATGGTTGGTGTGTCCCGGAATACAATCAGTTCTATCGAAACAGGGCAGTTTAATCCTACTGCCAAACTTGCTCTCATTTTATGTATTGCCTTGGACAAAAAATTTGAAGACTTATTTTTCTTCTGATTTGCAAAATCTGTTTTCGTTCGCCCAAAACGGGTATACGGACCGTGAACAAGAGATCAAAAGCTGGTTTTAATAGGAGATTATTACCGCCATTGTAGTCAATGAGCAGGTGGTATCTATGGGTAAGGTTCTGAAAGCCGCCGATGTGGAGAAGCTGCTCCACAAGTTGGGGTACTGATACAAGTTTTTTCTAACGGGCAGCAATGGCTTCTATCTCCACCAATGCGCCTTTCGGCAGGGCGGACACTTCTACACAGCTTCTTGCCGGTTTCCCGGTAAAATATGTTTCATATACGGCGTTAAAAGCGGAAAAGTCACCCATGCTTTTCAGAAAACAGGTGGTTTTGACGACCTTTTCAAGGCTGCTTCCTGCCGCATCCAGAACAGCGGCCAAATTGAGGATTGCCTGCTCGGTTTGCCGGGTAATGTCGCCGTCTATCAGGGCACCGGTTTCCGGCACAAGCGGAATTTGACCGGAGGTGTAAATGAAATCACCGGATGAAATCCCTTGGGAATATGGGCCGATTGCTGTGGGCGCCTTTTTTGTTTCAATGATATCCATGAAAATCTTCCTTTCTGCTTGACAAATCGCCTAATTTTTCTGCGCCAAATCTTTTATGACTTCTCCCGCAATGATCAAGCCGACCACTGAGGGAACAAAAGCGTTGCTGCCGGGAACCTGCCGGCGCTGTGTGCATTTTCTTGCAGTTCCGGGCGGACAAATGCAGTGCGCACGGCAACTGATTGCCATATCGTCAATAGGTGTCAGAGGCGGCTCCTTGGAATAAACGACTTTTAGCTTCTTAATTCCGCAACGCCTCAGTTCGTATCGCATGACTTTTGCAAGAGGGCAAACGGAAGTGCTGTAAATATCCGCTACCTCAAAGGCTGTCGGATCGAGTTTGTTCCCGGCACCCATGGAGCTTATGATCGGTGTTCCCGTGCTGTCCGCATTGACTGCGAGCGCAATTTTTCCCGTTACGGTATCGATGGCATCTACAATGTAGTCATATTCGGAAAAATCGAACCCATTCGCCGTTTCGGGCGTGTAAAAGGTTTTATGAATCGTAACCTTAACATCGGGATTGATTTCGTGAATCCTTTCAGCCGCCACATCCGCTTTGTATTGCCCGACGGTTTTTCTGGTTGCGTGAAGCTGCCTGTTCAGATTGGTCAGGCAAACCTTATCGTCATCAATGAGATCGATTGCACCGATCCCGGAGCGGACAAGAGCCTCCACGGTATATCCGCCGACGCCGCCGATTCCAAATACGGCAATGCGTGAGGCGGCCAGCCGCTCCATCGCTTCTTTTCCAAATAATAGTTCGGTTCTTGAAAATTGGTTCAACATATTATCTTTCAATCCCTTGAATTTTCGGTCATTTTAACCATGCAGATACTTTGCACGGTATTCCGCATTGATCTCGGTGATTTCCTTTTTTCCGTCAATGTAGTCTTGGTACATTTTGTAGGAATCTCCGCCGCCGAGACAGCAGGAGGAACAGTTTTCACAGCCGCCTCCACCGCAGTCCAGCGATCGGCGGATGATTTCTTCCCGTTCTTTTTGCGTCGTATCTTTGATTAAAATCTTCAAGGGTCAACCCACCTTTCAGAATGGATTTCGTGTTTTTCTCCGTTCTTTATACTTTGTCTTAAATATTCCCGATAACCGCCTGTCAAATTACAGGCGTTATATCCTGCATCCGAAAGCAGCTCGGCAAATTGACCGCTGATCTCGTCCACCTGACAGAAAAGATAAATCGGCTTTTCCTTAGGCAGCTCGTAAAGCTCTCCGACCCGTTTCACCGGAATATGGATCGCTCCCGGAATAGTTCCAAAAGCATACATGTTTTCGCTGCGAAGATCGACGAGGATATCACCGTCCCGACGATCTTTCAAGTATTCAAGGATGTTCATCTCCCACATCATAAGGGAAAGCCGCTTCCTTCGGGGAACGATTTGTCAAGAGGTTTTTGCGAGATTTTCTAAATTTAATTTTGGGGCGGTGGAAATGCCGCCCAATACCTCCCGCTTGCAGAGGTCAAAAAGTGCCGTTTCAAGCGGTTTTTTCGCTGTTTCAGCCTGTTTGACGCAGACGATAAAGGTTGTTTTCCCAATCCGTAATTCATAGCTCGTATTCGTGTTTTCCAATCGTTGTTTCCCTCCAATCCTGATTTTACTGTCTGAAAAAGGAAAAGGCGGCTTCTCTGTCCGGGTTCTAAATGAAATCCCCAAACGTCAAAGCCGCCTTTTACCTCCCGAAAAAGAAGTCCGGGAGTTGCGCTTTACCCAGCAAAAGCAAGAGGGCAAGAAGTTTTAGTGTCCCATCGAAGGGGACGCTTACCTTGCCCAGTCGTCTCTCGTTTTCGGTTTTCGTGCCGGCTTCGGAGCTTCTCTTTCTTCGGCCCGTTCCCTCGGCGGGAACAGCCTGTCAAAGAACTCCTTCACCTTGTCGGGGAAGCGTTGCAGAGCCATGAGATAAGGCTTCGTTACCTCCACCAGCTTCTCATACTTCTCCGTGACCTCTTTCAATCGCTCCCTGACATTCGACAGGCGGGAGCTTAAATCCATCGCCTGTCTCTGGTAGTAGCTTACGCTCCGCTTCAGGTCGTGGATCTCCGAGCGTGAAGAAACGCCCTCTTTCGCAAGGGCTTTCAGACTGTCAAGCTCCTGTTTGGTAACAGTGTACTTGCCTGTAATGCCCTTGCTGCCGAGAGCGTCTATCTCGCCGTAGGTTGCCGCTACTTTTTGCTTTGTTTTTACCTCGCCCCTTATCTCCGCAAGCTCCTTTTTCGCTTCATTGACTTTCTGCTCGGTTTGAGCAAGGCGTTCCTTGTCTTTCTCAATCTGGAAGTCCAGACCTTCCAAATGCTCCGCCGTACTTCCCAATTCGCCACGCTCAAAGCCCGTAAAGCCCGCCGCCGTCATATGCTCAAAAAGCTGGTCTTGCAGGACGGAATAGGACTTGCGGAACACAGGCTTGCCGTATTTGCTGATTTCCTGCCGCCCGTTTTCATCGAGGACGGGGATGTTGTTCTTCCACTTTTTGGAGTGGGAGACTTGGTTGATGACCTCCTTGACCGTACCCCTCAATGCTTCGTCCTTACATCGTTTCGACCAGCGTATCTCTTTTCGGACGGTGGGTATCGCCACGATATGGAGGTGGTAATGGTAGACGGGTTTCCCCATCTGCTCCGATACCGCCTTGTTGATTTCATCGGCGTGCATGACCGCCGAGACGATATTTTCCTCGCCGTAAATCCCACAGGCGAAACGGTAGGCTTCTTCATAGAACGTCCTGGCATACTCATAGCCGCCCCGTTCCTCAAAGTACCTTGTGTTCACGTCAATGACCAGTTCATTGAAGATCGTCGCTCCCTCTTTCTGTCCTCTGGTGGAGATTTTGCCCTCGTCGATGAGCTTCTGAAAAAGCTCGTTGTAGGTCAGGCCGCCTGTGTCCTTGAAGTGGATATTGAGGGGCGAACGCTCCAAATCCACATTGATATTTCCGTAGCTTTCGTTTTTGCGCTCGTTGTGCCTTTCGACTTTCTGCGCTCCCGAAGCGGTGATTTTATCCACTCGGACAACGCTGAAATTTCCTTCCGCCAATCACATCACCTCCAGTTCTGCGGAAAGGGCGGGGGACGGTTACGCAACTTTTTCAAAGTGCGTAACCCACTATGACACTTTCAGCAAGCTGAAAGATGTCGTGGGCAAGGGCTTTCCCCCCTTGACCTCCCTTAGTGCGCCCGCCTCTCTGCTTTCTGTGCGCCGTTCCCCGGCGGCGCTCAGAAAGGCAGTTCGTCGTCGCACTTCGGCAAAGACCAAAACCAACCGAACCGGCGTTTGGTTGACACCACGCCGAGGATTGCTTTTGCTTTCTTTGCCGTGGAGTTGCTGATGTTCGCTTCACGCAGTTTCGCTTCACATTCGGACGCTTCGTGTTCCTCACCGTCCGACAGCAGCTCCGAGAGCAGACGCACGGCGGCGTCCGTTTTCACGTTCGGCCTACCGGAGCTTTTCTGCGGGAGCGTGGCAAGCAACTCGTCCGCCGTTTTCTCCGTCTGCCCGATGAAGCGTATGCCATCCTCACCCACCGAAAAGACGATTGCCTTTCCCGTGGGGGCGAGGTTGGCTTTCTGCTGGACGAGGATACGCTCGTCCTCGTTCTCCCTGCTCCTGCCGATGAGAAGTGCGCTCCTGACCGCACCCACAATGTCGATAGAGCCGAGAGTGCGGTAGATCGCTTTTGTCCCGAACATCTTGTTCAGATGATTGATGATAACGATAGCGCACCCTGTCTCCTTCGCTATGCGGATAAGGCAGTTAAAGCGTGGGCGGACTTCGTTGGCGGCGTTTATCTGGCAGTCCCCGATATACGAGGAAAGCGGGTCAAGGATTAACACCCTTGCGCCCGTCTCCCGGATAGCGGAGAGGATGCGCCCATCGTCAAAGGTCAGCGGGCTTTCTTTCTCACTGATGAACACCAGACGCTCCCTGTCCCCGTTTGCCTTGATGAAGCGGGGTACAATGGTATCGTCTGCATCGTCCTCCGTGGTCTGGTAAATGACATTGACAGGCGCAGGCGGCTTTACTGTTTCCGTGAACGGCAAAGGCTCTCCCTTTGTGAGCAGGGCGGCGATGGTCAGCATGAAGGTGCTTTTCCCATCGCCGGGGTCGCCCTGCAACAGCGTGACCTTGCCGAAGGGAATGAACGGATACCACAGCCATTCGATTTCCCTCGGCTCGATTTCACTCGCCCTGATAAGCTCAAGGCGGGCATTGATTGTCTGATTTGCGTTTTGCATTTCGTCCTCCTTTTCGTTTTGACAGATTTTCCTGCTTGTTCCATTACCGGCGCATAGGCACCGCCTCCTTTCCGTTACTGCCGGGCACAGAAAAAGCCCTTGCTTTCGGTACATTTTCGGGGCGATTTTGGAGCGTTTGTTCCGTTTTCGCCGCCTTTGAAAGCAAGGGCTATGTATTCGTATTCAGTTGTAGTTATACGCCAATTTGCGGCGTTTGGGGAAGAAAAAAGCGCCCATGTTTTGGCTTGGACGCTATTCTTCCTAAAGATATTGCTTTAATGATAAACCTGTACTGTTCAGCATTTCCTTCTTCATCCCTCAGTCTCACTCAATCCATTTTTATAATTCTTAAAAATCTGTCTACATACTCCTTATCAAAATCACAGTTCTCCCAACCCTTTTTGTCCGCTTCTTTTGGTATTCCCAACTTCACCAGAGACTGATCAAATTCCTCCAATTCCAAATAAGTATGTTCCTCGTATCGCTCTATATCTCCGTTGGGACTTGGCGCATGAAAGGTAATGGTCTGACCGTTTATTTCAATTTGATAGTAAAAGCTGCCCTTTCTCTTGTATTCCGCAAAGGAAAGGTTTTTGTCTCCGAATCCGGTTTTGATAGAATCCACATCGGTATATTCATATTCCACGCCCATCGGCTGCCATGGCGAATAACATATAATTCTGTCCTTTGTAACTGCGGTAAAATTGAACACGCAGCAATAAAGCGCAATCAGCCATAAGACAATTACGGCAACACGCCATTTCCCAAGATGGTTCCAAATAAACAGCAGGTCATTCACATCCTCCATATCATCCAACGGCTTTTTCCTGATTCTTGTAACAATCAATATGCAAATCAAAAAAATCGGGATAAGTACAAGCAATGTCATAATTTTTTGAACAACCGACCCGTGTTCAAAAAACAGATAATCGCCCGGCAGTATCCATTTTGAAATCATAAACATAACCGCGACCGCCGCAACTATTGTCAGAATAATGCCGGCAATCATAGTGGGGACGAGCCATGCCATCTTGCGTGTTTTTCTGTTTACCCGCTCTCTATTTTTCTTGTGCTGATTGGCGTAATGTATCCAACTCCATGTTGTAAGAGCTGTGCCGATGATTGCAAGAACCCCATTAAACATTAACATGTCTGTTCTTTCCGCCTTGATATTGTAAAACAGCCAAAAGACAGGTGCCATGAACATCAATGTATATGCGATAGTGGATACCAGATTAGGAGCCGCAAAATCCTCTACCTGCTCCTTGAACTCGCTCATCTCATCGCTTTCCAGAAATTCAATGGTGTCGTTATATTCTTCCACAACCGCTTCATTATTTTCGTAGTCCTTAGCCAGCAGCAGGCAAAGATTCCGCTTATCTTCGCAGAGATTCTCCCGCTCTGAAAATGCGTCAGCTTTATGTTTCAGCGCATCCCTTATTTCACTGGCCTCCATCGGCAGAAGTCTTTCAATTTCTTCAATACTAAAGTCCAAATAACGGAACATTTTAATCCATCTCAATCTGGTAACATCCGCATCCGTATAATTTCTGTAAGAGTTTTCTTCATTACGCTCTACTGCAATCAGATTCTTTGACTCATAATAACGTATGCTTTTGGATGTCAGTCCCGTAAGTTTTTCAACATCCTTGATTTTCATAAACAATCCCTTTCCTTTCTATTTGCTGATTTCACCATGAGGATACACCCTGACCCAAGGGGAAGGTCAAGAGCTTTCGGAAAAAAACACAGATTATTTACAAATAGCAAAGACTCAAAACCTTTTCATTTTTGACAATGATACCACAGCATAAATTTTTTTGTCCGCTAAAAGGAAAAGCCGCCATCTATTGACAGCGACCTTTCCTAAAACCGTTCTATGACCCATCAACACACTACATTATATTTTGTACCAAATAGAGCTTGGCGTCCGCAGCGACATAGACTATATACAAATGGTCATCATATTTCTCGATGTGCTTCCAAAGATAGTTTTCCGAAAAAGCAGGGGCGTTTTCCTCGGAAACGGACAAATCGGCAAGAATAGCGGAAATTTCAGTCTCTATTTGCTCGTTTTTCTCAGATTCAAAAGTCTTTATGAAATCTGAGCCGTCCGCCTCATAATGGAATACCGTATAGCGTAGCCCTTCGCCACGGAAATCTTGCGGAGTTTTGGCACTGTATTCTTCTTTGATATTTCGTGGGAGATTGAAATCCCAAGTTTCCTCATAGATATGAGCGTCATTGAAATAGTAGTTTCCTGCAACATACAAACCTACGGGAATAGCGATAACAACAACCGCTACTATAATTGCAATCGTCAAAATTTTCTTTTTTGATTTCCTCATTGTTTGTTTTCCTTCTTTCTAACATATTTGATTATGTCTCCCGCCTCGCAATCCAAAGCATCGCATATTGCGTCCAAAGTTGAAAACCGAATGGAGCGGGCTTTTCCTGTTTTAAGCAAGGACAAATTTGTCATTGAAATCCCGACTTTTTCCGACAGTTCGGTCAATGTCATTTTTCGTCTTACCATCATCAAATCCAATTCTACTTCTATCATCGCAGCCTCCTTTTCCTAAACGGAAAGACTGCTGTCGGTGTAGTATTCTTTCCCATCCTTGACAACTTCTTTAAATAGAGTTGCAAGCACAAGCAAGATTACGACGCCAAGCAGAATTACCATTGTCAAGACAAACCTGTACCAGATTACTCCATAGAGATACAGAGCTATTTCTATCAGCAGACAGATTTGTATGCCACCGATATAGCGCAATACCTTGTCTGCAAATACCTTTTCCCGATTGAGCGAAAGACTAATGAGCAGGAAGTATACCAGCATAACGATAAACGGCACACTTGTTATCCACATAAAGATAACATAGGTGTATCCGAGTACCCTGTTTGTTAAGTCCTGATAGTAGTCAACCAAAAATGGCAAGAAGATGACTGCAATCACAACGGCGGCTATGCTCAGTATGCTTAACCCGATCATCGACTTTTTAATAAGTCCTCTTTTCACTTTGGGAGCGCCAAAATCATTACACTCCATCCGTATTCCTCCTTTGCGATAATCATTATGAGATTTCTGTATCTCGTAATATATTTTACGATAATCATAAAACTTTGTCAAGAGGGAAAAGAAAAATTTTTCATATTGCGGACTCCAAAAAGAAAAGCCGCCGTCTGCTGACAGCGACCTTTCCCTGTGATATAGCGGTCTAATTGTAAATCAAATCGCTGTAAACCACTTCCTCGGCACGGTTGCGGATATTATTCATAGCCTGCGTCCATTTCATACCGTCCTCGGCCTTGAGTGCTTCGGTCACGCCCTCTTTTTCGGCAAGCTGCTTTACCAGCCGGGAAAGCATATCCTCCACTTCCTCGTTCAGTTCGGCAAGGTAGGCGTTGAGCCTGCCGCTTGTCAGAAGCTCCATATACAGCGGCTTGCGGTAATCCTTGATATACCGCAGATGCCGTTGCCCCAACAGCCCGATAGGGCGTTGCTCCTGCCAGTCACCGAAGTCCGGCAGCAAAACCTCCGTTTCCATATCCACTCCCTCCACTACCTGATGAATGATTGATTTCTTGTAATTGATTTCCATAGCGTTCCTCTCCTTTGTGATTCTTGACCTCTACGATGAGACACTAAAACTTCTTGCCCTCTTGCTTTAGCTGACTAAAGAGCAAATCATACCACCTCCCGAAGCTCTTTTTCGTCCTGTTTCCTGTGCCACCATTCGAGACTGTACTCGTTATGATGTTTCTTGCGGCATTCCTCGGAGCAAAGGGTCTGACCGCTGCTGTTCGGCCAGAACATTTTGCCGCAGACCTCGCATACACGCTTGCGATAGTAGTGATCGCCACGCTCGGCCTCCCGTTCCGCTTTCTTCCCCGCCCGTCTTGCCTGATAATTACACTCCTTGGAGCAGAATATCTGACGGTTGCTTGTCGGGATAAACTCTTTCCCGCAGTGAGGGCAGACCTTTTTGACAATGATTTCGCCGCCGTTTTCAGCGATTTTCTTCGCCTTGCGCCGTTCCCGTCTGGCTTTTTCCTTTTCCCTCTGCCGTGCCAGCTTCTCCGCCGCAAGCTGCTCCTCCTGCGCCTTTATCTCGGCAAGCTCTTCCTCGCTGTATGCGATATTGACCTGCCCGACATAGTTGAAATAGATGTCAACCTGCTGTGTACGGGCATTGCCCACGCCCTGCGCCTCATGGACAATGATTCTGTCCACAAGCTCACGGAACATCGTATCGCTTACCTCGTCGGGAGACTTGAATTTGCGTATCAGAGAGATGAAATGCTCGATGTCAAGGGGCTTTTCCTTGCTGTCTGCCACCTCCGCTTGGAGTTTTTCAATCTTGGCTTCAAGCTCATCCTGCTCGTCATCGTACTGCTTCATAAGCTGTTTGTACTGCCTTTCGGGGAGTAAGCCGGACAGGAAATTTTCATACAAGCCCCGCACAAGCTCGGAAAGCTCATCGTATCGCTTCTTCATTCGCTTCAATTCGCCCTCTGACTGTTGCGGTTTCCCTACCTGTTTTTCAAGCCACAGCCTTTGAAGTTCCCCAGCAAACGCCTTTTCGTCTTTCATCACAAGCCTTGAAACCCTCTGGACAGTGGACAGCAGTATCGTTTCCACGGCTTTTGCGCCGATACCGTGCGCCGTGCAGGAATCCACTCGGCTTGCATACCCGCCGCAGCGGAAGGAATACTCGATAGAGCCGTCCTTCTTCTTGCGGTGGGTTTCCAAGGTCATTCGTCTGCCGCAGTCGGCACAGTAGAGATAGCCGCTCAAACGGTGGTAGTGGCTGCCCCACGGTGCGCAGATTATCAATACTCCGAGAGCAGACGGAATGCTCGGTGCGGCAAAAAAAGCAGAGGAACTGCGTGAATTGATCCCAGGCGCAGTTTCTCTGAAACAATTTGAAAATCCGAGCAATCCGCTCGCCCATTATGAAACGACCGGACCGGAGATTTATTCGGATATGGATGGAAATATTGATTATTTGGTAGCAGGAGCAGGCAGCGGCGGTACATATTCCGGTGTTATGCGGTACCTGAAAGAACAGAACCCGAATATCAAAGGAATCCTTGCCGATCCGATTGGCTCAACGATGGGTGGCGGAGAACATAGTGATTACAATATCGAGGGAATCGGGAATGACTTCATTGCCGCTACCATGGATATGTCCCTTGTGGATGTGGTCATAAAAATAAACGATGAAGAAGCATTTGAAGGGGCAAGAGAACTCGCAGCCAAAGAAGGGATTTTCGCCGGTTCCTCTTCCGGCGCATCACTGGCTGCCGCAAAAAAATTGATTGATGACGGAGGGACAGGCAATATTGTTATCATCCTGCCGGATCGAGGTGATCGCTATTTCAGCAAACACCTTTATGCGTGAAAAAGCAGCAGTCGATTTTCATCATCGGCTGCTGCTTTTTCAAATCACATAATTGTCAATGTCTCGTGCATTTTGCTGGTCGAGAATATCCTGCAAGGTAATTCCGTCAAAATATTCGTTTATCACCTTGTAGAATCCCTGCCACACGGGAAGTGTTGGACATTCGGCGCTGCGTTTGCATTCTTCGGGATTTTTTCCGACACACGCTACCGGGGCAAAATCTCCCTCCGTCAACCGCAGGATTTCGCCTACCGTATATCGGCTGGGATCTTTCACAAGCATATATCCGCCTTGGTTTCCGCGGTTTGTGCGCAGCAGGTCGGATCTGTTTAAGATCGGTACGATCTGTTCCAGATATTTCTTTGAAATGTCCTGACGCTCGGCAATGTCTTTTAAGGCGATATATCCTTCTTCCCGATGCGCAGCCAGATCAAGAAGCATCCGAAGCGCATAACGGCCTTTTGTTGATATTTTCATACAGAAAGACTCCTTATCATCGTATACCTAATAATAACATATATTTAATAGGTTTTCAAGAGGAAAAGCGATGAAACCCTTATTTTCCGCATCCGTATTGACTTTGAATCTGTTATATGTTATAGTATATATATAAAACCTATAAGTAAAGTAAGAGATGAAAAGAGAACCTGCTATGACACTGCAACAAATCCATTACGCAATTACGATTGCCGAAAGCGGCTCCCTGAACAAAGCGGCCGAAGTTTTATACATCGCTCAGCCCTCTCTCACCAGCTCGATGCAGGAGCTTGAGCGAGAACTCGGAATTACGATTTTTAATCGAAGTGGCCGGGGCGTTACGCTGACGGCGGACGGAGCCGAGTTTTTGCAATATGCAAAGCAGATTTACAGTCAATATGAAGATCTGATTGAGAAATATGCGAATCCGAAAGCCTTGAAAAAGAAATTCGGCGTCTCCACACAGCATTATTCCTTTGCGGTGAAGGCGTTTGTGGAGCTGGTAAAGTCATTTGACACCGCTCGCTACGAATTCGCCATTCGGGAAACCAAGACAAAGGATGTGATTGGCGATGTTGCGTCCATGAAAAGCGAGATCGGGATTTTGTATCTCAGTGATTTTAACCGTGCTGCGGTAAGTAAGCTTTTGCGCAGTGCGGAGCTTGAATTTCATCCTTTGATTAACTGCAACGCTTATGTTTATTTGTGGTCAGGCCATCCGCTTGCAAAAAAAGACATCTATTCGCTTTGACGAGCTCGCAGACTACCCCTGCCTTTCCTTTGAGCAGGGGGACACAAGCTCCTTCTATTTTGCGGAGGAAATTCTGAGTACCGGCGAGTATCTGCGAACCATTAAGGCAAACGACCGAGCAACGATGCTGAATCTGATGATCGGTCTGAACGGATATACACTTTGCTCCGGTATTATCTGCGAAGAACTCAACGGAGATGATTATATTGCCGTGCCGTTTGAAGCCGATTCCGTCGAAGAAAACAGCGTGATGGAGATCGGATACCTTACAAGAAAAAACAGTTCGCTGAGCAATATCGGGCAGAAGTATATAGAGGAAATTAAAAAATACTTGCAAATCACATAATACCATGTCGCACATATAGGTTTAATCTATAACTCGGCATTGACTTCCCGTATTAGACAGAAGGCGTATGCTGAGTTATAATCATGTTGTAAACAAAAAGGAGGCGAAAACAGTGAGAAAAGAATTCTGTCGTAGGAATATTTCCTGCACTTCGTTTTCCGTGTTGCTGAGCCTGAATCGAATGTGCGGATGAATTTTCTGTAAATCCCAAATAAACAACATTAAAATTAAAATAAAAATTTAAGCGGCATGACCGCAGGAGGATATAATACAATGGCTAATATTCACGATTCTAAAAACTGGAGCTTTGAAACCAGGCAATTACATATAGGTCAGGAGCAGGCGGACCCCACGACAGACGCAAGAGCGGTACCGATTTACGCATCCACCTCGTATGTATTCCACAATTCCCAGCATGCGGCAGACAGGTTCGGTCTGAGAGATGCGGGCAACATCTATGGCAGACTGACCAACCCGACACAGGACATTTTTGAGCAGCGGATTGCATCGCTGGAAGGCGGCGTTGCGGCGCTGGCAACCGCTTCGGGTGCGGCGGCAATCAACTATACCATTAGTGCGCTGGCAAGAAGCGGCGAGCATATCGTCGCATCCAAGACCATTTACGGCGGTACCTACAATTTACTGGCACACACGCTTCCGCTCTCCAGCGGCGTCACCACCACCTTTGTCGACCCCGACGAGGACGGCGCATTTGAAGCAGCCATTCAGGATAACACAAAAGCTATCTTCATTGAAACGCTGGGCAACCCGAACTCCAATATCATCGATATCGAAGCAGTCGCTGCCGTTGCGCACAAGCACGGTATCCCGCTGGTGATCGATTCCACCTTTGCGACCCCATATCTCATTCGTCCGATTGAGTACGGCGCAGATATCGTCGTCCACTCCGCAACGAAGTTTATCGGCGGCCACGGGACTGCCATCGGCGGCGTGATCGTGGACAGCGGCAATTTCGACTGGAAGGCTTCGGGCAAATACCCATGGATCTCCGAGCCTAACCCCAGCTATCACGGAATTTCCTTTGCCGATGCGGTAGGCCCTGCCGCCTTTGCGACATATATTCGTGCCATCTTGCTTCGCGATACGGGCTCAACGCTGTCGCCATTCCATGCGTTTTTGTTCCTGCAGGGGTTGGAAACCCTTTCTCTGCGTGTAGAGCGTCATGTGGAAAACGCACTGAAGATCGTGGAGTATCTTAACAACCATCCGCAGGTGGAAGCGGTGCATCATCCCTCTCTCGAAAGCGAGCCGAGCCACAAGCTGTATCAGAAATACTTCCCCCACGGGGCAGGTTCTATCTTCACCTTTGAGGTCAAGGGGGACGCTGCGACGGCGCAGAAGTTCATCGATAATCTCGCCATCTTCTCCCTGCTTGCCAATGTGGCAGATGTAAAATCGCTGGTGATTCACCCGGCCAGCACCACCCATTCACAGCTGACCGAGGACGAGCTGCTGGAGCAGGGCATAAAGCCCAACACCATCCGCCTCTCCATCGGCACCGAAAATGTAAAGGATTTAATAGCGGCGCTGGACGAAGCGTTTCAGGCAATCGAGTAAAAGTAAGTGCTCTAAAAATACACCGGGCTATCCAAGTCCGGTGTATTTTTTTGCGCCGAATCGGCCTTTACGGGAATCCCTCAAAAGTATTATAGGCGAGGTCTATGTTTCGATATCGCTTTCCTGTATTGGACGGGAAAGGTGCGCTCTGATATAATATTGTCAGAACATAAGGAGGTAAGGTCATGAAAAAGAACGACTGCAGACACGCTATGTGTATGTGTACCCAAAATTCCAAAGATCGCCGATACAGGCGATGTTGCAGCATGCGAATGTAATGCGTGGCATCGCTTTCATTTGGTTTGATGTGTCTTTGGAAGCCTGACTTGAAAACGGCTTCCGTTTTTTATGTCCCTTTTGACAGCAAATGGGACATATAGTTTACCCCTATTACCTATTATTCATATCTGCTATTAGTATTTTTGCGGATAACCTGCTAAAATACATACGAAAAAGAAAGGAGTGGTTTATTTACAAGATGAGTGGCCAAACAGCACTGTTCCAACTAAAGAATGTTTCAAAGGTATTTCACACGAAAGATTCGGAAGTCCGGGCTGTAGACGATATCAGTCTTGACATATTCCCCGGTGAGATTTTCGGGATCATAGGTATGAGTGGGGCAGGAAAAAGCACTCTTGTGAGAACCTTAAACCGTTTGGAAAATGTAACATCCGGCCAGGTCATTTTTGACGGTCAAATACTTGGCGATCTTTCAAGTAAAGAACTCAGGGCTCAAAGAAGATCCATGGCGATGATATTTCAAAGCTTTAACTTGCTCACGCAAAAAACGGTTCTTGCCAATGTGATGCTGCCGATGAAAATCGCTCATGTCCCTCACAAAGAGCAGAAGGAACGGGCGCTTAAAATGCTGAAAGTTGTAGGACTGGAAAATAAAGCATCCGCCTGGCCTGCACAGTTATCCGGAGGACAAAGGCAGAGAGTCGCTATTGCCAGAGCGCTTGCGATGAATCCGAAAGTGCTGCTGTGCGATGAAGCCACCAGCGCTCTTGATCCTAAGATAACAGAAGAAATCCTGTCTTTGCTAAAAGATATCAACAAAAAAATGAACCTGACGATCGTAATCATAACCCATGAGATGAGCGTAGTCGAAAAGATTTGTGATCGGGTGGCAATCATTTCCGAAGGTCGTTTGGCGGAAATCGGATCTGTGAAAGAAATCTTTACTTCACCAAAGACAGAGGCGGCAAAACATCTGATATTGCCGGCGGAGAAGGAACTGAATTCGTTCGACATAACCGACCGACGATGTATACGCATCGTCTTTGACGGACGGGAAGCCTCAGAACCGCTTATCGCAAATCTTGTGGAGGCAACCGGAGAAAAAGTCAATATACTCTGCGCAAATACAAAATCGGTTGGCGTAGTCGGATTCGGCCAAATGATCGTGGAACTGCCGAGGGAAGATGACGCTGTCGAGCGTGTGCTTCAATACATACGGGAAAATGGCGTTAATTTTCACGAGGTACAGTTAGAGGAGGTGAAAAGCGTATGAGTGAGGCAATATGGAAAATGATTGGAAGCGGTGTCCTCGAAACACTGCAAATGACGGTCATATCAACGGCTTTAGCGTATTTGATCGGTCTTCCGCTCGGCATTTTGCTTGTTGTGACCGAGAAGGGTAATATCCTGCAAAACAGAATTATCAATACAATACTCGGAACGATTATGAATATTGTTCGCTCTGTTCCGTTTTTGATTCTTCTCGTTGTGTTGGTTCCGTTTACAAGGTTTGTGACAGGCTCGTCAATCGGAACAACCGCAACAATCGTTCCGTTAACGGTTGGAACAATCCCAATCGTCGCACGAATGGTTGAGTCTTCCCTGAAGGAAGTGTCGCCGGGAATCATAGAAGCTGCCGAATCGATGGGAGCGTCTCCCGCCTCTATCATATTTCGGTTTATTCTACCGGAA
Organism: uncultured Clostridia bacterium; assembly: GCA_947630285.1. Taxonomy (GTDB): domain Bacteria; phylum Bacillota; class Clostridia; order Oscillospirales; family Acutalibacteraceae; genus Fimenecus. The sequence continues at coordinate 2,762 of CANRHD010000005.1, read as the reverse complement.
GCCACGCCTTCGCTTATACTCGGCGGAGCAATCAATTTAGCTACTGTTTTAGGATACTCCGCTATGGCAGGATGTATCGGCGGCGGAGGTGTTGGGGCTATCGCTCTGAACTATGGCTGGTACCGTTATCAAACAGATGTGCTGCTCGTCACGGTAGTCATTCTTATTTTGATTGTTCAGATCTTCCAGGAGGTCGGAACAATCCTCGCAGCAAAAAAGAGACATTCATAAAACAAAAATAACAAAAAGGAGATTTTAATCATGAAACACTTTTCTAAGAAAATTATCATTATCGCACTTGTACTGATTGCTGTTGTAGCTGTGGGCGTTTTGGCCGGATGCAGCAATTCAACTTCTAACGAAAATTCATCTTCCGGTGAAAACAACGCAGTGACGATTAAGGTCGGCGCCAGTGTCACGCCTCACTCGGAAATTCTGGAACAGGCAAAGCCTATCCTTGCCGAGGAAGGAATCAATCTTGAAATCATACAAATCGAAGACACCGTTACACCGAATACAGGTCTTGCAGAGGGCAGCCTGGACGCCAACTTCTTCCAGCATCAGCCTTTTTTGGATGAGTTCAACGCAAAAAACGGAACGGATCTCGTGTCTGTAGGCGCTGTTCATTATGAACCCTTTGGCATCTATGCCGGAAAAACCAAGAGCCTTGCCGATCTTCCCAACGGAGCGACCGTAGCGGTTCCTAACAACACCACAAACGAGGCCAGAGCTTTACTTTTGCTCCAGCAGGAAGGTCTGCTCACACTGAAGGACGGCGCAGATATCAACGCAACCGTAAATGACATTGTTTCCAATCCCAAAAACCTTCAGATCAAAGAAATCGCCCCGGAGCAGCTTGTCAGAGCGCTTGCGGATGTTGATGTGGCCGTTATCAACGGCAACTACGCCATCGAAGGCGGTTTGAAGGTGAAAGACGCATTGGCGGTAGAGTCCGATCAGGGCATTGCCGCAAAGACATACTAAAATATCGTTGTTGTGCAAAAGAAGGATGAGAACAACGAGGCGATTAAAAAGCTGGTTGAGGTTTTGCAGAGTGATGAAATCCGCAAATATATTGAGGATACCTACGATGGCGCTGTTGTTCCAATCAAGTAAGAAAACACACACAAAACAAATTTTATAAAGGAGATTTAAGTCATGGCAAGAGTAAAATTTATTACAGAAAATGAGACACAGGGAAAATCGAAAGATGCATACATCGATCTGGAAAGTCACGGAAAGCTGACCAATATGAAGAAAGCTCTCCTTCAGGACTATGCCACCTACGACGCATTTATGGGCTGGTACACCTCTTGGGACAGACTGGTTGAAGTCATCGGCATCCGGGCCGCTACCATCTATGCACATTCCGTTTCTACAACGAATAGCTGCCAGCTTTGCTCTCTGTTCTTTATCAGCGATTTAAAGGAACTCGGAATTGAACCGGACGACTTCACCCCGGACGAAAAGGAGCAGGATCTCATTGAACTTGGCCAGCAAATCGTGAAGGATCCGACCGGTGTATCAGATGAGTTATTTGCACGCCTGAAAAATACCTATACCGATGCGGAAATTGTTGTCATCGTTGGCTTTGGCGCTCAAATGATTGCTACAAACAACTTCAATTCTGTTTTGAAGATCGATGTGGATGAAAGGCTGCTGCCAATCAAGGACAAATTCAAGCCTGCGACTTGGAGAGAAAATATTCAGTAAGGAGGATGCGGCACAATGGTGAATTTCCAATATTACAATCCGGCAAAGATCGTGTTCGGACAAGGTGCGGAGAAGGAATTGCCCCGCTTGTTAAAGGAAGAAAAAGTCACTTCTCTCCTTATGGTATACAGCGGTGAGTTTATAAAGGAACTTGGGATTTACAGCGCCGTCCGGAATGCCTGCCGCGAGCTTGGTATTGAGTTTCACGAAAACGGAAATGTTGTGCCAAACCCCTCCATTGACCTTGTGCGTGATCTGTCGTCGCTTGGCAAAAAAGAAAACATTGATTTTATTCTTGCTGTCGGCGGCGGCAGCTCTATCGACACGGCAAAGGTCGCAGCACTCGGAATTCCGTATGACGGAGATGCGTGGGACTTCTTCGGAAAAGGTGCGGTGACGTCAAAGGTACTGCCCGTCGGGGTGATATCCACCCTTCCTGCCAGCGGCTCCGAAACATCAAACTGTGCGATACTTTCAAACGGCGAATGGAAACTCGGATATGAAGATGACCGCATTATCCCCAAATTTGCCATTATGAACCCGGAGTACACCTTAAAGCTTCCCGCATTTCAGACAGCCTGCGGTGTCGCTGATATTTTATCCCATCTGCTGGAACGGTATTTTTCCGATGCCCTTCACACCGATGTTACCGATTATTTGATCGAAGGTGCGGTGAAAGCCTTACTCGTCAACGGAGAGCGTCTTGTGAAGTATCCGGACGATCTGAACGCACGGGCAGAAGTACAATGGCTTGCATCCGTTGCACACAATAATCTGCTGGATACCGGCAGAATAGCCGATTGGGGATCGCACCGTATTGAACATGAATTAAGCGCTCAATACGGAATTACGCATGGCGAAGGAATGGCTGTAGTTTTAGTTGCATGGACAAAGTTTGCCGCAGAAGAAAAACCCCGGAAGCTGGCACAGCTTGCGACTCGTGTTTTTGGAATCGATCCATATAACTTTTCTGCTCGAATTGTCAAGTGAAGTGCAACGATTTGTTGAAAAAAACTTCCTCGGGGGATTTCCAGCCTAAACATTTGCGA
>CANRHD010000004.1 GCA_947630285.1 uncultured Clostridia bacterium | reverse complement strand
AATCTGTCGGTAAGTTATGATAGGCTCGGTGATATAGCTGAAGAAGAAGGAAATCTTGCCGAAGCGAAGGAATACTACGAAAAATTGCTTGAGATTAGTTTAAGGATAGCAAAGGAGACAAAGACAGTAGTGGCTCGCCGCAATTTGTCGGTAAGTTATAACAGGATTGGTGATATAGCTAAAGAAGAAGGACAACTTGCCGAAGCAAAGGAGTACTACGAAAAGTCGCTTGAGATTGATATAACGCTGGCAGAGGAGACAAAAACGGTAGAAGCTTGCCGTGATCTGTCTATATGTTATGAGAAACTTGGAGATATATCTAAAGAAGAGGAAAATCTTGAAGACGCAAAAGAATACTATGAAAAGTCGTTTGAGATTAGGATAACGCTGGCGGAGGAGACAAAAACGGTAGAAGCTCGTCGTGATCTGTCTATAAGTTATGAGAAACTTGGAGATATATTTAAAGAAGAGGAAAATCTTGACGACGCAAAAGAATACTACGAAAAGTCGTTTGAGATTAGGATAGCGCTGGCAGAGGAAACAAAAACGGTAGAAGCTCGCCGTGATCTGTCGGTAAGTTATGAGAAACTTGGGGATATAGCTGAAGAAGAAGGACAACTTGCCGAATCAAAAGATTACTACGAAAAATTGCTTGAGATTAGTTTAAGAATAGCAAAGGAGACAAAGACAGTAGCGGCTCACCGTGATCTGTCGATAAGTTATATCAAGCTTGGCAATATAGCTAAAGAAGAAGGACAACATGCCAAAGCAAAGGAGTACTACGAAAAGTCACTTGAAATAGCAATCTCACTGGCAGAGGAAACAAAAACGGTAGAAGCTCGCCGCGGTTTGTCAGTAAGTTATATCAAGCTTGGCGATATAGCTAAAGAAGAAGGACAACTTGCCGAAGCAAGGGAGTACTACGAAAAGTCACTTGAAATAGCAATCTCACTGGCGGAGGAGACAAAAACGGTAAAAGCTCGCCGTGATCTGTCAATAAGTTATTTTAAGCTTGGCAACATAGCTAAAGAACAAGGAAATCTTGCCGAAGCAAAGGAGTACTATGAAAAGTCGCTTGAAATAGCAGTCTCACTGGCAAAGGAGACAAAGACAGTAGTGGCTCGCCGCAATTTGTCGGTAAGTTATAACAGGATTGGTGATATAGCTAAAGAAGAAGGACAACTTGCCGAAGCAAAGGAGTACTACGAAAAGTCGCTTGAGATTGATATAACGCTGGCAGAGGAGACAAAAACGGTAGAAGCTTGCCGTGATCTGTCTATATGTTATGAGAAACTTGGAGATATATCTAAAGAAGAGGAAAATCTTGAAGACGCAAAAGAATACTATGAAAAGTCGTTTGAGATTAGGATAACGCTGGCGGAGGAGACAAAAACGGTAGAAGCTCGTCGTGATCTGTCGGTAAGTTATGACAGGCTCGGTGTTATAGCTGGAGAAGAAGGTAACCTTGTTGAAGCAAAGGGGTACTACGAAAAGTCGCTTGAAATAGCAATCTCACTGGCAGAGGAGACAAAAACTGCGGAAAGCTACGATGATTTAGCCGTCTCATATTATAACTTGGGAATTATAGAATATCATCAAAACAATAAAAATGACTCTCTACATAAAGCGCTCAAAATATGGGAAGAACTTATGAAATCCTGCCCGGGTGTTCCTAAATACAAGGAACGGTATGATATTGTAAAGAAAATACTTGATGTATAGCGAAAAGTGAAAGTTAAAGATTGATATTATATTTCCCTATAATTTGTGTATGCGGTAAAACCCGTAAATGTAGAATTAATATTATTGGCTTTATCAAGAAAAGTGTGTAAGTTTTTTAAGAAATTAGATAAGTTATGTTTTTGCCCGCCTTTGGTTGGAGCGCAGCGAAATAAAAAAGGCGGACAAAAACGGCGTTAGATTAAGTGCTTGTATTTCTCGATACGGGCTTAATCTTATAGTCGGTGAGATTGTAAATATGTTTTTCTAACTTATATACTTTAGTTTACATTCTCAAATAGTAGATATTTTTTATTGTGTATTTGCTTTTAAAATGTTCGAAAAAATCAAATTTTGCTTTTTAAATATTTGAATACAGGCTATTGAATTGAAAATACAGTTATGATATACTGCGTTAAGAGATAATTTTTGAAAAAACAATTTCAAAAATTGCTATCAAGACTTTTAGAACTATAAATTACAGACTTCCACACAGGTAAAACACAATGAAGCAAACTATTAAAAACTACACATTATTTCTCATAGGTCTTTTTATCGCCTCGATGGGTGTTGCGCTGTCAACCAAGGCAGGGTTGGGGACTTCTCCTGTTGCGTCCGTGCCGTATTCCGTTTCGCTTGTAAACCATACGCTTACCTTCGGCTGGTGGCTCAATATATGGAGCTTAATTCAAATTGCTGTGCAGATTATCCTGCTTCGCAGAAAATGCAAGCCCGTTGAAATTGTTATTCAAACCGTGCTTGCGTTCGTTTACGGTTATATGACGGATTTTTCTTGCAGTCTTTTGAACGGTTTAAGCTTAAACGGCTATATTGCCCGATTTTTTCTTATGTGTTTAAGCTGTATCGTGCTTGCGCTCGGCATTTTTATTCAATTCAAGGGCGGTGTGGCTATGCTCCCGGGCGAAGCCATGAACCGTGCCGTCAGCGAGGTTACGGGGAAGAAATATGAAAATGTTAAGATATTTTTCGATGTCTTTTATATAGCTACGGCGGCGGTCATATGCTTTGTATTTGTAGGCAAATTAAAGGGCGTTCGAGAGGGGAGTATCATTGCGGCAGTCGTTGTAGGCAATATTATTAAGCTTTACAATTTGATTTTTAATAAGCTTACCGAAAAAAGAACGCATAAAAAAGAGAAAAGCGGCGTTATTTGAGCCGAAACAAAAAGAAAAAAATGACCGAACAGCCATAAAACAGTTCGGTCATTTTTTTAATTGCTTTTTCACCTCATTCGCCGACGCAGGAAAGTGGAAACGCAGATCCTGCATCATATCACATTCGGCTTCCTGCAAGGCGTGGCGTTGCTCATCGTTTTTTATACCGCTTGCAAATACCGATATATCAAGCTCGTGAGCAATTTTATAAACGGTCGCCAATTTAAGCCTGCCGTTTGGCGTATCTGTTTGCTCTACAAGGTTTTTACTGAGCTTAACTGCGTCAACCGTATATTTTTGCAATTCGTAGACGGTCGAAATACTGTCGTCAAAATCATCAAGCATAATCTGAACGCCGAACTCCCTAAGAGCCTGTATGTTTTTATTCACACGCTCGGCGTCCCTATGATTTTCTCCGGCGCAAAAGCCGAAAATGAGCAGTCTTTTGTCAACACGGTATTTTTTAATAATCTCAATACATTTTTCCGAAAAATCCTCGCCCGAAAAAGCGTCTTGCGAAAAATTGCAGGAAACAAAAAAGCTTTTTATGCTGTCCTTGTCCAAGTCCTCCAAAAAGCCGCAAACGGCTTCAAGCAAAAAGTAATCCATTTCGGCCGTCAGATTTTCCGCTTTTACAACGGGGGCAAAACGGTCAGCGGATAAAAAGCCTCTCTGCGGATGCCGCCAGCGCAATATTGCCTCGCCGCCTGAATTTCGGAAGGTTTTTGCATTGATATAAAATTGAATATAAAGCTCAAACTCTTTGTTTTCAATGCCTTTTCTGATGTCCGCCCGTAAAAGATTTTCCTCCTGCGCCGGATCCGTTGCCGTTTCGGGACAAACAGTAAAATCAATACGGTCGTTACAGGCGGTAATTGCCGTGTTGCGGGTATCGAAAAGTATTCTTTCAAGGTCGTTATTATTGTCCGTAAAGTAATATACGCCGGCGCCGACGGCAAAGTTAATTGTATTTTCGTTGCTTTCGTTCAGGCGGCGCAATTTTTTCACGGCGGAAATCAGCCAATCGTATTCGCCCTTGTTCCTCGAACAGTTTAGCAGGGCATACTCCGTGTCCGAAAGCTTAGCCAAGTAATCGCCGTGTTCCGTGCAGTCCTGCAAAAGCTCCGCCGTCTGTTTTGAAAATTCGCTTATTTTATCAAAGCCGGACTTCTCTGCGCCGTCTATATCAATGTAGAAATAAACGAGACTGAACACGGTTTTGTTTTTGTCGTTTAATGTGTGAGCGTATGCCGACAGCAAACCGTCTTTGTTTCCCACGCCCTTTACGCTTTCGGCATTTTCCGAAACGGTATATTTTTTAAGCTTTTTTCTGTAGCCGAAGATAAGGCATATAATTAATGCAATAAGTAATGCGGCTGTGATTGCCAAAGCCGCCACGCCTGCCTGTAGGCCCTTGACGGAATTGCCAGCGTAAGGCTGTTGGTTTTTGACAAGCAACTGCGTTTTTGTCTGTTGGGAAACGCCCTCAAAATAACTCCTTATATCCTGTTCAAAGGCCGCAGGGGCGCTTTGAGAAAGAAAAATATTATAAGAAGATTTTTTTCCGTCCTTTTCGGTTTCAAGCACGGTTACGGCCTTTCCCTTGGTATTTTCAAATTTTTCGCTATCCGTACAGCCCGATATAATATCGGTTTGCAGGTTTTCGGCAAATTGTTTGCGCCTGTCGGCAGGGCCTGCCTTATAATATCTGATGTCATAGTCGCTTTGCTCGGAAAACTGTTTTAAAAGCTCGGGTATTACGCCCTGAAAGCTTTTGGTTTCGGAGGAGTAGTACTCTATCGGATATAAATTAGGATTTCCGGCAACATAAATTATATGTTCTTCCATAGTTTTTTCCTGTATTTAATGAATTTATAGTTCTGTTAATTGACGGATTTAAGACTTGCTTTCCATATCGCTTATGGTGCTTGCAAGCAGATGCAAATCCCTGCTTTGGGCGGTGTTTTCTTCCTGTAGGGCTTTTAGCTTTTCCTCAAGCTCCGAAATGCGCTTTTTGGCGTTTTCCTCCTGCAGGGTAAGTTTCCTTGAAAACTCTTCGTCCATGTAAGCAATTAATCGGTACACGCTGTCCTTTTTAAAGCCGAAGCCCTTTTTCAAATCCTCAACTCTCATATTTTCACCCCGTTAATCAAAATTAATTTTCTGGCGCTGAATTTTACCCCATTTTGACTTTTTCTTGCGGTAACCGATTAGCGCCGTTATTCTGACCCAGGCAAGAATAAAGCGCAGGAACGAAACCTCGATAAAGCACAGTCCTATCGCCTTTAATATATCGGTAAATGTAATACGCAGGTCAATGGTATGTATTCTTGCGAAAAATGCCGTCAGCGAAAGAATTGATGAGAACGCAACATATATAAGCATATACATAAGCATAAATTTTGCGTTGAGGAAGCCGAACACCGCCGCCAAAACCATGGTTAATATGCCGATAACCTCAATGTATGGCGACAGAAGCTCGTAAAACAAAAAATAGAGGTATGAAATAAAGCTTACCAAACCGTATTTCGGGTTCATCAAAATTTTGCTGTGAGCCTTCATACTCTGAAAAAGCCCTATGTGCCATCTGCGCCTTTGGCCCCGCAGATCTTTTAGGTGTTCGGGCACCTGCGTCCAGCACACGGCGTCGGTCGCATAGCGTATTCGGTAGAGTATATTGTTTTCACGGCAAAAGGCATGCAGTTTAATTACAAGCTCCATATCCTCGCCCATAGTCGTGCTGTCATAACCGCCTACGGATATAACGGTGCTTTTCTTAAACAGACCAAAAGCGCCGGAGATTATGATACTGCCGTTAAACTTATCAAACAAAATTCTTGAAGCCAAAAACGAGCGGTCGTATTCCAAAACCTGCATGCACGGTAAAATTTTATTCGGCAGATGATAGCTTATTACACGGCCGTTTTTTATTTCGGTGCCGTTGCAGGGCCGAACCGCTCCGCCCACGGCTACAACATTGTCGTCCTCCAAAACAGGGCGGACAACCTTTTCAAGAGAATCGTACTGTAAAATCGAATCTGCGTCCATACACAGAAAATACGGATACCTGCTGGCGTTAATGCCCATATTAAGCGCATCGGCCTTTCCGCCGTTTTTCTTCCTTATAAGAATAATGGGAACCTTGTAGGCGTTTGTTTCATATACGGCTTCCACGGGTTGGCAGGGTATCTTGTTTTGCAGAGGATGATTAATTCTGCGCATATTAAAGCAGTCGATAAGCTCCTGCGAGGTGTTGTCCTTTGAGCCGTCGTCAACCACTATAATTTCATACAGCTTATATTCCTGCGCCAAAAGGGAATTGACGGTGGAAACGATGGTAGTTTCCTCGTTATATGCAGGCACAAGGATAGAAACGGGCACATAGTATCCGGTTTGAAGCTCGTTTTTAAGGATATTGCGCCGCTTTGAACCGTAAAGTGAGGACGAGCCCACCACAACGGCCGCAAACAAAAAGCTTGCATAGCCTATCATATATATAATAAAAAATGCGCCCACGGCGTTTAAGACCGTTTGAACAATATTTTCTGTCATTCAGTCACCGCCTTTTTTCTCTGCTCAAGCCTGTTGGAGCTAAGGCGGTACAGGAGCATTTCACGGGCGTACCTGTCGTTTCCGCCGACAATTTCAAGCAGGTTTTCATAGCTTAAATTGTGGGTGTCCAGGCTGACGGCGGCATTGTACCTCACATACCAATTTGCGCTGTGCATGGCTTTAATCAAAATATCCTCGACATCTTCACCCTCGTAGGAGGCAAGGGAATTTACGCTTATAGCGGCATATTCCCAACGGCTCGGATCGTCCTCCAGGGCAAATTTCAGCAAAAGCTGTTTTGCCGGCTCATATTTATATTTACCGAAATAGCGTATAGCGGAAATCCGCAGTTCTTTACCTCTGGCTTCGTCCTGCATTATAGCGTACATTTCCTTTAGGTAAGCGCCGCTTTTATATCGTATGTAGTTGAGAACGGAAAGTTGAGTCTTCTCGCCGAAGCTCTCAAACTTATCCCAAAGCCGGCAGATTAACTGCTCATGGTCCCCCGAATACGACAAAAGGCCTTCCTGCAAAATTTTTTCGTGCAGAAAATAGCCGCTTTTATCCTGTATATCAATGGCTTTTACAATGTTGTCAACGCTTCCGAAGCAGTACAGAGCCTGTAGGGCGTTTACTCTGCAATAAAGATTATGCTTGTTCATATAATCAACGACTATATCCTGTAAGCTGTCCATAGGCATACGGCCGCAGTAGTTGTATCTGCCGATAAAATAAAGAAAATACGCCGCCTCAAGGCTGTCTCTTTTCCTGTAATCAACGGCAAGATAGAGCATTACGGGCTTGAGCGAGCGCAAATATGCGGACAGCTCCGGACTGTCTCCCGATTCATACTGCTTTTTAAGAACCTTGTCAAAGGCTATGAGATTATAAACATGGGTAAGCTTTCTTTCCAGATATTCAAAGTGCTTTTTGTCGATTTCTTCGCTGTTTCGTATGTTTTCAATCTGCCGAAGCGCTTCTTTTTCAAATTTTTTGATTTTTCTCTCAAGGCGCACATCGTTGCGCTTTAGAATAAAGCTGTAAACAGTATTGAACAAAATCATACTAAGGCAAATTATTCCGTATCCGTAAAGCAATATCTGACTTATACCCATATCTTCTCACCGCCTTTCCGTTTTATTTGTTTAATGAGCTCCAATAGTCTTTTATCATATAATAGGAGGTTTTCAGCCTTTCGTGATAGCTGACTTTTTCTCCCCAGCCCTCGAGCGGCAGGGGAGCGCTGGGAATTCTGTACTGTGATTCACCGTCGCTTGCAACGCCCACATTGATTTTATCTATTTTAAGGTTTTCAATTCCGTATTTTTCGTAATAGTCGTCGTGAACGGTCATTTCTGAGGGATTGCTGAAATTCAGAAGCTGCCACGGTATTTTTATTTCCGCACAGCCGTCCGCAAAAATAAAGTCGGCAAGCGAGTTAAAGTCGGGCGAGTCAGGGTCGGCGTTGCCATAACGAAGCAGTCCCGTCTCAAACTTTTCGCCGGTGGGCTTAAATTCTCCCGTATCCGTTGCCTCCGGTATATATTCGTTCAAGGTGAGCGGCAAATATATTTTAACAAAATTCGGGCTGTCCTTTTCGGGAGGGGAAATATATGCAAGCTCGCCGTAATAAACATCGCCGTATATTGCGTTAAGGCACTCATATCGCTCCTGAACCAGCAGGCGGCTGTCGCTTTTACCGTGAATTACCATTAAAAAGTCCGCCGCACAGTCAAAGCCTATATTGTAGTTCTTTGCGTATGTACTGCCTATTTTCGGGTTTATGTCGATGGGAATATACAGCGTGTCTTTTTCGGGATCAAAGTTTTTCTTTTTCACAAGGAAATAGATGAATTTTTCATCGTATTTCATTGAAAGCGAGGCGTCGCCGTTAGATATTACAATATCGTTTTCGCCCCACTCGTCGGTCTTACCGTCCACTAAGCATATGCTTTGCTTTTCGCCGGGGTCAAAGGAAAGCAGTCCGAAATACTGCTCGTTTGTCTGATAATCGCTCCAGTACGGCGTTTTGTTCAGGTCAACTGCGTGCATGGTGTTCCATGTCCTCTTAAACCACTCGTCCTGCCAGGTGAATATATAGCTTCCGGCACAGCCTGCGTCCATAATATCCTTGTAGCAGTCAATAATTGCCTGACCCTGCTCCTTTTCGGACATATTGCCCTGATTGCGCTTTGTGTTTTTGTCGGTCTGCGCTATTCCTCGGCCCGTTGTTACGCCGTATTCCGAAATAACGACGGGCATGGTGTGGTATGCGGTTAACGCCTTTAAATAGGCGAGATAAGTGTTGTACCTGCCGTAAGAGTCTATGTAATTTTCGTCCTTAATGTAATTCTCGATTTTAGGGCCTTTCATTTTCGACACACGGTATTTTACGGTTTCCCAGCGCACATCGCTAAGGCGTTTTTTCATTTCCTCTTCGCTGTATTGACCCGTTGAGCGCATAATTTCAAGGTAGTCAGGATAATAGGGATATACATGGTAAGATACGAACATACCCGAAATGAATTTATCAGTTGTTTTTATATGCTCCATATCTACACAGGTGAGCTTGCCCCTTGCAACTGCTACGCTTGCAGGATATACAAACGGGTCTGTAGTGGGCCAGTTTGCAAACGCAACAAGCCGCTGTTGCTTGTAACGGGTGCTCTCGTAATCGATTATTTCATCGCCGACCGCCGCAAGTAATGCCTCAAAGGGCGTTGCGTCGTCGGTTGTAAACATATATTTGCCCTTGTAATCGCCCTTGTCCTCATTAATTTCATCTGTGTAAGTTACGGTGTAGTCTTCCCACTCAACGCCTAAAATATAACCTATGACCCAGGGGGAGACATCTTTGCGGAAGCTTCCGTTTCCCTTGTTGCCCGTGTTTATGGTCAGGGTTCTTTTGCCGTGAATTACATCTATCATAGTGCGGCAGTCCTTGATAAACGGCTTTAAAAAGTCGCTGTCATAGGCGTCCATATGCGAAAAGAGCGCATAATCGCTTACCCACACGCCCTGCAAAAGGTATAAGGGTTCCTGATTGTTTTTTATACGCTGTGTGTTGTATTTGTAAAAGGCATTATAAAAAACATCGTTCAAAATGGTATAGATACGGATACTGTTTGCTCCAAGCTCCTGAATTTGCTTAAACCAACGCAAATATGTTTCCTCGTCGATTGAAAAGTCGGTCGCCCATTTGCCGGGAATACCTGCGCCCATATCCACGCCCCTTAATTCAAAGGCCTCCTGTCTGCCGTCCTTTTCCATATATATTTTTTTGCCGTTTGTTTTCATAAAGGCAGTAACAGGCGCATTAGGCTTTAAATCAATAAAAAAGCCTAATTGATAGTATGAGATGTTCCACAAAAATGCCGCCGCAAGTATTATACATACCGTGGCAATATATTTCTTCAATGCTGTACTCCTTTTAATTACGGCTGTTCTTGGTCGTTCCAGCGTTTATTGCGTGACGGGTGGGATAAAAAGTTCAGAGCGTCTATGTGCCTGTCAAGCCATGCGCCTCTGTTCACAATCCAGGTTTTCAAAGACTCGGTTGCCTCTTTCGTTGTGTGAGTGTTCCTGTCCGCCGTGTTTTCCGTTGCGGTATTAATGAGCGGATTTTCGTTGTAAAAATCCTTCCAGCGCTCATAATTTCTGTCTGCCGCAGGGCCCAGCCACTTTATAACGCTGTCAATGTAATCCGTAAGGTAATCGTCGCTTAGCACGCTTTTGCGAAGCTCACGGTAACGCTTTATTACCTTTTCGGCAAAGTCCGGGTCCCTGAAAATCATATAGTAATAACCGCTGTCCCTCTTATAAAGACCGCTGCTGCCGAATTCCGTTTCTATGTAGTTGTTGCAGGCGTTGTTAAAATCCCAAACGCACATCTTATATTTTTCATTCGGCTCTTTGTAAATATAGGTAGAGTAATTTCCTGCGTCAATGTTGCTTGTAAATTCATTTATAATATAGTAATCAATGAAATTATCCGTATCGATCCGGGTTTGGTAACCGTAATCCTCGGTATCGTAGTCATAGGAATACAGAGCTTTTTCAAATTTTGAAAATTCATTCTCAATTTCCTTGCTCCTCTCCGGGGTCAGGTTGGAGCTTCCCGGATAGCGAATAGCTATATCGAACGATGTCAGGTTAAGCCTTTCGGAGAAAGAATATATATCCCGTGTCGTTTCAAGGTCGGCCTGTGTAGGGCGGTCTATACGCAGCAGAAAGCCCGAAAGCTCGTTGCCCTTTACCGTCTTTTTAAGCTGTAAACGGCCCTCGTCTTTTCCTGCGGAAACGGTTTCCGTCATAAGATACAGGCCTCGGTAGTCGTTATTTACAAATACTTCGCAGTAGCGTACATTCGGTGCATAATCCATAATTTCACCCGAAATGTTGTACCACATATAATTGCGTACAAGCGATTTGTCTAAATACGGCCCCACAAGCGCCCATTCGTTATGAGCGTCCATACCCATAACCTTTATCGGGTTATCTGCGCCGTTTTCATCTACGAACTTTAAAAGATACGGCGATTTTTCAAATTTTCTTGAGGAATTGCCCCTGATACGAAATAAACTGCGGGTGGTAAAATCGGATTTATCGGTTAAATGATTGTTTTTGTCCTTGTTGTCTATTACGGATACCGAAACATTGATATAGTCGGTATTGTCGTCCGCCTTGGAGTAAACCGACTGGCCGAAGCTGTCCTTTTCTCCGGTAACCTTTCCGGGTATTTCCTTGCCCTCGGTGTCAATTATAACAATGGGAAGGTGCGTACAAAATACATCGTCTTTATGAGACGAACAGGGGGTAAAGGCTCTTTCCTCCAAGTGTTGATGAAAGCGCTTGCCGACATTCGGTTTTTCCTGATTTATGCAGGTAGCTCCAAATACAGCCAAAAGCATAAGAACTGCCGCCGCTATGCCGCAAAATGCGGATTTCATTTAAAACACCTTCTTACCGTTTAACTGCTTATATCGTCGTTTTGCATAACAAGATTAAAGTATTCCACAGAGCCCAAGTCGTAGACTTCGTCGGTAATACTTTTGTTCGTTTTCCTGTCGCTTTTGTCCAAAACGCTTTTGCTGACTTCGTAAATGAACTCAACGCTGTCCTCTGTAGTGTTTTTTACCCTGAGAGTTGCGTGGCCCTTGTACCGTCTGAAAATAAGGCTCTCTATATTTTCTTCGTTTGTTCTTGAGGTGCGTATAATCATAAGCATACGCCTGTCGTTTTTAATTCTGCCGAATAGGAGAAGAACCAAAAATGTAACGGCGCTGCCTATGCCGGCTATCAAAAAATCGCCTGCGCCGCAGCATATGCCTGCCACAACCGTCCAGAAAATATAAACCGTATCTCTCGAATCCTTAATGGCCGTCCTGAAACGGACAATGGAGAGCGCACCGACCATACCTAACGAGAGCGAAAGGTTATTTCCTATAATAACCATAACCATAGTAGTTATAACGGTCAGCGCAACAAGCGAAACATTAAATTTTCTGCTGTATATGCTCCCGTCGTGGGAAAGTCGGTATGACAGGTAGATAAATGCCGCAATAACACAGGCCACCGCCATACGCAGAACAATGTCCTGCGGCGTTAAATCCTGTCCCTGTTCCAAAATTTGCGATAAATAGTTTTTCATAATAAAAAATCCTCTGCGTTTATAGTTTAGTAACCGAGCCCGGCCTCACGGGCAAGAATATATTTGCTTACGGAGATTTCCGAGCGGTCGGCCTCGTCTAAAAGCTCTTTTATATAGCTCAATAAAAAGCCGTTGTACTTGACCTCTAAAATCGCATTAAAGCTATCCAAAACGGGATATTGATTGAGTTTCTCCGAAAAGAGGTCAAAGCAGGTTTCGGTAGATGTTATGTTGTGATCAAAGGTAATCCTGATGCGGTTTTCCTTTGCAATGTATGCGCTTCGCCTGTACTCCACTATAGTTTTCGGGCGGTAGCACAGCATATTCATAAGTCCGTAACATTCGGCGGCAAACGGCTCCGAATATGTAAGCAGGGGGGAGTAATCTCCCTTTGCCAGCTTTTCGGCGTCCTCGCGGCCGATTTTAAGGGAACGCTTTTTTTGATATGCTCCCTGTTTCTGCTTAATCTCAAGCTTTGCGAAATTTGCCCCGGGACTGTAAACCCTGAGACGGATTTTGCGGCGAAGCTCAAGGCCGTCGATTTTATCCGTATAATCCTTTTCGTTGACCGTGTCGAAATACAGGGAACGCACAGCGTATCCCCGAGGTCCGTTGAAAGGGTCGGCTATCATTATTTTATTTAAGCGTGCGGAAAGCTTCGACATTGCAACCTCGTGCATTAAGTACTTTTTCTCCTGGCGTAACACCTGTTCCAAATTGCGCAGACCTCCACAAAAAACAAAAAGCTACAAACACGGCTTTCGCCCTTATTTGCAACCTATTATTAAACAGATTTAGTTTATGGCGCTTGTGCCGTCTTCTCCTTGATTGTCCGTATTTTCGCTTTTTTTATTTTCAAATTATACTTTAATTAATATATGCTGTCAAGAATTTATTGATATTAATTGCGCTGAAATATAAAACGCATTTTTACAAAATTGTGGTCAATTTTTACAACAACATATAGTGGAGTTTATCAACATATATTTAAAAGGGTCATAAAATATAGTAAAATTCAACTCGCAAAGTGTGCAGTAATATAGTTAAAAAACATATAGCGGACGGGGCGGATATGCAAAAAAAATTATCCAAAAAAATGTTGACAAATTCCGACTATTCGTTTATTATATTAGCTAAATAAAGGGCAAAGCTGCTGAAAAGCAGCGGCGCAAAGCTGAGTGTCTAAGGTTATTACTATGATTGACTGGCTGCAAATGATGTTTAAAACATTGTTTGCAGCCTTTTAAATTTTGAAATGGAAGGTATGTTTTATGAGAGAATCATTCAGAGAAATTCTTGACGCATCTGCGTCGGCATCTTCAAACTTTGTTGAGAAGATGTTTCAGAGTGAAAATCTGTCCGAGGAGATAAACGGCGTAAAGTTTGAAACAACAATTACCATACTCGACGAAAACGACACGCCCGTTATGGTTGCAAGGGCCACAAGCAGTTTAGCCCCCGAAGCCGACAAGGAGGACGAAAAAGCGCAACAGCCGGCCGAGGAAGCTCCTGCGGCAAGGGAAAATGTGAAAGAGCAGAACAGCGCCGAGAAAAATATTACTCCCCCCACATTTGAGCAGGCAGGCTATAATCCCTACTATCCCTTACAATATATGATGCCGTATGCAATGCCCGTTACGGAGGACGGCGTTCAGCCGCAGGGCGTAAATCCCGTTCAGATGCCGTATGCGCCCCAGGCGGTTATGTCTGCTACTCAAGGACAAACGGCTTATCAAAATGCGCCCGTCGTAAACCCCGTACATATGAGCGAAGCGGTGAACACGGCTCCCCGGGCGGAAGCTAAGGCGGAACCCGAAGCCCCCGTTGTAAAAAATGAGGTTAATGTACATTCGTCGGCCGCAGAAACAGAAATTAAGGACAATACAGTTGCTGAAACCGCCGCAAGTGAAAGCGAAGCCGAGGACAAAACTCCTGCATTTACCGTAGTCAAGGAGCAGGCGTCTTCATCCGAAGAGCATAAAAGCGACGACTCCTCTGTAGATAAGAGGAAAAAGATTGAATTGCTCCTGAAAAAATATGCTGAAAATAACTGATTAAGAGGATCTTATGAGCGGGATTGACGATAAGAACATAAACGAATTGGAAAATAATCAAGCTGACGCTTCCGCCGATTTGACGGGGGAAAACGCTGATGCTTCCTCTTCCGAAAACGCTGAAATTTTGCCGCAGGGCGAGCCGTCCGAAACAGACGGCGAAAATAAAAAAGGCAAAAAATCAAAAAAAGAAAAAAAGGCAAAGCGCAGTAAAAAGCAGTCCGAAGACGAAAATTTGCCCGAAGCGGACAGCGAATACGATGAGGATTACACCCCGAAAGAAAAAGAAAGGCTTAATCCTGCCATAAAAAGAACGGCAATTCTGTTTGTGGCGTCGTTATTGGTTTTCGTTTTGTCGTTCGGCTGTGAATACATATTTACAAATATCATAAAGCCGCATAACGATACGGAAATCATAAACTGGCTTTTTGTTACGGGTAAAAGCGATGAAGCCGTGAACAATGCCGAAACATATAATCAGGCGGAGAAGTCGAATTTGATTTCAAAGCCCTTGGGCGACAGATATGTTCACTGCGTCTATAATCTTGACGAGTCTTCGCAGATAAGAACCCTGAAGCTCGTTACGGAGCACAGCCCGATAAAGGTTATTTTGGACGGCGATACTATATTCGATAACGGCTACGGCACAAGATCCATAGTCGGCAACAGCTATAACGAGATCTTTTTGCCGGAGTCTGCGTCGTCGCAGAAGCTTGAGCTGTTTATATATTATCCCATGGGCTTTAATCTTAAAGCCGATTTGTCAACACCCGTTAATTCCAATTTCTTTTCCGCCGACAACTTTATGGACAATGTCGGGCTGTTTATCGGAGGGGTAATAATATTGCTGGGCGTTGCGCTCGCAGTTCTCGTTTTTGCCTCAATGATAAGAAGCAGGGATATTGTCGTTTTGCTAAGGCTCAGCGCCACCATGATTTTAATGGGCTTTGTGCTGTTTTTCACCGAAATGACTACACATTCGGCGGTTTTCACTTCCTCTTTGTGGTTTTCGGCTATAAATACTTTGTCGGCGCTTTTAACCTGCTTAACCGTAATAAATGTCCATTCTTTGATGATAGATAAAAAGCGCATTACCGTGATTTTATCCTTTTTGGCGCCGATTTTCTCGCTTCTCATTTGGGTTCCGAATATTACGGTTATGAGAACAGGTATGATTTTGAGCGCAGTTGCGGTTGCGGTTGCGGCCGTTATGTTGTTTATCGAGTCGTCGTACTGGGACAATATTATTGTCAGCAGAACCTCAACACTGCATGTTATAAGCGTCTACACGCTTTTGGCGTACATATTCAACGCCTTTGCTTCGGCGCTCGGTCTGTGGAGGTACTCCTCATTCCTGTTTGCGTTATCGCTGACCGCTTTTACTTTTACCCTGTTCTTTACTTACATGAAGAATATCGCAAGGAAAAATGTTGCGGACTATACAAGGGACAAGACGGGTATAGACAGCAAAAATATATTTGACGCCGTATCCGATATTATTTCCGAATCCGGCAGATTTTCCTCCAAGCTTGAATTTGTCGTAGAGTTTTCAAAAAGGACTCTCGATTTCCTTGAAAAAGGAGAATTGCTCCTCATTAATGAAGGCGTCAGCGCAAATATTGCGGTTGAGAAAGACGGCGAATTTATTGAGGTGTATGCCTCCGAGAACGCAAAAGATGAGCTTGACTATAACTCCATTGGCGATGTGCTTAAAAACAGCGAGCGGAAATACACCATAGGTTCAAGCTTTATCGAAATGCTTATCGAGGCGGAAGAGCCTGTGCTTATTATTTTTAACAACGCCTACAGCGCTCCCGAATCAAATCTGAGCAATTTTATCTCCTCGCTGTATAACTCGGTTGTGGTTTCATATCACAGCTTCAGAGAAAATATGGAGATGGATGAAAACTTGAGTAATGCCTTTATCAACCTTGCCATGATTACGGAGAAAAAATCAAAAGGCACGGGTACGCATTTGTTTGTCGTTGCAAAAATCACGGAATTAATTGCCCGGGAAATGGGCTACGGCAAAGACTGCGAAGTAATCGGTAAGGCTTCGATTTTGCACGATATAGGCAAAATTACAATCAGCAGGGAAATACTCAATAAAAAAGGCGCTCTTAGCCCGGAGGAAAGGGAGCTTATGCGTCAGCATGTTCTCAGCGGCTACAACCTGTTTGAGGGCCTTAAAGGCAAGCTGTTCTCTATTGCAAGGAACATTACGCTCGAGCACCACGAGAATTTTGACGGAAGCGGCTATTTGGGCAAAAAGGGCGAGGAGATCAGCATTTACGCCCGTATCGTCAGGGTCGCCGATGTTTTTGACGCCCTTGTTTCCAAGCGTGAATATAAGGAAAAGTGGAGCTACGAGGACGCTATAGAATATATTTACGAGCACCGCGGAGCGGAGTTTGACCCCGAGGTAGTTAATGCGTTTATGTCCTGCGGTATGGAAATTATAGATGTAAAGGAAAATGAATCCCAATTTGCACTGCAAAATATCGGGGTAGGTCGTTTGGATTATTCGGCGGCTTTAAAACAATAAAGTAAACCGCAACTGATTAAATGAGATTTTAATAAATAAAACATAAGCAGATTTTGTTTTCGGGTAGGTCTTTATGAAAGATAGTATTAAAAAGAATGCGAAGAAGCAGGCAAAGGCTTTCAGAAAATATTACAGAAAAATGAAGAGAAGTCTCAGGCTGTTTTTGCTTATAGTTATAGTTTTGCTTGTATTTATTTCTTCTCTCTTTGTCTTTTGGTTTTTAAAGCCCTCTAAAAAAATGTATATTTCCGTTCTTGATAAAACCGTGCCCGCAACTGCGGCGGACAGCCACAGCTATCTTGACAATGTTGACAATGTTTACCGCAAGCATATAGGTCTTAACTGGATTTTAAACTATATGAAAATTAAAAATCCGGATACCAAAAAGAAGTACGATTACACAAAAGATTATTACGGCTATATGCTCAACGATAATTACGAGGTTCAGCAGGACGAAAAGGTTCTTGACGATATTAATGAAATTCCCGATATATTATATCTGGCGGACGCTTACGGTACAGAAATTACCGAGGACAAGGGCATTACGGGCGAAGATATGAACGCCATAGCCCTGTGCCGTTCGCTGGGAAGCGTTGTTATCGGCGAGCAGGATATTTTAGGCGTTGACAATACGGAAAAATCAATTTCGTTACAGCTTCAAAAAATGTTCGGAATTACCGAAACAGGCTGGGTAGGCAGGTACATATACGACCTTGCGGATATGGACGATGTACCGTACTGGGCGCCGGATATGTATAAGCAGAAGTACGGCGTTGAATGGCGTTGTTCGGGTTCAGGCATACTGCTTGTTTCAAACGACGGGGATATTATTGTCCTTGAGGGAAAGACGGATTTTGAGGACGACAATCTGCTTAAAATCAAGACCGCTAAGGACTATAAATCCGAATTCGGGAAAAAATCTTTAAATTATTACGCCTGGTTTGAGCTTATCGAGGCAAATCAGGGTACCGAGACGCTTGCCCAGTATGAATTTAACTTAAATTCAACCGGTATGGAGGAGTTTGCGCCTGTTTCCGACTCTAACACTTTTGCCGCCGTGGTAAGAAATCCGTCGGGGGCCGCACCTACATATTATTTTGCAGGCGATTTTAACGACTATGTTGACGATATGAAAATGTCGTGCTTCTTAGGAGCAGATACATTTTACCGTTCGCTGTCATTTGAAAACAACGGCGACATAACAAATTTTTATTGGCAGTTTTATGAACCAATGGTTAAAAAAATTGTCAAAAACGCATATAAAAACAGGGTAGTTGAGCATAATACCGGCGATGAAGCCGGGCAACAGTCGGACGCTGAGCATATACGCCTTAACAATGATAAGCTTGAAGTACAGACGGACGGGCAGTGGAAAACGCTTTCGGTTAAGGGCTTTAACCTGAACGCCGAAGCGCCCGGCAGTAACAGACTGGATTATTCAACCGACTTTTCATATTATGAGCAGTTGTTTGCCCAGCTTGACGAAATCGGCGCAAACGCCGTAAGGGCGTATGACTTGTATCCTCCCGAATTTTACAGGGCTCTGTATGAGCACAATAAGGAAAACAAGGATAAAATCATTTACCTCTATCAGGGAATTACTGCGCCCGACGGTATTGACAAAGGCAAAATAACCGACTCTTCGTCAATAGAACAGCTTCATAAAAACATAGAATATACGGTTGACGCAATACACGGTAAGGGCGAGATACCCGAATTTTTGGGCAGGAATTCCGGCAAATACCGTCATAATGTGTCAAATTATCTTGCGGCGTATTTCGTTGACCTGAATATGACGGACGCACAGCTTAAAAACGCCGTTCAAAATCTTAAATACAACTATAACGGAAAATATTTAAGCGCAAATAAAAACAGCGTTGAAGCGTTGCTTGCGGATTTGTGCGACTGTTTGCTTAAATATCAGCAGGAAAAATATTCCGCATTGGCAATAGTTGCGGCAAAGGGCAGTACGGCAATGCTCGGCGGCGCAATGTGGCAGGAGGATAATTCCGTTACATTCAATGTTTCCGATATTGCCGTAAAAGATGAGGCGAAAGCGTATTTTGCCGCCGCATACACCGCAAAATACAGCGATACCGCATATCAGAGCAACAAGAAAAAATTCGGCACAACGGATTTAAAGAAATGCTATGAGCTGTATTTAAAGGAGATCAAGGATAACAGCAAGCTGCCTGTTTTTATTGACAGCTTCGGCGCTTCTACGAGCGTAAATGTGTTTGAAACGGAAACCGATATTTACGGACTTACCGAGGAAAAGCAGGCACAGTATATTCTTGATATGTATAAATCCATTAACAGCGGCGGCTTTGTGGGCGGACTTGTCGCCGACCTCAACGACAGCTGGGCGGCAATCGGTCAAAACGGCAGAAAATATACCGTGCCGCTGACCTCATCGGGACTTTGGCACGATGTTACCGATATAAGCCAAACCACGGGCATACTTTCCGTTGAGTCTATTCAGCCGGAAGAAGCCGGACTTCTTTTGCAGGAAAACAAGCAAAGAATGAACGAAATGCAGATAAGCTGTAACGAAACATATTTGTATCTCACCATAAGCCTTGATACGGAGGTCAATTACGACAGCGAACAGCTCTATATCGGCTTTGACACTTATCAGAGAAATGACGGCGAATACTATTACGACAAAAATTTCTTCGGAAACGCTCTTTCCGGT
Organism: uncultured Clostridia bacterium; assembly: GCA_947630285.1. Lineage (GTDB taxonomy): Bacteria > Bacillota > Clostridia > Oscillospirales > Acutalibacteraceae > Fimenecus. The sequence continues at coordinate 100,376 of CANRHD010000004.1, read as the reverse complement.
ATGGAATTTATAATTAAATTTGAAAGTAAAAATTCCGCCGCTCTTTATTGCGCTTCCTCATACAACAGGAACAAGGGCGCTACCTCCTCCAAGGAGAGCTACAGCGCATCGTACGATTTGGTATCCGTGCTCTCCTACGGAAGCTTTTCGTCGCAGAACACGCAGTTCTTTACAACGGGTAATTCCGTCAGGGTGCGTTTGCCGTGGGCTATGCTCAACTTTACCGACCCTGCCAGAAGCATAGTAATCAACGACCCTGCAAGCACACCGAGCGGAGCAGATAATCAGTACAAAACAACCATGACCGACGGCATAATATGCTCCGTATTCATAGGCGATAAAAAGTCCAAGGATACCATGTATGTTTTCCCCGTAAGCAAACAGTCCGCCGGTTATAAGGCTTTCAAATGGAGCGAATGGGAACAGGCAAACATTAAATACGCCCTCGACCAAAAAGCTTCGTTTGACACCTTGAAAAAATATTTTACTACTTATTAAAATAACAAAATCAGGGAGGTGGGTCTATGAATTATGAGGCTTTGGCGATTTTTATGTTTATAGCCGCCGTTTTTGTAATCCTTTTGGGCTTTATTTGGCTGTATGTTGTCGCACAACAGCAGGAGGATTTCTTAAAAAAGGAAAAGCTCGATTATACAAACGCCAAAAACCACTTTTCCGCCATACTCGGTTCTCCGACGGAGCTTTCGAGGAAAGAGGAAATCAACGAGCTTGTAAAGTTAAGCCAAAAAAGCAGTACCTTTTTGCTGTGCGTCGTTACGGTTTACTTGGATTATAACAGAAAAAAGGAAACCCTGTCAGATTCAAGACAGAAAGTCCTTGATGAAATATATATGGGACTTGAACCTATAAGCCAGCTTCGCAAATTGCTTAAAAAGTGCAATAAATATGAAAAATCTTATATTTTAAGGCTTTTGGCAGACCTCAACGCTACCGAGGCGGTCGAAGATATAAAGGAGTGCCTCAATTCAAAGAATACCACCTTGCAGTATAACGCAGGTATGGCGCTTTCGATACTCGGCGTAGAAAATTCTGTAATAGAATTTCTTGAAATGTGTGAGGATAACACAAAATTCAGCCACAGGATTATTATGGAGCTGTTGAACCACTATTCCGGCGATAAGTCACAGCTTATCAGAAAATATTTTGCTTCAAAGGCCGATGTCAGCGATTATATGAAGGCCACTATTATTAAGGCAATTAAGGACGAAAAGCTGGAATCGCTGAAATATATTTTTATCGACGGCTTTTACAGCGACAGCCATCAGGTCAGAATAGCGAGCGTTAAGGCGATGTCAAGCCTCGGTACGCCCGATTTGGAGCAGTACCTTATCATCGCTTCCAAGGACAGCGACTGGGTCATGCGCCTTTCTTCTCTGCCGGGCTTAAAGGCAATATGCTCCAAGGAGTGCATTTTGGCGGTTAAGCACATTACGGCGGACGAAGAGTGGTGGGTCCGCAAGAGGGCGGCTCAGTGCCTTGTTGAAATGGATCCTGATATGGTTTATGTCGAAGAGGTTATAAAGGGGTATGACAGATATGCGGCCGACGCCGTTAAGGAATGTCTTTATAAAGTAATATAGAGTTTACAGACGCTTAAAACGGGGAGTAATACAGGAAATGTCTTTAATTGAAATTATCAGAAAATTTATATCGTTTTTCAACTATTTCTGCATGGCATATACGCTTTCGCTGTCATTTGTGTATTTGATTCAGTTTATCATATCTGTTTTTAAGATAAAAAAAGAGCAGAAGGTAGAAATATCCGACGATTATATGAGATATGAGGATTCCGATAACCTGCTTCCCATTTCGCTTATCGTTCCGGCATACAACGAGCAGGAGAACATAGTAAACAATGTAAAATCGCTTATGAACATAAACTATCCTGTTTTTGAAATCATAGTCGTAAATGACGGTTCAAAAGACAACACCCACAGAGAGATGGTTGACGCTTTCCGTTTAAAGAAAATCAAATCGTCAATAAAGGTTGATATTCAAACGCAGGAGGTACAGGGAATATACTATAACAGCAAATATCCGAATTTACTGTATATTGATAAGCTCAACGGCGGTAAGAGCGACGCCCTTAACGCAGGTATAAACGCTTCGTCCTATCCGCTTTTTGCCTGCCTTGACGCCGATTCGAGAATTGAGAGGGACGCCCTGCTGAAATTGGGTCAGGTATTCCTGAAAGACAGCTCAACCGTTGTTGCCGGCGGCTTTGTGCGTATAGCTAACGGCTCCGTAGTCGAGGACGGAAAGTGGAGAGAATTTAACATACCCAAGAAAATGGTTGAGAAATTCCAAATCGTAGAATACTTCCGCTCCTTCCTTTACGGCCGAGTTTCCTGGGGCAATTCGCTGCTTATCGTTTCGGGGGCTTTCGGGCTTTTCAGAAAAGATATTGTCGTCAAGGTAGGGGGCTATAAGCTTAACACCATAGGCGAGGATATGGAAATTATCGTAAAAATTCACCGATATATGCGAAGACAGCGTGAGGAACAAAAGGGCAGTAAGCGTAAGAAGAGGGTAAAATACAAGATTGCGTTCTGCCACGAGGCCGTGTGCTGGACGCAGGGCCCGATGTCGTTAAAGGACCTTATGAACCAAAGAAGACGGTGGCAGGTAGGGCTTTTCGATACGCTTTTAAGCCATTTCTCCATGACTTTAAACCCGATATACGGCAGCGTAGGTATGGTTTCAATACCGTACAACTGGATTTATGAGCTTTTCGGAGCGATGATTGAGTTTTTGGGATATTTTATTATTCCTTTCTCGTTGCTGATGGGCGAGCTCAATGCGTTTTTCTTCATAATTTATCTGTTATTAACCGTTTCGATAGGAAGTGTTTTTTCTATCGGCGGCGTTATTCTTGAGCAGTACACCCGTAAAGGCTGTATGACTCCCAAGCAGGCTATGACTCTTGCCTGCTATGCGTTGATTGAAAACTTCGGCTACAGGCAGATTGTTGTTTTCAGCCGAGTACAGGGCATTTTGAAATTCAGGAAGCTGAAAAATCAATGGGGCAGTATTCAACGCAAAACATTCAATGAATAAAGGGTAGTTGTTATGAAAAAGGTTTTAATTCCCGTCGCCGTGACTTTGGCGGTGCTTTTGGTTTTGGCACAGCTCGGCGTTCTTCAGAGATTTGGAATAAACAAGGTTTCCGTCGGCAAGTCGTCGGACTCGGACAGCGCCGTAAAATCTTCACAGGATATAGAGGCCGAAACGGACGGCACAGTAAAATATAAAATAAAAGCGGAGGGCGATTATTTTTATATTTACAGCGGAGATTCGTGGAATCAGGTATTCTGGAAAGGCGTAAATATAGGCGCCGGAAAACCCGGTTCTTTTCCGGGAGAGCTCGGCGTTACTTATGACGAATACTATAAATGGTTTACGCAGATAAGCGAGATGAACGCCAACTGTATTCGTGTTTACACGGCGCTGATGCCCGATTTTTACAAGGCTCTGTATGACTTCAATAAAAAGTCTGAAAAGCCGCTTTATCTTTTCCAGGGCGTGTGCCTTGACGAAAACGATATTCAGTCTCTCAACGATGTCTATGCGGAAAATTCAAAACTGCTTAACTCTTTTAAAAAGGACGCTCTTGACATTGTTGATATAATCCACGGCTCCTGCACGCTCCCAAAGAGAACCGGCTATGCGGTGGGCTCATACACAAGCGATGTTTCGCAATGGCTTGCCGGGTGGATTTTGGGTATGGAGTTTGACCCCTCCTTTATTAAAAATGTAAATAATGTAAACCCCGATAAAAATACCTACGACGGAAAATATCTGTACGCTCAGGGCGCAACTCCGTTTGAGGCGTTTTTGGCGCAGATAGGCGACGCCGTAATCGAGGCGGAATCCGAAAAATACAAGTGGCAGGTTCCAGTCGCTTTTTGTAACTGGATCACCACAGACCCTCTGACGCACCCGGAAGAGCCTCTTATTGACGAGGACTCCGTTACGCTTAATACCGAGAGCATAAAATCGAGAACGGCGTTTAATTCAAATATGTTTGCCTCTTACCACATATATCCTTATTATCCCGATACCATGAACTATCAAAAGGATTATATAAGCTATAAGGACTCAAGCGGCAAGGTAAACCCGTATGAGGCATATTTAAAGGACCTTAAAATGGCGCATACCATGCCCATTTTGGTAGCGGAATTCGGCGTTTCAACCTCAAGGGGTATGGCTCACAGGGGACTTATGAACTACAACCAGGGCAATATGGAGGAGACAAAGGCCGGTGAGGCGATAGCCGATATGTTTAACTCGATTTACGAGCAAAAATATGCCGGCGGATTGGTTTTTTCCTGGCAGGACGAATGGTTTAAACGAACTTGGAACAACGAGCTTTTTGACGACGATGAGCGCAGACCCTATTGGGCGAACAAACAGACCTGCGAACAGTTTTTCGGTATCCTTTCGTTTGAGCCGGGCGCAGAGGATGTTTGCCTTATTGACGGCAATCCCTCAGAGTGGAAAGACGAAAATATTATACTGAAAAACGAGTACGGCACGCTTTCGGCAAAATGCGACGAGGGCTATCTGTATTTTATGCTAAAGACAAACAAGGGTTTTGACTTCGGCAAAAACACCGTTTTAATTCCCATAGACACAATATCCGACCAGGGAAGCAATAAAATGAAAGATAAAAATATTTCCTTCTCGGATTATGCCGATTTTGTAATACAGATTAACGGTAAAGACAACTCAAGGATATTGTGCGACGCATATTATGATGTGTTTTATTATCTTTACGGCTCGCAATATAAAATGACGGCGCAAAATAGCGAGTACGAAAAGAAAAATTCGGGCATTTTCAATAAGATGAATATGTGCCTCGGCTATGAAATGGAAATTCCGTCAACCAAGCAGAAAATACCGTTTGAATTTTACGAAACGGGCAAGTTTACATACGGAATTTCAAACCCCGACAGTAAGGAGTTTAATTCTCTGACCGATTTCTACGAAAAGGACGGGGTAATCGAATTGAGAATACCGTGGCAGCTTTTGAACTTTACCGACCCGTCGGACGGAAAAATTATGGCCGATTTTTACAGCCGGCAGGGCATCACAAGCACAAGCTTTAACGGCTTTAAAATAGGCTGTGCCGTTTTAAATTCTAATAATTCGCCGCAGAGCATTAAAATGGACGGCAAGTACAATTATACCTTATGGAAAACCGCTCCGACCTATCACGAAAGGCTGAAAAAATCTTACTATATTTTGCAGGAAGCTCTTGCTGAACTTGGAGGTTGACTTTGAATAAAAAACATCTCGGCACAGTTTGCTTTCTTCTCTCGATTGTTATGACATTTGAACTTTGCGCCTGCAATAAAAAACAGTATAAGCAGGTAAGCCCGGACGGGACAGAAATTGAGTCCTCGGCCCCCGAATATCATATTGAAACAACCGTTAAGGACGCCATAGACACCAACGGCGTTAAAGTAAACTTTGTCGCCGACAAGGCGGATAAAAAAATATACAAGATGTCGGACGGCAAGATGACGAGCGTATATATTTCCGGCGTCAATGTCGGTCTGTCAACTGCGATAACGAATTTAGACAATCCCGATGTCAGTTACCAAACCTATATGGAATGGTTTTCGCAAATTTCCGAAATGCACGCAAACACCGTAAGGGTATTTACGGAAATGCCTCCGCAGTTTTATAAGGCTTTTTATGATTATAACAGTACAGCGCAAAAAAAGCTTTATCTTATCCACGGAATATGGTTTAATGAAAATCTGATGTATGACCCTGCCGACTGCTGGGACTCCGACGAACTTGTTATTTCTTCCTTTGAAAGGGCGATTAACGAAATTGTCGATATTGTCCACGGAAATGCGGCAGATGTGCAGTATCCCAATAAGGACAACATAACATTTTCATACGATGTCTCCCAATGGCTTGTCGGATATATACTCGGCCTTGAATGGGACAATACTTTTGTTATGAACAGCAATTCCCATAACGAAAAAAGGGTGTTTTCGGGCGAGTATCTGAAAACCTCCGATAACGCCTCGCCGTTTGAAGGCTTTTTGTGCCGGGCAGGCAATACCCTTATTGAGCATGAAGCCTCGGCTTATAAAGCCCAAACGCCCGTCGCTTTTCTCAACTGGTCAACAAACGACCCTCTGACCCATGACAACGAGCCGTATGAGGAGGAAGACAGCGTAACGGTAAACACGGAAAATATTTTGCCTTCAAATAAATATTATGCAGGGCTTTTTGCCGCCGTGGACGCCTATCCCTATTATCCCGAGTTTATTAATTATCAGCAGGAATATATAGATTACAGGGACGAACTTACAGGAAAACAGAATAATTACAAAGCGTATATTAAGGATTTAAACGGCGCTTATTCCGTTCCGCTTATTATTGCGGAATTCGGCGTGCCGACAAGCAGGGGGTGCGCCTCGCAGAGCGTTTTGGGCTACAATCAAGGCGCAATTACCGAGCAACAGCAAGGTCAATATGTCAGCAATATGATAGTTGATATAGCAAGCTCCGGCTGTGCCGGCGGTTTGATTTTCTCCTGGCAGGACGAGTGGTTTAAGCAGACCTGGAACACATTTAAGTACGCCCCCGACAATCCCGAAAAAAGAACTCCCAACAAAATGTCGCCCGAGCAGAATTACGGTATCTTAGCGGTTGAAGCAGGCGACAGGGAAATCTTTAAGGCCGATGCACTCGACAGCGAATGGAACGAATCCGATTTTATTTTTGATTCGCAGGACTGCAAGCTCGGCGTAAAATATGACGAAGCGTATCTTTATTTGCTTGTCAAACTCAAAAACGGCAAAACTTTTGAAAATTCAAAGCTTCTTCTACCCATATCGACTATAGGCATAGGAAGTAATTTTTCAGACGAATACAATGCTCGGTTTAACGGCAATGCGGATTTTGTGCTTTTAATCGACGGGGAGAAGAACTCTGCGGTTAAGGCGGACGCCGATTACGATTACTTCTATTACAGATACGGGGTGGACTTAAAATATTTTCCCCTGCCGCCGAAATTCGGAACGGTTAATTCGGGTTCGTATTCAACCGTAAAACAGTTTGTGACGGGAGAGCTTGTTTTGCCCGTGACCAACGAAACGGTTGAGCCCATAGTGCTTGATTGCGGCAAGCTGACATTCGGCATAAGCGACAGCGAAAGCCCCGAATATAATTCTCTCAGCGACTTTTACGCCAAGGGAGATACGGTGGAAATAAGACTGCCCTGGTACCTTTTAAATGTGCTTAATATCAACGAAGGCGTGGCAATGAATGATTTTAACAAAGAAAAGGCGCTTTCCACGACAAAATTTACCGATATAAAGGTAGGCTGCGGCGTATTGAGCGGCGAGGCTTCGGAAATTCAGCTGAATTCCGTAGGCTTAAAGTTCAAGGAAAGAAGCTCTTACCATACAAGGCTTAAAAAGTCTTATACTTACATTCAAAAAACGCTTTCGGAGCTTTACGGCAAATAAAAGAAACGGGTGCAGCAAGCCTGCACCCGTTTTGGTTTATTCGTAATAATGCTTTGATACACAAAGCCCGTTTAAGGTTTAATTCCCTTTATGGCTTTATTGAGTATTTTATCTGCGTCCGCCCCGACAATGTCCAATCCCTCTGCGCCGATAAAGCGGATTTCGTTTATGCCGTAAAATTCCTCGCAAAGCGTTTTTACATATTCATACCCGAAATTATGTATTATAGGGCCTCCCGAAGTGGTGACATAGTAAAGCTTTTTGGCCTTGCAAAGGCCCTCTGTAATACCGCTGTCGGTATATTTAAAGGTTACGCCGAAAACCGTAATGTTTTCAAGGTAAATTTTTAATACCGACGGAAAAGTCAAATCCCAGTAAGGTGCGGCGATAATTATAATATCTGCGTTTGCAAATTCGTTTGCCGCCTTAAACCGCGGCTCGCTAAAACTGCCCTGACAAAGCAGTTCTTCACGCTCATTGAGCGAAACGGCGTCTAAAGGCCGGATGCGGTTTTCGCCGAGCTTTATTTCGGTAACCTTGCCGTTTAACTTGTCAACAAGCTTCTGTGCAAGCTTGCGTGTACGCGACTGCTTCCTTACGCAGGCGTTTATAAATAAAATATCCTTCATCGTTTTACCTCCGTTTTTTATATTATAACATAAAGCAATACGCTTTTGCAAAGTATTCGTTCCAAAATTGACATATTATTTTTAAAATGTTAAAATTATCATGAAAATTAATTAAGAGGTGGCTTATGGCGATAACCATTAATATTTATTATACGGGTAAAGGAAACAGCGCAAAGCTCTTTGCCGAGGAAATGCTTTCACAGGGCATTGTCGATGAAATCCGCAAAAAAGAGGGGAATTTAAGATATGATTATTTTATACCCTTAAACGACCCCGAAACCGTTTTGCTCATAGACAGCTGGGAAGATCAGAGCGCTATTGACAGGCACCACGCTTCGCCTACAATGGGTAAAATTGCGTCGCTCAGGGATAAGTACGATCTGCATATGAGGGTTGAAAGGTATGTTTCCGACTCATCGGGACTCCCCGAAAAAGATAAAGAATTTATCAGAAATTAAAGCGTATATGCAAAAGCGTACAGGCAAAAAACCTGTACGCTTTTGTGCTTTTATAATATTACGCCGTTTTGCAAATCAAACCTGAAGTTTTTAAATTCGCCGTTTACAAGGTAATCAATATCAATAACCCGTCGGCTCTCCTTTAAAAATTCCGCACGCAGTATCTTAATATCGTCCTTTGAGAATGTTTCCAAAAGCGTTGCCATCTGCTCATCGTTATATTCGTCAACATTATCCGATGTGAAAAGCACGCTTCCGAAAAGCTTGTTTACGGTTGCGATAATTTTTCTCTGCTCAAAGGTGCATTTCATATTGTTGTCACGAAGCAGGAAAACATCGGGGTCGTTGAGGAAAGCCCTGCCGTTTAATTGACGGCGGAAAATTGTGTTGCCGAGAGTGTTGACGGTTGAAACAAATTCCCTGTGCGTAAAGGTGGTCTTTGTCCAGCGCAAATCCATATCTGCGCCTATTCTGCAATATTCAACCTTACCGAAAGAGGGCATAAGGGGAACTCCGCAGCCTAAAATCTGCTTGTCGCCGACACATTCTCTGATGAAGTCCATAGCCTCGCACATAAGCTGACCCCTTGTTTTGTTGTGATTGGGTATTTGCGCCGCAGCATAGAGGAAATCGAGCTTTACAAGGTCGTAGCCCCACTCGTTGAGAATTACATCAAAGAAGTGCCTGATATAGTCCCTTACCTCCTCATATTCAATATCAAGCGCACAGAAGCCGCCCCAGTTAGGGCCGCATTTTACAAGCTTGCCGTTGGGGTATCTTATAAACCAATCGGGGTGTTCTTTTAAAACCTTAGAGGTAAACTGTGCGCCGAAGGGAGCAAGCCAAAGCCCCGCAAGCATATTCTTTGAGTGAATTTTATCGGCCTGTTCTTTCATTCCGCCGGGGAATTTCTTTGCGTCTACCGACAGCCAGTCGCCCGTAGCGGTCTGATAGCCGTCGTCAATCTGGAAGATGTCAATATCCGCTTCAACCTTTGAAAGCGCTTCCAAATCGTCGGAAACTATTTTTTCGTTTATGTTCGGATAATAATTGTACCAGGTAGTATATCCGTTTTTAACCTTTGCTTCGGGCTTTTTAACGCCCATAATCTCAAACCATTTGTCAAAAACTTCATCGTCGGAGCCTTTAAAATTTACAATGTCAAGCACGGTAAACTCGCCGTTAAATATTACGCCGTCGAGGTCTTTTCTGACATTAATTTCGTTGTTGCCGCAGTCGCAGGTGAAAATCGTATAGCCCGTTCTCTCGCTTACCGAGGCGAATAAATCAAAGACCTCTCCGCTTCTTACATACATATAGGAAAATCCCGAAAAAACGCCCGGTTTGCTTGTGTTTTCGGTGAAATTGTAAGCGCCCGAAGCGCCGAGAAGCGTATGACGGAAAATTAGCGAGGTGGGCAGTACGGTGTGCTGGGGAATGTCGTCAACAAACATTTCCCTGCAATCTGTCCAGGACTGATAACCGTTGGCGAAAACCCTGTCGTCGCTGTCAAATTCATAGGGAACGGTAACGGTTAAATTGCTGATTTCCATGGGTACCTTTGTTTTCAGGGTGAGGATAATCCTCTGCCTGCTTGCTTTGTAAGAAAGCTTGTAATCGGGTGTTTCAAACAAAGATGTTTTGTAGTTTGTGCCGCCTGCCGTGTACTCTAAATTGATTTTAAATTTCTCCATAATAGCCTCCCTAAATTTAATATAAATACATTGTAACATATATTAATGTAGATTTCACTACTTTTTTTATTTGACTGTAAAATATTATTGTGATAAACTAATTCTCAAAGACCGCAGGGCTGTGTATCTACGGCGTAAATTATCAATTTTAACTGAAGAAGGTATGAAAATATGTCTTATAAAGACGAATATCTTAAATGGCTTGAATTTGACCCCGAAACAAAGCAAGAGCTTTTGGAAATAGAGGACGAGAAGGAAATAGAGGACAGGTTTTACAAAAACCTTGAATTCGGAACCGGCGGCCTGAGGGGAATAATGGGCGCAGGCGCAAACAGAATGAACAAATACACGGTTTCCAAGGCTACAAAGGGTCTTGCAGATTACTTGAACAGCGAATTTGACGGCCCTAAAAGCGTTGTAATAGCATACGATTCAAGGAACAATTCCCCCGAATTTGCGAGGTTTGCCGCCGAGGTACTCTGTCAGAACAACATTAAAGTATATCTCTTTAAAACCCTTATGCCCACGCCCGTTTTGTCGTTTTCGGTAAAATATTTAAAATGCACCGCAGGCGTTGTGGTCACCGCAAGCCACAATCCCAAGGAATATAACGGATATAAAATCTATGACGAAAACGGGTGCCAGCTTGTGCCGGAATATGCGGACAAGGTAATTAAATGCGTAAACGCCGTTGAGGATATTAAGGGCGTAAAGCATTGCGATTTAAAAGAGGCACAAAAACAGGGCTTGCTCGAATATGTCGGCGAACAGGTGCTTGACAGCTTCATAAAGGCAGTTGAAACCCAGTCCGTTTACAGGGAAAAATCCGATTTGAAAATAGTTTACACTCCGCTCCACGGTACGGGGAATATACCCGTCAGAACCGTTTTGAGGGATTTTAATGTTTCCGTTGTAAAGGCTCAGGAGCTTCCCGACGGCGGATTTTCAACAGTCCGTTCACCTAATCCCGAAGAAAAGGACGCTTTAAATCTTGCCATTGAGCAGGCAAAAAAAGAAAACGCAGATCTCGTTTTGGGTACTGACCCCGACTGCGACAGAGTAGGAACAGCGGTGCGCCACAACGGTAAATATGTCCTTATAACGGGCAATCAGATGGGTGCGTTGCTCGTTGACTTTGTGCTTTCGTTTAAAAAGGACAAGCTGAATGAAAAATCTACGCTTGTAAAAACCATAGTCACAAATGATTTGGGCGCAAACATAGGCAGGAGCTACGGGCTCAACATAGTTGAAACTCTCACCGGCTTTAAATATATAGGCGACAGGATAAACAGATATGAAAAAACAGGCACAAGTGAATTTGTTATAGGATATGAGGAAAGCTACGGCTACCTTGCCGGCACACATGCGAGGGATAAGGACGCAGTTGTGGCTTCAATGCTCATATGCGAAATGGCGGCATATCACAAAAACAACGGCAGAACTCTTATAGACGCTCTCGACAGTATCTATTCAAAATACGGTTGCTATGCGGACGGTCTTGACTCGTTTGTTTTAAAGGGCAAGGACGGCGCAGAAAAAATCAGGGCGCTTATGACCGAATTTAGGAATAACGGCAGGAGCCTGATGCAGGGTATTGACAAGATCATTGATTACTCACAGGGCGTCGGCGATTTGCCAAAGGAAAATGTGCTTAAATTTATATTTAAAAACGGCACTTGGTTTGCCGTAAGACCCTCCGGCACAGAGCCGAAGATTAAACTGTATTATTCTGTGCGTGAGGAAAATATCGAAAAAGCAAGAGCTTCGCTCGAACAGTTAAGAAATACTCTAAAAAAGGTTATTGAGGCTTAATAATATGGAAAAATATATCGAAAATATCATAAGACCCAAAATTCAGGGCGACGGCGGAGAGGTCAACTTTTCCTCGTTCGACGGCGAAGAACTGACCTTGATATTCAGGGGCGAATGTTCTAAGTGCCTTATTCTCGACCGCTGTGTAAAGTGGATAGAGGAAGAAATTAAAAAAGATATGAATTTGAATGTTAAAATCACGGCTGTGAGAAAAAAACCGTTTTTTTGGGATAATTGAGGAGGCTTCCCATGGCGCATATTAAGGTTACAAGAAGAAGTATGAGGCCGGAGGAGTGGACAGCTCTGCGCTTCGGCTGGTTAAAGAGATATATTATCGAAGACAAGTACGAAATAAACACCCTTGAAATCAGGGACGCCCGTCAGGTTTCCGAGATGAAATACGAGTATTACTCCGACGAATACAGACCTCTTAAAAGGGGAGATATGTATTTTACCCCCGACGGCACCGCTTTTATAAGAGGCACCGTCACCGTTCCCGAAAGCTTAAAGGGCAAAGAGCTGTGGTTCACATTAAAAACTGCGGCGGAGATTATCGTTAAGGTAAACGGCAAATATGTGGGCGGAGTTGACCCCAACCGTGACAGGATATTGCTTTCCGGCTACATTGACAGCGACGAACTGCATTTTGAAATGCAGGGATACAACCGCTCGAAGCCCGACGACGAGCGCAACCCCGAATCGCTTTCCGTAAGGGGTTGCCGTCAGATTTTTGAGGGCGCATATCTTGCAAGCGTAAATCACGATGTGCTTGACCTTGTATATGATTTTGAGGTATTGCTTGATATTGCCGGCAGTGAGCTGTTTAACGAGGATTACAGGGCTTTTCTCAATAAAAATCTCAATATAGCCATGAATTTTATAGATTTTGACTCCGGCGAAAAGCTTACGGGCGTAAAACAGGCGAAAGAGTATATTGAGAATGTAATATACGCCAATACGGATTATAAAGGTAACGGAAGCGTTGCGCTTGTCGCTCACTCGCACCTTGACCTTGCGTATTATTGGAGAAGAATACATACGGTTCAGAAAAATCTGAGGACGGTGCTTATACAACTGCGCTTGATGGACAGGTATCCGCAGTTTAAATACACCCACACCCAGGCGTACACTTATGAAACGCTCGAAAAATATTATCCCGATGTTTTTCGGGAGCTAAAGCAGAAAATTAAAGACGGTCGGTTTGAACCCGTCGGGGCGATGTATGTTGAGCCCGACTGCAATATTCCCTGTGCCGAGAGCCTTATAAGACAATGCCTTTACGGCCAAAATTATTTCAAGGAAAAATTCGGCATTAAGGTAAACAACTGCTGGCTACCCGATGTTTTCGGCAACAGCTGGATTTTGCCGCAGATACTTAAAAAGAGCGGAGTAGACTATTTTGTATCTAATAAAATGTCAACCTGGAACGACACAAACAGGTTTCCGCACAACAATTTCATTTGGAGAGGTATAGACGGAAGCGAGGTCTATGCCTGCGTGCCGCCGACGCATTTTATTACCTGGAATATGCCCTCTCAAATTCAGGAAAACTGGGAAGCGTATCAGGATAAAAACACGGGCGGCCAGACTATGTCCATGTTCGGCTACGGCGACGGCGGAAGCGGCGTAACCGAGGAAATGCTTGAGATGATGAAGCGCTTTGACAAAATTTCCGTTATGCCCAAGACAGAGCATATGGGCGGAAAGGAATTTCTTGAAAAGAACCTTAAAAACAACAAAGAGCTTAAAAAATGGGACGGCGAGCTGTACCTTGAAATGCACAGGGGCACCTTTACCACAAAATCCGTGTTAAAGCAGTTTAACAGACGCCTTGAATATAAATTGAGGGAGGCGGAGATTATTTCCGTACTCCGTGCGGCGGTAGGCATACGCTATCCCAAAGAGGTGCTGACGCAATGCTATAAAAAACTGCTTATAAACCAGTTCCACGATATAATACCGGGCAGTCATATAAATCCCGTATATAAGGACGCCGTTGAGGATTACGAGTGGATAGACAAACAGCTTGAGCTCATTTTAAATGCCGACACTTCAGAAAATTATTTTAATTCTCTTAACTTTAAAAGGAACTGCTTAACATTTATAGAAAATGAAAAGGGCAAAAATATAAGGCACGGCAAAAACGGCTTTTGGTGCGTGCCCAATCTTCCTGCTCTCGGCTGCGGTAAGCTCTCCGACGCCACAACAGATAAATCCGACTGGATCAAAACAGGCGAAACGGTTGAAACGCCTTATTATTCAATAAAATTCGCAAAAGATGCGAGTATGCTGTCTCTCTATGACAAGCAGCTTAAAAGAGAATGGGTGAGCGGCGAGTTCAATAAGCTTAAAATATACGCCGACAATCCGGGAGTGTATGACGCCTGGGATATTCTGCCCAATTACAAAGAAAAGGAATTGGGCTTTGATATAGTTACTCCGTTAAAGCTTTTAGGGAAAAACAGCGAGGTGTGCGAATTTACCGCTACGGTGAAAATCGGGGAAAGCACTTGGCAGAGGATAATAAGACTTTTTAAAAATTCAAGGGCGATAGAAGTAGAAAATATCGTGGATTGGCGTGAAAAGCATAAGCTTGTTAAGGCGGAGTACGACTGCAATGTGCTTACAAGAGAGGCAGTTTGCGACACGAGCGCAGGCTTTATCAAGAGGGAGACGCACTCAAACACATCATGGCAGCAGGCGAGGTTTGAGGTTTGCCATCATAAATGGTGCGACCTTGCGGAGACAGACGGCGGCGTAGCGCTTATAAACGAGGGAAAATACGGCGTAAGCTTTGACGAAAACAAAATGGCTCTGAGCCTTTTGAGAGCTACCGAAAGACCCGACACCCAAAGCGATATGGGCAGGCACGATTTTTGCTATATGATTTTGCCCCATTCAGGCTCGTTTGTTGACGCCGGGATTAATAAAACCGCCTTTGAGTACAACATTCCGATTGTAAAATCCGATGTTTCATGCTCAAACAATTTTGACGGACTGTTTTTACAGGCTATGAAAATGTCGGAAAACGGCGATATGGTAGTTGTGCGCCTTAGCGAGCAGGACGGAAAGAGGGGAGAGCTTACATTCCCGAAGCCCGTAAAAATTCTCAATATGCTTGAGGAAGTAACGGGCGAGAGCGATAAAATTTCATATAAGCCCTTTGAAATAATAACCATAGGGATATAAAAATTACTGCGTTCAGTCATTTTCGGCGGATTGGACGCAGATTTTTTACTCAAAAAAATTAATTTTGACGCATTTAATACTTGAAAAAATCGGTAGAATAATGTAATATTATTTTGTCTTTTTATTTGTTTCTTTTTTGGGAGATTTTTTATTTATGGATTTACTGAAACAGCGGATAAAAAATGACGCAGTTGTTAAAAAAGGAAATGTATTAAAAGTTGACAGCTTTCTCAATCATCAGATTGATGTGCGCCTTTACGGCGAAATAGGCAGGGAGTTTTACAGGCTTTTCCAAAATGAAAATGTTACTAAAATCCTTACCATAGAGGCTTCGGGTATAGGCATAGCCTGTATAACGGCTCAGGCGTTCGGCTGTATTCCGGTGGTCTTCGCAAAAAAGAGCAGATCCGCCAACATTTCAAACGATGTCTACACAAGCAAGGTTGCCTCTTTTACGCACGGTGTTGATTACGATATTATGGTTTCCAAAGAATATCTTAACAGCGGCGACCGTGTATTGATTATTGATGATTTCCTTGCCAACGGCGAAGCGGTAAAAGGTCTCGCTTCCTTAGTTTCGCAGGCAGGCGCCGTGCTTGTCGGCGCAGGGATAGTTATTGAAAAAGGCTTTCAGCCGGGCGGTAAAGAGCTTAGGGAAAGCGGTATACGCCTTGAGTCGCTTGCGATAGTCGAAAGTATGGACGCCGAGACGGGCGAAATAGTTTTTAGGGATTAATTTAGTATTCTGCGAAGCTTTGCTTCGTAAATAATATTAAAATTTTTTGGAGGTCAAAAAATGAAAAAGTTTGTCAAGGTATTGGCTATTGTCCTCGCAGTTGCTTTGGTTGCAACATTTGCGGCATGCGCTAAAAAAGACGGCGGCGACAATCAGGACAAGGCCGGCATCAAAATCGGTTTGATTTGTCTTCACGATGAAAACTCAACCTATGATGCTAACTTTATCAACGCTCTCAAAGCAGTTCAGGAGGAGCTTAAATTATCTGACGATCAGGTTCTCATTAAGACGAATATTCCTGAATCGGACGCTTGCTACACTGCTGCGGAAGAGCTTGTTGAGTCAGGCTGCCAGGTTATTTTTGCTGATTCTTTCGGTCATGAAACTTATATACTTCAGGCCGCTAAGGATTTCCCCGAGGTTCAGTTCTGCCACGCAACGGGTACTATGGCTCACACAGAGAAGCTTGCCAACTTCCACAACGCATTTGCAAACATCTATGAAGGTCGCTTCCTTGCAGGTGTTGCGGCAGGTATGAAGCTCAACGAGATGATTGAGGCAGGCAAGATTTCCGAAGAAAAGGCCGTTATCGGTTATGTCGGCGCTTTCCCGTATGCCGAAGTTAAATCGGGTTACACATCATTCTTCCTCGGCGCACGCTCTGTTTGCGAAACGGCAACCATGAAGGTTACTTATACAAACTCTTGGTTTGACATCGCTCTTGAACGCGAGGCCGCTCTTAACCTTATTAATAACGGCTGTGTTCTTATAAGCCAGCACGCTGACTCCGAGGGCGCTCCCAAGGCTTGCGAAGAAAAGGGCGTTCCGAATGTTGCATACAACATCAGCACAATTTCAATGGGACCCAACACAGCTCTTATTTCTTCAAAGATTAACTGGGCTCCCTATTTCAAATTAATCTATAATGCGGCCGTAAACGGCGAGGAAATTCCTACCGATTACTGCGGAACACTCAAGGACGGAATGGTTGAGCTCACAGAGCTTAACACAACTGTTGCCGCCAAGGGTACACAGGAAAAGATCGACGCTGTAAAGGCTGACCTTGAAAGCGGTAAGGTTCATGTATTCTCAACCGACGCTTTTGCCGTTAAGGGCGAAAAACTCAATTCCTACAAGGCAGATGTTAATACCGACGAAGCGTTTACTCCCGATACGGAAGTAATTTCCGACGGATATTTCCATGAGTCCGAATATCGTTCGGCGCCTTACTTTGATATTCTTATCGACGGAATTACAGAAATGTAATTAATATAAATTCAGGCGGAGTTTTTTAACTTCGCCTGGAATTTATTTTTTATGAAATTTAACACTGAAAAGAGAACAGCCGGGCTCGGCTTTTTTGTTTTCAATACTAAATGAAAGGACGGCAGGGGATATGAGCGAGATTGCTTTGGAATTAAGGGGCATTACAAAGCGCTTTGGTTCCGTTACGGCAAATAAAAATGTCAATCTCTGCGCTTACAGGGGTGAAATACTTTCGCTTTTGGGAGAAAACGGCAGCGGAAAAACAACTTTGATGAATATGATTTCCGGTATCTATTATCCCGACGAGGGCAAGATACTTATTAACGGCGAAGAAGTTGTCATTAAATCTCCCAGGGACGCTTTTGATTATAAAATCGGTATGATTCATCAGCATTTTAAGCTTGTAGATGTTTTTTCTGCGGCGGAAAATATAGTGCTGGGGCTTGAGGAGCAGGGCAGATACAACATTAAAAACGCCACCCAAAGGGTTTCGCAGATAGCCGAAAAATACGGGTTTGACATTGACCCCGAAAAGAAAATTCACGAGATGTCCGTATCCGAAAAGCAGACGGTTGAAATAATTAAGGTGCTTTACAGGGGAGCGGATATTCTGATACTTGACGAGCCTACCGCCGTGCTTACTCCGCAGGAAACTCAAAAGCTTTTCAATGTTCTGCGAAAAATGAAAGAGGACGGCAAGACTATTATAATTATCACCCATAAACTGCACGAGGTTTTGGCTCTCTCCGACAGGGTAGCCGTATTGAGAAAGGGCGAATATATAGGCACCGTCATCACTTCACAGACAAACGAGAGCGAGCTTACCGAGATGATGGTAGGCCAGAAAATTGATTTAAACATAAAAAGAAGCGAACCTGTCAATCCTCAAAAAAGACTTGAGGTTAAAAACCTTGACTGCAAGAACCGGGACGGCGTAAAGGTTCTCGACAACATTTCATTTGAGGCCTATTCGGGCGAAATACTCGGTATTGCAGGCATAGCAGGTTCCGGTCAAAGAGAATTGCTTGAGGCTATTGCGGGCTTACAGCACATAGAACAGGGCGAAATTATTTACAACGACCCTAAAACCGAAAAATCAGAAAATCTCAAAGATAAAACGCCGCTTCAAATCCGTTCTCTCGGTGTGCGCCTTTCTTTTGTACCGGAGGACAGGCTCGGCATGGGGCTTGTGGGCAATATGGATATTGTCGAAAATATGCTGCTCAGAAGCTACAGAAAGGGCAAATCGTTCTTTTTACAGAAAAAAGAGCCGAAAACGCTTGCCGAGAAAATTATTCAACAGCTTGAGGTCGCTACGCCGAGTGCGAACACGCCCGTAAGACGGCTTTCGGGCGGCAATGTTCAAAAGGTTTTGGTAGGCAGGGAAATTTCATCTTCGCCGACCGTGCTTATGGCGGCCTATCCCGTAAGGGGACTTGACATAAATTCCTCTTACACAATTTACAACCTGCTTAACGAGCAGAAGGAAAAGGGCGTTGCCGTTATATTTGTAGGCGAGGATCTCGATGTTTTAATCGAGCTTTGCGACAGGATACTTGTAATAGGCGAGGGCAGGATTACAGGCGTTGTTGACGGCAGAACTGCCAAAAAGGAAGAAATCGGATACCTTATGACTAATTCAAACGGAGGAAAAGACAATGAATAACAATGCTAAAAAAACTGCTCATGAGCCTTTTCTCCACATTACCAAAAGGGGCGACATCTCCACAGCAGGAGCATGGTCTGTACGCCTTATCGCAATAGCCGTTTCGCTGTTGGTTTCCGCCGTTGTTGTAGTGTTGCTTACGGGATATAATCCCGTACAGGTATTTAAAGCAATGTTTTCCGGCAACTTCGGCTCCCTTTCAAAGGTCAGAACGCTTTTTCAGAATATAGCGATGCTCTTGTGCATTTCTCTTGCTGTTACGCCGGCTTTTAAGATGAAATTCTGGAACCTCGGCGCCGAGGGTCAGGTGCTTGTCGGCGGACTTGCATCGGCGGCGTGTATGTTTTATTTAAAGGACTCGCTTCCGAATATACTTCTGATTTTGATTATGTTTGTTGCAAGTATTTTGTCCGGCATAATTTGGGGCTTAATTCCTGCCGTTTTTAAAGCAAAATGGAACGCAAACGAAACTCTCTTTACCCTTATGATGAATTATGTTGCAATTCAGCTGGTTTCGTTTTTTATAATGCTCTGGGTTCCGAGCGGTTCAAGCGTTATGGGTCTTATTAACGCAAGTACAAAGGCAGGCTGGCTTCCCAATTTGTTCGGGCAAAAATATTTAATAAATATTTTAATTGTCGCCGTACTTACGGTTGTTATGTATTTCTATCTCAAGTCAAGCAAACAGGGGTATGAAATAGCGGTAGTCGGCGAGAGCAGTAACACGGCAAAATACATAGGTATTAATGTTAAAAAGGTCATAGTCAGAACCATGACGATTTCGGGCGGTCTGTGCGGTCTTGCCGGATTTTTGCTTGTGTCGGGTACCAATCATACGGTTACAAAAGATCTTGCCGGAGGTATGGGCTTTACGGCGGTTATGGTTTCCTGGCTTGCAAAGTTTAATCCTGCGGTTATGGTGCTCACATCGTTTTTAATCGTCTTTCTTCAGAGGGGCGCAGGCGAGATAGCCACGGTTTGCCGATTAAACGAAAGCGTTTCCGATATTCTCACGGGTATAATTATTTTCTTTATAATAGGCAGTGAGTTTTTCATTAATTATAAAATTAATTTCAAATCAAAGCATAAGGAGGAAAAATAAATGTTATCTACCATTTGTGCATTTATTAATGCGGCGATTGTTCAAAGCATTCCTTTGCTTTTCGGCTCAATAGGCGAAATATTTACCGAAAAAAGCGGCAATCTTAACCTCGGAATACCGGGCATTATGTATATGGGCGGAATTTCGGGTATCATCGGCGGCTATTTATACGAAAAATCGGCCGACGATCCCGTACCGTTACTGCTTGTTTTAATTCCGCTTATTTCTTCTTTGCTCGGCTCTACGCTTTTGGCGCTGATTTACAGCTTCCTCACCGTTACATTAAGGGCAAATCAGAATGTTACGGGACTTGCCCTGACAACATTCGGTATAGGCATAGGCAATTTCTTCGGCGGTTCGCTGTTGAGCCTCTTCGGTGAAACAGGTTCGATTTCCCTCATAAAAACAGGCATCTGCTACAAAACGCCTCTGCCGTTTTACGGAAAGCTGGGTCTGTTCGGAGAAACCTTCCTCTCGTTTGGATTTTTGGTATATCTCGCAATAGCAATAGCGCTTATTTCCTCCTTCGTTTTAAACAGGACAAGGGTAGGTCTTAATCTCAGGGCGGTGGGTGAAAATCCTGCCACAGCAGACGCCGCCGGCATAAGCGTTACAAAATATAAGTACCTCGCCACATGTATAGGCGGTGCGATAGCGGGCCTGGGCGGTTTGTATTTCGTTATGGATTATACAAGCGGCGCGTGGACAAACAACGGCTTCGGCGACAGGGGCTGGCTTGCCGTTGCGATAGTTATTTTTGCAATTTGGAAGCCTAAATCCGCAATTTTAAGCTCTTTCCTTTTCGGCGGCTTATATATAATCTGCGTTTATATTCCGGGTCTTTCAAGCAGCGCCAAGGAAATAATAAAAATGCTTCCGTACCTGGTTACGATTTTTGTTTTGATAATTATAAGCATAAGACAGAAAAAGGAAAATCAGCCTCCGGCGTCTTTGGGACTTTCGTATTTCAGGGAAGACAGATAATTTATTTCTTGCAGAAAGCATCGGTTATTCCGATGCTTTCTTTGCATATTTAAGGCCGTTTTATTGATAATATTTTTATAAGAAACGGAGGAATTGTTTTGAATAAGCACGAGCTTTTAGGTAAGATTTTAAATGATGTCAGAGATGATATGACAGACGAAGATTTAATACACAAATTGATAGAAGATAAAATTTCCTTTTCCGATACCGGCCGTGAAAGCTTCGGGCAGAAGGCTTCGGATAAAATGGCGGCTTTTGCCGGCAGTTGGACTTTTATCATTTCCTTTACACTTGTTTTGATAGGCTGGATAATCATAAACGCCCTTGTTTTAACCAGAGCTTTCGACCCGTACCCGTTTGTTTTGCTTAACCTTGTATTGTCCTGTGTCGCCGCAATACAGGCTCCGCTTATAATGATGAGCCAGAAAAGGCAGGAGGAAAAGGACAGACAAAGGGCGGAGAACGACTACAAGGTTAATTTGAAAAGTGAAATAATACTTGAGGATTTACACCGTAAGCTTGACGCCATACTTGAAAAAATAGACAATTAGCTTCCGTTTTTTTCTGTAATTATGACTGTGTTATTTTTATTGAATATTGCCTTTAATTATGGTACAATACCTTTATACAAAATTAGGAGGAGTTTTATGAAAGGTTTTGTGAAAAAGTTTTTAGCCGTAATTATTTCGGCAATTCTTGTCATCTCCGCAGCGCCGGTAACCGTCTTTGCGGAAACGGCAAACAAAGGAGAGTTGACATTCGGCGTAATGTCGGATTTGCATTACTTCCCCCGTTCGCTTATGGGTACAAATATAGGCGAATTTATTAAGGCGTCGGAATTAAATTCCACAACCTCTTATTTATCTGACGCTTTGCTTGACGCCGCCCTTGAGGGGTACAAGCTTCAGGCGAAAGAAAACGGGCTTAAATATATCATCGTTCCCGGCGATCTTTCAAAAAACGGCGAGTATGACAGCCTTAAGGCTTTGGCTGAAAAGCTCAAAGCATTTGAAGAGGAAACGGGTATTCAGGTTTTGGTTATCAACGGTAACCACGATATAAGGAACGCCAATTCCGCAAGGTTTACGGACGGCAAATTCAAGAGCGTCCGCAACACTCAGCCTGCGGAATTCCGTGAGATTTTTGCGGATTTGGGCTATGACCTTGCAGACTCTTTCTATGTCCCTCCGAAAGGCGAGGAGGCAGGCGGTCTTTCATATGCGGCCACTCTTGACGGCGGCTACAGACTTATTGCCATGGACGGCGGCTGTTACAGCGCAGACAACACCTCCGACGGCGAAGATGTGGGCGAGACAAGAGGCGC
Source organism: uncultured Clostridia bacterium (assembly GCA_947630285.1). GTDB lineage: Bacteria > Bacillota > Clostridia > Oscillospirales > Acutalibacteraceae > Fimenecus. The sequence goes on along the minus strand of CANRHD010000004.1, from coordinate 78,002 downwards.
TTTCTCCGACGGCGTTTTAAAATGGGCAATCGAAGAGACGAAAAAGGCTCAGGAAAAGGGTCTTACCGTAATAGGTATGACGCATTTCAATCTTGTTGAACACTATGAGCATGAGGACTGCACCATGCAGGCGTTTGTGATAGATAATTGGCAGGAGGTTGCCGAAAAGCTTGCAGACGCAGGTATGCACTATGCCTTTACGGGACATCTTCATTTCCACGATATTGCAACCCTCACCACAGATAACGGCGAAACCATTACCGACTGTGCAACGGCTTCGCTTATAAATTTCCCCAACTATTACAGAGTAGTTAAAATGGACAATACGGCGTCCGATTCAAGCGTAAGCGCCGAGTATAAGACTTTTGACTGCGACTATGCAATGCAAATTGCCGCTTTCGGTAAAAAATATGCCAAGCCCTTTAAGTACACTTCCTTTGCGCTTAATTTCGGCGGAAGCGACATAAGCAATTTTGCGGACAAATATGTTGAGTATTTCCTTAAATATAAAGTTTGTCCCGATGTCAAAAAGGCAGGGGGATTTTACAATTACCTTAACGGGCTTCTTGATATAGACTCCCTGATTGATTCGTTGCTTGAAAACACGGATTTGGGCAGTCTTGACGGGATAACGAAATCTGCAATTAAATCTCTGCTTCAAACGGTTTGCAAACAGCTTGAAAAGAAATACATAGACGATCCCCAGCACAGCATCGAGGTTGTCGATAAGGTTATCAGGAAGCTCACTTCAGTTAAGGTTTCCGACTATGCCTGCACCAAGTACCTTAAAACTCTCGGCATTGGCAGTAAAACCCGTCCGGGCAATTTGGGAGACGCAATTTCTTCCGTGCTTGCGTATATGTATTTCGGCGATGAGGACAGAACAGGCGATACATTTTTAAACGACGCAATCGCTAAGTTTGAACGGGGCGACACGGCTCAGGCGATTTTCGATACGCTTGTCGATGTTGTTCTCAACGATTTGCTTAAGGACGAGATACTTCCCACTTTGGAAATTGACCCCTTAAAATTCTTCGGTACGCTTTCAAAGGAACAGAAATTGGGGCTTTTGGACTCCGTTCTCTCCACGCTTGACGGGTCTGTGGGAAGCGATATGCCCAAGGTGAACGCCGGCAACCTTGTAACCGTTGTTCTGGCTCTGGGTATTGCCGATATTAACTCTCTCGAAGATTTGTTAAATTATTTCCTTGACGAGTATATGACAGAGAGCCAAATGGACACAATAGCCTATGAAATTTATAATTATCTCTATGACTTTACCACGGATTCGGGTCCTGCGGACAGCAACGAAACCGTAAAATACAGCGGTAAGGTTGAGGTAGTTCCCACCGTGGAGGATCTCAGGCTCCCGTCCGGAGTTGCCGTTACATTCGGCAAGGACGCTTCTACCTCGAGGAATATTTCCTGGTACACTAAGGTAAGCGTTACGGGTTCGGACATTGAAATTGTACCTTATTCAAAAACTCCTTCGTTTACGGGCAAGCCGACTACGGCTGGCATAAGCGCAAAAACCACGAGAACGCAGAGGGAATATCCCGGCATCGACTTCGGCGTTTTCGGCATTTTGGGCTACGAGTTTGACATTAACAGGCACGAAGTAAGTATCACAGGCTTAAAGCCTAACACCAAGTATTGCTACCGAATAGGCGACGCTTCAAAGAATTGGTGGAGCGATGTGGGCGTTATTGAAACCGCCGACAATTCAAACAGCTTTACTTTCTTCCATATGAGCGACAGCCAGGGAGGCATTGAAAGGCAGTATGAGGTTTGGGCGGATACCGTAGCCTCCGCCTACAAGATGTACCCAGATTCGGCGTTTATTATGCACACGGGCGATCAGGTAGACTCCGGCACAAACTTTAAACAGTGGAACTGGTCCCTCAACTGCGCTTCCAAGAACCTTATGAGCTCCGTGCTTATGCCTACGACCGGTAACCATGAGGATTCCGGCGCATGCGTAACAAACAATTTTATGCTTTCAAATCTTCCCAACCAGGACCTTGAAACGGGCGTTTATTATTCGTTTGATTATAACAACGCTCATATTATGGTGCTTAACACAAACGATCTTGACGATAACGGGGGCTTGAGCATAGACCAGCTTGAATGGCTCAAAAAGGACGCCAAATCAAGCAAAAAGCAGTGGAAAATAGTCGCTCTCCATAAGGCTGTATATTCAAACGGTTCGCACTTTGACGACAAAGATGTTATAGGCCTCCGCAATCAGCTTGCAACCCTTATGCCGGAGCTCGGCATCGACCTTGTGCTTCAGGGGCATGACCATGTTTATTTGAGAACAGGAGCTATGAGCGGTAATAAGGTTGTTGACTGCGATACAAAAACTCTTGTAAACAACGCCTCAAGCTATGAGGCAAAGATAAACGCCAAAGCTCCGATTTACGCCATTGACGGCTGTGCCGGCGTTAAATACTACAGCGTTAAAGATGTAACGGCTACCGATGAGCAGTTCCCGAGAGCGGAAAAGACCGCCTATGCAAGCAATCCCGTATTCTCCGCAATTCAGATTAAGGGAGATAAGCTCTTCTTTGACGCTTACAAGGTTGTTGACGGCAAGAACATTAAGATTGACAGCTTTGCGCTCTCCAAGAGTACGGCTAAAAATATGGCTTGTGCCGACGGCCTCGGCGATGTAAACGGGGACGGTGTTGTTTCGTTAGTCGATGCAAAATTGATACTTCAGTACATCGTAGGCTTAAAGAATTTGAGCAAAACTCAGCAAGCTTCGGCCGATGTAAACAGAAGCGGCAATATTTCCGTTACAGACGCCAAATGGGTGCTTGAAATAATTGCAAAATTGAGATAAATTTTATTGTAAGATGCAACCGCAAGGCTGCATCTTACTTTGTTTGGACAATCAACGGGAGGTACTGCGATGAAAGCAAAAAGAAAAAAGGCTCTAAAGGCCATAATTGCCGCAATATCCTTGCTTCTCTGCGCTGCTGTCATATTTTCTTCTTTTGTTCTTTACAGATTTAACTGCGACAAGTCCGGCTCGGTCAATTCTTACGGCGATATTTACAATAAAGCGCCGGTTGCGCTGAATGTTGACGGTTCGGGAATATTTAAAGTTTTAAAAATAAACGATACTCATTTTTTTAACGGAACTTGTGAAAACGACGCAAAAACACTTGACGGAATTAATAGGGTTATTTCGGAAAACAAATACGATTTAATTGTTGTTGACGGCGATTTGGTTGACGGCTTTAATCTTAAAGCGGATTATGATAAATATAAAGCTATTGACATTTTTGCTGAAACAGTAGAGAAGTATAATATCCCGTGGACTTTTGCACCGGGAAATAATGACGGTGAAATCGACGGGGAAAACGAGGATATAATAGCCTATATGATGCAGTATGAGCATTTTATATGTGCCAACACTAAAGGCGTTGACGGCAGTATGAATTTGTTTATAGACCTGAATTTTTCCGGAAAGCTTGTTCACGGTATCGCCGTTATGGACTCCCTTGCAAGGACCGTAAAAGCGATAGGAAAATACGATTACATAAAAGAAAATCAGGCCAAATGGCTTTTGGACGGCGTTGAAAAAAGGAATGTAAAAACAAGCGTTTTCTTTCATATGCAGACTAACGAATTTCAAAAAGCTTATGACAACGGCGAAGCGTATAAAGGTTATGTTATGTCAGACGCATTTCCCTATGACGATATTGAAAACGACAGCGTTTTTGATGAAGCGATAGGGGATAACGAAAATATTTCCTTAATTTCCTGCGCCCATCAGCACAGCAATAATATGTGCTCATTTTATAACGGCAGATATTATCAGCTAAGCAACGCAAGCGGATATTCGGCAATCGGGCACGAGTACATCGGGCCGAGTTTAACCGAAATAAGCATCAATGTTACGGACGAAAACACAAAAACCATGTATTCTTTTAATCAGATTAAAATTTAATGCAACTTATTGCTTAACAAAAGATACAGTGCTAAAATATTTGCGGTGATTTATTTGAACATAGAGTTAATTGCGCTTGATATAGACGGCACTCTTGTTGACAGCAATAAGAGAATTACGGACAAAACCAAGAAAGCGATTTTTAAATTTATTGATATGGGCGGAAAGCTTGTAATTGCTTCCGGGCGGTCGGTTACGGGCTTAAAGCAGTATGTCGGCGAGCTCGGCCTGGAAAAGCTCGGCGGTTATCTTATTTCTTTTAACGGTTCTGTTACCATTGACCTTAAAACGGGGAAAACCGTATCGCAAACTATGATTGAACCCGAATTTTTCCCCGAAATAATTGAATGCGCCGAAAATAACGGAATATCGATAGCCACCTATAAGGACGGCAAGGCTATCACCCAAAAATCAAGGGACAAGTACTTTCTTGAGGAAACATCGCTTAATAATCTTGAGGTTGTTTATGTTGAAAACCTGCTTGAGGAATTGAAATATCCCGTCCCTAAGTTTCTGCTTACCGATGAAACCCGTGACCTTGAGCAGGCGGAGCAAAATATGAAAGAACAGCTTAAATGCGTCAATGTGTTTCGCTCCGAGCCCTATTACCTTGAGCTTGTACCGAAAGGTCTTGACAAGGGAAAAGCGCTGATTAAACTCTGCGAGTATTTAAAAATTGACGCTTCAAAAACCCTTGCCTGCGGCGACGGGTACAACGATATTCCTTTGATTAAAAGCGCAGGCATAGGCGTAGCAATGGGAAACGCCCAACCGCCCGTTAAAGCTGCGGCGGATTTTATAACCCTTTCAAACGATGAGGACGGCGTCGCATATGCCATTGAAAAATTTTGCTTTAATGCCTAAACGATAAAAATTAAGCCTGTTTTGCCTTAAAAGACAAAATAGGCTTGTTATTTTAGCGATTAGTGAAAAAGTAAAAATCGGCAGGGTATTTTTTACTTATTTGAGCTTTATGTACGATACGCCGTAGGCGTAAAACCGCAAAAAGTTGATAGCGAAGCAAAGGCGTAATGCCTGCGTTTACAAGGGCATAGCCGAAGCAAGCGTGACTTTTTGCGGAGAGGAGGAGCAGCACAATGAGTGCGAGGCGGTTTTTGCCGCAGGTATAAAAAAACGCCGCAATCGATATGTAGCTTGCGACGACGATGGCGGAGAGCAAGGGATTCGGCTTCGTTACACTCCGCCGAAGTTTGCTTTGCAAACAAATCCTATTTTATGTCCCTTTTGCTCGTACCTCGCAAAAGATGGACTGTGGTTCGAATCCCTTGTCATAATTTTTTCATAAAATAAAAAAAGAGAAATCACATTTCGTGACTTCTCTTTATTTGAGCTTTATGTACGATACGCCGTAGGCGTAAAAACCGCAAAAAGTTGATAGCGAAGCTAAGGCGTAATGCCTGCGTTTACAAGGGCATAGCCGAAGCAAGCGTGACTTTTTGCAGAGAGGAGGAGCAACGGAATGAGTGCGAGGCGGTTTTTGCCGCAGGTATAAAAAACGCCGCAATCGATATGTAGCTTGCGACGACGATGGCGGAGAGCAAGGGATTCGGCTTCGTTACACTCCGCCGAAGTTTGCTTCGCAAACAAATCCTATTTTATATCCCTTTTGCTCGTGCCTCGCAAAAGATGGACTGTGGTTCGAATCCCTTGTCATAATTTTTTCATAAAATAAAAAAAGAGAAATCACATCTTGTGACTTCTCTTTTTGGCGGAGAGCAAGGGATTCGAACCCTCGAACAGGTTTTAGCCCGTTACACGATTTCCAATCGTGCTCCTTCGACCAGCTCGGACAACTCTCCGTATCACTCAAGTATTATAAATGATAAATCATAAAAAATCAAGTAATTTATGATGAAAAATTATATTGTATTTTATTTGCATTATTATTAGTTTTGTTGTATAATACTGCTAATAATTTATTGCGAGGAAATTATGGGCAAAAGGGTTTTATCATTATTAATGATTTTAACAATGATTTTAACTTTGTTCAGCGGTTGTTTTGGAAAGGCAAAGGCTGACAAGGCTTTTGCCGCCCCTATTTTAGATGAACCTACAAGTCTTGACCCTCAGATAGCCGACTCCGATTCCGAAAAGACAATCGTTTTAAATTGCTTTGAGGGCCTTTTAAGGGTAAACGCAAAGGGTGAGCTTGAAAGCGGCGTTGCCGAAAGCTATACCGTCTCGCCCGATAAACTGACATATACCTTTAAACTCCGTGACAATGCGCATTGGGCGCTGTTTTCCGGACATAAAGATATACTCGGCGAAAATTACGAGGAAGCGTTTGATATAAATGTCTATGCGGAGGATTTTAAATTTGCCTTTGACCGCATTTTTGACGAACGAATTAACTCGCCTTACCGCAATATGTTTTATTGTGTTGACTCATATGAGGCGACGGACAAACATACCTTTATTGTAAAGCTCAAATTTGCGGACGAAAACTTTTTGTATTCCCTTACAACCCCGGGCGCCATGCCCTGCGACGAGGCGTTTTATGAACTCACTGGCGGCAAATACGGGCTTGACGCCAAATATCTTTTGTGCAACGGACCGTTTAATGTTTCAAAATGGGTCGAAAATACTTCTGTCAGGATAGTCAGAAACGATGACTACAACGGCGTTAATACCGTTAAGCCCTCTTCCGTAACTTTTTATATTAATTCGAGTGAGGCTCAGGTTGCGGAAAAAATGAATTCCAATACATATGATACCGCTTATTTGAACAAATATAATTATGAAAGTCTTGAGGATAAGGAAGATTATAATTTTACCGGAATAGAAAATACGGTTTATTCTCTGGTATTTAACCAGTCTGATAAATATCTGTCCAACAGGAATATAAGGCTTGCGTTAAACTATGCCTGCGATTTTTCGGCTCTTAACTTTGGAGATGAAAATATAAAACGGGCAGTCAGCGTAATACCGCCGTTTTGCAAAATTGGAAACGAGCCTTATATTACCGATAATTTTAAACCGACGCTTAATTCCTTTAATGCGGAAAATGCAAAAAAATGCTTTGAGCAGGGCTTGCTTGAGCTCGGCGAGTCAAGCGTTGAACTCAATATAAAATGCACCGAAGAATACGAAAATGTGATAAAACAGCTTGTGCAGTCCATGCAGAAAACGCTCGGCGTTAAGTTTATCGTATCGGTTACCGCCGTTGAACAAAGCGAGCTTGCCGCCGTTATGCGTGACGGCAGTTATTCGGTTGCCTTTTATCCGTACACGGCGCAGTCGGTTTTTGTAAGCGATTTCCTGGACGGGATTTCAAAAAGCAATATACTAAACTATAATTCCGGTAAGTACGCAGACCTTATGAAGAATATCAGGGAAAATACGGGCAGTTCTTATAAAACGAGAGAGCTCTGCGCCGAGGCTGAAAAAATGCTCATTTCCGACGCCGTAATGGTTCCCGTCTTTTACGAAAACAGCTATTTTATTTCCTCTGACGATACAGAGGGCATATATTTTTATTCCTCCGGCAATAATATATTTTTTATAAATGCTGTAAAGAAATGATTGATATGAAATTTAAAAGAAAATCGGCTTTAATATTGTCATGGTGCTTTGTTCTGCTGTGTATGGTGATAATTTTTTATTATTCGCATCAGACGGCGGAGCTTTCAAGCGAAACGAGCAGGGGCTTGATAAAAATGATTTTTGAAAAATTCGGCATTGAGTTTAGCTCGCATTTTATCAGGAAAGCGGCTCACGCAATAGAGTTCGGCGGACTGTGCCTTGCTTTTAACATTGCATATTTTGTCTTGTTTTTTAAGTTTTCGCCTTTTGTTTCGCTTGTATCGACCGTTTTTTATGCTTCGACAGATGAATTGCATCAATATTTTATTCAGGGCAGGGCGTGTCAGGTCAGGGATATTTTCGTTGATTTCTGCGGAGCGCTTTTGGTGACTGCCGCTGTCAGCGTAATTTACTTTGCTTTTAAGAGCGTAATGAAAAAAAGAGAGGTACAAAAATGTCAGTTTTAAGACCGTTTAGGGCATACAGACCCGTTAAAGAGCTTGCGCACAGGGTTGCCGCGTTGCCTTACGATGTTATGAATTCCGACGAGGCCCGTGAAATGGCAAAGGACAATGAATATTCCTTTCTCCATGTAGACAAGGCCGAAATAGATTTGCCGCAGGATACAAATATTTACGATGAAAAGGTTTATCTTAAGGCTGAGGAAAACCTGAATAAGCTTATTAATAACGGAGTTCTTTTTCAGGACGAAAAGCCGTATCTTTATATTTACGCCCAGACCTGGAGGGGTAAGACGCAGACGGGTATTGTGGGCTGTACTTCCATTGACGACTATATCGACAACACAATAAAAAAGCATGAACTGACCCGTGCCGACAAGGAAGCGGACAGAATACGCCATGTTGATACGCTTGACGCAAATACAGGGCCTATTTTTCTCGCTTACAGAAAAAACGATACCCTTACCGGGATAATTTCTTCGTGGAAAGCGTTACATAAGGCCGAATATGATTTTGAATCGGGCGGCGTCAGGCAGAGCGTTTGGGTAATAGACGACAGCGGCGTTATAAATTCCATAGTTGAGGAATTTAAAAACATACCCTCGCTTTATATAGCCGACGGGCATCACAGGGCGGCTTCTGCCGTTAAGGTAGGTATTAAGCGCCGTGAGCAGAACAAAAACCATACCGGAGAAGAGGAGTTTAATTATTTCCTTTCGGTTCTTTTCTGTGCGGACGAGCTTAAAATTATGGACTACAACAGGGTTATAGCCGGGCTCAACGGTTTGAGCAAAGATGAATTTATCAACAAAATTTCCGAAAATTTTGAGGTTAAAAAGGTAGGTGAAAAGGCTTATTCGCCTACAGCAAGGCATAATTTCGGAATGTACCTCGAAAATGAATGGTATTCTCTGACGGCTAAGGCAAACACATTCGATGAGAGCGACCCTGTTTTAAGCCTTGATGTATCGGTTTTACAAAATAATCTTATATCTCCCGTACTCGGCATCGACGACCCGAGAACCGACAGGAGGATTGACTTTGTCGGCGGTATCAGGGGCTTGGGCGAGCTTGAAAAGCGTGCAAATTCCGATATGAGCCTTGCTTTTTCAATGTATCCCACCTCGCTTGAGGAATTAATGGCGATAGCGGACGCCGGTAAGATTATGCCGCCTAAATCGACCTGGTTTGAGCCTAAACTGTTAAGCGGCCTTTTTATACACAAACTAAAATAATCAACGAAAGGCAATGTGAGTTAATATGAAATTAGGTATAGTAGGGCTTCCCAATGTGGGCAAGAGTACTTTGTTTAACGCCATTACCAATGCCGGCGCTCAGTCGGCAAACTATGCGTTTTGTACCATTGAGCCGAATATAGGCGTTGTTGATGTGCCGGATTACAGGCTTGAAAAATTGGCGCAAATGTATTCTCCCAATAAGGTTACGCCTGCTTCGATAGAATTTGTTGACATTGCAGGTCTTGTAAAGGGCGCTTCAAAGGGCGAGGGGCTCGGAAACAAATTCCTTTCTCATATACGGGAGGTTGACGCAATAATTCATGTTGTCAGGTGCTTTGACAATGACGATATTATTCATGTCGAGGGCTCAATAGACCCCGTTAGAGATATTGAAACCATAAATCTTGAACTGCTTTTATCGGACAGCGAAATTCTCGACAGAAGAATAGCAAAGAGCGAAAAGGAACTCAAAGGCGATAAGTCGCTTCAAAAGGAAGTGGATTTCCTGCACAGGCTCAAGTCGGAGCTTGAAAGCGGAGTTAATGCGAGGGCGGTTGACGCCGACGAGGAAGAGAGCGAGATACTTTCGGGCATCGGTCTGCTGTCCGCAAAGCCCGTTATATACGCCTGCAATATGTGCGAGGAAGATTTCAAAAACAACATAGATACAAACGAAAGATACAACGCAGTCAAGGCTCTGGCCTCAAAGGAGGGCGCTCAGGTGCTTCCGATTTGCGCCGAGCTTGAGGCGGAAATTTCCTCGCTCTCAAAAGAGGAAAAGGAAATGTTCCTTGCCGATATAGGCGTTGATAAGGGCGGACTTGACCTGCTTATTCAGCGCTCGTACGACCTGCTCGGGCTTATGTCTTTCCTTACAGCCGGCAAACCCGAGGTGAGGGCGTGGACGATTAAAAAGGGGACAAAAGCTCCCAAGGCCGCAGGAAAAATACATTCCGATATAGAGCGAGGGTTTATTCGTGCGGAAATTGTCTCGTTTGACGATCTGATGCTTTACGGCTCGATGCAGGCGGCAAAGGAAAACGGAAAAGTCCGTTCCGAGGGCAAAGAGTATGTTATGCAGGACGGGGATATAGTCCTTTTCAGATTTAATGTATGATTAAAAGCTTTGTTTGCGGTAATCCCTGTTTTCAAGGGACTGCCGCAGGCGGCCGATTAATTTAATATGCGCCCGTAGCTCAGATGGATAGAGCGTTAGACTCCGACTCTAAAGGCCACCGGTTCGAATCCGGTCGGGCGTACCAAACCGCCTTGTGATGCAGAACTGTCGTAAGGCGGTTTTTTATTAAGCTTTGGCAATTTTGTTGCTTATGAGATAAAATAATGCTAAAATATAAAAAAACGAAAGAATGATAAATATGGGCGTTAAAGTAAGAAAGTATGAAAACTCCGACCTTGCTTCTATGATTGAAATTTGGAACGAGGTTGTGGAGGACGGCGTAGCTTTTCCGCAGGAGGATTTGCTTGATAAAAACAGCGGCAGCGGCTTTTTCTCCTCGCAAACCTATTGCGGAGTTGCCGTTGACTGCGAAAGCGGAAAAATTTTGGGGCTTTATATCCTGCACCCGAACAATGTAGGCAGGTGCGGACATATCTGCAACGCAAGCTTTGCGGTATTAAAGTCCGAAAGAGGCAGGCACATAGGCGAAAGGCTTGTTTCCGACTGCCTTGAAAAGGGCAGGGAGTCAGGCTTTAAAATTCTTCAGTTTAACGCTGTTGTGGCTTCGAATATTCACGCTCGACATCTGTACGAAAGGCTCGGCTTTGTCAAGCTCGGCACAATACCCAACGGCTTTAGAATGAAGGACGGAAGCTATGAGGACATTTGTCCTTACTATCATATTTTATAAAGGTGATTTAAAATGGATATAAAAGAAATTTTGTCAAAATGCGACCATACCGTTTTGTCCCCGGAGGCGACTTGGGAGCAGGTAAAAGAGCTTTGCGATGATGCGGTTAAGTACGGCACGGCCTCTGTCTGTATCGCACCGTCATATGTAAAGCAGGCAAAGGAATATTTGGGCGGTAAAACGGCCGTCTGCACGGTCATAGGCTTCCCGAACGGTCATTCGACAACAGCCGTAAAGTGTTTTGAAACAGATGATGCGGTAAAAAACGGCGCCGACGAAATTGATATGGTTATTAATATAGGTTGGTTGAAAGATAAAAAATATAATGACATTTTAAACGAGATAAACGAGGTAAAAAGGAATTGCAGAGGTAAAATCCTTAAGGTTATAATTGAAACCTGCCTGTTAAGCGAAGAGGAAAAGGTAAAAATGTGCGAAATCGTTTCCGCCTCCGACGCCGATTATATCAAGACCTCCACGGGCTTTTCAAAATGCGGTGCGACAAAGGAGGATATAAAACTTTTTTCACAGAACATTACGGGAAATCTTAAAATCAAGGCGGCAGGCGGAATTTCAACTGTAAAAGACGCCGAGGACTTCATCAATTTAGGCGCTTCAAGACTCGGCACGAGCAGAATAGTTAAGGCGGTCAAGGAAAATAAGCTTATATAATTTATTTTTAGTGAAGTGATTAATATATGTCAAAAAGAGTATTTATTATAGTGCTTGATTCCTGCGGAATAGGCGAAATGCCGGATGCGTGCGAGTTTGGCGACAGGGACTGCAACACTTTAAAAAGAATTTCAAAATCAAAGTTTTTTACCTGCGAAAATACCGTCAAAATGGGACTCGGCAACATTGACGGCTGCGGATATTTGCCTGTAAATAACAACCCTGCTGCGGCGGTGGCGAGGCTCTGCGAAAGGTCAAGAGGCAAGGATACCACCACCGGGCATTGGGAAATTGCAGGTATTGTTTCGCAAAAGCCGATGCCCACATATCCCGACGGTTTTCCGCCGGAAATAATAAGCGAGTTTTCAAAACAGACGGGCAGGGGAGTTTTGTGCAATAAACCGTATTCGGGTACGCAGGTTATTAAAGATTACGGTAAAAGGCATATCGAAACGGGCGATTTGATTGTATATACCTCCGCCGACAGCGTTTTTCAGATTGCCGCTCACGAGGAAACCGTCCCTCTTGAGGAGCTTTACGACTGCTGTAAAAAGGCGAGAAAGATACTTTGCGGAAAGAATGCGGTCGGCAGGGTAATTGCAAGACCGTTTATAACTAAAGACGGCGAATTTCAAAGGACGGCAAACAGGCATGATTTTTCCCTTGAGCCGCCTGAACAGACACTGCTTGACGCAATAAAAAACGACGGTAAATATGTCTACGCCATAGGTAAAATACACGATATTTTTGCCGGCAGGGGAATAAGCGAGTTCGTTTTTACACATTCAAATGAGGACGGAATGGAAAAAACGCTTGAAGCTTTAAATAAAAGCTTTAACGGGCTTTGCTTTACAAATCTTGTTGATTTTGATATGCTTTACGGCCACAGACAGGATATTGACGGATACGCAAGGGCTTTTTCTGCCTTTGACAAATGGCTCGGGGAATTTATTTTGAAAATGAAAAAGGACGATATACTTGTCATAACCGCAGACCACGGCTGTGACCCCGGGGACGACAGCACGGACCATTCAAGGGAATATGTTCCCCTGATAATTTACGGCGATAATATTAAGCCTGTAAATTTGGGAACGCTTCCGACTTTTGCTGATATAAGCGCAACCGTTGCCGAGTATCTTGATGTTGAATTTAATACAGTCGGCACAAGCAGGCTGAAAAATATTTTAAGCAGGTGATTTTATGACAGATGAAGAATTGTGCGCTATGGCAGTTAAGGCCATGGATAACGCCTATGTGCCCTATTCGGGGTATAAGGTAGGTGCGGCGCTTTTAACACGGAGCGGAAAAATTTTTACAGGCTGTAACATAGAAAACGCCGCTTATTCTCCGAGCGTCTGCGCCGAACGCACGGCTCTGTTCAAGGCGGTAAGCGAGGGCGAAAGGGATTTTGTTAAAATTGCGGTTGCCGGCGGAAAGAACGGAAAAATCGCCTCGGAATTTCCTCCCTGCGGCGTTTGCCGTCAGGTGATTGCGGAATTTTGCTCTCCCGAGTTTGAAATTCTTGTTGTCAAAGCGGAAAACGAATACGGCGTTTATACTTTAAAACAGCTTTTGCCAAACGCTTTTACGCCTGAAAACATAGAATAACAGCAAAAAGTGTATCAAATGAGACACTTTTTTAAAAATTTAAAAATTTTTATTATGGTCAAATGACCGTTAAAATTATCAAATAATTTGTTGATTTTTATAAAATTACAAATTTTTTCTTTCTGAGACCTGCACAACCGATATTAATTTATTTTTTTCCTTGAATTTTCGCCTGAATTTATAATATAAATATTTTAAGGCGGTATTTTGCGTTCATACAACATAAAAAAGCATTTTTTGACTTTTTTATAAATTCATATATAATTAAATCAGACTTAATTAAGTTGAAAATACAGAAAAGGAGTGCAGGCATTATGATAGCGTTTTTTGCGGAAAACGCAACGGCGTTTTGGTTCGTTTTGCTGATAATTTTCAGTGTGGCGGAGGCCGCTACCGTTTCGCTTGTTTCAATATGGTTTGCTCTGGGTGCGCTCGGCGCTTTCATTGCAAAACTTTTGTCCGCAAGCTTTCCGGTCCAGGTCACGGTATTCATAATTGTTTCGCTGATATCTTTATTGGCAACACGGCCGCTGGTCAATAAGCTTCACACAAAAAACATTCAAAGTACCAATGCCGACAGGTGCTTAGGCATGGACGCCGTTGTCATTGAGGAAATTGATAATTTAAACTCCAAGGGGCAGGTCAAGGTGAACGGTAATGTCTGGACCGCCCGTTCGGAAAACAATCAAATTATCCCCAAGGGTTCTATAGTAAGGGCTGTGAGAATTGACGGGGTAAAATTAATAGTAAAAGCAGAAAAGGAGTAAATGTTATGATCTTTTTAATAATTGCAATTATACTTGTGTTGGCGATAGTCGCCGCAAATATTAAAATCGTCCCTCAGTCAAAGGCATATGTAATTGAGAGACTCGGAGCTTATCAGGGCACATGGGAGACAGGCTTCCATATTAAAATTCCCTTCCTTGAAAGGGTGGCGAGAATAGTCTCCCTTAAAGAGCAGGTCGTTGACTTTGCGCCACAGCCCGTAATCACCAAGGATAATGTTACAATGCAGATAGACACGGTTGTGTTTTTCCAGATAACCGACCCCAAGCTCTATACCTACGGCGTTGAAAGCCCGATTTCGGCTATTGAAAATCTTTCCGCCACAACGCTTCGTAACATCATCGGCGAGCTTGAGCTTGACTCAACCCTTACCTCAAGGGACACCATTAACGCTAAAATCAGGGTAATTCTCGATGAAGCTACAGACCCCTGGGGCATCAAGGTAAACCGTGTTGAGCTTAAAAATATTATTCCTCCCCGTGAAATTCAGGACGCAATGGAGAAGCAGATGAAAGCCGAGCGTCAGCGCCGTGAGGCAATTCTTACCGCAGAGGGCGAAAAGGCAAGTAAGATACTTGTCGCAGAGGGACATAAAGAGTCGCAGATCCTCAACGCCGAGGCGGAAAAGCAGGCGGCAATACTCCGTGCAGAAGCGGTTAAGGAAGCAAAAATGCGTGAGGCCGAGGGTGAAGCGGAAGCCATACTTGCCGTCGGAAGGGCAAACGCAAAGGCTATCGAGCTTATCAACGAGGCTAATCCCGGTCAGGCGGTTCTTACCATTAAGAGCCTTGAAGCCTTTGAAAAGGCGGCCGACGGAAAGGCCACAAAGATTATTATACCCTCTGAAATTCAGGGTATAGCAGGTCTTGCGGCAAGCTTAAAAGAGCTTGTAACGGACGAAAACAACAGCGAAAAGGCAAAAAATTAATTAAACAGTTCTTCAGAACGGGCAACGGCAAAACCGCTGTCCGTTTTTTTATAAAAGATTGATATTCATTTGACAATTTTTATCAGCGGTGTTAAACTTAACTGTGAAAACATATAAGCAAGCTACGGGGAGGATTTATTTTGGCAACATCTATTGACTTTATAAAGAAATACGGGGACAAAACTTTTGACGAGCTGCCTTTTTGCGACATTGACAATCTTGCGCTGTGCGAGATATTTTATATGCCGTTTGAAAAGGTCATAAACGATAATTTCAACAAAGAGCCCATACCGTTTGCCGAGGCCTGTAACAGGGTTTTTGCCTACAACGGGTATAAGCATGTTGCTCCCGGTATAATGCTGTTAAAAAAGATAAGCGTTAAAATGATGGCTATGGCAAGCTGTAAACGATACAGGGATTTAAAGGTGGTTGCCTGCCAAAGCGCATTTGCGACAGAGCCTGCTTTGCAGTTTGCGGCCATGACCCTTATTTTGCCCGATAACACTCTGGTAATTATCTTCAGGGGTACAGACGATACCCTGATAGGCTGGAAAGAGGATTTTGATATTTATCTGAGAAAGGGTATCCCGTCTCATAAATTGGGAGTTAATTATGTAAACAATATCGCAAAGCGTTACGACGGACCCATTATCATCTGCGGTCATTCAAAGGGCGGTAATGTCTCTCTTTACAGCGCCCTGCATTGCAGTCAGGAGGCAAGGGACAGAATTAAAACCGTCTATAATAACGACGGCCCGGGATTTGAAAACTTTAACTTTATAAATTCAAAAGAATATAACGAAATTCTACCCGAATACAAGCATTTTATACCGAGCAACTCTTTTATCGGTATGATTTTGGCTCATGACGACGACTATAAAATAGTTAAAAGCACTAAGTTTTGGGGTATGCTTCAGCACGACGCTTCAACATGGAAGGTCAAGGGCACGGAGTTTGTTACAAAGCAGGACAGATTTGCGCTGTCAAAAATTGCCGATTTAAGCCTTATGGAAATACTGCTTACGGTAAACGATGACGAGAGCGCGGCGTTTGACAGGGTAATGACTGCGGTAATAAACGGCATAGGGCAGGTAAACCTTAAAAATTTTGCGAGAAATCTCGTATCTTCGATAAAGGGCGCAAGGCGTGCATGGAAAAACATTGACGAAGCTACAAAGACGGAGTTTCACGATACCTTTGCAGGTTCAACAAAGGTTATAGCGGACGCAGTTAAAACCGTTGCAAGGGACGGCTCTATGGATATAGAGGGCAAGGTTCAGCAAATTGAGGCGGCAAATTCATAATTAAACTAAGCGGTGCATAATGCGCCGCTTTTTTAAACTTTTTTCTATAAAATCTATTGACAAATAGCGATTATATATTCATAATATATTTGTAAACTAATATCGGTAGGTAAGGCTCCCACAGGGATACGGGCTGCTGCCGCGAAAAGTGGAGACACTGTAAGCAGGTCAGCAGTTTACATCGAAAAAGCAAGGTGTAAACTAACGCAGTTTCATTGCCCTTTGAAGCTAAAGCTTGAACGAAATAACATAGCTGTTCTCATGCCGTGTTTTTTCGTCGGTATGAGTTTTTTACTGTAAATTTTTAAATAATTTTTGTGAGGTGAAAACAATGGACGCAGGAGGCGTGATAAGTACAGAACCGCGAAGTACCGCTTTAAACAAAACGCTTTTTGGCGCCGTTGTTTTCAGCATATAGGTTTTGTGCTTTGTTTCCTACGATTTATTATCGTTACAATCAAGATTGGAGGGAAACAAGGTGTACGATGAAATCCTTGAACTGCTTGGTAAAAAAAATTACCGAGAATTAAAAGCGCTGCTTTCTCAGATGAACGAGGCCGATATAGCTTCCATATTGGAAGAAGTGCCTGAGGAGGCTTTACCGCTTCTTTACAGACTGTTGCCTAAAGAACTTGCTTCGGAAGTTTTTGTCAATATGGAATCCGACGCACAGGAAATACTTATCCGTGCTTTCAGCGATACCGAGCTTCGTGAGGTTATCGACGAGCTGTATGTTGACGACGCCGTTGACCTTATCGAGGAAATGCCGGCAACCGTTGTAAAAAGAATACTTATGCACACCGATCCGGAGGTTAGAAAAAGTATTAATGATATACTTAAATATCCCGAGGACTCGGCCGGAAGCTTAATGACAATCGAATATGTTGACCTTAAAAAATATATGACGGTTGACGATGCTTTTACAAGAATAAGGCGTACCGGCGTAGACAAGGAAACTATATATGTTTGCTATGTTACGGACGAAAACCGCAAGCTTTTGGGCTTGGTTACGGTAAAGGATCTGCTTTTATCCGACAAGAGTAAAAAAATGTTTGAAATTATGGAAACAAATGTAATTTCGGTAAATACTCTTGAGGATAAGGAGCTTGTTGCGGAAAAGTTTCAAAAGTACGATATGCTTGCAATACCCGTTGTTGACCAGGAGGACAGACTTGTCGGCATCGTCACATTCGACGACGCTATGGATGTTTTGCAGGAGGAAAACACAGAGGATATTGAAAAAATGGCGGCCATTACGCCTACGGACAAGCCGTATTTGAGAATGAGCGTTTTCGAGACTTGGAAAAAGCGTATTCCCTGGTTGCTTTTGCTGATGGTTTCCGCCACATTTACAGGCAAAATTATCACTCATTTTGAAAAGGCTCTGCAAGCACAAATTGTCTTGACCTCATTTATCCCGATGCTTATGGACACCGGCGGCAACTGCGGCGGTCAATCTTCGGTAACAATAATCAGAGGCCTGTCCCTTGGCGATATAGATTACAGGGACATTTTTAAGGTAATCTGGAAGGAGTTCAGGGTAGCTTTTTGGTGCGGCTTAACTCTTGCCGTTGCAAATTTCGCCAAGCTTATGCTTTTTGACAAGGTCGGACTGCTCGTTTCGGCAACAGTTTGCTTAACCATGGTGCTTACTATAATTTTTGCAAAGCTTGTGGGCTCAACGCTTCCCATATTTGCAAAGAGGATAGGCTTTGACCCGGCCGTTATGGCAAGTCCTTTCATTACTACCATTGTGGATGCAATATCTCTGCTTGTTTACTTCAGGGTTGCAGGAATTATTCTCGGAATATAAAAATAATATAATATGGATGTTATGCGGAAAGAACCTTTTTTAACTGCATAATTTTGCAAACTTCGGGTGAACTGATAAAGAGGAAACGGATATGGAACAAAAAATTAAAACTGTCAACCTTTCAAAAGACAACTCTAAAAAGATAATTATTTTATTATCTATAGTAATAGTTATACTTTTGTCCTCGGTTGCCTTTGTTTTGATAAACAAGAAGCCGGTACAGAAAACTAACGCTACGCTTACCCAAACGCAGTCGAGTACCCGAACGGAAAAATACTCTAAGGCGGATAAAATCACTGCCGCCGCCACGACCATGGCGACTACATTAAATATTCAGCAGATTTCACAGCAGGAAGCAATGCGGCATCAGGTGACCACCACTACCGCACCGAAAACCGATGACGGTACCGTAAAGGATAAGGAAAAGACTATATATTTAACATTTGACGACGGCCCGTCATCATATACGCCGGAGATTTTGGATATACTTGACAAATACAATGTAAAAGCGACATTTTTTGTAATCAATACAAACTATAATAAGTATATGAAGAATATAGTGGACAGGGGACATACCATTGCCCTGCACTCATATACGCACGATTATAAAAAGATTTATGCTTCGGAAGACGCCTATTACAAGGATTTACAGTTGATTTCCGACACCGTTTACAAGGAAACCGGCGTCAGAACCAAAATTATCAGATTTCCCGGGGGCGGCAGTAACACAATCAGCCGTAACCACTGCAAGGGAATTATGTCAAAAATAACAAAGGGCGTTGAGGAAAAGGGGTACCACTATTTTGACTGGAATGTGTCCTCCGGAGACGCCGACGGCAACAATGTACCCGTTCAGAAGCTTATAGACCAGTGTAAAAAGGTGCCTAAATACAGCAACACGATTGTTGTTCTAATGCACGATACAAAGGCGAAGCACACAACGGTGGACGCCTTGCCTACGATTATTGAGAACTATAAGGCGATGGGTTATAAATTCAGCGCTATTACAGATAAAACACCGCCTGTCCACCATAAGGTTAATAATTGATTTTGTGCATATTACATATTAATGGAATTATATAATTGTCATTTTGCACAAATGTTTAACTTTAAAAACTTAATAGTTTGGAATTACCACCGAATTATTAAAAATACCACCATATCTCGTGTTAAAAATGTTGACGAGAACAAGATTTGTGATATAATATGATAACGGAAAAGCGAAAAGGCTAACAATGTATTTTTCAGATGTGAGGAGATAAATTTATGTTCACAAAAGATGTTCTTGTTCAGAATCAAGTAGGTTTGCATGCTCGTCCTGCTACTTTCTTTATTCAGAAAGCCAACGAGTTCAAGTCATCAATTTGGGTTGAAAAAGAAGAGAGAAGAGTAAACGCAAAAAGCCTTCTCGGCGTCCTTTCACTCGGAATTATGGGCGGTACGCAAATCCGTATAATAGCCGGCGGCCCCGATGAGGAACAGGCGGTTGAAGAGCTTGTTAAGCTTGTTGATTCGGGCTTTGCGGAAGAATAATCACTATAAAATATTAAGGACGCATCGAGGTTTTCGGTGTGTCTTTTTGTTTATGGGGAGGTGTTTTTTTTGAATAATAAAATTCCTCAGCTAAGAAAAAAGGCCATGAGTCTGCCTTTGCTTCCCGGCGTTTACATTATGAAGGATTCAAAGGACGGGATTATCTATATAGGTAAGGCGAAAAAGCTGAAAAACAGGGTAAGCCAGTATTTCGGCTCTCAAAACCGCCATGCGGTAAAGGTCAGGAAAATGGTTGAAAATGTTGACCATTTTGACTATATCGTAACCGACAGTGAGTTCGAGGCCCTTGTGCTTGAATGCAGTCTTATTAAACAGCATATGCCCAAGTACAATATACTTTTAAAGGACGATAAGGGCTACAGTTATATAAGAATTTCGGGAGATAAGTACAAAAAGATTGAGGCGGTTTTACAAAAAAACGACGACGGCGCACAGTATATCGGACCTTACACGAGCTCTTACGCCGTAAAACAAAGCGTAGATACGGCGAATAAGATATTTAAGCTTTATCAGTGCAACAAGCGCTTCCCCGAGGACATAAGAAAATCAAGACCGTGCCTTAACTATTATATTTCGCAGTGCTGCGGAGTATGTACGGGAAAGGTGCCGCAAAGGGAATATTCCGAAAGCTTCGACCAGGCTCTTCGCTTTTTAAAGGGCGATACGGACTCCGTTATAAAGGAGCTTACCGAGAAGATGAACGAGGCCTCCGAAAACCTTGAATTTGAAAACGCCGCTAAATACAGGGATAAAATCAATGCCGTAAAAGGTATTAAGGACAAGCAAAAGGTTGTATATAAAAATGTAGAGGAGCAAGATGTTTTCGCCTCTGCCGAATATGACGATACCGTTTGCCTTGTGGTTTTGAGGTTTAACGGCGGAAGACTTTACGACAGCGAGCATTTCTTTTTTGAAAACGGGGACGACTCTCCGCAGTCACGAAGGGCGGATTACATTACATCATATTACTCAATCAGAAATAATATCCCGAAAAGGGTAACGGTTGACGGCTGTTTGGACGACAAAGAGCTTTTGGAGCAATGGCTTACAGAAAAAAGGGGCAAGAAGGTCACAATATTTATACCCGAAAGGGGCGAACAGCTTCAGCTTGTAAATATGTGCCGTGAAAACGCCAAGGACAAGCTTGCCCTTTATAAAAATAAAAACAGAAAGGCAATGGCGGAGCTTGAGGAGCTTAAAACCCTGCTTAATTTAAAAAACACTCCCGATTATATCGAGTCCTACGATATATCCCATACCGCAGGTGCGGATTCCGTAGGCGGTATGGTGGTTTTCAAGGACGGAAAGCCTTATAAGAGGGCGTATAAACGCTTCACCGTAAAAGGTTTTCAGAATGACGACTACGGTTCAATGAACGAGGTGCTTACAAGGCGGTTCAACGAATACGAAAAAAACAAGGATACGGGCGAGGGCTTCGGCAGACTTCCCGATTTGATTTTGCTTGACGGCGGAATAGGTCAGGTAAATGCGGTTGCCGATGTTATAAGCCGTTTCCGCCTTGATGTTCCCGTTTTCGGTATGGTTAAAGACGGAAAGCACAGAACAAGGGCTATAGCCTCCAACGGCGGAGAAATTGCGATTAATTCAAAGCGGTCGGTTTTTACTCTTGTTTCCGAGATACAAAACGAGGTTCACAGGTTTTCTGTCGAATATCACCGTAAAAAGCACTCAAAAAGCAGTCTTTCAATGTCTCTGACAAAAATACAGGGCATTGGCGATAAAAAGGCAAAGGCGCTGTTAAAGCACTTTAAGACAATAGGTGCAGTCAAAGCGGCTACAAAGGAAGAATTGCTTGAGGTGAGCGGAATTACCGAGAAGCTTGCGGACAATATAATTGCATATTACAGGGAAGACGATTAATTATGAAATATAAGGCGGTTATTTTTGATTTGGACGGAACTCTGCTAAACACACTTGACGATTTGGCGGACAGCGTAAATTTTGTACTCGCTTCGCACGGCTATCCTCTTAGAACTTACGAGGAGATAAGGCTTTTTGTCGGCAACGGCATCTACAAGCTTGTCGAAAGGGCTTTGCCCGAAAATACCGACGCTGAAATTACAGACAGGTGCTATAGAGAGTTTACCGATTTTTACAAATTAAATATGATGAAAAAGACAAGGCCGTATGAGGGAATTGAGGATATAATCAAAAAGCTGAAAAGCAGGGGAATGTTGCTCGCCGTAGTTACAAACAAGGCCGATTTTGCCGCAAAAGAACTTTGTAAATCAATTTTCGGCGGTTGCTTTGACTTGGTAATCGGCAGTACCCCCGAAAGGAAAAACAAACCCTCGGCGGAAGGCGTCGAGTATATTTTAGACTGCCTTAAGCTTAAAAAATCGGAGGTTATATATGTCGGCGACAGCGAAGTAGACGCTATGACCGCCGAAAACGCCGGTGTTGATTTTGTCGCAGTTTTGTGGGGCTTCAGAAAATCCGACGACTTCAGGGGATATAAATTAAAGGCCTGCGCCAAAGATGTAAATGAGCTTGAAAATGCGGTTTTGACAGCCTGATTTCCCTTTGTTTAAAGGGGCTTTGGGAGCATATTTTTAAAAAACTATTGACTTTTTACAATAAAAATAGGAAAATATACTGTATTAATGGTTGGAGTTATTCAAAAATGAGAGTAATAACAGGTGCGGCGAGAGGCAGGAAATTAAAGACGCTTGAGGGCGATGAAATAATCAGACCGACTACCGACAGGGTTAAGGAAGCAATGTTCAGCATAGTCCAGTTTGATATTCAGGGCGCACGGGTGTTGGATTTGTTTGCAGGCTCCGGTCAGCTCGGAATTGAGGCTCTGAGCCGAGGCGCACAGAGCGCCGTCTTTGTAGACAATAACAAAGAGGCGTTTGAAACCGTTAAGGAAAATCTAAAAACAACGGGCTTATATAAAGACGCAACCGTGCTCAATACGGACAGTATAAGCTATATAAAAAATTCAAAGCTTAAATTTGACCTGATAATTATTGACCCTCCGTATAAAAAGGGCATTTGTGCCGAGGTTTTGCCGTATGCCGCAAAATGCTGTAACGAAAACGCCACTGTTATTTGCGAAACCGATTATTCGGAGGAGCTTCCCGATGACCTCGGAGAGTTTATCAAGTACAAGGAATATAAATATTCCAAAACAAAGCTTACTACTTACAAGAATAAGAATGTTTAAAAGGTACTGCTATGAGAACAGTTATTTGTCCCGGTAGTTTTGATCCGGTTACTTTAGGTCATCTTGACATCATAAGCAGAAGCGCAAAGATGTTTGACAGGGTTATAGTGCTTGTCATGACCAATCATTTAAAAAAGAACAATTATTGTTTTACCGCCTGCGAAAGGGTCGATATGATAAGGCGTTGTACGCATAACCTTGCAAATGTTGAGGTCGATACATATGACGGCTTGTTGGCAGACTACGCCAGGCAGGTAAACGCAGTTGCCATTGTTAAGGGCTTGCGTGCCGTTTCGGACTTTGAATATGAATTTCAGCAGGCTCTTATCAACAAAGAGCTCAACGGCGATGTTGACACGGTTTTTATAACGACAAGAGCGGAAAATATGTATTTAAGCTCAAGCGTTGTTAAACATATTTGCATGCTTGACGGGGATATAAGCAAATTTGTCCCTGCCGAGATATGCGAGGACATTATAAAAAGAATTAGTAGAGGTGCAGAAAAATGAGTATTGAAAGTTTGCTCGACAGCATTGAGGAAGTTCTTGAAAACAGCAAAAATGTCCCTTTTTCTTCTAAAATATCGGTTGATGGTGAAGAGATAATTACATTAATTGAGGACATTCGCCTTAATATGCCTGATGAGCTTATGAAGGCAAGAAAAATTGCTTCCGAGAGAAAAGAAATAATTGATGCTGCTCAGGGTTCTGCTGACGGAATTATTGAAGAGGCCCACAAGCAGGCTAAAGAAATTGTTTCTGAACACGAAATTACAAAGTTGGCCGAACAAAATGCCGCAGATATTTTACAGCAGGCAAAAACGCAGGCGGCCGAGATTATTGAGCAGGCGAGGGCTTCCGCTTCCGAGGTTACGGAACAGGCGCAGAAATGGGCCAATGAGCTTCGCAAAAGCGCAGGCGAATATGTTGAAAATATCGTCGCCACATCTGACGAAGCGCTTACCGCCGCCGTCAATGAGATAAGAAAGGCGAGAATGTCTCTGCGTTCCGCTGCGGCTCAACAGCCTTCCGACGATTAATATTTAAGAATTAATGTTCACCTCGTCGCATATAATTGTGTACGAGGTGAAATTATATGTTTGTATATTCGGTGAACAAAAGGCAAATAAGATTTGCGACTGTAATTCTTTTGCTCATTCTGATGTGCCTTGTACTGCTGGTTTTAACTAAAAAAAGCGTTGAAACCGCAAAGGCAAATGAGTTTAATCTCAGGGCGTCGAATGCCGAGGAAAGAATAGCGTATCTTTCTCAATTCGGCTGGAGTGTGGAAGAGGAGCCGTGTGAGGTGAAAGAGGTAATAATTCCGGCTGAATTTGACGATGTTTATGAAAATTACAATAAAATTCAGCTTGAGCAGGGGTTTGATCTGAAAAAGTATTGCTCAAAGAGAGTAAAAAAGTGGACTTACATAGTTACCAATTATCCGGGATACGAGGACAGCGAATGTATAAGAGCCACCTTACTGATTTATGACGGAAATGTTATAGGCGGCGATATTTGCTCTGTCGAGCTTAACGGATTTATGCACAGCTTTGTAAAACCGCAGACTTCAACGACAACCGCTGCCGTGAAAGCGACGGGATAGTATGGCATTGGAAAGACTTGACAAAATTTTAGGTAATTCAAGCGGTATTTCAAGAAGCGAATTGAAAAAGCTTGCAAAAAAAGGCGCTGTCAGGCTAAACGGTGAAACTGTTTTTGACCTGTCGGTAAAGGCCGACGCCCAAAGCAGTATAATTGAACTCAACGGCGAGGTTGTCAATACCGAAAAATTTATATACATTATGCAGAATAAGCCCGTGGGCGTTGTCAGCGCAAGCAACGATAAAAACGATGTTACGGTAATAAGCATTTTGCCCGACTGCATGAAGAAAAAAGGGCTTTTTCCGGCAGGAAGACTGGACAAGGATACCACCGGCTTTGTACTTATCACAAATGACGGCGGCTTTGCCCACAGGATTTTGTCCCCGTCAAACCATGTGCCTAAAACATATATTGCAAAGCTTGACGGAGCCTGCACCGATAATGAGATTTCCGTGCTCGAAAAGGGAATGGAGCTAAAGGACGGCACCGTGTTCAGGCCGGCTTCCGTTAAAACCTTAAACCCTGAAAGAACTTTGGCAGAGGTTATAATCTGCGAGGGTAAATATCATCAGATAAAAAGAATGTTCAGGGCTGTCGGGCTTGAGGTTACAGAGCTTAAACGGATTAAAATCGGCGGTCTTTCGTTGGACCCGAAGCTTTCGGAGGGCTCGTCAAGGGAAATCGGCGCCGACGAATTAAAGCTTATTGAAAAAATATGAATAAATCGCTCAACCTTTCCAATAATTACCACGAAAGGACTGAGTGAAAATGAAAAAAGTTAAAATAATCGAGCTTTCCCTTGCCATAGGCCTTATAATTTCCGTGATTTTCAGCGTTGCGGATTTTTCGTATAACTGCGATAATATCAGGCAAAAGCTTTTGAGAATGCATGTTATAGCAAATTCGGATTCGCAACAGGACCAGGAGCTGAAGCTGAAAGTCAGGGACGCCGTGCTTGCGGCGGGACGGGAATATTTCGACGGCTCTGTAGATGTGTCGCAGGCCGAAAAGGTTTTAAAGCCGAAAACCGAGGAACTAACACAGGCCGCAAAAAAAGTTATTGAGGAAAACGGCTGTGACTATGATGTTGAGATAAGCATAGGCAAGGCAAATTTCCTTACAAGAAAATATGACAACGGCATTACCCTGCCGGCAGGCGAATATGAGGCGGTAAATGTTATAATAGGCGAGGGGAAAGGCCATAATTGGTGGTGCGTTATGTTTCCGCCTATGTGTTTGCCGGCCGCAGAAAACGATGTTACCATCGACGATGTGCTGACCGACGACGAGCTGAAAATAGTAAAAAGCGACTCAAAATACGAGCCTCGGTTTAAAATTATCGAAATTTTAGAAAAAATAATTGAAAAAGTTTAATATTTACTTTAAATTACCTTTTGCGTTTGGTATAATAACCTTGTACCGTTTTCGCAAAAGGTATTTTTACGGAGGTAAATATATGTCAGTATATAACATTATCCCTAAGCCAAACAAATATATTTGCGGAGATTCTACATATGAGATTTCTCCCAAAACAAAGGTGCTTTGCTCAGAGGAGTTTGTAAAAGCCGGAAAAATAATTTGTGATTACCTTAAAACAAAACCCGAAGAGGACGAGGGCGTAATCAGGTTTACAAAAGTTGACGGTATGAAAAGCGAAGCCTATGTTCTGAAAATAGCTAATGACGGCGTCTACATTTCCGCCTCCGATTACGCAGGCGCATTTTATGCCGCAATTACCTTAAAAACCATTTTAATGCAGGCAAAAAAACAGGACGGCAAGGCTATACTTGAAACGCTTATAATCGAGGACGCTCCCGATGTAGAATACAGGAGCTTTATGCTCGATTCCTGCCGTCACTTTTTTGAACCTGAAACGGTTAAGGAACTGCTTGAAAATATGGCGATGCTGAAATTGAATAAATTTCATTGGCATTTGTCCGATGACCAGGCATACAGAATAGAGTCAAAAATATATCCCGTGCTCAATGAGGTCGGCTCCAAGAGATTTTCAAGGCATTTAAAGGGATACGGCCTTGACTATGACAATGTTGAGTATTTTCACTATTATACACAGCAGGAAATCAAGGATATAGTTTCCTATGCACGGGAGCTTAATATCGAGGTTATACCCGAAATTGATTTACCGGGCCATACGACGGCGATTATATCCTCTGTTCCGGAGCTTTCCTGCACGGGGGAAAAGATAGAAATTGCCTGTCACAACGGCGTGCTTAACGCTATACTCTGCGCCGGAAACGAGGCCGTATATGAATTTATTGATAGTCTGTTTTCGGAGGTCTGTCCGCTGTTTGAGTCAAAATACTTTCATATAGGCGGCGACGAGGCTTTTACAGGCTACAAGGTTTGGGATAAATGCGACAAATGCAGTTCCAAAAAGTCCGAGCTTGGTATTAAAAATTCCAAAGAGCTCCAGATCTATTTTATGAACAGGCTTACGCAGACGCTTAAAAAGTACGGCAAAACTCCGATAGCCTGGGACGACTGCGCCACGGACGAGCTTGATTTTTCCGTCGTTACACAGCTTTGGCAGGCGTCTTCCGTAGCCGCCGTCAGGGGTCAGGCAAAAAAGAGAGATGTTATCATCTCGCCTGTTACATATTTTTATTTCGATTGGAAGTTTTCAAAAACGCCTTTAAAAAAGACCTATAATTTTAATCTCGCCAAAATCGGAATTGTCGGCGACAAATACAGGGTTAAGGGCTTTGAAGGGCTTGTTTGGACGGAGTTTATCGACGGCAGTGATGCTCTTGAATTTTCCGTTTTTCCACGCATAAACGCCCTGGCGGAGGTTGCCTGGACCAAGCTTGAGAACAGGAATTATAAGGACTTTCACAGACGCCTTGATTGGTATAAAACATACATGAGAAAGAAAAATATTAATTACAGCCGTGTGGAAAAGGATTATTCCGATTTTAAAAGGCATGTATCATATCATTTGGGCTTTGACGGCAGGGAGTTTGCAAAAAGCCAAAAAATTAAGGAAAGCGAAACTGATTAACGGGGGAAGTAATGGGATTTGATAGCATAGCGATGTTGTTGAGCGGTCTCGGCTTATTGCTTTACGGCATTAAAATTTTGGGCGAGGGGCTTGAGCTTGCGGCAGGAAAAAAATTAAAATCATTGTTTGAAAAAACAACGAGCAACAGATTTTCCGCCGTTTTGATAGGCTTTGTCATAACTACGCTTATACAGAGCTCTTCTGCAACGACCGTTATGGTTGTGGGATTTGTCAACACGGGTGTTATGAACCTTACGCAGGCAATAGGCGTTATTATGGGCGCCAATATAGGCACCACCACAACAAGCGTTTTGGTATCGCTCGACATCGGGCTTTATGCGCCCGTGGCAATAGGAATAGGCGCTTTTTGGTCTATGTTCGCAAAGAAAAATTCTTACAGGCATTTAGGGCTTGCCATAACGGGCTTCGGTATGCTTTTTCTTGGAATGAACCTGATGAAAAACGCCATGGAGCCGCTTGCGCAGTCACAGCTTTTTAAAAACTGGATTTTGGAAGCGGAGAACCCCATTGTCGCCGTTGCAATCGGCGCCGTTACAACCGCAATAATTCAAAGCTCTGCGGCGAGCATAGGTATTTTGCAGGCTCTGGCCTCGCAGGGGCTTATACCGTTAAATTTTGCGGCTTATATAATTTACGGCCAAAATATCGGCACCTGCGTAACCGCTTTGATCTCCACAATAGGAACAAAGAAAAATTCCAAAAGAACTGCGGTTATGCACATATTGTTTAATGTTTTCGGCGCAGTTTTCTTCATCGCTTTTTCAAGGCTTGTGCCGTTTACGGATTGGATTGAGCATATCAGCGACAACAAAATGATGCAGCTTTCATTAATTCACATTATTTTTAATGTTGTCTCGACCGTAATAATGTTCCCGTTTGCAAAGCTTCTTGTAAGGCTTGCGGAAATAATAATACCCGATAAAAAAGACGAGTCCGAAAATGATTTTTCGATGCACTATGTTGACAACCTGATGGTAAATACGCCTCCCTTTGCCGTTGCCCAGGTAGCCAAAGAAGTACACAGAATGGCGTTGCTTGCAAGGAATAATTTTGTTTTGGCGGCAAACGATCTTTTGTCAAATTCCGTTGAGCATTTCGATGAAATTCAGCACACCGAAGATGTCATTAACTATCTTAATCACAATATTACGCCGATTTTAGTAAAAATAAACGCCCTTGATTTATCTTACCACGACGCCAAATATATAGGTCGGGTCTTCCATGTAATTAACGATATTGAACGCATCGGCGACCATGCGCAGAACCTTTCGGAGGCGGCGCAGTCGAGAAACGAGGAAAGCATAGAGTTTTCCGACGAGGGGAGCGCAGAGCTGAAATCTATGTTTGAAACGACGCTTGAGCTTATCGACGAGGCTGTCGAATCGTTTACAAATCAGGAGCTCACTTACGAAAAGGCCAAAAAAATCAATGCGCTGGAGGCTTTTGTCGATAAGATGGAGGAGGATTATCGGCAGTCCCATATCGAAAGGCTTAATAAACACATTTGCGGCACTAAATCGGGTATGCTTTTCATAAATACAATTACCGATTTTGAAAGAGTTGCGGACCACGCTACAAATATTGCTTGGGCGGTAAGCCACAAGCCTGATATAAACTAATAATTTTAAGGAGTATAATAATGTCAGACTTTATTCTTTCTTGCAGTTCGACCGTGGACCTTACAAACGAGTATATGGAGAGCAGGGATATAAGATATATCTGTTTTACCTATGCGCTTGACGGGGTTGAATATCCGCACGACTTCGGAAAAACCATGCCTGTTTCGGAGTTTTACGAAAAAATGAAAAACGGCGCAGAGCCAACTACCTCGCAGGTTAATGTAAGCAGATATACCGAGTATTTTGAAAAGCTTGCTCAGGAGGGAAAGCCGATTTTACATATTGATTTTTCCTCGGGTATGTCGGGCTCTTATAATTGCGCTCTTTTGGCAAAGCAGGAGGTTAAGGAAAAATATCCCGATTCAAATATTTATGTCTTGGACTCTCTCGGCGGAGCTACGGGTCAGGGCATGTATGTTTCCATACTTGCCGACAGACGGGACGAGGGAATGAAATTAGAGGATTTAATAGAATATGCGGAGACGCTGAAGCATAAAATTCATTATTGGTTTTTTGCAACGGACCTTAAAAATTTCATAAGGGGCGGCAGAATTTCTCCGGCCTCCGGCTGGGTAGGAACTATTTTAAAAATTTGTCCTCTGCTCAGACTCAATGAAAAGGGCGTAATTGTTCCCACGGAAAAATGCAGGGGTAAGGCTAAGGCTATGAGCGCACTTGTAGAAAGAATGGAAAAATATGCGGACGGCGGCTATAATTACAACAACAAATGCTTTATTTCTCACGCTGCCTGTTCCGATGACGCAGACGCCGTAATCGGAATGATAGAGGAAAAATTCCCCAACCTAAAAGGAAAAATAGAAAAATACGATATAGGGCCGATTATAGGCTCGCATACGGGACCGGGCGCAATAGGCCTGTTCTTTGTAGGCTCGGACAGAACATAAAAAACGCCGCATTGATAACCAATGCGGCACAGTCCGTCGATAAACTGTTTTGCAATAGCAAAATATCCAAAAGTTTTCGTCCGCCTTTTTCAAAAGGCGGTGGGGTCGAGGGGCAAAGCCCTCGGCGCAGTCCGCAGACTGCGAAATCCTTGCACTTCAAAGAGCGCAGGAGGGGCGCAAAACAGTTCGGTGAACTGTTTTGCGGTGGGGAACCCTCGCCGGGGGTTCCCCATAATCTTACTCCTTTTGTGCATATTGCCAAGTGAAACATACTTTTTCTACACTCTGATGCCGCATTGATAACCAATGCGGCATAAATTTTGCGTTAATTTCTGATTATTTCATAATTGTTGCTTTTAAGTATTTTCAGTAAATCGCCGTTTGTCTTAATTTCCGTATCCGTAAGTATTCCGCCGTGAGCGACATCTTCGGGTTTGTGGAAATCGGAACCCGAGGTGCCTTTTAATCCGTTTTCCCTTGCCCATTTTTCGGCCTTATCGTTTCTGGAGTCATGCCTTCTGTTCCCGTTGTATATTTCAACACCGTCAACAAGCGCAGGGTCGGCCCTCGTCATATCGTCCCTGAAAGGGTGCGCCTGGTAAATCAACAATCCGTTTTTATGCGCAAGCTCAGAAAAAGACTTTATGTTCATATTAATGAGGTCGCCGTTTTTTCTCAGGAAATCTTCGGTTACTCCGAAAACAAGATAGTCGTTTAAATCGTGCTCCGGCAGAGCTTCGTCAAACCGCATTTCCATGCCGAAAAGTATGTTTAATCTGCCCTTTGCCGCTTCAAGCGCCGTATTGAAGCCCCTGACAAAAACATCTATCTTTTCGTCCCAGCTCATCTTATCATAATTGTACCTGAAATAAGTGTGGGTGCTTAAATGGTCGCTTATTACAACGGTGCTGTAACCTGCGTCAATATAGGCGTTTACAAGGTCTTTTGCCTTGGTCTTACCGCAGTTACTTGTTTCTGCGGTGTGAGAGTGCAGTTCGGTTTTATACATAAACAATTCCCTTCTTTTGTGCATATTATACTATATTTTTTTACATTTGTCGATAAAAAATACAATATTTGTTCGTTGCCATTTGATATAAAAAAGATTAAAATATATAATTGAGTTCAATACACGGAGGAAAGTATGGCTGAGAATATAGATTTAACTTTACTTGACAAAACGCTTGAAGATTATGCGTCTGTAAAGGGCAGTTTGATAACTGTTTTACAGCACGCTCAGGACATATACGGCTATTTACCGGAGGAGATTATAAAACATATTTCCGACAAAATGTCAATACCGGTTGCCAAAATTATGGGCGTCGCAACATTTTACACGCAGTTTCGCCTAAAACCCGTGGGCAAGTATTTAATTATGCTCTGCAAGGGTACGGCGTGCCATGTCAATAATTCAGACCTCATTGAAAAAACGATTAACGAAACGCTCGGAATAAGCGACGGCGAAACAACCGAGGACGGCCTGTTCAGCCTTAAAAATGTTGCCTGCCTCGGCTGTTGCAGTCTTTCTCCCGTTATGATGATTAACGGCGAAACATACGGCAGTCTGACCCCGGATAAAGTAATAGGCATTTTAAATACTCTAAGACAAAATGCGCTTGAGGAGGGGAATGAGCAGTGAAAATAGTAGTCGGCGAGGGAAGCTGCGGTATTGCGGCAGGTGCAGCAAAGGTTTATTCCGCTTTTGAAAAATTGACAGAAAAATATGACGGTATAGACTTGGGCTTTACCGGCTGTAACGGTATGTGCTTTCTTGAGCCAATAGTTGATATATATGACGATAACGGAGATTTAACAAGACTTGTCAAGGTTTCCGAAAATGACTGTGAAGCGATAATTAAGGCTGTTAGCGAAAACTCTCTCGAAGATTTGGAAGCGCTTAAAATCAGCAAAGAAGACGAGGAGTTTTTAAATAAACAGACGAGAATTGCTCTCAGGCACTGCGGTCTGATTAATCCCGAGGATATTGACGAATACCTTGCCTGCGACGGATATAAGGCCGTTGAAAAGGTTTTAAAAACAATGACGGCACAGCAGGTAATCGAGGAAATAAAGGTTTCCGGCCTTGCCGGAAGAGGCGGCGCAGGCTTCCCGACATGGTTTAAGTGGAACGCCGCGCGCAATTCCGAGGGCAGCGAAAAGTATCTCATTTGCAATGCGGACGAGGGCGATCCCGGCGCATTTATGGACAGAGCCGTTATAGAAAGCGACCCCCATTCCCTTATAGAGGGCATGCTCATCGGCGCATACGCAATCGGCGCAGGCGAAATGGTCGTTTATGTAAGGGCCGAATATCCCCTTGCCGTCAAAAGGCTTGAAAAAGCCATTAAACAGGCGGAGGAAAGGGGCTTTTTGGGTGAGAACATACTTTCAAGCGGATTTTCCTGCAAAATGAGAATAAAGGCCGGCGCAGGCGCATTTGTATGCGGCGAGGAAACGGCGCTGATAGAATCCCTTGAAGGCAACAGAGGTATGCCGAGGCTCAAGCCTCCGTTCCCGGCGCAGGAGGGATATTGGCATAAGCCGTCAAACATAAACAATGTTGAAACATATGCGAATGTAGCCTGGATTATTTTAAACGGCGGCGAAAAATTTGCGCAGATGGGTACCGAAAACAGTAAGGGTACAAAGGTATTCGCACTCACGGGTAAAATAAAACGGGGCGGCCTTGTGGAAATTCCCATGGGTATGACCTTGAGAGAGGTAATTTTCGATATAGGCGGCGGAATAAGGGATTCTAAAAAGTTCAAAGCCGTGCAGATGGGCGGCCCTTCGGGCGGCTGTATCCCCGAAAGCCTGCTTGATACCGTAATCGACTATAAGGCGTTGGCGCAGACGGGCGCAATTATGGGCTCGGGCGGTATGGTTGTTATGGACGAAAGCACCTGTATGGTAGGTATGGCTAAGTTTTTCCTTGATTTCACCACCAAGGAATCCTGCGGAAAATGCGTGCATTGCAGGCTCGGCACAAAAAGAATGTACGAGATGCTTACAAGGATTGTCGAGGGGAACGGCAGACCGGGAGATATTGAACTGCTTGAGGAGCTGTGCTATTCCGTAAAGGACGGAGCTTTGTGCGGACTCGGACAGACAGCGCCTAATCCCGTGCTGACAACTTTAAAATATTTCAGGGACGAGTATGAGGCGCATATCAACAATAAAAAGTGCCCGGCAGGCGAGTGTTCCGCTCTTATTAAATATGTGATTGATTCGAGCAAATGCGTAGGCTGCACAAAATGTGCGAAAAACTGCCCCGTAAACGCAATTTCAGGAAAGGTAAAACAGCCGCACGCCATTGACGCAGATAAATGTATTAAGTGCGGAAAGTGCAGGGGTAACTGCAATTTCTCCGCTGTCGAGGTAAGATGATATGATAAACATAACTATAGACGGAAAAAAGCTTACCGTTGAGGAAAATACAACTATCCTTGAAGCGGCAAGCGAAAACGGAATAAAAATTCCCAATTTGTGCTATGACGGACGGGTCGAAACATACGGCGCCTGCGGTCTTTGCGTTGTTGAAGCGGAGGGTTCGGCAAAGCTTTTGCGTGCCTGCTCAACAAAGTGCAGTGAGTCCATGGTTATTAACACAAAGTCCGATAGGGTAATAAGGGCAAGGAAAACTGCGCTCGAACTGCTTATATCCGACCACGACGGCGACTGCAAAGCTCCCTGTTCGCTTGAATGTCCGGCAAATACGGACTGCCAGGGCTATGTTGGGCTTATTGCAAACGGGGAATATAAACAGGCTGTCAGGCTCATTAAAGAGAGGATAGCTTTTCCCTCGTCGATAGGCAGAATTTGTCCTCACCCGTGTGAAAAGAAATGCAGAAGAAAGTATGTTGACGAGCCTGTATCAATAGCCGCTTTAAAGGGCTTTGTCGGCGATATGGATTTGGCGAGCGACGACCGCTACATACCTCCCGTCGAACCCGATACTGGTAAAAGGGTTGCCGTAATCGGCGGAGGGCCGGGCGGCCTTACTGCGGCGTTTTTCTTAAGAAGAATGGGACACGGCGTAACCGTTTTTGATATGATGGAAAAAATGGGCGGTATGCTCAGATACGGTATTCCCGAGTACAGGCTTCCCAAGTCGATACTTGACAGGGAAATAAAGCAAATTGAGGACTTGGGCGTTAATTTTAAAAACAATGTAAAAATAGGCAGGGACATCAGTCTTGACGAGCTTAAAAAGGATTACGACGCAGTTGTTGTGGCTCTCGGCGCATGGAACAGCAGTAAAATGCGTATTGCCGGCGAGGACTGCGAGGGCGTAATCGGCGGTATTGATTTCCTCAGGGAGGTCGCTCTCGGAAACAGGCCGGAAATAGGCGGCAGGGTGGCGATCTGCGGCGGCGGAAATACCGCAATGGACGCTTGCAGAACGGCGGTCAGACTCGGCGCAAAGGAAGTCAGGGTTCTTTACAGAAGAACAAGGGACGAGATGCCTGCCGAGGATATTGAAATAAAAGAGGCTATGGAGGAGGGCGTTGATTTTTGCTTCCTTTCAAGTCCCTGTGAAATTATAAGCGAAAACGGTAAATTAAAATCCGTAAAAATCCAAAAATATGAGCTTGGCGAACCCGATGAAAGCGGAAGAAGAAGGCCGAAGGCCGTTGACGGTTCGGTTGAGGAAGTTGAATTTGACACCGTTATTATGGCTATCGGCCAATATCCCGAGCTCGAGGGCTTTGAGGGTCTTGAAATTTCCGCAAAAAATACAATCCTTGCGGACAGCGGCTCGTTCAGAACCTCCGCAGACGGAGTTTTCGCTGTCGGCGATGTTTCCAACAGGGGGGCTTCTATCGCCATTGAGGCTATAGGTGAAGCGCAAAAGGCCTCGGTTGTTATTGACAGGTACTTAAACGGTGAAGATGTTAAGTATAAAAAACCGTTTTATGTTGAGAGAACCCTGCCCGACGGCTATTTTGATAAATTTGAAAAGGCTGTGAGGGCAGAGATGCCCGTGCTTCCCGCCGACGAGAGGAAAAACAGCTTCAAAGAGGTTGCGCTCGGCATTTCCGAGGAAACGGCGGTAAACGAAGCTATGCGCTGTCTTGAATGCGGCTGTCACGACTACTATGAGTGCAAGCTTATCGAATACGCCAACGAATATGATGT
This sequence comes from uncultured Clostridia bacterium, assembly GCA_947630285.1. Taxonomy (GTDB): domain Bacteria; phylum Bacillota; class Clostridia; order Oscillospirales; family Acutalibacteraceae; genus Fimenecus. Next base: position 42,772 of record CANRHD010000004.1, on the reverse strand, counting down.
AAAACCGCAAAAATTCAGCGGAGAAAAGCATTTCAGAAATAATGAGGATAAATCATCTTTGATTATAAGAAATGCGGATAAATGTATTCTTTGCGGTCTTTGCGTGCGTGTCTGCGAGGAAAGAGAGGGCGTTACTGCGCTCGGACTTATAGGCAGGGGATTTGACACAATAGTTAATCCCGAGCTTTCTCTGCCGCTTGATTTAAGCTCCTGCACATTCTGCGGAGCCTGCGTCGATGTGTGCCCCACAGGCGCTTTAAAGGAAAAACAGCCTATTAAAAAACAGCTTGCTGTTGAAGAAGAGAGCAGGAAATCCGTTTGCGAGCTTTGCGATAAGCTTTGCCCGATAGATATTCGTTACATAGGCGATACCGTAACAAGAATAAAGCCGGGAGACAAAAATACTCTTTTGTGCAAAAAGGGCAAGTTCGATTTGACAGATAAATTAAACGGCGCACAAAAATAAACACCGGGCAAAATAAAAGACATGGCAGAAATTAAACTGTCATGTCTTTTTTATTTGTTGTTTGCGCTTTTAAAGTGATTCTATATACTGCCTTAATTCTCTGTTGTAATGTATATATGAAATGATGCACATTAAAACAACAATCAAAAAGGCGATAAAATAGGACATGGGTTCGCTTGAAACAAAGGAAATATTTTTAATGTTATTCATCATCGCCCATTTTGCGCAGGCACATTCAAGGCTTATCAGCGATAATGTAACCGTTATCCAAACCACCATAAATAAAATGGAGAGAATTACAGGCACTCTTGCCCTTTTGCCCATTACGGTCGAGGCAAAATTCTTTTCTATTGTGTTAATTCCCTTTTTGTCAATGATGTAACAGTTCATAAAATACTTCCTTTCAATAAAATTAAAAAGAGCAGTGAACCCGGCAATTATTCATCAAGCTTTTTCTGGGACTCCATTTTAAGATAGGCGTTTATGAAGCCGTCAAGGTCGCCGTCCATAACATTAGTGATATTGCCCATCTCAAAATTTGTCCTGTGGTCCTTGACAAGCTGGTACGGCATAAATACATACGATCTTATCTGACTGCCCCAGGCGATTTCCTTTTGGTCGCCCTTAATATCGGATATTTTATCAAGGTGTTCTCTCTCCTTGATTTCAATAAGCTTGGATTTGAGCATAGTCATACAAACTTCCCTGTTTTGGTGCTGGCTTCTTTCAACCTGACAGGAGACGACTATGCCCGTGGGAATATGAGTAAGTCTGACTGCGGAAGAGGTCTTGTTGACCTTTTGGCCGCCGGCTCCCGAAGAGCGGTAAACATCCATTTTAATGTCCTCGGGCGCAATTTCAACCTCTATGGTGTCGTCAATTTCCGGCATAACCTCAAGCGAAGCGAACGAGGTGTGCCGTCTGCCCTCGGAGTCAAACGGCGAAACCCTCACAAGCCTGTGTATTCCCGTTTCGCTTTTCATATAACCGTAGGCGTTTTCGCCCTCGATTAAGATGCTTGCGGATTTTAAACCGGCTTCGTCGCCGTCAAGATAGTCAAGCGTTGTAACCTTATATCCGTGTCTTTCACCCCAGCGGCAGTACATTCTGAAAAGCATCTGCGCCCAGTCCTGCGCTTCCGTTCCGCCGGCGCCGGCATGGAATGTTAAAATCGCATTTTTGCTGTCATATTCACCTGACAGCAGGGTGGAGAGGGTCATCGTTTCAATGCTCTGTTCGATTTTTTTAACGCTTTCCTCACATTCGGGAAAAAGACTCTCGTCCTCTTCCTCGTTTGCAAGCTCAATCATAACAAGGGCGTCGTCAAAATCCTGCTTTAATTTTTCATAAGAGCCGACCTTGTTTTTCAATGAGCTTTGCTTTTTAAGAACAATCTGCGAGCCTTTAATGTCGTCCCAAAAGCCGTTTTCTGCGGTTTTTGCGTCAAGCTCGGCAATTTCTTCTTTCATCTTTTCAAGGCCGAGGGCGTCCGCCAAATCGTTTAATGCGTCCTCGTTTCCCAACAGCCTGAGTCTCAATTCTTCATACTGAAGCATAAAAATACCTTTTCCTTTGCCTTAATTTATAGTTGTTAAGTTAATTAATTACATTTCCGTTCCCTCTAAAAAGCATAGTAACTTAAATATTATATAGGAAAATTCCGATTTATGCAACTACTTTAACAAATCTATTAATTCGGGCGTCATCAGCACAAAGCCCTTGATATTCGGGTGCAGTCCGTCGTAGGTGTAATCCTTTTCAAATCTGCCTTTTTTGTCCTTCAGCTTTGTGTTGATGTCCAAATAGTCAACCTTGTACTTTTTGCATAATTCCATGTATCTTAAATTCAGCTCGTCAATAAGCTCGTTGTTCCTTTTGCCGACACAGCTGTTAAATAAGCCTATATTTTTGTTGACAGGCAGTAAGCTTATAATTATGATTTTTGTCCCCGGCAGTTTTTCACGGATAAGCTTGATACTGTTTTCCACATTCTTTTCCGAAAATTCGGGCGGTAAGCCGAGGCCAATGTCGTTAGTGCCGATTAAGACGGCTATATTTTTCGGCTTTATATTAATTGCGTTTTCTTCAAGCCGCTGATACATTCTGTCGCTTGTATCGCCGCTTATACCTCGGTTTAAAACTTCGCAGTCAAGCACCTTGGCGTATTTCTTAAAAAGCTCTAAATTCCAAAGCTCCACTATAGAGTCGCCTATAATAACCGTGCAGTTTTGGGCTGGGTATCTCTTGTTCAAATATTTAAAGTTTTCCGCCTTGGTTTGCTTTGGAACATCGTATTTGGTTTTCTTTGAGTATTTTTCAAATTCATCACCCATTTTGCTCACCTCGTTAATATTATAATACTTATTTACAATGATTTCAATTTTTGTTATTATTAAAACGGTGATTTTATGAAATTTCAGCTCTATTCAAAAAATGAGATTAAAGAAAGGCCGAAGCGCAGGCTTGTGACCGTTGAAAGCTATGTTATCGGAAACAACGCTCCGTCGGTGCTAATTTGCCCGGGAGGGGCTTACAAATTTGTCTCCGATTCAAACGAGGGCAGACCCTTTGCCGAAAAACTCAACGAGAGGGGATACAACGCTTTTGTACTGTTTTACAGCGTTGGCAGCGGAAACGCCAGGTATCCTTACCCTATGGAAGATGTAGCAAGGGCGATACAGTTTATTAAATCAAGGTCGGACGAATTTAATACGGACCCGAACGGTTTTGCCCTTATGGGAAGCTCGGCAGGCGGCCACCTTTGCTCGTTCTTTGCCACGCAATACGAACGCTTTGAGTGCGAATATGAGGGAAAAACCTATTCTTTAAAGCCAAAAGCTCTTGTGCTTGCATATCCCGTAATAACTATGGGCGAACTAACCCACAAGGTATCAAGGAACAACTTTTTGGGACTGTTTACCGGAAAGCCGGAAAGGGACGCCGCCTCCGTGGAAAAACACATTACGCAGGACTATCCGCCCACCTTTGCATGGCACAATAAGGACGACAAATCCGTTAGTTACAAAAACTCCGTTATGCTTGAGCAGGCGCTCAATGAAAAATCGGTTAAAAATGAGTTTATATATTACAATACGGGCGGCCACGGTATAGGGCTTGCCGAAGGCAAAGAGGCCGAGGGCTGGGCGGACAGAGCCATAGACTTTTTGGACAGCGTATTTTAAGCGAAAAAATATATTTTATATAACTATTGTAAATCGGCTTGTTTTTTGTTAGAATATCCGTAAGTTATGAAAGAGGGGTATTATGAAAGTTTTCAGAATTATTATTTCTTTGGTTTTGGTGATCGTTATAGCCGCCGTGGCATATGTCGGGCTGTTTACCGGCGACGCTTTTAAGTATCTTCCGGCGTTTCAGAAAGAGCAGGAGTCCGAAATTAAAGGAAATACCGTAATTTTCTTAGGCTCGTCGATAACAAACGGCTTCGGCTCGTACAACATCTCTTTTGCCGATTACCTTACAAGCATTTATAAGGTAAACGCCGTAAAGGAGGCGGTAAACGGTACAACTCTTGTAACCTCGGGCGAAAATTCCTACATATCAAGGCTCAGAAAGCTTGACCCGAATATGAATGTTCAGTTTGTGGTTTGCCAGCTTTCAACAAACGACGCCGAAAAAAATGCTCCGCTGGGCGAAGTGGGGAATTTGTATTCCATCGAGAGCTTTGACACTTCAACGGTCGCAGGCGCCATTGAATATATTATCTGCTATTGCGAGGATACTTGGGATTGCCCGGTGGGATTTTATACTTCGTTTAAATACGACAGTCCCGAATACGAGCAAATGAGAGAAATTCTTTTGCAGATTGAGTCCAAATGGAATATTCCCTTGCTTGACCTTTGGGCAAATGAGGAAATCAATTCCCACGACAAAAAAAATCATATGATTGACGATGTTCACCCAACGCTCGTATGCTATAAGGACGACATAACGCCCCTGATGTATGAATTTATTAAAGACAGTATAAAGTGATTTGATTTTGCATATTTTAAGGCCCCTTGATTGTCAGGGGCCTTTTTTTACTTTAGCTGTGCAATAACCTTTTTATTTTTTATCCAATGCTTTTTGTAATAGGCGTTGCTTTCAAAGCTGTCGTTGATTGCCGCCATCTCGGCATACATTTCGTCCTTAATGCGCTTGCCTATGTCGATGTAGTTTTTATCGTAAATCAAATTGATTGTTTGCAGAGGGTCGTTGAGATTGTCAAACAAAAATTCCTCGTTATCGCTCTTGTAAACGGCATAGGTAAATTCCTTGGTTCTGTACGCCCGCCATTCCTTTGACGGCCCGAAGCCCTCGGCAGGGCCTGTGCCCATAAGCAGTTGGCCTTTGCTGTCGCTTTTGCCCGACAGCATATATCGGCTTTTGTCCGTACCCTGAACGCTGTCGGGAATATCAATATTCATTAAGCCGAGCAGAGTAGGCATAATATCGACCGTGCCCAAACAGCTTTCGTTTTTGCCTGTAGCAAGCAGGTTTGAATATCTTATGATAAAGGGAACTCTCACCGCTTCGTCAAAAAAGATATTTTTACCTATTCTTCCGTGAGCGCCGAACAGCTCTCCGCAGTTGGAAGTAAAAACAATGATTGTGTTGTCGTCTATACCCGTTTCAACTGTGCTTTGCATAATCCTGCCTATGTTTTCGTCTATATTTGAAACCATGGCATAATATAATTTTTTAGTTTCGGTTAATTTTTTCCTTTTGGTCTTAGAAGCCTTTGACTGCCTGTCTGAATACGGGTCGTTTACGCCGTCATAATTTTTCGGGAGCGAAAATTGAGTATCCTTAAACAAGCTTGTATATTTTTCCGCAATATTTCTCTTGCTTTGAGAGCTACCGGGCAGAGCGTATGACACGAAAAGTGCAAAAGGGGAGTTGCTTTTGGCGTTTTCTTCAATCCTTTCAACGGCAAGCTCCGTTTGCAGGTCGCTCTCGTATTTATCTGTTTTGATTTTATCCTTTGTATCAAGAGTAAAAACAGCCTGATTAAATCTGCGCTTTTTCTCAAAGCTTGCAAAATATGAGTCAAAGCCGAGCCTGTTTTCACCCTGCGGTATAAAGCACTCCTTTTTAGGGCTTAGGCTCCATCTGCCTATAAATTCGGTATTATAGCCGTTGTCCGTAAGAATATGCGCTATAGTTCTCTGCTGTGGGTTCAGCGACAGAGAGTTTGCTACTATACCTGTGGAGGTAGTATATTTTCCTGTAAGCATTGAGGCAAAATAGGGCGATTCGAGAGGGTGGTTTGAAAAGCAGTTTTCCATTACGGCAGAACACTGCGCAAGCATATCGATATTAGGAGTTTTTGCCTGCGTATCGCCGTTATAGCCGACGCTCCGGTATCTTAATGCGTCAGCAAGTATAAATATTAAATTCGGCCTTTTTGCACCCAATTTATTTCACCTCAAATGTTTTTGTGTATATTCTTTCCGCCTTTAGTTTTCGTTGCTGTTTTGGCAGCGCACATGTTCATAAATCGGTTCAAGCTTTTCCTTGGTAAGCGGATAAGCGAATTTATACAAAAGGAAAATAAGCGTATAAGTAATAGCCGGTATAAGCGTGCATACGCCTAAGATGCCCTCGCTTACGCCCTCAACATAGCCTGAGTTTGCCATTACATCAACATCATATCCCACTTTGCTCAAAAGCATAAGTCCGCCGTAATCGGCAATGGTCTGGCCGAGCTTGCGACAGAAGGTGTAAACGGCGTAAATTGCGCTTTCGCTCTTGATGCCGGTCTTATATTCCTGATAGTCTATTACATCGGCAACTACCGCCCAGTTTGTTATAGAAACAAACGAATAACCGAATCCGATTATAAATAAAATAAGCATAAATAACCAGGATTGATTTCTTTCCGGCTTTATTATGAAGCAGGCGACAGCGGCTGCGGCAGAGAAAAATGCACCGAAAGCGCTCAGTTCCTTTTTGCCGAATTTTTTAACGAGCTTCGGCACAAAGGGAATCATCAGAGCCATGGGAAGATACTGCGCCACAGTTCCCATAACGGAAAGGTTTGTGTTGCAAAAATAATTTTTATAAAGATACTGATTTAAGGAGGCAAACTGGAGCTGTCCGCTGATAAGTATGCCCGTGAGAGCAAGCGAAACAAACGGCCTGCTCTTCAACATTCCGATATATGCGTCCTTAATTTTTATATGAGGCTCCGTCTGCGAGGGCACACGCTCTTTGGTGGATTTAAAACAGGCCAAGTAAAATACCACGGCGCACACCGCCATTAAAACGGCAAAGAGAAGCATACCTTTAGAGTTTGCTTCGTTATGCGTAGTGCCGTCGGGATTTTGCACCTTTGTATAGATTATAAAAGGCGCTATCAAAAGGGGAGCGGCTCCGCCTATTCCGCCGCCTATAGACCTGAAGGTGGAGAGCAGGGTTCTGCCGTCGGGATCGTCTGTAATTACCGACGCCAGCGAACCGAAGGGCACATTCATTCCCGTATAGAGCATACCGAACGAGATATATGTAACATATGCAAAGGCGATTATGAGCCATTGACTGTCGGTAAACTGTTTGATATTTATGAAGCAAATTAACTGGGAAAGCGCAAGGGGAAAGGCAAGCCATTTTAAATAGGAACGGTATTTTCCGTCCTTGTTAGGCCTCTTTTTTGCAACTATTGCGCCCCACATAGGGTCGTTTATTGCGTCCCAAAGTCTTGTGATGAGAAAAAGATTTGCAACCTTATCGGCCGCAATTTTCAAAACATCGGTATAAAATACCTTTAAAAAAGAGGAAACATAGGTAAGTATAAAAAGATTGCCCGCATCGCCGAGCATATAGCCCATGCCCTCTTTTATGCCTATCTTATTGCGAGGTTCGTTTTTTACAGCTTCGTTGCTTTGCTTGTTTTCTGACACACAAAAACCCCCTTAATTTTATAAAATCAGTATAGCATAAATAATTTTCAAAAGCAATTACTATTGTTTTTTGCCTGTTAAATTTAAAATTTGCCGCCGTATTAGGCATGACGCTCGAACCGCAAATAAAATACATTTTGCTATTGACTTTATTTTAAAATTTCTATATAATATTAAAGCACTTCGGATATGCTGGTGTGGCGAAATCGGCAGACGCAAGGGACTTAAAATCCCTCGGTAGCAATACCGTACCGGTTCAAGTCCGGTCACCAGCACCAAAAATCGGCAAGGGTTTACGATCCTTGCCGGTTTTTGCTTTATCTTTAAAAGCACTTTTCGTCTCTTTGATTTTTGCAGTTTTCAATGCGTCCGCATTTATAGCACAATTCGTTTTCACAGCCCTTGCCGTCTTCAAAAGCCTTTATATTGTTAATTGTAATTTCCGCTATATTGTTCAGGGCTTCTTCGGTAAGGTAAGCCTGATGCGATGTCACCAAAACATTGGGCATGGTAATAAGCCTTGCAAGAGTGTCGTCGTTTACTATGTGGCCCGAATAATCGTTAAAGAATATATCGGACTCCTCCTCGTAAACATCAAGACAGGCGGCGCCTATTTTTCTGTCCTTTATTCCCTCAAGCAGGGCTTCGGAGTCAATAATTGCGCCTCTTGAGGTATTTAATATAATTACGCCTTTTTTCAGCTTTTCTATGCTTTCTTTGTTGATTAAATGATAGCTGTCCTCGTTGAGCGGACAATGAAAGGATATTATATCGCTTTGCCTTAAAAGACTGTCAAGCTGTTCAACATAATTTATCGAGCTGTCCGCCGCAGGGTATTTGTCGTAAGCGATTACTTTCATTCCAAAGCCGTTGCATATATCAATAAAAACCTTTCCTATTTTGCCTGTGCCCACCACGCCCATAGTTTTTGAGTGCAGGTCAAAGCCCTTTAAGCCGTTTAAAGAGAAGTTAAAATCCTTAGTCCTGTTGTATGCCTTGTGTATTCTTCTGACGCTTGTGAGAAGCATTGCCATTGTGTGTTCCGCAACCGCATACGGCGAATAGGCAGGCACATGAAAAACATGAATTTTTTTGTATGCGTGCTCTACATCTACATTGTTGTATCCGGAACAGCGAAGCGCTATAAACTTAACGCCCGTCTCGTAAAGAGCGTCAATTACCTCGGCGTTCGCCGTATCGTTTACGAAAATACAAACTCCGTCAAAGCCCTTTGCAAGCTTTACGGTATCCTCGTTTAGTTTTGTCTCAAAAAATTTAATTTGAAAATCTCCGTCCGAGTGCTTTTCAAAGCTCTCTATGTCATAGGACTTTGCGTCAAACATTGCAAGTTTCATTTTTTCACCTCGTTATTCGTTACATATTTATTCTGTCATAAATATGTATAAAAATAAATTATATTTGATATTTTTTTCTTTTTATCGTTGAAACTTGTCAAGAATAAAGTATAATATAATCAAGAATTATTTTTTGGTGAGGGCTTATGAAAATAAAATTTCTCGGCACTGCCGCCGCAGAGGGAACTCCGGCGCTTTTTTGCAGCTGCGATGTCTGCGAAAGGGCAAGAAAGCTCGGCGGTAAAAATATCAGAACCCGTTCCCAAACGCTCATTAACGACGATTTGCTTATCGACTTTCCGGCGGATACATATTTGCATGTTTTAAATTACGGGCTCGATTTGAGAAAAATTAAAACCTTGCTTATAACCCACGGGCACGACGATCATTTTTATCCCTTCGATTTGGTTTATCGCTGTTCGCCCGTTTTTGCCGTATATCCCGACAATGCGGCCGACAAAAAACCGCTTGAGCTTTATCTGACAAGAAATTCCGGCAAAATAATGCGCCCGTATTTTAAAAAGGAAAGGGTAAGCGACGACGAAAAGGCAATCAGCATAAACTATATTACAAAATTTAAAAGCTTTGTTTCTAACGGCTACAAGATAACGCCTATGAGGGCGAGCCATGCGGCGGAGCTTGACCCCGTAATTTACATAATTCAAAAGGAAGATAAATCGCTTCTTTATGCTCACGACAGCGGATATTTTCCCGAAGATACCTGGGACTATATAAAAAACAGCGGTATAGTTTTCGACTTCGTTTCGCTCGACTGCACTTCAACGCTTAAAGACGGGGCTTACGGGTACCATATGGGGCTGAAGGCGTGCTGTGATGTCAAATCAAGGCTCATAAAAGAGGGCGGCGCAAACGGTAAAACGGTTTTCTTCGTAAACCATTTTTCGCATAACGGGGGTACCGTTTACGACGATTTGGTGGAGTTGGCTCGTGAAAAGGGCTTTAATGTCTCATACGACGGACTTCAAACAGAATTTTAATCGGAGGTATAAATATGGAAAATCAAATTAACGCTCACGAACACAATCACGAACACAGCAATAAGGCCGCATCTCCCGAGGAAACCCTCGCTTTGCTTGAATATATGCTCGGCCACAACCGCCATCATGCCGAGGATTTAAAAAAATTAGCCGAAAATACGCCCGATGCGGCTTCGGAGTATATTAGGGCGGCGGTTGTCGATTTTGAAAAGGCAAACGAGAAGCTTGAACAGGCGCTCAAACAGATGAAAGGGGAATAAAAATGTGTCTTTCAACCGTATATGAATTAAACGGCTCAAATAAGCGGATTATTAAGGAAAATGTTGCCGCCGTCAGGGTGGAAAACGGCAGGATAATCCTTATAAATATTTTGGGCGAAAAAACCGAAATTGAGGCCGAAATAGAAAAAATTGACCTTATGGAAAATTACATCGTTTTAAGAAAGCCTGCATAAATCATAAAAATATTAATAGGGGCAGTATATGGAAAATAAGTTTAAATGGCTCTATGTCGGATGCGGAAACATTGCGGCGCAGACGGCAAGGAGCATTGAAAAGGGCGAGCATCAAATTTCCGGCGTTTACAGCAGACGGTTCGATAAGGCAAAAGCCTTTGCACTTAAGCATGCGGCCGTAGCTTATGAAAGCTTTGAAGTAGCGCTAAATTCCGATTTTGACGCCGTATATGTTGCCACGCCGCACACCTTTCACCTTGAATACACGGTTAAGGCGCTGGAGAAGCATAAAAGCGTCCTGTGCGAGAAATCTCTCGGCGTAAGCTGTGAGGAGGTTAATAAAATGATTGAGGCCTCGCAGAGTAACAAAACTTACCTGTGCGAGGCTATGTGGACATGGTTTTCCGATGTTGCGCTCACCGTGAAAAAGTGGATTGACGGCGGCGAATTGGGTAAAATTAAAAAAGCGCAGTTAAGCTTTTGCATACCGGGTATGTTTATGGATAAGAAATCAAGGGTATTTAACCCCGATACCGCAGGCGGAGCTCTGCTTGACATTGCGGTTTACCCCATAACTTACTGCTACAATCTTTTTGGGTATCCCAAGGGAATAAAATGCGTCGGAGAAATTAAAAACGGTATTGATGTCAGCGACAGAATAACTTTGGAATATGACGGCTTTGAATGTTTTATAAAATCCGATTTTAACCGCCTTGACGAAAAATGCGTTATTACGGGCGAAAACGGAAAAATAACCGTTCCTATGTTCCATATGGGTTCGTTGGCACGGCTTAAAACAAACGCCAAAAACGAGGTGTTTAAGGGAAAAACCGATTATCTGACCGAGTTTTCACGGGCGGCAGAGGAAATAAGGCAGGGAAAAACGCAATCCGATTATGTGCCTTTAAACAATACGCTTGAATGTATGAAAATAATGGACGAATGCAGGCGGCAGATGAATTTGGTTTATCCGTTTGAAAAGGGCAGGGGATAAAATGATGATAAAACAATTCGGCCACTTGGCATTTAATTGCAAAAATCAGAAGAAATCCGTTGAGTTTTACAGGGACGCCCTCGGTTTAAAGGAAAAATTCAGCCTTAAATATTATGACTTTATCTCAATAGTAAAAAAATCCGGCGTGAAACTGCCCGGTATAGCTTATAAATTCCTTGAAAAAAGAGGCAACAATACTTGGCTTACATATATGGAGACAGGCGCAGGCGTGTTTATCGAGCTGTTTGACCAGTTGGGGGCCTTTGTGATGAACAGACCTGCTTTTTTCCATAATAACTATCAGCATTTTGCGCTGATTGTCGATGACATATATGCTTTTAGGAGTGAGCTTATTGAAAAGGGCGTAAAAATCGACAGCGAAATTTCATTCGGTCCCGATAAAACTTATCAAATGTGGATACACGACCCCGACGGCAATAAAATTGAGATAATGCAATATACCGAAAACTCCTTTCAGCTTGTAAAATGACTATGGCTTTACGGTTATAATCATTTGTAATTTCAAATAATTAGCTTTTAATCGGATAAAGAAACGGACTTTATCCGATTTTATTTTTGCTTTTTTAACAATTTACCGTTTAAAATCCTACGCACATTTTAAAGTTTTTTTGTGTTGACTTTTATCTGCCGTAATAGTAAAATAATAAAGTATATAATTTTGCATTTATGCGTTGTAAAGCTTTTAAACTGACTAAAGTTAATAAAATACATCATAAAGGTAAAAATATATGAAGTTTGTTTTAATTTCTCCCAAAAACCGTACCGTATATAATTTCAGGGGCGATTTAATAAAAAAAATTATCTCCTGCGGTTATGAGGTAACGGTTACCGGGCCAAACAGCGAAAATGTTGAGAAAATCGAGGCGTTGGGTGCAAAATTCGTGGAAATCCCCATGAATAAAAACGGCGTAAATCCTTTTGCCGATTTAAAATACCAAAAGGCTCTCTACGAACTGCTTAAAAAGGAAAAGCCCGATGTAACGCTGGGGTACACCTCAAAGCCCGTTATTTACGGCTCTATAGCCGCAAAAAAAGCCGGCGTGCCTCATGTTGCGGCAATGGTGACCGGCGCAGGCTACGCCTTCACTTCGCAAACCGCTAAGGCAAAGCTGATAAGAAAAATTATGTCCTTACTTTACCGCAGGGCGTTTAAATGTGCGGATACCGTCATATTCCAAAACGGCGACGACAGGGCGCAGTTTGTAAACAGCCGTCTTGTTGATGAGAAAAAATGCCGTTTGGTCAGCGGTTCGGGTGTAAATACCGAAAAATTTGCCGTTGCGCCGTATCCAGAAAGGCTTACATTTTTTATGCTCTCACGCATTATGTATTCAAAGGGCATAAGGGAATACCTTGCGGCCTGCGAAAAGGTTAAGGCTCTGTACCCGTCCGTCAGGTTTATGCTGTTGGGCGCCTGCGAGAATATACAGGATTCTTTAAATAGTGACGATTTGCGAAAATATACAGACAACGGAATAATAGAACACTTCGGCGAAACCGATAATGTTGTTGAATACTACAAACAATGTTCCGTGTTCGTTTTGCCGTCTTACAGTGAGGGTACGCCGAGGACCGTGCTGGAGGCTATGTCTATGGGACGGGCGGTAATCGTAACAGACGCTCCGGGCTGCCGTGAAACCGTCATTGACGGTAAAACGGGATTTTTGGTTCCCGTTAAGAACTCCGACGCCATAGCCGACAAGATGATTGAGTTTATAAAAGCTCCCGAGCTTATCGAAAAAATGGGAGCTGCCGGCGCAGAGTATTGCAGGGAAAGATTTGATGTAAACATAGTAAATGAGGATATGTGCAAATATCTTAAAATAAGGAGTTAATTATTGTGTCACTCTACGAAAAGATTTTAAAAGGCGAAGAAAAAATTTCTCTTGTAGGTCTCGGATATGTCGGTATGCCGATTGCGGTTGCCTTTTCAAAAAAGGTTAAGGTTGTCGGCTTTGACTTAAACGAGAACAAAATTAAGCTTTATAAAAGCGGCGTTGACCCCACCAACGAGGTCGGCGACGAAGCTATAAGGTCGTGCAGTGTCGAATTTACCGCAGACGAAACTAAGCTTAAAACCGCAAAATTTCATATAGTCGCCGTTCCCACACCGGTAAACGAGGATCACACTCCCGATTTAACTCCGGTTGAGGGTGCGTCGGAGATAGTCGGCCGTAACCTTACTAAAGGCTCTATCGTCGTATATGAAAGCACCGTTTATCCCGGCGTAACGGAGGATATTTGTGTGCCTATTCTCGAACGGGAATCGGGGCTCAAATGCGGTGTTGATTTTAAAGTGGGCTACAGTCCCGAGCGCATTAATCCCGGCGATAAGGTTCACAGGCTTGAAACAATTACAAAAATTGTAAGCGGTATGGACGGGGAAACTCTCGAAGAGGTTGCAAGCGTTTACGAGCTTGTAGTTGAGGCAGGGGTACACCGTGCCGAAAGCATTAAGGTTGCGGAGGCGGCAAAGGTTATCGAAAACAGCCAGAGAGATATAAACATCGCATTTATGAACGAGCTTTCCATAATCTTTAATAAAATGGGAATTGACACCCGGTCGGTGCTTAAAGCCGCCGCAACCAAGTGGAATTTCCTGAACTTCTACCCCGGTCTTGTCGGAGGCCATTGCATAGGCGTTGACCCTTATTATCTGACATACAAGGCCGAGCAGATGGGCTATCACAGCCAGATAATTTTATCGGGCAGGCGTATTAATGACGATATGGGCAAATATGTAGCCGAATGTACCGTCAAAAATATGATTCAGTCCGATATTTCAATAAAGAATGCAAAGGTAGCCGTGCTCGGCTTTACCTTTAAGGAAAATTGCCCCGACACAAGGAATACAAAGATTATTGACATAGTAAAAGAACTTAACGAGTACGGCATAACCCCCGTTATAACCGACCCGACAGCCGACAGGGACGAGGCAAAGCGCCTTTACGGGGTTGAATTTGTCTCAATAGACGATATTACCGACTGCGACGCAATAATTCTCGCTGTGGCTCACGACAGCTTTAAGTCTTTAACCGCCGCCGATTTTGACGCAATGTTTAAGAAAACGGATAACGGCAAAAAGGTGCTTATTGACATTAAGGGGCTTCTTGACCGCAAGGCTTATGAGAGCGCCGGATACAATTACTGGAGATTATAATTTAGTTATCGAGGTATAACCAATGGGATACAAAGATTTACATTTTCCTGAAAGCACAACCTTTCTCGTAACGGGAGCGGCCGGTTTTATCGGCTCAAATCTCTGTGAGGCAATACTCGCAAAAGGCTGTAATGTCAGGGCCCTTGACGACCTTTCAACGGGTAAGCAGGCAAATGTCGATTTGTTTGCCGATAACCCCAAATATACTTTTATTAAGGGCGATATAAAAGATTTTTACACCTGTATGAAGGCCTGCGAGGGCGTGGACTATGTTCTTAATCAGGCGGCGTGGGGCAGCGTGCCCCGTTCTATTGAAATGCCGTTGTTTTACTGCAAAAACAACATAGACGGAACCCTTAATATGCTTGAGGCGGCCCGTCAAAACAAGGTTAAAAAGTTTGTTTACGCTTCCAGCTCTTCTGTTTACGGCGATGAACCCAATCTTCCCAAGACAGAGGGCAGGGAGGGTAATTTGCTCTCTCCCTATGCGCTTACAAAACGCTGTGACGAGGAGTGGGCAAAGCAATACACCATGCACTACGGCCTTGACACTTACGGGCTCAGGTATTTTAATGTTTTCGGCAGGAGGCAGGACCCGGACGGCGCCTATGCCGCAGTAATACCGAAATTTTTAAAACAGCTTTTAAACGGAGAAACGCCTACCATAAACGGAGACGGCAGGCAGAGCCGTGATTTTACATACATTGAGAATGTTATCGAGGCAAACCTTAAAGCGTGCCTTGCTCCGCACGAGGCGGCAGGGCAGGCGTTTAATATCGCATACGGCGGCAGAGAATATCTTATTGATATTTACTACGGGCTTACCGACGCTCTCAGAATTTCGGTTGAGCCGAATTTCGGACCCGACCGCAAGGGCGATATTAAACATTCAAACGCCGATATTTCCAAGGCGAAAAGGCTGTTGGGCTATAACCCCGATTACAGCTTTCAGGACGGTATAAAATTAGCCATTGAATGGTATAAGGAGAATTTATAATGGGCTCGTCAATTCTTTATAAAATCAAGGATAAAATGACCGAATGGAGCGACGCCAATCCGGTTGCCAGAAAGGGCTTTATTGCCGTCAGGGGTATAATTATCCGTGCAATGTCAGTACTTCCCGATGAAGCCTATGCCAAATGGTTTTATAAAACCTATACGGGAAAAAAGCTCAATCTTGACGAACCCCGATTGTTTAACGAAAAAATGTGGTGGCTCAAGATAAATAACCGCAATCCGCTTTTAACAAAATGTTCGGACAAGCATTTGGCTCGTGAATATGTTGAGCAATGCGGTTACGGCGATATACTTATACCGCAGGTGGGCGTATATGACAACGCCGAAAGCATCGACTTTTCCGCATTTAAAGAGCCTGTTATATTAAAGTGCAACAACGGCTCGGGCGGCCATGTATTTTATAACCCGGCGCAGGCTCGGGATTTTAACGAAAAAGAAGCGAGGCGCAAGCTTACCGAGGGTCTGCACTCAAAGTATTATCTTATTTCCCGTGAATGGAATTACAAAAACATTCCGCCTAAGATAGTAGCGGAGAAAATTATTCGTGATAAGTCGGGCAAGCTTCCCTCCGACTATCGTTTTTTCTGCTTTGACGGCAAGCCTAAGATATTGATGATGGATATCGGCGTAATGGACGACCGAGGCCGCCATCAGCATGTGTACCCGAGAAATATTTACGATATGGACTTTAACCTTTTACCCGTGCGTTGGGGCAGGGACAACTACAGCGGCCATGTTGACAAGCCCGAAAATTTTGAACGCATGATCGAGATTGCCGAAAAGCTTTCCCAGCCGTTTCCGATGTGCAGGGTAGATCTGTATAACCTTGACGGCCGCATTTATTTCGGTGAGATTACCTTTTATCACGGCGGCTGTTGCCAGCAGATCACCCCGGAAGAGTGGGATTTGAAAATGGCGGATTGGATTGACCTCAACAGCCCGAAAATTGTACGGGAAACAAAATAAATCCCTTGCGGTAAATTACCGTATTAAAACACAGGAGGCAGGAACGGCATATGCTTTTTAGTATAATCATTCCCGTATATAATGTAGAAAATTATCTGCGTCAATGCGTTGACAGCGTTTTAGCGCAGGATTTTAACGATTATGAGCTGATTTTGGTTGACGACGGCTCCTCGGACGGTTCTGTCGGAATTTGTGACGAATTTGCGAAAAAAGATAACAGGGTTACTGTAATTCACAAGGAAAACGGCGGTTTATCCGACGCAAGAAACACGGGCCTTTTAAAGGCCAAGGGCGACTATATAATTTTTATTGACAGCGACGATTACTGGGACGATACGCACGCCTTGTCGCTTATTGCGGAAAAGGCAAATACCGAACATTCGGATATAATTGCATACGGGTGCAAGATTTTACGGGGCGATACCGTTAAGGAAAGCAATCACAGATATTTTTCCGATTACAAGGGCCTTGACCCGTCTCAAACGCTCTACAATTTGGTGCTTGACGGAAAATTACATATAAGCGGCTGTACCATGAGCGTGCGCCGGGCTTTTCTTTTGGAAAACGGTCTTCTGTTTAAAAAGGGACTGAAATCTGAGGACATTGAGTGGGGCATACGGATTTTTGTCCATGAGCCGACCTGGTCTTTTTTAACGGAGAATTTTTACATTTACAGAAAAGGGCGTGAGGGCTCTATCACGGCTACCGTTGACTATAAGCATCTGCAAGATCTTTGTCTGATAATTGAGGACTCTCTGGCTCTTGTCGGGTCGTGCAAGCCTAAAACCAAAGAGGCGCTGATAAGCTATATTATGTATCAAACCTTGATTTGTATTTCTTTAATCGGTTATACAAAATTAAGCGGAAAACAGCGCAGGGAGCTTCATAACAGATTAAAGCCCATCTGCAAAGAATATTTACTTAAATATGACTTGAATTCAAAGGTAAAGCTCGGCGGAAAGGTTTACCGTATTTCGGGATATTTCGGAATGTCAAGGTTGCTTGGCTTCTATTTGGTTCACCGCAGCAGATGATTTTTGAAAGGAGAATAAAAAATTGAAGATTTTGGTTTTGTCTTCAACTCCTTGGGCAGATGACAACAGCTTTGGCTTATCCTACAGCAATATATTTGACGGAATGGAAGGTTTGCAGTTTGCCTCTGTGTACTGCAATCCGGGTCAGCCGGATAATCCTTTCGATATGGTCTGTTTTCAGATTACTTTTGAAACACTTGTTAAGAATTTAAAAAATCCCCGTGTGCCTACGGGTAAAACCGTTGACAAGAAAAAGCCGGACGCAACGCTCCGCAATGAGAAAGAGCAGAATGTTTTTGACACCGCTCGAAAGCTCAGATGGCAGGTTATGTTTTGGGTACGGGATTTTGTTTGGAGGGTCGGCCGCTGGAATACGCCCGAATTGAGAAAATTTTTGGACGACTTTAAGCCGGACATTATTTTTCAGCCCGTATATTATTCAAGTTATCTTTCGGATATAGCATTGTTTATTAAAGAATATACAGGCGTGCCGATGATAGGCTATATTTCCGATGACTGCTATACATTAAAACAGCTCAGGTTTTCTCCGCTTTATTGGATAGACAGGTTTTATAAACGCCGCAAGGTTAAAAAGCTTATAGACCGGTGCGATATTCTCTATGTTATTTCTCAAATTCAAAAAGAGGAGTACGAAAAAATATTTACGCCCGTCTGCAAAATACTTACCAAAAGCGCAGACTTCGGCAAACCTGCCCCGGAGCGGAAAGCTCCCGACGGGAAAATCCGGTTACTCTATACGGGTAATTTGGGCAGCGGCAGGTGGAAATCGCTTTCGCTTATGGCAAAGGCTGTAGAGAAGCTTAATTGTGAGGGGTACGATTTTGAGTTAAACATATACAGCGCCACGCCGCTTACCGAGAAAATGAAAAAAGCTTTAAGCGGCAAAGGTTCATATATTCATCCGCCCGTATCATATGAAACGGTGCAAAAAATGCAGCAGGAGGCAGGCGTTCTGGTCCATGTCGAGGGTCTGTCATTAAAGAGCAGATTATCGGTTCATCAGTCGTTTTCAACAAAGCTTGTTGATTATTTTGCATTGGGAAAATGTATTTTTGCCGTTGGCAGGGACGACGAGGCCTCAATAAAGCATTTAATCGATAACGATGCGGCGGTTGTAGCCCAAAGCGCCGATGAAGTGTATAATAAATTAAAGGAATTATCCGAAAACCGTGATTTGTTTTCATACTACGGCAAAATGGCATACGAGTGCGGAAAGAAGCATCATAACAAAGCGGATATGCAGTCGATGCTCCTTGAAGATTTAAAATCGGTCTGCGAGGGCTCAAATTAGTATGTTGACTTTTATATGCCGCACATAGTAAAATATATCACAATTATTACGGCGGTTTTTAGCTTCTCCGAAAAGGATGTGAATAAATTTGATTTTCTTTATAACCGTATTGCGCAGCCTTGCGGCAATGCTGATTACAAATTCACACTATGTTGGCGTATATCCTACGGACTTAATAGCTAACGGAGGACTGCTCGGCGATATTCTGTTTTTCGCCGTTTCGGGCTTTTGCCTGTGCAATCCCAAGAACAGCTTTCCGAAGTGGTACGGCAAAAGAATTTTACGCATATATCCCCAGATTATTTTAATTACGGTTCTGTATCTTATTTTGGGTATATATAAATGGGGCAGTCATACGGCTTTGGGTTGGTTCGTATATCCCACCGCTTTCAATTTTATTTCGTGCATTATGCTGCTTTATATACCTCTCTATTTCCTGATGAAATCGCCTGAAATCAAGCGGCATATTGAACTTGTATTTTTGGCTGTGCTTTTGTTACAGCTTGTTTCCTATATTTTGTTTATCGATAAAACAGTTTACAATGTTGACTCTGTAGGCAGATGGTTTATTTATTTCATCTTTTTCGAGTCGATGCTTATGGGCGCATATTTCAGGCTCAATCTCGACAAGTACCGGGACAAAAACAAGCTGATAAATTGGTTTTTACTCGCAGGTTCGGCAGTTGTTTACTTCGCAAGCAAGACGCTCTTCTCAAAATTCGGGGGGGGGTCATACTATATCTGCAAATTCTTAATCAGTATGTTTTGCTTGCCCTGCTTTGGTTTATCGTCCGCTGTTTCTGCGGAATCGACGGAAAGCTTGAAAGGCTGCCTGCATGGATCAAAAAGATATTCGAGCTTTTGTCTAAAATTACGCTTGAGATTTATGTTGTGCAAATAGGCATAATTACGCCTTTGGCTAAGCTTTTACCTTTCCCTCTGAATTGGATATTGCTTACCTCGGTAATTCTTATCGGCGCATTAATTTTGCATTTTGTAAGCGATAAGCTTGTAAGCGGCATAACCCTGCTTTTTAAAAAAATAAAAAATAAAGCAAAGGCTGACTGAACAATTATAAATTGTAAAAGGATAAGGCTATGAAAGTATTGCAAATTAACGCTGCAAACCTGACAGGTTCTACGGGGCGTAATTGCTATGATACAAGTAAATACTTAATCGACCGGGGCGACGACTGCGTAACCGCATATTCAAAGGGCAGGTCGGTTGACCCGAAATCGGAGTATGTTATAGGCAACAGCTTTGATGTTAAGCTTCACGGGCTTCTGTCACGGGTATCGGGCAAGCAGGGCTATTTTTCCAAAGCCGCCACAAGAGATTTGCTTCGCTTTATGGGCGAGTATTCTCCCGATGTTGTTTTGCTCGGGAACCTGCACGGCAATTTTATTAATTTGCCTATGCTTCTGTCTTATCTTGCAAAAAATGATATTCCTACCGTTGCGGTATTGCACGACTGCTGGTTCTTTACGGGTAAATGCTGTCATTATACCCTGGACGGCTGTTATAAATGGCAAAAACAATGCGATAACTGCCCTTGTTTAAAAAAATATAACAAAAGCTGGTTCTTTGACCGCTCACGAAAAATGTTCAGCGACAAAGAGCGCCTGTTTAACGGAATACCCCGTCTTGCCGCAGTCGGCGTTTCCCAATGGATAACGGACGAGGCGAAGAAAGCCCCCGTATTTAAAAATGCCGTTGAAATCACGAGAATTTATAACTGGATAGATACCGAGCTTTTTAAACCGGTTGAAACGGCCGATTTGCGCAAAAAATTGGGCGTTTCCGATAAAAAGATAATTTTGTCGGTCGCTTCCGACTGGCTGTATGAAAAGGGGATTAATACCGTTGTTGAACTGTCAAAAAGACTTTCCGACAACGAAATAATCGTCTTGGTAGGCAATATTAAAGTTGATATATCTCTGCCCGGCAATATAATCAATGTTCCGAGGACCAATTCCGTTGAGGAGTTGGTTGGGTATTATTCTGCGGCAGATGTGTTTTTACAGCCGTCTTTGCAGGAGACCTTCGGCAAGGTTACCGCCGAGGCGCTTTCGTGCGGAACACCTGCGGTGTGCTTTAATTCAACCGCAAACCCGGAGCTTGTCAGCGAGTCCTGCGGTGCTGTCGTGCCGCCCGACGATATTGAAAAGCTTTTGAGCGAAATCAGAGTTATTTTCAATAACGGCAAAGAGAGCTATTCTCGAAATTGCCGTTCGTTTGCAGAGGAAAACTTTAATATGGAAAAAAATATTTCCCAATATTACGCCCTGTTCAACAGGCTTATAAACATTTAGTGAGGAAAAGGATTAAAGTATGTATATTGTCTTTGCCGCTTTTATGATATTATTATTTGTGCTTGCAAATATTAAATTCAACAGAAGAAAACCCGATTTGCGTAAAAAGCATACCGTTTCAGGGGAAACGCTGTTTATATTGGCGGTTTCGTTGTTCTTTTTAATTATTTTCGCTTTGCAGTCCGCAACAAGTAATGGCGATTTAATGAGATATTTGGCTTCTTATAACAGATTCAGCACTTACGGTTTTTCAAGATACGGTTCGATTGTAAACAACACAAAAGACCCGTTTTATTATATTTGCGGTTCAATATTTGCCCATTTGGGATTTGACTTTTATGCCTGGCGTTTCCTTATTGCTTTCGTTTATATAATGTCCGTTTATATAATTATAAGCAAATATTCCTCAAACATATATGTAAGCTTTATCGTGCTTATTGTCATAGGTACATTTCCCTTTACGCTGAGCGGTTTGCGCCAGACCTTGTCCTTGGCAATTTTGATGCACACCTTTAAATGCCTTGAAAACAAGAAATTCATAAGATTTGTACTGCTGGTTCTGCTTGCGTCCCTGTTCCACAGCAGCGCCATAATTTTCCTTTTGGCTTATCCCATCTATTTTATTAAGCTTCGTTTCAGGAATTATCTTTTGCTTATTATTGCCTCCGTATTCGTTATATTTAACGCTCGTTCGTTAATTGCGTTATTTGTTGAATTAACCGGAGCGTATGACGCCTACGGCGGATATATCGAAAAAGATGAAGTTCTCACTTTTGCCGGAGTTATTATCTTCACCTTCGTTTTGGGATTTTCGCTGGTTTCTTATCACTTCGGCGCCGAAGATGTAAAATATCCGGGGCTTTGCAACCTTGCTTTCGTTGCGCTTTTGTTCAGAATTTTGGCGTTTACCACAGTTGCGGAGCTTTTCAGAATATCCATGTATTTTGACCTGTTCGATGTTCTGCTTATCGCCGAAGCGTGTACTTGCGGCGAAAAGAAACGCTTTACCCAGCAGATGAAAACCCTCGGTGCAACCTCGGCAATGACCGCATATTATTTCTTTTCGGCCTACACTTTTACAACAAGCTTTGTTATCAGATAATATTTTTCACTTTGGCAGGACAAAAGCTCAAATTCAAAACCTTGACAATAACATGGTTCTGTTATAATATAAAAAATTAATAAAGCGCCTGCTTTACAAGCTGACGATAAACCGAAAATCGAAAATTGTCAAAGGGCGCCGTATATATAAAAGATTAGGAGAAAAAAATGACACTTGATTTTATTACAAGCAACATAAGGCGTTTTTGCAATAAGGCCAAAGTAGAGCGGGGGGGGGGGTACTACGCTGTCTGTTAAGTGAACTGTATTGCTTTGTGCGGTACGGGTGCAGCCCCGATGACTATTTTTGTTATGAGTTCCATAAAAAGTCCGGATTTGAAAGAAATAAGTTTATAACATACCGTCGCTGTAAAAAAATACAGAAGTACAATGATCCTGCATATATTGATATTTTTGAAGATAAGGGAAAATTCGATAAAAAGTTTTCGGATCTTATCCACAGAGAATTCCTCGATCTCAGAACGGCGGACGAGCAGGAGTTTCGTGCATTTTTGGAAAAGCACACAGCGGTAATTATGAAACCGCTTAACGGCGGTGCGGGCAAAGGCGTGTTCAAGCTTACGGCAGAGGAGTATAACTCAAACCCGTTTAAATTTGAAGATTACAAAAACTATATTGCTGAAGAAATAATTGTCCAACACCCTGATATGAGCCTCCTTAATCCTACATCGGTAAATACTATTCGTGTTTTGACTTTCAAAGGAAAGATTATTTCCTGCGCAATGCGAATAGGCGGCTCAACCGCTGTAGTAGATAATATTCACAATGGCGGATTTTGTGCGCACATCGATATTGAAACGGGCGTTGTCGATTCCATGTTTATGGACAGGTACCTGAAAAAAGTTATGTTTCACCCTGTCACGGGAATGTCCTGCCTTGGGTTTAAGGTCCCCAACTGGGAAATCCTCAAAAAAGTCGTATCTGATGCGGCGTGCAGATATCCTCAGGTCAGCTATGTCGGTTGGGATGTTGCCATAACGCAGGACGGCGTCGCTTTGGTAGAGGGAAATAACGATTCGGACCACGATATTGTTCAGATAACCGCCCAAACAGGACTGTATCTGACTATAAAGAATATTGCAAAAGAAAGTATGTAGAATATTCGACGCTTTGATAAGCTAATTGTTTTGATTAGGTTTACAGATAGTGAATAGTAAAATAGTTAAATAGTAAAATAGTTAAATAGTAAAATAGTTAAATGGTAAAATAGTTAAATGGTAAAATAGTTAAATGGTTAAATAGTTAAATAGTTAAATGGTTAAAAAGTAAAGACCTGCAAGGCTCACAAGAACCTTGCAGGTCTTTTGGCGGAAGCGGTGGGATTCGAACCCACGAGCCCGTGAAGGCTACCTGATTTCTAGTCTTTTCGTCAGCGTGTCAAGATCAGGTGGTTTCGTAATATTTTCAGGTCGTTTTCTCTGCGCTGAAAGCCGCATAAAATAAGGCTTATTCGCCCAGAAAGCCTTGCTGCGGCTGCATTTTTAAAACCGGGTTCAAATCGGCATTTTTGCCGATTTTGGAGAGAAATCGGGGAAGACAGGAGAGAAATTACGAGAGAAGGCAATACAAAATTATATACACCGCAGAACAAAATTATATACACCGCAGAAAGAGCTTCAAACCGACGAAATCTATTTTTGAGGTGTATCAGATGAAGAATCTACCGATTGACTGGGACAGCGTGCCCAATGTGATGAATAAGGATCAGTTTTATCGGCTCTGCCATATCAGCAAATCCACGGCGCTGCATTTACTCAAAAGCGGCAAAGTTCCCTGTGAATGGACTGACAAAAAAACACGGTGCTATAAGATCAAGAAAGCGGATGTGCGGGCGTACCTTGAGGAGCGAGCCGTTTACCCCGAGCTCTATTCTGCACCCCGTGGATGGTACGGCGGTCACTATGTGGCGAAGCTCTCAAAAGAACTGCCCGAGGATGTACTTAGGCAAATGCACGACTATTACGCCAAACTGCTCGACAAGTATAAGGATGTCGTTACCGTGCAGGATGTTGTCGCCCTGACCGGCTACGCCAAAACCACCGTAAACAATTGGTGCAACCGTGGGCAACTTAAATCATTCTGCAAAGGACAGCTCTTTTACATACCGAAAATTTTCCTCATCGACTTTTTCTGTTCCCTGACCTTCCGTTCCATCACCCACAAAAGCCTGTGGCATATCCAAACGCTGAACGATTTTAGTCGGAAGATGAAGCAGAAGAAGTTAAAGTAACCGCCTCTGCATTTTCGCAGAGGCGGTTACTTGTCAATTAGTCATCATCTTCATCATCCGACCAACCGGATATGATATGTAATTCACCGGAATCCATATCCATTGCCATATTATCTCCCATACGCATCAGCAAATCTCCGTCAGAGTCAATTGCCATATTGTCTGAGATTGTATGTGCAAAATCTCCGCCATCATAGTCAAAAAAGTGTTTTCCCATAAATAAAACTCCTTACTCAATTTTAATGATTTCGTGATCTCTTGTTCCGTATATCCGTTTAACTTGATACAGGGATTCGCCAATCCAAAATGTGATTCTGTCCGCAGCTTCTTCATTTGTTGCAATGTTGGTGCAGAGTAAATTGCTTTTTGCGTTTGTTCCTCCGCAAGCTGACGGCAATATATGATGAATATTCCATCCACAATATATTTTTTGCCCATAATAGTTGACAGAGAAATTTTTGTTACCATAGCCGCCTTTACACATTAAATTCCCGTGAAAATCCTCTGCATACTGTTTGTTGCCGTAGCACTCTTCCCAAAATCGCAGAGCGTTATATTTATTGATTTTCATTACTTTCACCTCCAATCCGGACAAAAAGTAAAACCATACACATTATGCGTGTATGGTCTCAATCTGTCCGAATTGGTACTTTACACGCATAACAACCAAGACGGTCACCTAAATGACAGTCTAAGAAGTATGGTGTAAAGCTTCGATACAGCAACTGGGCCCACCTCAAAGGAGAGGAGAATCTCCCGGAGCCTATCTTGTGGGTTCTCAACGGCGTAACGAGAATTTTAATCTATGTTGATAGTATCTTGGAATTACATATTTTAAGCTTGTAGAAGTTTTGAGTCCTTTGTCCTTTTCGGATTTCTCGTCGCTCCGTCATACAAATTACTTCAAATTTAACATAACCTACATCATAAATTATATCTTGGAAAGTAAATAATGTCAATTAGAAAATCTGCGATTTGAAAATTCGCATACTCGCACCTGCTTTTCAATTTTGCTAAACTGTAATCGAAAGGCAGGTGCATTATTTATGTCACGGTTTATAGAAGAATTTTACTACGGAAATATTGATCCGCAGGCACGCAGTACAAAAGAGAATAAAACGGTGCAAAAGCAAATGGAAGTCCTGATGAATAACGAGGATTTACTGACCAACGCCCTGACCGACAAGCCGAAGAAATGGTTTCTCGACTATGTGAACGCTTGGGGTGTTGTCAACGGCGAATCCAATCTTGATAGCTTTATTATGGGCTTCCGACTCAGAGCAAACTTCACCTATGAAGCCTTTGTCTCAACCGAAACACCGTTTCAAGATTTGCTTAAAGAGTAATTCTATTTCGAAAAAACGCCTAATTTTCAATGTACGTCGTAAAAAGTGTCATGAACAGCGGAATATTCGTTGTATTTTTTGTAATTGAGCATTTTGGGAAATCGTTTTGAGCACAATAGGAGGTTTTACTATATGAAATCAATATTCGAACAATCCAGCGGCACATACATAAAGCAAGGTGACTACTGCCTACCGAATCTTTACTTACTACCCGAGGAAGAACGGCCTATCGGCATTTACGGCCAGCGCCGACTGCGATACTTGAAGCAATACCACAAAGTCCTGTACTACAATTTGCTCACTTCCGGCAAACTCCATTTCCACCTCGCCGATGTAGAGGAAGAAGCACAATCCCTCTTTTCTCGGCTGGTAAAAGAATACGCCGAAAAGGAAGGTGTGACAGAACAGCTCAAAGCAGGCGACCAAATGGCTTGGGTGCGGAAGATGAATAACATCCGTGAGCGAGTAACCGAAACAGTCAACGCAGAGGTGGTGTTCGTATGAGAAAACAAAAATATTATCTGCACTTAATCTACGCTTTCTAGGCTAATAAAAATACATGCAAAAAGAAAGGCATCACCGAACAACTCGAAGCCGCAGACCAGATGGTGAGGTTCATAAAATAAACGCTATCAAAAACCTATCAAAGTTTCTCGTGAGAAAGCGGTTAAATTTAGTTTACAGAAAACGCTCCCAGTAATTGCATTCTGGGAGCGTTTTGTTACTCAATAGATGGTATTTGATCTAATTCAAAAATATCCGAGAGAAAATTGTAGATCTCAACGAACCGCTTAGCATATTTTTTGGCATCATCTTCGTTTGATTCAATCCAACATTTAAACAACAATTCTGGTCCACCTAAAAAGTTTGTTATGGTTTCGTACCATCTTTTAAAATCATTTGTTTTGTAGATTTCAACTTCTAATGGCCAATCATTAAAGCAGATATCATAAGTTAATGTCGAAACATTAGAATAATTTGTTTCAAAGTTTATATAATTAGCATGATTTTTTAGAAAAGAGAATAACCCTTTCTCGATTTCTAGCGGCAGAAAAAGAATGTTAGAAGAATTTTCAACCACTTGCTTTTCTTCACGATATTCTTTTTTGTCAGGAACATCAGCATCTAAGTTAATAATACTATTAATGAATTCTGGAATGTTCTTTTTATATAATTGTAAATAGTTAGTCCATCCCAAATTAACATCAATAAAATTAATATAGTTTTCTAAGTTTATCGAATAATAATGTTTTAATAAATATGTTCCAAACATCAAAGCGTGTTCATCTTCAAAATATGCGTTAATTCTTTTTGTTTTTGACAACGGCACAAGGTTTATATCGTTAACGACTTCGTTAAGTCTGGTTGAACCTAAAATGTTTTCTGCTTTGATCATACGACTACCATCTTCCTTATAGGTTGGAGTAAGGTATACTATAGCAGTATCGTATGCAGATTGTTCGGGTTTTATTCCTGATCTTTTAATTTCCTCTTTTTGAAGCTTATACATCTCATTTAATACAATAGGCGAATGGGTTGTGAAAATGATTTGTATCTTGTATTCTTTTGCGGAGTCTAATAGGTATTTTAACAACTTCTTTTGGGAAAATCCATATAAGGTAGCATCCAACTCATCAATTAATAAAATACCCCCTTTATAATCTTTTTTATATTTATCTTTCAGTCGTTTAAAGGAAAGAACGGCTAAAATAATTCTTGAAACATTACCTTCACCAGCGGAGTTAGTGAAAATGTCGTGCATTCCATCGTTAATACCTGCGTATACTTGCTTGCCTATACCTTTTTCGGCGCTAACGATAGGTGTTCCTGACATCTGATTAATAGACAAAATTTCTCTATACGCTTTCACGCAATATTTACTTTCAGCAGCAGTCAAGTTAATATTCAATGTGTTTGTTTTTGAACTTTCTCCTATTGGAAGCAATCTGCTCAAACTTAAATAATAAACAGGCAATTGAACATATCCTGCTCCTTTCGCTTTACCATCTGTATTCCAAAAACGTATGGTGTCTGGTTTGCCCTTTTGCTTTCTTGGAATACTATGTATGGTAATTTTATTATTTAGATAATATTCTTTGTTATGAAAGTTTAAAGTCCATTTGTGACTCCCAATAGGCTCATAATTAATTGATAGTTTAAATTTTTCATTGAACTGAGATTTGAAATTGTAGCCATCGACTGTAGAGCAACCATACAATGGAGAATTTTTTGAAATGGAAAAAGGTTGTCCTAACATACCCAACAAAGTTGTTTTTTGAGTTGCGTTTCTTCCTGCAATAGCAGTTAATTTTTTACCGAGATCAAACGAAATTCCGCTAATAGATCTGAATTTTTCAACTTCAATATTTTTGATAATCATTAGGTCCTCCTTTTTAATTTAATGCGTTCTTGGCAAGTAAATCAAGAACTTTTCCACCAGGTTCTAAAGTGATTGTTGTGTATTTCTTTGCAAGTGCAATCGGAACGAGCGATGCACTATCAAGATCACATTCAAATTCTTCAATCAGTTTTGCGTATGTTCCTATATTACTATAATTAAGCAAATTAGCCTTTTCATCTTTAAAACAAGTTTTGTTATGTTTGTCTCTAAACGGTAACAATGCATTAAAGACAAACAATTTTCCGGTTTCTGTTTTTAGCAGAAAATCTTGACCATAATAGGTTTCGGCACCAAAAGTTGTAGCCGAAGGTCGCCGATCAAAATTAATATATTTATTTCGGAAACCATCTGAAACTGAAAATATCGAGTTTTTAGCAACAAAAGAACCTATCATTTTATAATAATCACATATTGCGCCCGTTTTTAATACACCCATAACAATGATAGGAGGTCTTCCACTATCTGTTAGTTCTTTATTAATATCATATAAGTATTTTAAAATAGATGAGTGTAACCATGCAGGATTGCCGAATACAGCTAAAGGACCATTGATTATAAAACACAAATCAGATAAAGAATTTAGATAAGAATCCGGATTTTTTTCTTTAAGCAATCTTATATAATGAACAACCAACAAATGCATAAGGGCATTTGTGAATCTTGTTAATGCAGATTGGTTAGATCCCGAATCGCTAATGTCTTCCCATATTCGCAAACAATCTGAAGGATAAATGACATTTCCGCAATGCGGACAATGTTGTGTTTCTGGGATATCCCATAATTCGAGGTTTTCGGTGCCACACGAAGGACATTTAAATAGAAGTATACTTCCATTATTATTCGAACCTTCTAACCGCAATTCAGCCATACGAAATAAAGTAGTTCTTAGACTTGTTGATGCATCAGATTCAGAAAACCTACAATTATACAATGCTTCATCCATAGTTCTTCTGAAGCTATCACGAACATTATTCTCACCTTTATAACACATATTTGTACTTGGTAGTGCAAATGAGAGGGAAGAATTATTTTTACTTATTTTAGACACTTCAAACGGATTAACAAAATTACCATCAGATATTTTTTTGAAATCATTTCGCTTTATTAACAAATTACCTATTTTTACAAAGCCTATTCTCGTAAATGGTAGTTCTTTTCGAATACTGGCTTCGTAATTGCTGCCATCGATAGATATTACTTTTTGAGGTAAACTAAATTCCCTATCAGGGACGGATACAAAATGACTGATGATATCATTTATTTCATTCCCAGTAGGTTCTCTCATGTAGTCACAGTTATCCAAAATTGTTTTTACATCAGGGTTTTGCACGATGTCAATATGAGAGGTTCTATCGATGTTATAATCTGACATTTCTATTTTCCTTTCTGGGAAATTATTCTTTTAGGATCAAATTTATTTATTTGAATAGGAACTACAAAAGGGCTTGATAGAGTTTTTACTCTTGCGAAACCTACATCTTGCGAACGAAGTAATGATTGTTTAAAGTCTGCAAAATCATAGAATTTTGCAAGTTCAGAAATCTCTTTTTCGCTATTCAAATGAGAAATAAACCAGTTTTCTGTATTAGCGAGAATATTAGGATGAACTGAAGATACTTCTTGTGTTGCATATACGAGAGCGATTTTATACTTTGCCCCTTCCTTTGCCAGACGAGGCCAAGTTTCTGACAAATCCATATTTCTTCCAATTAAATTGTGCGCTTCTTCAATGTAAATTACGATATTTTGGGGATTCTTCCCACTAGTAAAGCAATTCATTGAGTTATCAAAGACATATTTTGCAATTCTTTTACTAATACGTTCTCTTAATTGAGCTTGTCCAACCGATAAGTCCAAAATAACTATTTTGCCTTTGATAAGATGCTGATATATTTCTTCACATACATCTTTTGTTCTATATGGGGTATGGTAAGGACGACCGCATTCGAGTGTTCTAAATCCTCGGATATAAGCATCGTTATTGTTATGACCGTCAAGCAGATTTAGCATGGCTATGCATTCTTCATCGAACCAATTCGAACCGCTACTCGATTTTAGCTTGCCTGTTGCTTTGGTTTTTTTATCTTTGTTTGCGGTTCGTGCTGCAGTAAACCACTTAAATGCTTCTTCAAAAGAAAGGGAGTCGTTAGGATTAATATGAACTTCGCAACCGGGCTCTACATTTTCATTTATTACAGCATCGACAGCTTCTCTAATTTTTTTGTTTGCTTCGAATTTAACAGAAAAAGTTCCAGTGTAGGCATATCCTGCTTTTTTAAGAAGAGTTTTATAAAGAGCAGTTTTTACTTGCCAGCGTTTATATTCTCCTTTTTCTTCAATGGGATCAGGACGTTCTAAAGACATTCCCAAAAAAGTGTCAATATCGGCCGATCCATCTTTTTTCGCTTCCCTAATTAAGTCGCCAAGAATAGATAATCCCTCTTGTAATTCAGAATAAAAATTATTCAATAAATGTGAAAAACCATCGGTAGGGATCATTCGATATCTTTCGCACCCGTCGGAATAAACGTCGGAAATAGAACCATTATCTTGTTTATTTGCGTTTGCATATTCACCATTAATATCAAAAACCAATTGACCAATTGGTAAATCACAGCTATCCGCAATATTCTTAACAACAGAGATAGTTTGCTTAATCATATTAGATTTGCCGGTTCGAGTCATACCTAAAACGGCAGTTCTGCGAGCTAAAAAGTCGGAAGGCTGAATGTAAAAAGGTATTTTATCAGCTTCATTTGCGCGATGTAATCGATCTGTTGATGTATACCTGACAGTTCCAATTTCAAAAGGAAGAAGATTATTGTTGATGCCTAAAGCCGATAATTCTTCTTTAAAACGATTTTTCCTTATCGGATCGACATAATTAACGATCAGAGATAAAGCATCTGATTTAGGCATATATACTCCCATACGCATTGAAACGGAAAAAGACTCGATATCGCTCCCCATATTTAGTTCACTATTCTTCATATAGAATGTGCCTAATACACGACATTTCAACCCTCCAAACTGTAATCTATTTTGTGTTATAGGATCGTAGCCTTTATCATCATCGCTCAAATATAGATCTGTTTGGTTTTGATAATTATCGATTTTTGTACGAATCATATCATCATCTTGAGGTAATTTGCAGGCTCCAATAACTCTTAACAAAATCACTTCTTTTTCCATTTGATTTGCACTTGCATAGTTTGCTGGATTAAAAGAAGATGCAATCAAAAAACTGTTGTGCGGAACTCCATTTACTTTGGCTTTCCAAGCATCGTTTGTCACAACTAATGCAGAATCATAATCCATAGAGTATATCCAACCAATAAAGTTATCAGGCTGAACCAGTTTTAACAGCGGATCTTGATCGATTAAGTTATTAATTGATATTTTATTCATCTTTACACCGCTTTCTGATATTAATCCGTATTTTTTTTTGTTTCAACTCATCGTCATGCGGCCAAAGTTTTTTATCGCTCAAAAACATTATTTCAGATTTTTTGCCAGAGTTGGCCACACTATAAGTTAAATCAAACTGCTTGCATTCATAATCTTTATATAGTTCACATATTTCATCTACATCATCATAAGTAACCATCCAAAAACAATTTAGTTCTCTTATTAATTTTGAGATGCGTTTGTGATCATTGTGAACAAAAAAGTTTTTATATAACTCTTTTCCTTTGTTGTAATAGGGTGGATCAAAATAGACAAAAGCTTTTTTTTGATATTTAGGCAAATAGTTTTTAATAAAGCTTTCTATGTCTTTGTTGTACAAATGGATATGAGCTTTGTGTGCGGCTATTTTTTCAATTCTATCCACTAAAGATTCCCTGTTGTATCTTGCATCAATTAGGTAATTACCAGTTTGATTGTATCCGCCTATGGGACCTGCCGCTAATATTCCCGAACGATTTGTCCTATTAAGATAAAATGTGGAAAATCCTAAGGCTAATGAATATTTTTTATTTTCATTTGTATATATATTTTTTTGCTTTTTCCATTCATCAATCGTTAATGGTGTATTGCAAACAAGATTTATAAAAGTATCCGTTTCCGTAAGGATAGCTTTCCACATAGAATAAATGGCCTTATCATAATCGTTAATTACAATATCTGTAACGGTTCCTTCAAATAAAAGTGACAATGCTACTCCAGCGCCGCCGGCAAAAGGCTCGACATATGTACATTCATCAAGGTTGCTTTTTTCGATAAGCAGGGATACAAATGGTGCGATTTTACTTTTTCCACCAGGGTATCTTAATGGTGAATAATTCATTTCCATTTCTCCTTTCTGTTCTTTTTCCATATCAGCATCCCCATTTCCTCAATATGTCATCAGAAAAATTTAAAGATACGGCTGAAAATTCATTCTGATACATATGATTCAAGACATCACGAATTTTAATGGAAGCTTTTATTGAATTTGAATCTTTTTTTCTTAGATTCATTGCGGCAGATTCAGATATTGAAAAAAAGGCAGTCTTTTGTATACAATCCCCTGAAGAAAGCTGAATTGGAACATGTGATAAAATGTCAGGAAGTTTATTAATAATGTTTTTTTGATCATCTATAAATTCTGTAGTATGTTCTAAAAGATTGCTTCCGCAATGGATATACACTTTAACATCGTCAAAAACAATTGTCTTGGGTGTATTGTTTTGGAGTATAAATCTTACTTGCCCCATTAGGCACGATTTGTTAGTTATTCGAATGTTACTGATAATTATTTCTGTCGTATAAAAGTCAATATTTAATGAACCTCTATTGCAATATATATCATCAAGGTCGTTTCTATCACAAATGAAATTGCTTGCTCCTTTTCGAATATAAATCTCACCTTTGCGTAAAGAAGTTACTTTATT
The DNA here is from genome assembly GCA_947630285.1 of uncultured Clostridia bacterium. Lineage (GTDB taxonomy): Bacteria > Bacillota > Clostridia > Oscillospirales > Acutalibacteraceae > Fimenecus. Next base: position 9,811 of record CANRHD010000004.1, on the reverse strand, counting down.
TTTACTGTATTCTTTTGAAATTATATAAGGTCGATTTAATCCATTATGAGGAATTCTGATGAACCCAATGGTTATACCTTTGTAGTCAAAATGCCCAATTTCTACATCAATAAAAGGTTCCACATATATATGAAGCAAATCATTAATCTCAGATATATCTGGTAAAGACGATAGGTTTATGCCGGTAGGCACCCAAGAAGAGTTCTCTATTCCAAAAACGATATACTTATCCTTTGGTTTTGTATTGTTTGCAAAAGAAACAATATCTTTTATAAGATCGTATTTTTTCTCTTTGGAATAGTATTCTTTTTTAAAGTCAACTTGATCATTTTCAGCCTGAGCGCCAATTAGATCAATTATTTCTTCTTCAAATTTTGACATATTATATCCTCACAATATTATTATTGCTATTTGTTTGGCGATTTCCCTGATTACTGGCACAACCACGCTATTTCCACATTGTTTATAAGCTTTAACAAGTGGTGTTTTGGGCGCAAATTTGAATTCTTTTGGAAATCCTTGCAAAGCAAGACATTCATAAGGGGTAATTTTTCTTATTCCGAAGTCATCTAGAATTACTGGAATGCTATCTGGAAACTTTCCCATGCTTGCTAGTAGTGTTGGACATACACGATATGATTTATAAACATCTATTGAATCATAAAACCTATAGATTACAGATTTACTTTTAACTATTTGTTTAAGTTTGTAGTAACCTTTGCTATCTTCATGAAAATAGTATGAATCATCATGTTTAATTGACCTAATCAAAATATCATTTAATTGAACTGTTCGCTCAATCTTTTCGGGAAACTTGAATCTATCACACATTTGCTCATCCAAAAAAGCAACAATAAATATCCTTGACCTTCTTTGAGGAATATTACCATAGTCTAATGCATCCATAACTTGATATTTAAAGCTATATCCAAACGGGACAAGTGCATTATATATTGTCAAGAATGTTTTGCCGTCATCGTGCCCCAAGAGGTTTGCTACATTTTCAAGGAATATGACCTTTGGCCGTTTTCTTTCAACTACTTTAACAATCTCGAAAAACAGAGTTCCTCTTGTGTCTTGAAAACCTTTTTGCATACCAGCAGATGAAAATGGCTGACATGGAAACCCGGCCGTAAGCACATCAAAATCAGGGATAGTATCAATATTAACTTTTTTGATATTTTTTACCACAAGATTACAATCTTTGAAATTGTAGCGATATGTCCTTGCTGCATTTTCATCAAATTCATTCGCCCACACAATTTCAAATCCTGCCTGTTTAAATCCTAAATCTATTCCACCTATACCACTAAACAAACTGCATACACGCATTTTTTCAAATCCTTATAAAACTATCTTTTCTGGGTTGTATAAAATTTCAACAGACCTATCGGCATTTACACCTAATATAAAGTTCACTAAGTAAGCAGATTCTTTTGATTTTTCTTTATGCTTTTCTGTTGGCAGACCAATACCATAGAATGTGTTATCTATTTCATAATCAAAAAGCAATTTATCTATGGCGTTTGTATATTGATTATCTACAATCAATTCATTAATCTTTTTATAGTCGGGTAAATAAAACCTATCTTTGTTTTCAAAAAATAAAGATATATTGTTTTTTACGGCTACTATATCAGGAATAATTGAATCTTTATTTTTTTCACCGTCGGCATTATTAGGGTGTAAAACTTTACCTGTTCCACTTTGTGGAAAGTCAAAACAAACAATATGCCAACCGTTATCAGTTAAATACTGCAACAATGCTTTTGTTACTTGTTCTTCGGTCATTATGCATCCCTCCAAAGTGAGCCATCAGGGAACAAGATTGCGTCTGCAAAGTAAGAGAACACTCGTATATGCTTGACTTTTGAATAAGTAGAACCATATCTTACTTGCATCAAATATCTTGGGATATCCTTGTTTTCTAATTCGTTATAATCTCTGGTCAATAAGTTGTGTCGCTCGCTATTTTTAACGTCATTGAAGAAGTCGTTAATAGAAGAATTGTTTTCATTAATAATATTTAAAGTATGATTTTCAGTATCAACTTCTACCTTACCAAACACCAAGATTAAATTATTTCTCCTATCTTCAAACGTTTTTCCTTCTCTGCACTTCAAGTAATCAATAGCAGCTAAAGCTCCAGGATATGGATCTCCACGGAAGCGTGCATTAACTTGATAAATGGCAGTATTTTCTCTTGAACGCAACAATTCGCCAATAGAATAGCGGGCATCTTCATATTTAGATAAATAATTGATCAGATATTCTGAAGGTATCACTTGCACGGCTGATATGGGAGACATATCATTGATAGTACGTCCGTTTGCTTTAACAAAGAACTGCTCTTGCATTTTGTTACGTTGGTCACGTATGGTGATATTTCTCAAAAGTCTTTCTCGACCTGCCAACACGCCATATGCTTCGGTTGATAATATCACCTCATCAAGAGCTGCAAACATTTGAATCATATTATTATCTGTTGAATCCGGACACCCCGAATAGTTAATAATATCGGCATCGAACTTGAGACCTTTTTGTCCTAAGTGAGGGGCATCTTGAGGATTGTTCAAATAATTAGATATGTCAGACGGAAAATAATAAAGGAGAGCCGGAATGTCATAAATGCTCATAACAGATTCAAGAGCTTGAAAAATAGCAGGATTAATAACATCCCATCGAGGAGCTGCATTACGTCTTGTTATTATCGCCCCTTCAGGGTAAATATAAAAAGCGGGAACACTATTTTCAACAGCAGCCGCTATTCTGGCAAAACGCTGAAAGGCATTGTGACCGGTACCAGCCTCAGTTGTAACTTCAATAGAAAAAATAGGCTCGTTGTCTTTCTCTACAATAAGGTCAGGAGCATCAAGATACAAAATTTTTCTAATATGGTCAGGCATTGTATGGAAGCGAGTAGGATTATTTGCATCGCTTTCATACATTTTATTTTTAATAACATTGTTCTGTTGAGAAAGTAAGGTGTGATTAATAATATAATCAGCAAAACTTTCTGTGCTGTACCAAACTCTGTACATTTCTACACTCCTTAACTATCTCTCCAAAGAGCACCATCTTTAAACAAAATCGCATCAGCAAATGTAGAAAAAATACGAATTGACTTATTCTTTGAAAAAGTAGAACCGTATCTAATTTGCATATAATATTGTGGAATTTGCTCTTTTTTGAGTTCTTTGTATTTTTTACCAAGTAAATTTTTCTTTTCAGTACTTATTACATTTTTGCAGAAAGTCTCAATAGACAAAGAACCATTGACACATATGGTTTTCTTATTATCATCTTTTACAATTTTTCCGAATGAAAAAACAAGATTTTTCTCTCTATTTTCAAACGTTTTTCCAGTTCCAGTACGACATTGCATATAATCTATGGCAGTAAGACAACCTGCATACGGGTCAGAACGAAATTGGTTTGTTTGCGGCATATAAATGACCGTTTCTTTTCTTTGGAGTAACAAGGATTCGTATTTGGATTTTTTATACTTGTTTTTGCGTAAATAGTTTATTAGATATTCAGTTGGAACAACGATGGTTGATGTGTTCGGCGATAGTTCTAAATAGTCTTTTCCGCTTGATAAATCGTAATACTGCTTTTGCATCCATTTTCGGCGTGCCTTGTATAATTTGTTTTTAATTATATCACGACAAGCTTTTTTTGCACCGTTCATCTCAACATCACCGACCAATGTGTTAATCGCAGTAAACATAGCTTGCATTTCGCTATTAGCTTCATCAGGGCAATCGGCATACTTAATATTCTTGCTATAAATGATTCCTTGGCTCTCAAGATAATCCGAATTCTTATAGCACGGAGAATTGTCATAATCATTAGGAAAATAGTAAAACAACGCAGGCATATCAAAAATGCTCATCAATTCTTCTAAGCTATAGAAAATCAAAGGATTTATTGGATCCCAATCAGTTTTTGTGTCTCTTGTAATGATTTTAGCTTTTGGATATATGTAAAAAGACGGAACGCCATTTTCAACGGCTGAAACAATCCTAGCAAAACGTTGAAAAACATTATGTCCTGTACCAGCTTCTTTGGAAATTTCAATAGATAATATGGGCTCAGAATATGTTTCATATATCTTTTCAATTATTAAATCTGGCGCATCTAAAACCAATATTTTTTTAATATGATCAGGCATATAATGAAACTTAGTGGTTTTCGCATCACTTTCTAAAAGCTTGTATTTTGTAGTTTTGTAATGCTTTAGTTCAGTATTATCTATTATGAAATCTGCAAAGCTTTCTGTACTATACCAAACTCTATACATTTTCTTTTTTTCCTTCCTTCTGATATCTTCTGCAATGGGGAGCGTTACATTGTAAATGAGGAGCGGCGGTACAGCGTTGCCAGTTTGCACACGCTCTTGCACAATACCGCCAAGAAAAACATAGCTATCAGGAAAACTTTGAATTCTTGCTCTCTCTCTTATAGTTAGGCCTCTTGGCTGAGTAGGATGCCCAAATTGGAATTGCGGACGGATACCGCCAGCAAGCTGTGTGGGACTTGGAGCGTTTTCACGTAAACGAATTCTTTGCTTAAATTTCGGATACATAGGTTTACCCGGTTCAGTTGAAGCAATTTTTTTGATTGTTTCCTGTGGATGATTGGGAGAAATATGATTGGTTAGTTTTTTAGGTGGGGTTATGCTTGTTATTTTGCCCTTGCCTTTCATCAACTTTTGGTATTCACTTTTTGCGGGTTTAGTGTACTTGCAAATTTCCTCGTTGTTTTCTAACTCGGGAAGATCTGAAATAGCTTCATGAACGGTACGATAATTGTTTTTGAATTTTCCAACAGGAAAGATATACTCAGAGGTGAGTCCTCTTGCTTGCTTAACACCGACAAAAATCAGTCTTTGACGAATCTGAGGAACACCAAAATCAGCAGCATTTAACAAATCTACTGTAGTGGTGTATCCAAGTGAATTCATAAACTCTTTAATATCTTTTTCGAATTGTCCTCCGGCGGTGCTTCTCATACCAGATACATTTTCAAGAATTATATAATCTGGATCAAACTCTTTGACGAATTTCATGTACTCTAAAAACAAGAAATTACGTTCATCGTTATCATTGTGTTTCCTATTGGCAATAGAAAAACCTTGGCAAGGTACTCCGCCAGTTATTAAATGAATTTTGTGAATTCCTTTACTTTGGAGCAATTCTTTGATTTTTTTAGGTTCTATCTTTGTAATATTGCCTAAACATCCAATGGCATTTGGATGGTTATAAGACCATGTGCGCATAGCAGGTTCAAAATGATCTATACCAAGTACTGATTCAAATCCAGCCCAAGAGCAACCAACCGCAAAACCGCCTGCTCCACAAAACAAATCAATCATAGTGAGTTTGCTTTCATCATGCTTGAATTTCTCAAGATTAAAGAATGTGATATCATCATCACATAAGTAGGAACTTTTTTCTACAGGAATATCCTTATTCCAAATATTTGATACCATCGTGGTTAACTCCTTACTCTATATTATCTATCGAAATCTACAAATTTCGCAATAATAGTGCCAATTAATTATGGTTTAAGAGAAAAGATATGAGTCGTACAACGTACTGAAATAATCACCACTTATACATTTTAAGAAGTATTTTTACAATCTTGTCAGTTCTTGTGGTTATTTTATCAACAGTCCATTCTGTTTCAGTTACAACATCCTCGTTTAAGAACAAGCCGTTTCTGTAACCGATATCTTTTGTCTTGTCCTTTGATTTTCTGTCTTTCTTATGCTCAAAAGACATGTTGGAAAGATTCTGATTATACCCGGTGATCGTTAAGTTGCCAAGGGTATGTACATAATCGGCTCTGATTTGGATTGCCTTTGCCTTATCACCGTCAGCAATCATATCAACCCATTCTTTGGGGATATTTTCACCTTCGGGGAAGATATGCTCAATAGTCCAAACATACTTGTTGCTTGTGTCTCTCGACCACAAATCGAAATATATCTCCTTGGTTTGGTGTTGTGCTTCAATATTGCACAGAACAAATCGGGTTGCTTCGGGGTTTTCGTCATAAATGGGACCACGAAGTTTTTCTTCAAAGGCTTCATCCGTTGCCGAAACAGACTTGAGCATATCTTTGATACTTTCAACGATTTTGTTTCCACTCTCAAATTTAATCGTTACAATAATATCAATAAACAGTTGAGTAAGTTTGCGAGTGTTCGGAACATCGGTTAAGTTTCTTCTTACAAAGAAAACGATAAGAATATCAACGATAGCTTTTATGTTCTCATCTGAAAGGCGGAGCATTTCTTGATTAGTCAATAGATACATCAGCAACAAATATGAAGGAGCGCCGGAGATTCTTGCTAAGTTTTGCATGCTTGTTGTGTAAACATACTCATCATCGGTATTATTTACAATGATAGAGTATTTGTTTGCTTTTTCTGAAAGGTTTTCCAAAAGGACTCGATAATCGCTCTTAATCATTTTTTCGTAGATATCAATCAAAGTTGTTCTTGTTGCTAAATATCCAAGATAATACTTCTTGTCAGCAGATTTGTAGGGCGCATTCAATTCATCTCTAAATGCATTATAGAATTGTCTGAAGAATCGTTCCTGAACAGAGTAGTCATCTTGTCCAACGGCTTTTAATATCTGTTTCCATTGTTCATAAGCATTATCTGCGTCAGCAGAGTTTTCAGCCTGTGCAATAAGAGAGTTTTTAATCAGATCAAGAGCAGAAAGCGGAACACCTCTGTGATTGAGAGATTCAAAGAGCATATAGGCATCTTTATTGGTATCAACCTCAATTCCGACCAATACTGCCGCTTCAAATTTTCTTACAATCTGGAATAGCGCCCCTATGTCAGTAATATTGGGATTATCTGTTTTGATTTCCTGTACTTCATCATCAATCAATTTTTGAAAATGACGATAAGCCTTTGCAATTCTTCTGTTACCGAAATTAGAAGGCTTAGAAAGTTTAAGTGTAATAATGCCATTATCAGAAAGAATGAAAGAATAGTCTTCATCGTTTGAGTTTTGTTTCTGAAGCAAAAGTCGCTGGTTATATTCCGTGACTTTACCACCAGAAGCAGTAAATTTCTGCTTTTTGTTCGCAAGCTCATTTCTCAAATTAGAAAGCTCACTCAAGTCATCTTCGTCCATTTCGGTTTTATGTTTAGCAAGTTCGGAGTAAAGAGCTGCCAGTAATAAGGTGATTGTGGAAAAACGCTGTTGACCATCAATTACCTCTAATACTGTTCCGTTTATCGTGCTACTGTTCACACAAATATAGGAGCCGAGAAAGTAACCAAAATCATTTTCGGTCACATCGTTAAAGAGTGCATCCCATTCTTTGATTCCCCAAGTATATTCACGTTGGTATTTCGGAATCTTATATGTTTTATCGCTGGTTATAGAAAACACATCAGCGATTGTTGTTTGTGATACAGTTTTTATCATAATCGAGCACCTCGTTATAATATTTATAAAGTTTCATTCTAACGACAGAAAATGCAAACACTAAACCAAAACTTCCCATTTGCCGTAGCGTTTGCCGTCAACTCTGCGGATATATTGTTTCTCTTTCAGAGAGTCTATGATGCGCTTTATACTTCTGACGGACTTTCCTGTTTGTTCGCAAGCTCGGTTTGCTTAACAGACGGGTTCTTTTTTATTAAATCTAATACGGCAAGTTCTTCTAAAGTACACTTCAAAGTGTCAATTTGGCACTTTGGTGCTTCGCTTTTGTCACTTTGGGCGGTATTTTCATCCACAAAATCAACATGCATATAGCGATTTTTAAATTCGTAATTTGTACCGAGCAGAAGGTTTGAGAAAAATAATTCCAAAAATTTTGTGGTGGAATGAATACCTTTTTGCAAATCGTTATAGTTTGCTCACACCAATGTATTGCGGAAATACCAAGAGTTTTCACGGTATGCATCGTTATTGACACGGAACCCAAAGGTTTTCATATATTTAATCATAAACACGGCGGTGACTCTTGTGTTTTCCTCACGAAGGGGTGAATCTGCCAAATATCCGATGCGAATTTCGCAAGATGTTTTACCGATGTTTCCACCGACAATCCCGCATAGGAGAACTGTTTTTCGGTAGCAAAATCATAATCCAAGGTGTCTTTTATGCTGTTGAAATAGGCGTAGATAACCGACTTGCCGTTCAATACCCATCCCTTCTTGGAAATGTTGTATTTTCGTATTTGTCCGGCGTGGTCGAATACGCCCTCGAACAATCTGCGGTGAATGGTGATCCACTCAGCAGGAGAAAACTGAAACGCCTTTTCGCCCAAAAGCTTAGTGATCCTTGCGGAAACGATGTCGGCTTCCTTTGTTCCATTTTCGATTTCCGTGCGGGCAGTTCTCTGTTCGTAATAGCTGTAAATACGCTTCTGCGCTTCATCGATAGTGATTTTACCCTCGATATGTTCCTTTGCGGTATCCAGCAAATAATCAGAGGTTTTCAGTCCGTCAACCGCCTGTAAGCCGATAGCCGTTTGCCAAGCCTCGCTTTTTTCGGCTCTTTACGGTTCGCCCTGTCTGATATATTCTTCAAGTTCAAATTGCCAATTTTTATCGGGCATATTTGTACCTTGTTTCGTTATCGTAATTCTTCCGTCTTAAAGGTTGTATATCCCTCATAATAGTAGCTGTGGTCGATGTCTTTCATATATACCTCACGGCTGTTTATTTCGTCTGTAAGCGCACCTTTCAGCAACACTTTGATTTCCACATCTTTAATCGGACTGCGCTCCATAGCGAGCAGGTAATCTTCCTTATCTACTTTGCTCCAATCGACAACCTTGCCGATTTCATTTTTCAAAATATGGTCAAGCCAAATGCGTGTACTGCGGCCGTTACCTTCTCTAAAAGGGTGGGCGATGTTCATCTCAACATACTTTTCGATGATCTCATCAAAGTTAGATTGCGACATTTTATCAATGTTATCAAGCGCCGCTTCGAGATACATCAAGGGAGCAAAGCGGAAATTCCCCTTTGCCATATTTACCGTGCGAAGTTCACCTGCAAAGTCGTAAATATCTTCAAAGAGATATTTATGGATTAACTGTAAGGTTGAAAATTTGCCGGCAGGTAGGTAGTCAAGAACACCTTTTTCAAAAAGCTCAAGCGCCTTTTTCTTGCTGATGCGCTCTTCTTCATGGGCAAGATCGGCGGAACTTGTCAGCCCTAATTTATTTTCAAGTGCCATATTGCACCTCCGAAATTAAATTATAATTTTTTTATTATTAAAAAGATTACAAATACAATAATTAAAATACCTACTAAAAATTTCATATAATTGGCAAATTTTGGAGATAATTCATTATGATTAGCACTCGGCTAAGAATATATGTGTGTAGGAGATTCTGGATTCTTTGATTGTTCTGATTTTTGAGTAGGGTGGTGTTTGGCGACTAATATAAAGCAAGAGGATCTTTTTGATTCATATTATTTAAGATAAGAACCATGAGGAGAATTTATCATTTCATAAATATAAGCAGATATGTGTCTATCGTCATTTAATACTTCGCCGCATAGTTATCAATATGTTTGTACGATTCAATAAAACCCATATTGCACAACTCCAAATCGTACATATCCGCAGTACTGCTTTTTACAGTAAAATCTTCCGCTTTCACCAAAAAACAATATTATTATATATATTATAACACATTTATTGAATGGTTTCAATATTAATAGGAGCTTATTAATCGGACATCTCTGCGTTGTAAATAGATATGAACCATTTAGAGTAAAAATAAAAGCAACAATATGGTATAATGATTTTCCCGCCTT